>NZ_JBWKOP010000001.1:0-658885 GCF_059416145.1 Rhodoferax sp. GW821-FHT09E07 | reverse complement strand
TCCAGGCTGCGGTGCCCAACGAGAAGTGGCTCACGGACATTACAGAATTCCAGATCCCTGCGGGCAAGGTGTACCTGGGGGGTGCGGACGAAATCTTGGACTGGAGTTATGCCGTAAGTCCACGGCTCTCTCGGTATTCGGTGGGGCTGAGAGAGCCAAGTTAGATCTTGATCCGCTTCTCGTTGTACCAGTGGATGTACGCTCGAACTTCCGTTCGAAATGACAGAGGAGGCGCCATGAGCGAGCAAGGCAATCGACGCATTCGTCTTGGCAGACGATATGCCTGCCATCCACGATGGATTACCGAAGAATTCTGCTGCCGGCCACCACGACTGCAACGGCGGAGTTGGACGACTTCGAGTCCGCATTGTTCGGCACCTCCGCCAAGACATCTTCGGCCGGATTTTCGTTGGACAGCGCTTACCAAGGCCAAGAGGCGTTGGCAATGGTCCAAGAGGCCTTGCAGAAAAATGAACCTTATGCGCTGGCCTTCATCGACATGCGCATGCCGCCTGGATGGGATGGAGTGGAAACCATCAAGCAGCTGTGGCAGGTAGATCCACGTCTGCAGATCGTGATTTGCACCGCTCACTCTGACCATCATGAAACGAAGACGCTACACTGATCGCCGATACCAGAACAGCACTCAAAAAAACAATTCAGTTGCGTTCGCAAAGTGCACCACAGGCCTAAATGGAGTAACTTCGGTTAAGTACCATTTGCAGTGATTTGAGGAATATGCTGACTTCTCCGCGTTGTTTTGACAAACTTTGAGTCCTCAACTATGCAAACGCAAGCTACCTCTTTCACGAGTTCAACACCGTCGAACGAAACGACACCAATCGTCGAGCAGTTGCCTATTGGCATTTTTCGCAAGGATACTGCCGGACGGTTTGTCTTCATCAATTCGTGGTTTTGCCAACTCAAGGCCACTGCGGCGGATCAGATTTTAGGAAAAACCGCCACCGAAATTGCCGCCACCATATCGCACAGTTCACAAACTATGTGGCGACGAGAACTCGCTGAGCAAGAAGCCCTTCAGCATGCGCAGATCATACAAACCGGGAACCAGGCTTCGCGAGAGGAAGTGAGGGTGGATGCTGACGGCCAGCGGCAGCATTTTCAAGTGGTCGAATCCGCGGTCCTGGGGCCTGACAAGGCGATCGTTGGCAGCCAGGGGGTCATGTTTGATATCACCCGACATAAGCAAAAAGACGAAATGCGGGTCAATGAGCGTGACCTGCTCAGGGCGCTGCTGGACAACTCCCCAGACCACATCTATTTCAAAGACACCGAGTCCCGCTTTATCAGATCCAGCACTGCCCAGGCCCTGCAGTTTGGCATGTCTACCCCTGAGGGGTTGGTGGGAAAGTCGGATTTCGATGTTTTTTCCGAGGAACACGCCCGTCCGGCGTATGAGGACGAGCAGGAAATCATCCGCACCGGGATTCCGATCATCAACAAGGTTGAGAGGGAAACCTGGCAAGACGGGCGACCCGACTCCTGGGGTTTAACAACAAAGATGCCACTGCGCAACCGTGAAGGCCAAATAGTTGGCACATTTGGCATCACCAAGGACATCTCCGATTTGAAGGAAGCCGAGCGCCAGATCGCCGAGGTGCACAAACAGTTGCTCGAAGCCTCGCGCCTGGCCGGAATGGCCGAGATCGCCATCAATGTGCTGCACAACGTAGGCAACGTGCTCAACAGCGTGAATGTTTCTGCGGCGCTGATTCTGTCCCACCTTAGAGCGTCCAAGATGCCTGGGCTTACAAGGGCCGTGCAACTGATGGACGAGCATTCCAAGGACTTGGCAGAGTTTTTGGTGTCGGACGCAAAAGGCAAGATGCTTCCCGCATACCTGCGCCAATTAGCGCCTGTACTGGTGGCGGAGCAGCATGGCGCCATCGAAGAGTTGGTGGTGTTGACCAAGAACGTTGACCACATCAAGGAGATCATTGCCGCACAGCAAGCCCATGCGGGAGCGTCTATGCTGCTGGAGACGATTCAAGTCCAAGAACTGGTGAAAGATGCATTGAAGATCAATGCCGATGCGTTGGCACGCAAGCATGTGGTGGTGGAGCAAGACATTGCACCTGTTCCCGAGTTGCCATTGAACAAAGGCAGAATACTGCAGATACTGGTGAATCTAATTCGTAATGCCCAGCAGGCTATGGAGGGTGTGGCGGAGCCCAAGCTCACGGTTCAGGTGGATGTGGCATCAGGCCAACGGCTGCGTATCCGTGTCGCGGACAACGGAATGGGTATCGCACCGGAAACCTTGACCAAGGTATTCGCGCATGGATTTACTACCAAAAAGACCGGACATGGATTCGGACTGCATAGCGCAGTGAATGCCGCGCGTGAAATGGGCGGAACACTAACAGCCTACAGCGACGGACCGGGTACTGGGGCGGTGTTTACGCTCGAACTTCCGTTCGAAATGACAGAGGAGGCGCCATGAGCGAGCAAGGCAATCGACGCATTCTCTTGGCAGACGATATGCCTGCCATCCACGAGGATTACCGAAGAATTCTGCTGCCGGCCACCACGACTGCAACGGCGGAGTTGGACGACTTCGAGTCCGCATTGTTCGGCACCTCCGCCAAGACATCTTCGGCCGGATTTTCGTTGGACAGCGCTTACCAAGGCCAAGAGGCGTTGGCAATGGTCCAAGAGGCCTTGCAGAAAAATGAACCTTATGCGCTGGCCTTCATCGACATGCGCATGCCGCCTGGATGGGATGGAGTGGAAACCATCGAGCAGCTGTGGCAGGTAGATCCACGTCTGCAGATCGTGATTTGCACCGCTCACTCTGACCAATCATGGAACGAAGTCTTTGAACGCCTGGACGCACGTGACCGCTTGTTGGTATTGAAAAAGCCATTTGAACCGGTCGAGGTTCGCCAGTTGGCCAACGCCCTCACAGTGAAGTGGCAAATGACCGAAGATGCCTTATTGCGGATGAGTCTGCTGGAGCAGGCAGTAGAAGAGAGAACCAGGGAGCTGTCCGATGCCAACATCATCGTGCAAAACAGCCCCATCATCCTCTATCGGCTACGTGGGGAGCCTTCATTCCCACTGATCTATATCTCGCAAAACATCACCAAATTTGGCCACGATCCAGCCAGTCTGCTGGCCAACCCAGACTGGGCTGACCTGCTGATTGACCCGGATGACCAAGCTGCAGTAGCAGAGGCGATGTCACGGGTACTCGAAAAGGATGCGCAAGGTGCCTCGATCGAATACCACTTTCTCACGGGAGATCGCTCCCGACGTTGGGTCGAAAACCGCTATGTTCCGGTACGCGACAAGGACGGACGACTCATTGAAATCGAAGGAATCGTCCTCGACATTACGGAGCGCAAGGCGGCCGAAGAGCAACTCGCACTCGTAGCACGTACCGATGGACTGACGGGTTTGGCCAATCGCTCCACTTTCACCGACCGGTTACACCAGGCTTTCGCTGCGGCGCAGCGAGGCGCTGTTCCGTTTGCGCTCCACTACCTGGATCTGGATCGCTTCAAATCAGTAAACGACACGCTGGGCCATCCAGTCGGTGATCTACTATTGCGTAAGGTGGCGCAGCGCCTGCGGGATTGCACCCGGGAGACAGACTTGGTGGCTCGCCTGGGTGGTGATGAGTTCGCCGTGCTGCAAGGGGAAATGGGTGAACTAGCGAATGCAGGAGTACTGGCCTCAAAAATGCAGAAGGCTTTGGCTCTTCCCTATTTGCTCAATGGCAACGAAGTGCATGTTTCTGCCAGCATTGGCATCTGCCCTTACGTCGGGGGTATTGCGAGCCCAGACATTATGGTGACGCAAGCCGATCTGGCGCTGTATCGCTCTAAAGATGAGGGCAGGAACCAATACCACTTTCATTCCGAGGATCTGGACCAGGAGGTGTTGGACAGAGTCACGCTTGGCGAGGACTTGCGCCGGGCAATCGAGCACAACGAACTGGAGCTGTACTACCAGCCACAAGTCGAGTTGTCCTCTGGGAAAATCGTCGGGATGGAGGCCTTGGTGCGTTGGAGTCACCCCCTACGGGGCCTTCTCAGTGCGGGTGTATTTATCCCCATCGCAGAAAAAACCGGCAGCATCATCGCACTAGGCCATTGGGTATTGAACCAAGCTTGCAGACAAATGAGGCTATGGCATGACCAGGACATGGCACCGCCGGTTATTGCGATCAATTTGTCTCCCGGTCAACTCAAAGGCGGTACTGAATTGATTCGCGATGTCGTGGAGACCCTTGCGCTGTGGGGGCTTGAGCCATCCTGCCTGGAGTTCGATGTGACGGAAGCGACTTTAGCCCAGATGACCTGGACCCATAACGATGTACTCCCGCGGTTAAGAGCCTTGGGCGTCAGGATCGCTATCGACGACTTTGGTACAGAGTATTCATCGTTCGAATACCTTCGTGCTTACCGTGTGAACCATCTGAAGATCGCGCAGTCGATGCTTCAAAATGCTGTCGACGATCCGGCCAGTGCAACCACCGTTCGTGCCATTATTAATCTCGCACGCGAAGCCCATATTGAGATCATCGTCGAAGGGGTGGAAACAGAAGCCCAGCGTACGTTCCTAAATTCAACCGGTTCCACAACTCTTGCGCAAGGCTACTACTTTAGTGAGGCTGTAGTAATCGCCGATGCCAACGATTTATTGCGTTCAGGCACCCTAGGGCAAAACCTGCAAAGCAGGAATGCGGAACGCATTGCCGGTATAGATGGAGCAACAGTCATCTAAGCAGGTTCGAAGCAAAAGCATTTTGTGAAATTTCCACGAATTCCCCAATTTTTGGTAGTTGTAACGATATGCAATCAAGCGCCCCGCTGTGCCAAACCTTCATATTTTCATGGACGGGACCGGGAATACCAGAGCTGATCTGCTCAACGCCGACCAGCCCTTATTTGCGCTGGCGGCTGAGCACTGGGGTGGTGCGCGGCATGACTGTGGCACTCTGACTGAGCGAACAAAAACCACGTATTAAGCATACCGGTGTCGGCGAAACGTCAAGTCGAACAAGCACTATGTTTTTTGATAAGTCCCCCTCTCTCTCAGGCTGCAGATCCGTTTAAGTATCACAAGAGACATTAGCAATATAAAAATAGGTATCAGTCCTACGCAACATGTGATTAGTTTCCTGAAATGATGATCGTTAGCATGGGCTCGGAACAATCGTTTTGAGCGGCGGCGATGGTCGGGTGTGCGGGGCGGTTGATCTCGGTGTCCGAATTGAATGCCCTCTTGAGCGTTAATTGTTCGGTGTAGTTGGCCGCTGGAAGCTCGGCAAAGCATGAAAGGACAAAATGTCTGGTGCTCAAAAAGTATTCTTGGGGTGCTGCGCGATTGCTACAGCGTGTCTGTGCTTTTACCCATTGATAAGCGATGATCAATCAGACAGCCCCGAGCTCCCGCTGATAAGCGCTAGGCAGTCGAACGGCAACATGCCATTGTCCCCGCCCGATGCCAAGTTCCAGGCAGTGGCGGATTCGTCCGGGGTTGAGGCACAAGGCAACCTGCATTGCCCCAACATGATGCTCAGTAACCCATTCGGGCGGAGCCCTCCCTCGAACTGTTGGAATGATCCGGAACCGTTGGCACTCACCGAGGAAGGAGACGCGAAGATCTTGCGCGCCAAGCTAGATCAGGTATGGCCATGCCAGGGAATCCAACAATCTAATGCGGCATCGCCTGAATGCACCAAGATCAACGCCGACGCGGCAAGTCTGGTCAGGCAGCTCGAAACGCTGGCAGAACGAGGTGACAGCCAAGCAAGCACCGATCTGTCGAATCTGGTGCAGAGCCGGAGAAAAACCGCCACCGGAGAATATCTAGAAGCGCTTGACCATGCAGAAGCTCGGATCTCTCGCCTGTCGATCAGTAGCGGAATTGAGATGCAAAAACAGATTTTTCGGCCGGCCCAGGCTTCCGCCGATGGTGTATGACCTGCTAGCGACACAAGGGTATCTCGACCGCTTGAGACCAAGCTGAGGCGGCCCGCTCAAGCTAGGGTACTGGTTTGTCAGCATCCGCTCACTTCATTGAAGTTCACATTTTTAGGCACTTAACGCAATACGTTTTTGCCGCAACGGATTTTACGGGTTCATAAGTAATGGCCTGTGAAATGGCGATGTCGAGAGGCATCGTATCAAAGTAAATAACTATGGAGACAGAAATGACAGATCATTGCGTGCAGTTGGGATTGAGTGGGCACCGCCCGTTAAGTAAGCATGCTGAAAGCAGAATAAATCGCTTTTTAATGCTTTTGGCACTTATCGTATTTTTCAGCGTGGGTTTGTTGCAAAAAGCTTCGGCCGCAACGAGCACTTGTGATATTTACGCAGCGGGAGGTACCCCCTGTTCGGCGGCCCACAGCACAGTGCGAGCCCTGTTTGGAGCATATAACGGAAAACTCTATCAGGTCAAGCGCGCATCTGATGGCGCCACAGCGGATATTGGCACTTTGTCCGCAGGTGGCATTGCCAATGCTGCTGCACAAGATGCTTTCTGTGCAGGTTCTGTATGCACCATTGAAACCATCTATGACCAGACCGCCAATGGAAATCACTTGACTGTTGCCCCGGCCGGGGGGAACGGCAGCGCAGATATCACAGGGAGTGCCACCGCGTTGAAGGTGACGATCGGCGGGAAGTCTGCCTATGCGGTCTATATCTCGGCGGGGGTTGGGTACCGGCGTAACAGCACTACAGGCATTGCAACCGGCAGCGCCTCAGAAGGCATTTACATGGTTACCAGTGCTACCCATGTGAATAATGGTTGCTGCTTCGACTATGGCAATGCTGAGATCAATAACCTTGATACTGGCAATGGACACATGAATGCAGTCTACTTTGGCACTTTGTGCTGGTTTGCATGTACCGGATCTGGCCCTTGGGTCATGGCAGACCTTGAGAATGGTTTATTCCTGGGCGGCAACGGAAGCAATACGAACAACACTGGCCGCAATACCACTTTTGTCACGGCCATGATTAAACAAGACGCCACAACCTATTCCATCAGAGATGGCGATGCTCAGACGGGGGCGTTAAAAACGGATTATGCGGGGGCGTTACCTACTACGTCAGGATATGTGCCATTTCATAAAGAAGGGGCCATTATTTTGGGTATTGGTGGCGACAACAGCAAGGTTGCTGTTGGCAACTTTTATGAAGGCGCAATGACAACCGGCAAACCCTCTGATGCTACGGAAAACGCTGTACAGGCCAATATCGTTGCAGCGGGTTACAGCGGAAATGCCCTGAGTTCTTATAAAAAACTCGTCAACCAAAACAGCAGCAAGTGCATGGACGTTCAACAACCCAATACCAGTGCAGGGAGCAATGTCGACCTCTACACGTGCAATGGGTTTGCTTGGCAGAATTGGCAAATGGTGGACTTGGGCAACGGATACTCCAGTGTCTACAGTGAGCACAGTGGCATGTGCTTGGATGTCAGCGGATCTTCCACAGCCAATGGTGGCAACGTGATCCAAAATACCTGCAGCAGTAGCACCAGTCAGCAATGGCAGGTAACAACCACCACGGCTCCCTGGTTCCGCTTGACCTCGCGCAATAGTGGAAAAGTACTGGATGTCTCCAACTGCGGTACCGCCGATACGACCAATATCCAGCAATGGGCTTGGCTCAATAACGCCTGCCAACAATGGAAGCTGCAATAACTGTTCTTTTACGAAGAATCGATTTGGATAATATCCAGTTGAACTAAACCCAAACGCGGTGGCAGCCCCCATATGGGCTGCCACCGTTTTTTATTGATGGTATTCCTTGCGCCATGTGTCCGGATATGTCGGCAACGGCACTGTTTTCGATCGGATATCGGAGAGGAGGTCCAAGCTGGGTTACGAACGGATTGGTCACGCATTCAGCGATTCACGACATTGGCGAATGTTCTTTTCTCACAATGAGTATTCTGGTCTACCAGACCGCCTATACCGGGAATCGGTGAGCAGCAGAATGCAAGATTGTGTAGATATGTCGTAAATTGCGCCGCTGTTTCCGCGATTTTGTTGCCTCCAATTCCAGCCAGTCGGCCAGCTTTTCGGTATACGAATCCAGCTTCTTCGCGCTAATCCGTACTCACGGTACACAACCCTCAGTCCGTACTTTGACCATCACTCCTGCTTTCCTGAAAGCGCTTCCTGCAACTTCTTCTGCACTTCACGTTTGCCCATCTTCATCACTGCACTGATCTTCTCCAGCTGTGCCGCGCGGGGCTTGGCAGCGCCAGCTTCCCATTTGTGCACCGACAGGTAAGACACCTCCAGCACAGCAGCCATCTGAGCTTGGGTAATTCCCAGCTTGACACGCAAAGCCGCCAGGCGCTCCGCGTTGAAGCGGAAGCCGGGTGTGGCAGCGGGCTCGTCCATTGTTGCGGCTTTTTTGTTGTTCGCCTTGAGTACTGAGACCAACGATTTAACCTGGCGTTTCAATGCCGCGATTTCCGAGCGATGGGTCGTGGCCGCCTTGCGTAAAGCCAACAACTCACCTTTCAGTTCTTTGCGGGCCACGCGGGCGATTTCAGATTTGAGGGAATTGATCAATGAGCTCATATTTGAATACTAGACCTGAAATGCAAAAAGCGGCAGTGTTCTCAACAGCTACCGCCTTTTGGTGCAAATGTACTGGTTTACTTCTTTTTATTCACCGCGGCCTTGAAGGCTGCACCAGCGGCGAATTTTGGCACAGTGACGGCGGCAATCTTCAGGGCTTCGCCGGTACGAGGGTTCTTTCCCTTGCGCGCTGCGCGCTTCATCGCCTTGAAGGTCCCAAAGCCAATCAGCTGCACGTCTTCTTTCTTGGCCACGGTCTTGGTGATGATCTGCACCAGGGCATCGATGGTGCGGCCAGCAGCAGCTTTGGACACGTCGGTCTCTTTGACTAGGGCTTCAATCAATCCAGCTTTGTTCAATCTAGTACTCCAGAGAATTTACAGGTGTCGCAAATTTTGACAGAAATGCCGGAGATCCAGCTCACATGCCGCCTACGGCAACGGGCGTATTGACCACTAGTGAAAAAAAAATATGCCCGGACCGACCCGGGCGCATTTCCCCCAGGCATGCATCCATCGAACGCATGCCCCCTTAGGCCAAGCCTTGACTAGGCCGATTGGCAGGGCAGCTTAATTGGAGCAGATTTCGACGAAATTCAAAGTGTGGGCATCTACTTCGCTTGACAACTCACATCCGTATCAGATCAGTCCCATCGCCAGGTGCTACGACATTTTGTACAAAATCCCGATTGCGCAATCGCTACAGCGACAGAGCCAAAATGGCGCTGGCCGAAGTATCTGTCAGCACCAGGCATTCGAAGTCCGCGTCTGGCATCGGTCGGCCGAACAGATAGCCTTGATAGGCACTACAGCCGTGACGGGCCAAAAAGTCGCACTGTGCTTCGTGCTCCACGCCTTCTGCAATCACTGTCAGGCCCAGGCTTTCGGCCAGGGCGATCACCATTTTGGTAATTACGGCGTCAGCGGGGTCAATCAATGCATCATGAACAAAGCTCTTGTCAATTTTGAGTTGATCCAGCGGAAATCGTCGCAGGTACGATAGCGAAGAATAACCTGTACCAAAGTCATCCAGCGAAAAACCGACACCAACCTCCTTGAGGCGCAGCATTTTCTCAATGATGTCCTCGGTATTGTCGATCAGTTGGCTTTCAGTCAGCTCAAGTTTCAGCCGGCTCGCTTTGGCCCCACTGCGCTCCAACGAAGAGAGTACCTGGGTGACAAAATCGGGATGATGAAGTTGTCGGGCACTGATATTCACGGAAATGGTCAGCTGCGCAAGTACTTCGTGTCTGGACCATTCCGCAAGCTTGGTACAGGCCTGCTCCAAGATCAATTGGCCCAACTGCAAGATCAGTCCAGTTTTCTCGGCAATGGGGATGAATTCATCCGGCAACACCAAGCCGCGTTCAGGGTGCATCCAGCGTACCAAGCACTCTGCACCCAGGACTTGTCCGGAGCGCGCCACCTGTGGCTGGTAAAGAAGCAGGAATTCTTCCCTGGCAATGGCCGCGTGCAGTGAGGCCTGCAGGTTGGCGCTTTGCAGTAGTTCCGCATGCATGTGTTCGTCGTAAAAACACACACAATTGCGCCCCGCGGCCTTTGCCTGGTACATGGCGAGGTCCGCTTGCTTGAGGTATTCGTCAATATCCATTCGTGCGCCGCAGTGCGTAGTCACGCCAATACTTGTGCTGATGACCTGAGTTTTGCCGGCAAGCATGCATGGTTTGGATATGCGACTACAGATTTTTTCAGCTATCTGCCTTGTCAGAAAGGCGGCTTCCCCAGGATCGCTTCCGACTCTTTGTAGGATGACCACAAACTCATCTCCCCCTAGACGAGCAACTGTGTCGTCAGCGCGCACACTCTCGATCAGGCCCGTCCCTACCTGCACAAGCAACTCGTCGCCTACGGAGTGGCCCAACGTGTCATTGAGGGTCTTAAAATTGTCAAGATCCAGAAATAGCACCGCAAAGTACTGACCGGAACGTTCGCTCGCGATGGCCGCCATCTTGAGTCGTTCGCCCAAGAGGCGGCGGTTCGGCAACTGGGTTAGTGGATCATAAAAGGCTAGGCTGCGGATGGTTTCTTCCGCCTCCTTACGTTTGGTGATGTCGTCGGCCATGCCCATGCGCATGTTGTTCATCTGCCGAGCCAAAGCACCCAGCTCGTCTGAGCGTGACCAGATCAACGGCTTCTGAAAGTTGCCCTGAGCCAATTGGTCTGAGAATTGTGTCAGCGCGACAATGGGTTTGAGTACCCGCGTGCGAAGAGCGTAGAGCATCAATGCAATGGAGCTTACTACCTGGAGCGCCAAAACCAGTACATAGATTTGCATTTCATGGCGAAATTCGGATTGCTTGTATCCAGAATCAACCTCCACCTCAACTTTGCCAGCACTGTCAGTGCCACCAGTAGTTGCATTGGTATGGTCAAGGTTGAGGACTCGTATGTAAGGCAGTCCCAGGCGCCGGAATTCATTCTTTTCTTCTGCGATTGTCTTCCCGTGTATATCCAGCACGGTTACCCGCACCACCTGAGGATCAACCAAGGATGCCCGCAAAAGCCCCGTTATGGTATCCATGTTGAAATTCCACGCCGGTTCGGACAAACTGACTGCCAACATCAAGGACTTCTCCTGCAAAACATCGACCATTTCCTGCTCGACTTTGATTTGGCGAAACCAGGTCAGCGTGGCAATGGCAATCACGGTGGGTATCAGAATTCCGACGATGACAGTCAACGCCAGTGCGACGCTCAAGTGGCCTCTGATCCAATGTGACAAAAATTTCATACAAGATATCGGATACAGGTTGGAGCTATTGCAGTTTTTCTCCGGAAAGCAAGTCCTGGACAACTGGTTGGTCAATATTCTCCGTAGTGACAATGACGACAGGTATGCGGGTTACCGTCAAACCTCCCCGTGTCGTTGGATTGAGGGATTCGACTGCGGCTTTGACGCCTAGGTAGCCGATCTGACGCGGGTCTTGCAGTACAAGACCGTCCACTTCGTGCTGGCGAACGGCCTCAAGCAATAGTGAGGTGGCGTCAAAACCAACGAAACGGACTTTCCCCGCCAGGCTCAGGTCACGGAGTGCGCGCAGCGTGGCTTGCGCTGTGGTTTCGTTAGGCGCAAAAACCGCTTCAATATTTTGGACATGTTGCAGCATCGTTTTGGTTGCGGTGTAGATGTTGCCGACTGCATCACCTGTGTAAATGTCCGCGACGACTTGGATCTTCGGCGCATGGGCTTTGATGTGTTGTAGGAACCCCGATGCTCGATTTTCAATCGAGACACTACCTTTGTACGTGCGCACTACCGCCAGTCGCCCCTTGCCGCTGAGCAGTTTTTCCATCTGGGCTGCTGCCAATGCTCCTGCGGCAAAGTTGTCGGTGCCAATGAAACTCGAGTGGCGCTCTCCGTCCAGCTCCGAGTCCACAATCACTACCCGGATTCCCATTTCAGTAGCAGTTTTGACGGGGATTTCCAGCTTGCCTCGATCAATGGGTGCTAGAACAATGGCGTCAATGCCTTTATGGGTATAGGTTTCCAGAATCCTGATTTGCGCATCTACGTCTCCACTGTGAGCCGGACCGCGCCAAGTCAGTGCAACGTTACCAAGCTCATTGGTCGCGCGGATGGCACCTTCACGCATTCGCTCCCAATACTGATGGTCGCTGGATTTAGGAATGAAAACTATATTTCTAGCAGCAGTCGTCTCGCCCCAACTGCCAGACGTACAGGCAAGCCCTATGCAAACTATTGCCAATATGTTCCAACGCACGGCTGTCCTTATTTATATCGATCCGAACATTGCACATTCTCGCACCAATGTATCTTTTCCTTCGTTTTCGAACGCCGCAGCAGATGTACGCTATCCACATCTTCACCCCATGGACTGGGCAAGGGCCAACCCTGACGCGAGCGGTGCAAGTTGTAATGGCGACTCCGGTAGTCCAGAGCGGCGGTTCACTCAGTGGAATTCTGGTACGCAAAGCCGTAGACCCATTCCCGCAAGCCGATTGATGAAGCGCTCCGCCCTGCCGTCGGTCTGAAGCCGGTACGGCCGGGTGAACCTATGCCCGATGCCAACTACCGGCGAGCCTGGGCGAAGTCTCGTGAGCGAAAGGCCGCACCATTGTCCATGAGCAGACGCTGCACCCACATGCTTTGGTAGTAGGCCACCGCCCTGTACAGGAACTGCACCGCCGCAGGCGTCTTCTCAACTGGGTACATATCGGTAAACGCGATACGGGCGTGGTCGTCAATCGCCACGAACAACGTCTCCCAGCTGTCGGTTGGAGGCATCTGTCAGCCCGCCAGCGCTCAAGGCTGGGTAGCGTCCCAGCACTTGCGTGCCGTGGTTGCGCCTACGCCGAGTTGACTCTTTATTTAATTGTAACTATTCTTAATTCCAATTAGATTGATATAACGTACGCCGCTTCCTGTGAAGCAGTGGGTCGGTTGGGTACCGTATGTTGGCGCATCCTTAGGAGAACTAACATGAATGCCGAAGAACAGCAGACCTACACCGATTCGGTAAGTGATATAGATAAAAGCACCAATCCAACCAGAAAATGGTACGAAGGGGTAATTGCTACTGCGCTGAATCGCGTCAGACGCGATCGTCGACACATCATTTTCCGATGGGCTTTGCCTATCGTTATTGCGCTACTTGCGGGTATGGGTTTTCAAAACTGGCGCATAGCTCTACTGGAAGCGCGACTAAGTGCGGCGGATCAACATGTGGCGGCGGTTAACGAAGAATTGCAACGCTTGCGCAATGAAACCCCGCTTCGACAAGAGGTGGACGTGCTGCGTGAAATGGTTCTACGCAATTTGGATGGCGCATCTGCGCGCGTCGACGCGATTGAGAGCGGTTCATTGGCACCAGTAGTGGCTCAAGTGGGCGCCTCGGTCGGGCTAATCCAAGGGCGATACATATTAGTTAACCCAACCAGTGGAAAGCCGATCCGTGTTCGATTGGCTCTGGGAAAACCATTGCGTGACAGCGAAGGAAACCCTCAGTTGACTACCGTGGGGATGGGGCCGGTATATGCCCCGATTTTCATGGGTACGTTCTTTGTGATTGACCGTCACGGAACTCTCCTGACGAATCGCCACGTAGCCTTGCCTTGGGAAGAGGGAGTTGCCCAAAAGGCAATTAGAGAATTGGGAGTAAAACCGACAATGCTTGAGATGCGCGGCTTTTTGCCTGGCCACGACGCTCCATTTGACGTAGTCACGCTTGCGGTCGACTCTCAAGATTTAGCATTGTTACGTGGGAACGGCGCGGCCTTACAAGCTCCCCCCTTGCTATTTGCCAAGAAAAACCCCTTGCCCGGCGATGCCGCGCTACTATTTGGTTATCCAACCGGGATACGTGCGTTGCTAGCGCGTGCAGGAGATGAATTTATGGCTAGATTGGAGAGTATCCCCAATCTGAATGAAAATCAGGCGCTTGATATCTTGGCTCGCGTTGGTATGGTGAAGCCTCTGGTAAGTCGCGGCATCATCGCGCAAACAACGGACGCCGCTATCGCATACGATGCGCAGACAGCTGGAGGTGGTAGTGGTGGGCCAGTCGTTAACTTGCGTGGAGAGGTTGTTGCCGTGAATCGTGCAATCCTGCGAAATTTCACGGGGTCGAATATAGGAGTGCCTGTGGAGATGGTCGATAACTTGCTGAAGCAGACGTTAAATATGGCGACTGACTCAAGTAATAGCTCGAAAAATTCAAAAGAGGACGCCAAGTAGTGCTCCCTGCTTGAGGAGGAAGACATTCAAGATCCCGGAAAAGTGCCGAGAGAGGGCAGAATTCTGTGTAAACGGACAATCCACCGCGGACCGAGCCCAATAGTCCGTAAGTACAAGGGCATCAAAGAAACACGAAGTACTCGGAGAACTCCTGGCCAACCAGTCGGCCGATCAAGAAACCTGAAAACCTGATTGGCGAGAACGGCCTTCTTCAGCAGTTGACCAAACTGCTCGTAGAGAAGGCATTGGTCGCTAAGCTGACCAGTCACCTTGGTGGTCAGGCCCTTGGCTGAGAACGTTCCACCAAAGCTGCTGTCGTTGTAGCCAGCGCCGTTTGACTGCCCTGTGATCTGTGTGTCCTAGAAACTGTTGCTGACCGTGCCCAAATTTTCACCAACCAGTCCGCCGACAAAGTCTGGTCAGCTGACCGCTCCCGTGGCATAGTCGTTGCGGATCGTGTCGTCGTTGTAGCCCACCAGCCCTCCGACATCATTGCTGGGGAACCCCGTGCCACTGGCATTGGGCGCAAACCGCTCCTTGAGGATTGCAGCTCCAGCGGGGTTTGGTGCATTGGCGATCTGCGTCAGCTCCCCAACCCGTGGCGGCACTTGCAACCAAAGCCGTTTTGAAGTCGGGGCTCTATCCGTCCACCAGCGATCCATAGTAAGTGAGCGCTGCGTTATCGCTGTCACCCGCTCAATGGGCTTTATTTCCGCTTTACGAGCCCTCCCCTATTTAGCCTACACTGGGCCCCTTACTGGTGGCACCAGCAGAGTCTGATGCCCACGCCCCAGCTTGAACACACCGACCGCGGCAACCAAATCACGCGCCTGCGCTCCCAAGCTACTGGCCGCTGCCGCCATTTCCTCCACCAGGGCCGCATTTTGCTGGGTGACCTGGTCCATTTGCGTAACGGCCTCGCCAATTTGCGAAACGCCCTCGCTTTGCTCGCTGCTGGCGGTGCTGATTTCGCCCATTAGGTCGGTCACGCGCTTGATGGAGTCCACAACCTCTGTCATGGTTTCGCCAGCCCGGTCAACCAGCGTCGTACCGAGCTCGACCCGCTCCACGCTGGCATTGATCAGGTATTTGATCTCTTTGGCTGCCTCGGCGCAGCGACCAGCCAGGCTACGCACTTCGCTGGCCACTACGGCAAAGCCACGCCCTTGCTCACCAGCGCGCGCGGCCTCCACCGCCGCGTTCAGCGCCAGGATATTGGTCTGGAAGGCAATGCCATCGATCACGCTGACGATGTCGGCGATCTTGCGAGAGCTGTCGTTGATGCCCTTCATGGTGTCCACCACCTGGCCGACCACTTCACCACCCCGCATCGCCACGCTGCTGGCGTTCAGGGCCAGTTGGTTGGCCTGGCGGGCTGTATCGGCGTTCTGTTTGACGGTGGCGTTGAGCTCTTCCATCGAAGCGGCTGTTTCCTCCAGCGCACTGGCCTGCTTCTCGGTTCGAGCGCTCAAGTCGTTATTGCCCTGGGCAATTTGCGCACTGGCCGATGCCAGGCTTTCTGAGCCCGCACGTACATGGGACACAACGCCCGATAGACTACCCAACATGTGCTTCAGCGCAATGAGCAGATGCGCGGTTTCGCTCTTGCCTTTGGCTTCAAACTGCAAACTTAAATCGCCCGCCGCTACCGCCTGCGACACCGCAACCGCGTGATTCAGCGGTGTCGTTATCGAGCGTGTGATCCATAGTCCCATGGCCAAGGCAAACACCAACGCAAAGGCACCAGCAGACCATACCGCGACCTTCACCCCACTGACCGCGCTATCAGCCGTCGTTACGGCTCCCTTCAGCAGTTCCGCTTGAAACGCCAATAGCGCATCTACAGCTGCGAAGTACCTCAACTGGCTAGGGCGCACTACTGTCAGCAAAAAAGGTTGGGCTTCATCCACCTTGCCAGCGTTGACCAATTCAATGAACTTAACTTGATCCGCCACATAGGCGCCACGGGCATCGGCAATGGCGGAGATCAGGGCCTGCCCCTTTTCGGTCCTGATTTCACCCTTGAGCTTAGCCAAGATCTCGCCTATGCCCTTCCGATTGGACTCGATCTGCCCTTGCTCCGCCTTGATGTCGGCCGGCGCGGTCATGATGATCATGTTGCGCATCGCCAAACCAATCTGGTAGACCTTGATTTTGACTTCGTTGAGTGCGGCCACACGGGGCATGCGTTCGGAGGTGACCTCCAGAAACGCCGTGTCGACCGACGAGATCTTGATCAGGGATACCGTCCCCATCAACGCAATCAATAAGCCTAAAATTCCAAAGCCCAGTGCCAACCGGGACGACACGCGCATGTCCACGAAGCTCATAGATACCGCTCCCTACATTTAATTTTGATAAATTGTAGCAATCCCCCTACCCTTCGCACGCCCCAAAAGAATGCGTTGAGCGCCGTTTGCTGAATTTACCGCAGCAGTTGAGGCAGGAGCCGATCGGATTGGGCGGCGGTGTAGTCCTCCATGAACTTTGTGCATAGTTCCTTGACCGTGGGATCCTGGCGCGCCTGTGCCTTGTCACCGCTAGGATCGCCGCCGCGGCGAACCTCGGTCAGCCAGTTCTGGGCCGGCGAGCGTGTCTGTTCGACGGTCAGCTCCCCGTATAAGTCCAAAGTGGGCTTGCGCCGCTCGCCGGCATTCGTGCGGTACTGGAGCATGAACACTTTGCGACCCGCTGGTGTAATCTTGCACAAGAAACCGAGCACCTGCGTATCGCCCATATTGACGGGCTGCGCCTGGGGCTGTGCCGCGTCCACTGCGGACTTGGTGATCTTGATCTTGGCCATGACCACCCCTCGAGAAACCCGGATCCCCAAGTGTCAGCTGGGAGCCAAGCTAAGGAAAAGCGGTTCGGTGCTAACCTCATGGTGAAATAAAAAAAGACCATCGCGTGGATGGCCTTTTTTGAACCGTCGCTCCAGGAGCGCGCTGGCGACTCGATTACTGCTTGGCAGGTGCAGTTGCTGCGGCTTTGGCAGCCTTGGCTTCAGCACGTTTGGCCTTCTTGGCCGCACGCTCAGCTTTCTTTGCTTCATGCTTGGCTTTGGCTTCTTCCAGTTTGGTGGTCTTGGCTTCTGCATGCACCTTGGCGGCGGCTACCGGTGCTTCTTTCGTCGCTTCTGGTGTCTTGGCGGTGGCTGCAACCGTGGCTGTTGCAGCAGGTGCTGCTGGTTTTGCAGCGGGCGATTGGGCGAATGCACCAAACGCAGAAATGACCAAGGCAGTAGCGATGAGAGATTGTTTCAACATAGAGGCTTTTCGATGCATGGCGATGTTGCCATGTTTCCTTAACCTCGACCGTGCCACGGCGGTTTACCCAGCCCCGGTAAACCTTTGTAAAGCGCCAAGCCGTCATGTGGAACACAACACAGCCGTCTATGTCGACGCTAGACTTCACGATCGGGGGGGGGGCAACTCAAACAAACGGAAGTGAGAGAGACGATGGTTGAGGAAGAGTCACCTCCTGCAAAGCCTGAAACCAAGGTTTTCCCCCTGGGAGCAAATTGGCAATACCGGTTTTGTAGTGGTGCTTGCCAGAAAATCAAACCGATTGAAGGTGGGGTTGAAATAACATCCGCCAAATGGCTGTGCGCTACTTGTTGGGGGAAACTCCGCAATCGGAAAGGGAGGGGTTGACTGTTGCGTTATGGGCATGCCCGAGGCGTTGTTCGTGAAGCTCTCCTGTAAGAGAGAAAACAACAGCGCCAGCCAAGTCGACAGGTCTCTTGTGCAGGCTCAATGCTCCCGGGTAGATCTCAATCGCCTTGAAACCAATTGCATACCGGTCGCAATGGTTACGAGAACTAACACATAGGCAAGAACCTGCATCCCCGCTGGCTGTGCTTCGTAGCCGACCAGACCATGAAGGACGGTTCCCACCGCCGTGTTCTGAGAGAGAACTCCAGAGGTATCCCACAATGGCATGGCCAAGCTGGGGAGTAGATCTGCCTGGATCAGCAAGCGCGCAGCCTGAGATGCCATACTCGCCGCAAGTAATAAGACCAATGCACTGGTGACAGCAAAGAACCAACGCACGGGGATTCGAAGCAGCCCGGCATACAAGAGCGTTGCGACAACAGCCCCAGAGGCCAAACCCATAAGGCCACCCATAAAAGTGTCGCGGATACCGTTTTCTCCGCCAGTGGCCACACCATAAAGAAATAGGACCGTTTCCGACCCTTCGCGCAGTACCGCAAGAGCAACCACCAACAAGATCACGGAACGCTCACGGCTGCCGTCTGTGACTGCACGCGCCGTGTTGGAAATCTGCAGGGCCAACTCTTTGCCATGCACGGACATCCAGATGTTGTGCCAGGCCAGCATGCCAATGGCTGTAATCAAGATAGCGACGTTGAACAGTTCCTCTCCAACACCGTCGGCGAAGTTGGCAATCATTTCCATACTGGAAGCAACAACTGCAGAACCCACTAACCCCAACAGAACACCACCCCATACCCAACTTCCCCGCAACGGGATTCCCCGCGTGGCAGCCATCATGATGCTGATGATGAGTGAGGCCTCCAGAGACTCACGAAACACAATGATGGCGGCGGCGAACACGGTGTTGTTCCTGGGAATTATTCGACGACGATAGTGCCCTGGGCGGCCGCTTCGGTTTCGTGGTACTCCTCAACAAACCCGTAGCGTCCGGGTTTGAGCGGTCCGAGATTGATGGAGACTTTTGCCTTACTTGGAATGACTTTTTCACGTCCAAGCGGTTTGCTTTCAAATTCAGCCGGCGTCGCATCTTCGTTCACCACCACGATCTTGATTTTCTTACCGGCCGGAACTTTGAGTTCTTTGGGTTCGAATGCATGGTTCTTGATGGTCAAAGTGAACTCGTCCATTGCGGCGAACGCATTGAGAGTAGCCAAAGACAGGATGGCCAGAGCGATTTGTTTTTTCACGAAGTCTTCCTTTTAATAAGAATGATTCGTATTGTAGCCGTGATTGAACGACCTTCTGGTAGCCGACACTTTCAGTGATGGGGTGTCAACTTGCGGGCGTGGCGAATGGATTCAGAACTCTGGCCACTAAGGCGGCCGCGTACATCCACTTACAGATGACACATATTCGATACGCCCCATTCCCCGTTTGAGCCGTTACTCAGACGTGCGCTGAGCATGGGTCAACCAAATGGAGCTCTCAATGACTTTCTCAAATCGTATTCATCCCTTGGTAGCCGTTGCCGCCGTGTCCGTTACCTTGGTGAGTGGACTGGGCATTGCGGCCCTGACCGGCGTTCTCCCCAACTCCCACGGTTACACCGCGGAATCCATGCAGACACCCACTGCCGAGGAATCCCTTCAACACAAACCTGTGCCGCACAACGCGGTGCTCCATACGGCCGCCCGCATGCAACCAACGACAACTGGCCAGGTTGCCAAGAATGAACCTTCAGCGCCCGCAGCAAAGCCTGCTCCGCACAATAGCCCCATAGGCATTGGCGTGGGTGCAGTCATTGGTGGGGTCTTGGGAAATCAGGTGGGTAGCGGTGATGGAAAAACTCTGGCCACAATTGCGGGCGCAATAGGCGGTGGATACATTGGCAACGAAGTCGCCAAAAAGAATCAATAAGTCATAAAGAGGCACTGATCAGCGGGCCCCAACCACACAGGCCAATTTGAAGATATTGATTTCCGTTGAAAACTGATCCACGGGGGGCATCCAATAACTTGGACTACTTGGAGGTAGTTCATGTATTCGTACGAAGAGCGAATTCGAGCCGTCAAGCTCTATATCGAACTCGGCAAACGCACTAGCCCGACCATTCGGTAGTTAGTTTATCCAATAGAGAATTCACTCAAGGGCTGGTATCGAGAGTACGAACAGGATCGGGACTTACAGGTGGGATATTCCGCTCTTCGGGTAAGTACACCGCCCTACAGATGCAGGTGAGCGCGTGTTTCAAACCCTGATTGCCAGGGGCCGTTACCAGCGTATCCCAAGTAGATTGAACGTCGTCGGTCAACATGATGGCCTCGCCATGGTCTGCCACCAGAAACACCCCGTTGGGTTGCATGTAAAAGTTGCCATACCCCCTTTGCGAGGGTTCAACCTGCGCACAACATGCCGATCCTCCACGTAGAGTCCCAGCGGGCGCAAATCTTTGCCGTAGATCCGGCATTGCTCGCACAGTAGAGGCGCTCTTTTGACTCCAGCAAGACATCTTGGACATGGTCGAAGGTACCGAGAACCCAGCCATCAGGGCCTTTCCAGAACATTCTCAACGAGTCTTTGGCAAGGTTGAGCGAGCAACTGCGCCGAAGAGTCCATCGCAGCATCTCGAATCAATACCCTGCAAAGCCTCAATCAAGGGGCAGCGAATGTTGCCGCGCGCAGCACAACAGCGCCCCACCAAATCTGCCAATGCGGCTTCCATGCTTTGCAAGTCCGCCAACTTGGCGCGAACATCCACCAACTTCAATTGCGCCTGCTCCCGCGCTTCATCACAGTGCGTGCCATCTTCAAGGGTAAGTAGCTGGGCAATCTCATCCAGGCTAAAACCCAGTCGCTGTGCCGACTTGATAAATCGCAACCGACTCAAGTCTTGTGCACCGTACCGTCGAACGCTGGCATGCGGTCTGCAGGGCTCTCGCATCAAGCCTTTGCGTTGATAAAAACGAATGGTCTCTACATTGACCTGCGCCTGCGTCGCAAGCGAGCCGATGGTTAAGTTTTCGGAGGAAATACCCATACCGCTTGACTCCGTACTTTGGTACGGAAGTAAGCTTACTCCATGAACCTAATTAAAACGAGAAGAATCAGCGATAACACTGCTCGTCGCAGTTTTGTGGCTGGGGTACTGGCAACGTTGCTGGCATCCACATGTTGCCTGGGGCCACTGATTTTGATTTCTCTGGGGTTCTCCGGTGCATGGATTAGCAAGCTCACCGTTTTGGAACCATATCAGCCCATTTTCATAGGCGCGGCAATGGTTGCCTTGTTCTTCGCTGGCAAGCGCATATGGCGGCCAATGGCGCAATGCACACCCGGTGAATTCTGCGCACTGCCGCGCGTGCGGCTTAGCTACCAAATTCTCTTTGTGGGAGTCTGCGCCCTGTTGCTGGCAGCGCTGGTGTTTCCCCAGATGGCTCCCTGGTTTTACTGAAAGGACTTCCCCATGAAACATTCTTTTGCACCGCAACCCAAAAACTTGCTGATTTCTGCCTGCGTGTGCGTCCTGCTATCCGGCGTATCTCTGGCAGCCAACGCGGCACCTAAGACCGTGACCTTGGCGATTCCCACGATGGATTGCCCTGTCTGCCCCATCACGGTTAAGAAAGCCTTGTCGCTGGTCCCTGGGGTCAGCCAGACTGCTGTGGACTTTAAGAAACGACAGGCAATCGTTACGTATGACGATGCCCAAACCAATGTTGCAGCTTTGACGGAATCCACGAAGAACGCGGGATACCCGTCAACCTTGGTGGTAACCGCAAAGTGAAAACTATCACGCTGGAATCCACGTTGACTTGTCCTGAGTGTGGCTTTCAGAAGAGTGAGACCATGCCCACGGATGCCTGTGAATGGTTCTACAAATGCACGAACTGCCAAACCGTGCTCAAGCCGTTACCAGGGGACTGCTGTGTGCATTGCTCCTACGGCACAAACCCTTGCCCTCCGATTCAAGAGAGCGGGAAGCACGGTGAGTGCTGCCGCTAGCGCCCCTGAGCGAAGGCGCAGCTGCCACCTGCAAGCCGCCCCGGTGACTGACAGGCAGTCGGCCACAAACCCGAAAGAAGCTCCCGCAAGATCGCCTGGAGCAGAGGCCTTTTCATACGGTAAAACTTTTATAGACACGACCCAGTCGTCTGCGCATCAACAAGTACACCGCAGGCACCACAAACATCGATAGCAACGGCGCGGTGATCATCCCTCCGACCATGGGCGCGGCAATGCGTTGCATCACCTCGGAGCCAGTGCCTGTCCCCCACATGATCGGAAACAAGCCTGCCAGGATGACGGCCACCGTCATGGCCTTGGGCCGCACCCGCAGTACTGCGCCTTCACGGATGGCCTCCAACAGATCATCAGCACTGACTTTGCCTTGTTCGATGCGCTCGTCCCAGGCCGTCTTGAGGTACAGCAGCATGATGACTCCGAACTCTGCCGATACCCCAGCCAACGCAATGAAGCCCACTGCCCCCGCCACCGACAGGTTGTAGCCCAGCAGGTACAGCAGCCAGATGCCACCCACCAGTGCAAAAGGCAGTGTTGCCATGATGAGCAGAGCTTCATCGAACCGCTTGAAGGTCAGGTACAGCAGCACAAAGATGATGAGCAGCGTGAATGGCACCACGACCTTGAGTTTGGCCGTGGCCCGTTCCAGGAACTCAAACTGCCCCGACCAGGACACCGAGTAACCCGCAGGCAAAGTCACCTTGTCGGCAACCGCTTTTTGCATGTCCTGCACCGCCGAGCGCAAGTCCCGTCCGCGAATGTCCACATAGACCCAGCCGGATAAACGCGCGTTCTCGCTGCGCAGCATGGGTGGGCCGTCCGTGATGCGGATGTCGGCCACATCCGACAGCACCAACCTGGCACCGTTTTCCGCAACGATGGGCAATGCCCGCAACTTCTCCAGCGAGTCGCGGATTTCACGGGGGTAGCGCATGTTGATGGGGAAGCGCTGCAGGCCCTCCACCGTCTCGCCGATGTTGTCACCCCCCACGGCCGAGGTGATGACGGACTGCACTTCCGCGATATTCATGCCAAAGCGGGCGGCGGCATCGCGGTTGATGTTCACATCCACATAGCGTCCACCCGTCAGGCGTTCGGCCAGGGCGCTGCTGACACCGGGCACGTCCTTGAGTGCCTTTTCGATTTCGCCGGTCAGGCGGTCGATGGTGGCCAAGTCGGTTCCGGCGACCTTGACCCCCACCGGGCTTTTGATGCCGGTGGCCAGCATGTCGATGCGGTTGCGAATCGGCGGTACCCAGATATTGGCCAAGCCCGGCACCTTCACGATGCGGTCCAGTTCGTCCACCAGCTTGTCCTGCGTCATACCGGGCCGCCATTGGTCCTTGGGTTTGAACTGGATGGTGGTCTCGAACATCTCCATGGGAGCGGGGTCGGTAGCGGTTTCGGCGCGGCCAGCCTTGCCGTAGACGCTCAACACCTCGGGCACGGTTTTGATGAGCCGGTCTGTCTGTTGCAGCAGCTCGCTGGCTTTGCCTGTAGACAAGCCCGGCAGCGCGGAAGGCATGTAAAGCAAATCGCCCTCGTCCAGGCGCGGCATGAACTCCCCCCCGATATGCTGCAAGGGCCACAGACTCAAACCCAGCAGCAGCGCAGCAATCGCCAGCGTGGCCTTGGGCCAGTCCAACACCGCGTTCAGCAGCGGACGGTAGACCGCAATCAGGAAGCGATTCAGCGGGTTGGCCTTCTCATCCGGGATGCGGCCTCGTATCAGGTAGCCCATCAACACCGGAATCAGCGTGACCGACAGCGCCGCTGCCGCGGCCATGGCGTAGGTCTTGGTGAATGCCAGTGGCGAGAACAAACGTCCCTCCTGTGCTTCCAACGTAAACACCGGAATGAAGGACAGCGTGATGATGAGCAGCGAGAAGAACAGCGCCGGGCCTACCTCGGCTGCCGACTCTCCAATGACCCGCCAGCGGGCTTCACCGTCCAGCTTTTGGTCCGGGTGGTCATGGCTCCAGTGCTCCAGATGCTTGTGGGCGTTTTCGATCATGACCACGGCGGCATCCACCATGGCACCAATGGCAATGGCAATCCCGCCCAGCGACATGATGTTGGCATTCACGCCCTGGTAGTGCATGACGATGAACGCCGCCAAGATGCCCAGCGGCAGCGACACGATAGCGACCAGGGCCGAACGCAGGTGAAACAGGAAGATGAAGCACACCACCGCCACCACGGCGAACTCTTCCAATAGCTTGTGGCCCAGGTTCTCCACCGCCCGCTCGATCAGGCCGGAACGGTCGTAGACGGGCACGATCTCCACCCCCTTGGGCAGGCTGGATTGCAGGCTCTTGAGCTTGGCCTTGACAGCGGCAATGGTCTCCAGCGCGTTCTTGCCGGAGCGCATCACAATCACGCCGCCCGCAGCTTCGCCTTCACCGTCAAGTTCGCCAATGCCACGGCGCATCTCTGGCCCGATCTGGATGCGGGCCACGTCACCCAGCCGTACGGAGATACCGGTCTTGGTCGTCATCAATGGCAGCTTGCGGAAGTCATCCAGGCTTTGCAGGTAGCCGCTGGCACGCACCATGTATTCGGCCTCTCCCAGCTCCAGCACCGAGCCCCCGGCCTCCTGGTTGCCCTTCTGAATGGCTTCAACCACCTTGCTGTGCGGGATACCGTAGGCGGCCAGCTTGTCGGGTTGCAACACGATCTGGTACTGACGCACCATGCCACCCACCGAGGCCACCTCCGCCACATTGGGCACGGTTTTGAGTTCGTACTTGAGGAACCAGTCCTGCAGGGACCGTAATTGGGATGCATCCTGCGTGCCGCTGCGGTCCACCAGTGAATACTGGTAGATCCAGCCCACGCCTGTGGCATCCGGCCCCAATGTGGCTTTGGCACCAGGCGGCAAGCGCGATTGCACCTGGTTCAGGTACTCCAGCACGCGGGAGCGTGCCCAGTACAGGTCCGTGCCATCCTCAAACAGCACGTAGACAAAGGAGTCGCCAAAGAACGAGTAGCCGCGCACCGTCTTGGCTCCCGGCACCGACAGCATGGTGGTGGTCAACGGGTAGGTGATCTGGTTCTCGACAATGCGCGGCGCTTGCCCAGGGTACGTGGTGCGGATGATGACCTGCACATCCGATAGGTCGGGTAAGGCATCCAACGGGGTCTTGAGCACGCTGTACACACCCCAGGCACTGACCATAAGCGTGGCCAGCAGCACCAGAAAGCGGTTGCCAATAGACCAGCGGATCAGGCGGGCAATCATGGCTTGCTCCCGGCCGGCTTGGCTGTGGCCGCTTTGGGTTCCGGGGCCATGGCGCTGATGCGGGTGAGCTGTGGCAGGCCCTCGGCATCCATGTAGAACTCGAAATTCACCTTGTCGCCAGGTTCCAGATTGCGCGGCTGGCCGCTGGCAGGCAGCTTGAAGTCCATGGTCATCGCACCCCATTTGAGGGACGGGATCGGGCCATGCGACAAGGTGATGCTGTCCTTGCCAATGGCTTCAATCTTGGCTTCTCCCTCGTGGCGGGGTGCCGTGTTGGCCGCGCTTGGCTTCGGCGCATCGTTCAAACGTGCTTCCACGCCCTTCAAACTGGCTTCCGAGTCGATCAGGAACTGGGACGACACGACCACGCGCTGGCCCGTTTGCAGGCCGCGCTTGATCTCGGTCTGGCCGTTGCTCTCGATGCCGGTTTCCACCTCGACCGGGCGGAACTTGCCCTTGTCCTCGGCCAGCATGACCACCACGCGCTTACCGGTTTGGATCACGGCTTCCGTGGGGATCAGCAGGGACTTCTCTGCCCGCATGTCCATGAATTGCATGTTGACGAACATGCCGGGCACCAGCAGGTTGCCAGGGTTGGCCAGCTCCACACGGGCCTTGAGCGTGCGGGTGGCCGCATTCACCTCAGGCAATATCGCCTGCACCGTGCCACGCAGGTTGGTGCCGGGTGCGGCAGCGCTATTGGCTTGTACTTTGGTACCGGGGCGAATCAAGGCGGCCTGACTTTCGGGCACTTCGGCATTGGCCCACACGCTGCTCAGGCCATTGATACGGAACAGGGTGGCTCCCGGCATCACCGTCATGCCTTCGCGGGCTATCAGCTCCACCACCACGCCGCCTATAGGCGCAGTGAGGGTGATACGGGCTTGGGTCTTGCCACTGCTCTCCACCAGGCGAATCTGTTCATCGCTCATGCCCACCTGGCGCATGCGCTGGCGGGCACCATCGACCAACGGCGCGAGGTCTGTGCCCTGCATGCGCCGCACTGACAGAAATTCCTCCTGTGCCGCAATCCAATCGGGCACATAGAGTTCGGCTAAGGGCTGTCCTTTGCTCACGCGATCCAGGGTTGCGCGCACATGCAAGCGCTCGATGTAGCCGGTGGCACGGGCTTGCACAAAAGCCTGGTCGCGCTCATTGAAGGCGATGTTGCCCATCGCAGAGACCTGCGGCGACAGCAGGCCTTCGGCGACTTCGGCGGTCCGCACCCCCAGGTTTTGCTGGATGCGGGGGCTGACCGTGACCTTGCTGCCATCGCTGCCATCGCTGCCAGCGTCCCCGTCAGCGTAGACCGGCACCAGCATCATGTCCATGAAGGGAGACTTGGCGGGCTTGTCGAACTTGTTGCCCGGCACCATGGGGTCGTGGTAGTACAGCACCTTGCGCCCGGTGACCGGGTCCACATCGCCGGCCTTGATGCCTTTTTCGATATGGCGGCGTGTGGCGTCTTCGCCTTCGGCAATGCTTTGGGGAAGGGCGCCTGGCGTGATATTCGTTGCGGAGGTAGTTCCGGCCGAAGGGGCAGAGGTGGTGGCCATGCCCATGCCGCGCTGCATGCCTATGGCGTAGAGACCGTAACCGCTCGCGGCAAGTACGCCCGCACCGACCAAGCCCATCAGCAATGGTTTGCGTTTTGTCATGTTATTGCTCCGTGGCTGTCGTTGGGGTGGGGATTGAGGGCGTGCGCGCCTCAACGGCCGTGGGGTGCTCGGCAGGAATCAGGTACTCCAGCTGCGCCCACAGGACGGCGGTCTCCATCGCCAGGCGCAGGCGATCCATGTGGGTGTCGATGGTCATGCGCCGCGCTTCGAGCACCGCTGTGAGCGGGCCGCTGCCGCCCCGGTAAGCGGCTATCGCAGCTTGGGTGCGTTCTGCGGCAAGCGGTATCAGGGCACTGTCGTACTGCACCAAGCGCTCACGGTTGCTTTGCCACTCTTGCCACCACATACGGATGTCGGCGGCGTGCTCCCGTGTGGCTTCCTCGCGCTGGGCACGCATCTGCTCAGCAGCAGCCAGCTTGGAAGATAGTTCGCGATCCTGCCGGTTCTTTTGGTCCCATTGGAGGGGAACGGAGACATTGACCGACACCATGTTCGAGTAGGCCGGGCCCCGTTGGCTGTACATCAGCTCTACGGTCCAGTCGGGGCGTTTGTTGCTTTGCGCAATATCCACTTCGGTGCGCGCTACCTCTTCCTGTTTGGCCATCAAGGCGATTTGAGGGTGGTGGGCCAATTGGCCTTCCAGACTGGCCAGATCAAGGTGCACGGTCTCCAGGCTGGGTGGTGTGTCCAGTGCCTGGACGGCATCGTCGCCTACCCAGCGCGCCAGTTTGATCTTGGCCGTCCCAATCTGTTTCTCTGCCTGGCGGATGCGGTCGTCGATCTGCGCCACCACGGAACGGGCGGCGAACACATCCGCTTGGCTTCCACGTCCGCCACGGTAAGCAGCGTCGGCGGCCTCGATCTGCAAGCCGGCCTCCGTCCGTTGGGTCCGTAATAGGTCCAGCATGCGTTCCTGGTAGTAGCGGTCCAGCCATGCCATGGCAGTGTCCCGCCGCAGGTTCGCAAGCGCCACGGTGCGGCTGGCTTCTGCGGCTTCCGCCTCACGGTTGAAACGATCGGAGCGGGCATGGAGCTTGTCGCTCCGGGTGATTTCCTGCATCACGCCAACCGAGCGCATGGTCATGAAGTCCTGCGTCAGGCTGAAACGGTCTTCGCCGTTGATCGGCAGGTTGTTGACGCCGAGTTTGAGCGTGGGGTCGGGCAGTTGCCCGGCGGCCAGCGCCATGTCGCGGGAGGCCGTGGCGGCGGCATCCTGGGCAATGAGTTGGCGCGACCGGCTTTGGGCCAGTTGCAAAGCCCTGTCCAGGGATAAAGCCTGTTGGGCATAGCTGCCTACATGGACGAAGGCCAGGCCAAGTGCCAACAGGCAAGCCCAACGGCCATGGCGACCACGGGATGGCGCCCCCCCAAATGGATGAGAAAACATGGAATCTCCAGACAACGAAACGTGGTTTCATGTCGACCCGATGCGGCAGACCAGCTTCAGGCTGGCAAGCGCAGAGAGCACGACCGATGCGCCGACACAACCCGGAGGCAGTCAGCGCAATGTCGTCAGGAAGATCAAATCCGGAAACAGCAGTGCAGTATGGTGTGCGGCGGAGAGGTCGCAACCAAAGCACTGGGGGTAGCCGCTGCGGAACGCAGACTGGCCCTGGGAGCCGGCTCCAGAGGAGCAAAGTACAGCGCCAGCAGAATCGCGGCAGGCACTGTCAGTGTGGAGGCCTGATCGCTTTGCTGTCCAAACTTGCAATGTTCGGCGCAGAGATTGGCGTTTTGCAGGTCGAGGGCACCCATCGCCATGCCTTCACAGTTGGGCATGGATTGGCTGGCAACGTCCATGAGTACCTTGCCTGCGTCAGCTTCAGCTGAACCCGCCACGGACATTTGCGCCGGTGTACCGGGGCAGGCATAGGCAGCGACAGCCAACTGGGAAAACAGCAAACAGCCTATAAGCAGTTGCGCCACGGATCGCAGGAAACCCCTACGCATGGACAGTCACCTGCAATGTCAGCGCCCCATGGTAACCACCAACCTGTGTCGTGACACTGGAAGATTTGACGGTGGGCGTGGGGATAGGTGACACAGGCAGAACGGTTGGCTACGACCTAGGATAGCACTCGACATGCAAAGTTCCCCAGAAAAGCGATGCGACAACCAATCCGGGGGGTGAGGCGCTGCGCTTGGCGAAAGGCCGGCTCGGGCAAAAAAAGAGCCCCGAAGGGCTCTGAACACGTTTGCCAAAAGACTGCTGTCAACAGTTCGGCAAGCAATATTCTAGATGGCTTGTGGGTAGCGCTTGCGCATCGAGTACTTATTAAGCACTGGCTGCCAGTCCCATTGATGGTTTATCGGGCAATGCATTGGCGAGGTTGTTATCGAACAACTCTCAGGTAACCACGGGTCTTACCGGTCACGTTGTCCAGGCTCTCCATTGCGGACCACAGCAACGGCAGCGGGACCCAGTGGGGTGGGTATTTGAACCTGGCCACGTCCATGAGCAAGACCAGATCCTTCGCAGCGTGATAGCCACCGATTGGTGAAAAATGCCCCTCTCCCGTCTGGTCCAGTGCCCGCCGAGAGTAGGACGCGATCAAGGCCTGCTTGTTTTCATCGCTGCACACCTCTTGCACCAGTGCCCTGAATTGCACCAGTGAGCTGTGCTCTGCATGCGTCACCTCAACGGTAACTCCAAAATTGCGCCCCACATTTCTAGTTGCCTATGCCCGCAATGGGCATGCTGTGTTGCCCAACCTACTCCGGCAATGAAAGGTCGATCACTCGAATAGCCACCTTTGCTCTATCAACAATAGGAACATGCTCAATCAGCATCGCCTCCATGGTTCCGGCGTTGGTTGGCCGATCTCCCTCCGGAGATGAGCGTGGCTTGGAGTCGAACCACAGCACTAGATAGATGCCATGGCCATCTGCTGCTGGATCATTCGAATAAAGCTTCTGAAGCTGGTCGCGCCAAGCCAACCATACGCTAGGGTTGTCTTCCTTTTTGATTTCGATGGGTATTGCGAGCTGCTGACCAGCGATCGAATACTCCACACGGAGGTCCGATCGCTTCTCTGCCGCCGCTCGCCGTTCGGGGACGACATGAACATTCAAGGGCTTGAATCGCTCACGAAGCTGATCTAGCAATAGATCACGGCAGTCGTTCTCGACTTTTGGCGTGAATCCAAGCTCTTTTGTGCTGTTCCAGTAGAGTCGGAGTCCGAAAGTGTCCGCACCACGGAGCTTCTTCTCGATGTCAGTAAGGTGATCGAGGGTCAGCGCAAGAAGGTCGGCCTGATTGGCAGGCGCGCCACCAGAAATGGTCAACGCAGCGGCCTCCGGAGTTGGATGGGCGTAGTGGGCTTCGCGTGCTACGTCCTGTTGCGACAGTGCGCTGAAGTTGAGTCGAATCGCCCATGGTTCGAGCTGCGGGAGCGTCGCAAGTCGTTGGAGCTCGGCCGCGGCTGAGTGCTGCGGATCGGATGCCAGCATGGTTACCAGAGCCCGCACTGTATCGCCACGCTCATCGGCAGACGAAACCCAATGGGCGCCCGTCGGCCGTTCGGGCATTGTGATTGGTGCGAGCGCCTCAATGAGTCGAGACAGCGTCTCAGGAGATACACGGCGCAATGATCGGCCAAGACTTTTTTGCTCATGGAGAGCGACACCTAAAGCTGCCAGTCGCTTCTGGTTCTTGCCCACAAAATCAGTCAATAGCTGCAGCGAGTTATCGTCGTAAGGCAGATCAGCCGCGAGCCAACATAGGCGCTGGGCTGCATCGATGGACGGGTTGTCAAGCCTCCGCCGAACGATGGAGGAAGCCAGCGCGTCATCGAGAAGGTGAAGGCCACTCAGCAAGGAACTGTTCAGTACTCGGCGAGATTCCTCTGAGCTGCGCTGGGGAAAGTCTCGGAGAAGCGTCGGCAACACCATGCGCGCCAGTTCTACCTGCTTCGACTCCGATGTCAGTGGCCATAGACCTGGTGTGTGCAGTGAGCCTTTGCGCCGCATGGCAAAAAGCGAATGGCGTAAGAGCAATGGTGCAACCACTGACGGACGCGTTTCGGCAGCTCGAGAGTACCAAGCCGGCATCTCAGCGACGTCGGTGAGCCAGCTCGCAATCAGAATAGACAGGAGTTCATCGCTCCAGTTGTCTACCGCCGTAGAGTCTCGCTCATCAGCCAGCCGTGCTGCGAACAGTAATGCCGGTCGAATCAGGTGATACCTGCCTTTGGTGTTCAGAGCGAGTACGTCATCAACGCTGGGAAGATCAGTGCGATAGAAGACTCGTTCCAAGCCTGCAAGTGCTGCCCTGCTTGTCTCGACATCGGTAACCAAGAAGTCTTGAGCCAGTTCCTCAGGTGTTTCACCCTGGATGTCGTAGAAACGCTTACCACACGCAAGTGCAAATTGATGCATCAATTGAGGCGGGGCGGTACCATCCAAAATCGCTGGCACGTAGGGCGCCAGAGCTGCCCGCCGCGCCTCTCGCTTAGCGAGCGTGTCCGCTTCGTGCTTCCGAAGGCGTCGATGTTCTTCGCCTTGCCAATTGCCTTCAAGGGGGCAACTGAAGGCTTGCTCCAGCCACTCGACAGCACTTGGGTGACGACCGACGTTGGCAGCAACCCAATCTTCGAACTCTTCAATGGAGGGGGTGTCAAAGCCCGACGGAGGATCCACCACCGCGCGAGCGGCTTGGGTAAAACAGTACTCCGCCAGTTGAGAGTCTGTTGTCGTAGCTGCGTGCTGTAGCAGCCAATAGTGCCAATCGCTGGGAAGGCTTGCACGCAAGAGCCTCTGCTCACCCTCCCAGAAATAGCGCCGACCACTCTGCAAATCGGTTCGAACGGCATCCCACGCCAGCGCGACGATAGCCTTCATTCGCTCAGGTCGGTCCGTCAACCATTTCGAAATTCGGGTTCCTCCCGCATCGGCGTCCAGTTTGGCAAATCCGTGCTTGTCCATGCCGAGTCCTAGCCACGTACACAACGTAGCGTCATCCGTCTGATCACCGGCGTTCTCTAACGCCCCCGCCAAGATGGCAGTGCGAAGACGATTCCATTCGCCCTCAAATTCGGTACGCGACTGCGGTTTGAGTTCCAGCCAAGCGGCGATCAACTGTGGGAAGTCCTGCGAGCGTGATAGTTTGACAAGCCCGCTGTACCAAAACCGTGGCATCGTTGTGTTCCGTGCGATGTTCCCGGGTTTAGGCCAGAATTTGAATACCTCGTCTGGCCCAAGCTGTTCAGGGTACATGCTTAAGAGAAGCTCGCTTGAAAGTCTGGCATCTAAGTCTTTCAGACTGCCGTCGCGGAACTGCTCCAACCAAAGTCGAGCCTTGTTGACATCAAAGACACCACTCAGCCCCCAGACCTTGAGAGCATCAATTCGATTGCTGAACCAAACAGTGTCATCTTCAATCCATGTCTCCAGCAGCGGCCTGAGTTCCAGCATGGGCGCTCCGTTGATAAGCGCGTCAAAGACGCACCCCATAAACGCTTGATTCGACCTGTCGGACGATCGGTCTGCCAGCACTTCTTTGAGCATATCGGCCATATCGGCGGTGGCCAGGGGAGCAAACGGATGACTAGCCCATTGCTGGTTGCGAAACCAAGGGTTCTGCGCAGCCTGGGCACGCAGCGCGGCGAGAAGGGCTCGCTTGTCGTCGACGGAGAAGGCGGCAACGTCCCCGTTCAACACAATGCCGAGAGGATCAAGTTCAATGAGAGCGAGACGATCGCGTGCATCGTGAACGGCTAGCCAACCGAGCAGGCCTCGAAGCGGCTCAACAACGCCCCCGTCTGTACCTTGCATTAGTGCCAGGATGCGGCTCAAGGGTAGCCCTGTACCAAGCCTCTTTGCGACGGATCGTGCGGCCAAGTATTCGGCAATGCTTCTATGCCTAGCAGATGACTCTCCATTGTTGGTTGTGAACACTTTGCTGGCAAGTGCGCGTTGCGGTGCGGCCAACTCGAACGCCTTTGGAAGCGAATGCCAGGCGATGGAGGAGACTCCGGCATCCACGGATCTGGTAAGAGATGACTTGCCGCTGAGTAGCAGCAACGCACAAAGCAATCCGGCATCGTCAAGGATTTGGTCCACGTCGCCAGGTTGCAGGGGCACGGCTTCTAAATGAGCAGAGGACTGCTCGGTGGCCAGGGTGCGACACGCCAGTTCGTAGATGGCGGAGCGGGTAGTGGCTGGCCATCCGTGGCTTTCTGCTACGGCACGCACTGTCAGATCAAGCAGCAGTGGGTTGCCGAAAAGGGGGGCAAGGCCCAATGCGGCGCCTTGTTCCAGGAAGGCGCTAGCCTCAGAAACTTCGTAGGGTCGGCCCGCCAAAATATGTTGCTGCTCGTATTGGGAAAGCGGGTCAAGATGCAATACCTCGATCCTCCCGTTGGGTGCAACTTGGCATAGAGAATCTAGATCAGTTTGAGATCGCCAGTCATGTTCTCTGCAGGAAAGTCGGAAGCGCGGACGTCCAAGTTCCTTGAGCTTGGCACGAATTGCGTCCAGCGGAATGCGTCCGTCAGTAGCGCCGGCTCGCATCTCATCCAGGCCGTCGATGAAAAGTGTCTTGCCATGATCGCTGGGCTCGATCCCGAGAGTGATGAAGTCCCTAGCGCTGACGTACACGCAGCCTTCAAGCTGCCCCTCCTCTCGAAAGGACACACTCTTTCCGGCTCCCGGATCGCCCAGAAGAACATAGGCTTCCAAGCCACGCCAGGCATCCAAGCGGCGAGTTTCAGGCCTGCCCTCGGCCGACAAGGTAGTGGCGCTGCGCGGTATGTACAACTGAACCTTGGCTGCGACGGGCTGAGTCATCGTGTCCACTCCATGGCAGGCCGACGAAGGAACTCGCCGAGAGGCATGGCCTCGCCTCCGACCAGAAACTTCCGTGTCTCGGGGTGTCGTCGAATGAACTCGGTCAGTCCACGGTGGTGCGGTTCACGACTGTTCGACTTTACTTCGATGGCCGCCAGAACCCCGCGTCGTTCGACGATGAAATCGACCTCGTCATCGCCATCCCTCCAGTAGTGAACGCGGGTGTCTCCATCGGCCGTGTTGATCAGGTGAGCGCCAACGGCACTTTCGACCAGGCGCCCCCAGTGGCTGCGGTCTGCCCGCGCTTCCTCAAATCCATAGGCTCCCATTGCACCCATCAACGCCGTGTTGTGCACCATGAACTTTGGAGGAGATCTGCGTTGCCGTATCGCCTGACCAGAATACTTTTGCAGTCCGGACAACAAGCCGGCATAGGAGAGTAGGCTGAGCTGGTGCGTCAATGTCTGAGTGTGTGCACCAAGCCGACCGCCGGCTTTGTCGAGCGCCAAAATCTGGCCCGAATACGAACAGCCAAGACTGAAAAGCTCTCGGAGCAGCGCGGGTTTGTCGACCCGGAACATCTCGAAAATATCCTTTTCGATATTCGGCAGGATCAGCGATTCGCGCACGTAGCTGCGCCAACGGGCTTCGTCGCGGATAAGGTTTGCGCTGCCTGGGAAGCCGCCGAAGTACAAGTACTGTTCAAGCGTCAGACCAAACGCCTCATTCATCTCTTCGAACGACCAGTGGCCTAGCCGCAGGATTTCATAGCGTCCGAGCAGGCTCTCGGTCAAACCACTCTGTATCAGCAGCGGAGCCGAGCCGAGAAGCACCACGTGCATCGGGATGCCAAGCGCTCGACTTCGGTCCCAGAGTCCTTTGACGATGCTGGACCACTGGGGAACCCGTTGCACCTCATCAATCACTAGTACATAGGGCATCGCCTTGGCCGCAGGGTGATCCGAGTGATACCAGGCTTTGGCCGCCGTCTCGGCGTACCCCCATTGCAACACCAACCACTCTTCATCAATGCGGGTAGGCTGAATCCAATCGAGCCCGGAAGACGCAGCGAACGGTGATGGTTCTGCGTTGAGCAACGCGCGTGCTAAAGGTGGCCGTTCGGATCGGTTGACGATGTGATCAACAAGTGTTGTCTTGCCGATCTGTCGTGGGCCGGCAACGATTTGAATGCGGGTGGGCGCCTCCATAAGGCGTTGTGCCAATGTAGGTCCGAGCTCGCGTAGAAATGGTTCGTTGCGCATTTTTTAATTGTAGTGAGTAAATTTACTCACTACAATACTGATGAATTCGCCGGAGGCCTGCAAGAGTAGTGGAGGTTTTGAAATGCAAACCGGCGGCACTAACAGCAATGTCACTTGCTGGCGGAGGTGGTGCTGCTACTCAGCGGCCCGTGGTATTTGTCAGGCACTTGGTCATTACCACCCGACAGCACACCCCAATCTTTTCCCGGCCAGTCTTCTACAGCAGGGAAACCTTGCTAAATATCTGTGCGCGTTAAAATAAACGCGCACAGATAAAATGCAAATACAAACGAACTATCGAAGCTTGTTTCGCAAGCCGGCTGGCCATAGCGAACTGACAGACGCCGTGGGCCGCCACCTGCAGCTGCAGTCCCACGACCTCAAAAACACCCGTGACCTGCGCACCCTGCTGCTGGAAGCTGCGTACGAGCTCCAGGCCCAGCCCGATCTGGCCGATGCCCAGGTCTACCTGTTCGGCTGCACGCTGGCCAAAAAGCGGGTCGACATGGAAGTTGAACAGTTCAAAAGCATTGCCCACCCGCACATCGCCGGCCGCATTCTGGTCCATGACGTCCGATCTGAGCGGCAATCACAGCAGTTGGCCATGGAGAGGCCACAGCTGGTCAGCGAGCCCACCAGAAAGCCCTCAACGACCAGCCAGGAAGCCGTGGTGGCCTACCTGCTGCAGCGCCACCTCAAAGCCCTGCCCGGGGTCAGCATCAGCACCATAGCGGCCGAGACCAAGGCCAGCCTGCCCACCATCTACAAGGTGCTCAATACCTACGAGCACTGCATCGACAAGGATCCAGAAGACAAAAGCCTGCGTCTGCGCTACTTTGCCCAGAATGACTGGCTCTACTGGATCCAGCGCACCAACCAGCTCTCCAGCGTGTATTTCATCGACCGCTCGGGCTCTCCGCGCAGTGGAAAGCGACTGGCCAAAGAACTGGCCCGCCTGCAGCGCGAGGATTTGTCCATGGGCGGGCTCATGGGGGCGCTGCATCATCTGCCCGCGCTGGACGCCACCAGTTCGCCACAGCTGGACATCCTGGTGCACGGCACCCGCAGAGCAGACCTGTCCTTCATCACCGAGGTGGACCCCGGCCTGGAGCGCTTTGGGGGGCGGACCGAGATGGCCCACGTCGTGGTCCACTTCATTGACCGGCCGGCGCCACTCTTCGAATACCGGGGCGGCCAGAACTGGGGTTCACTGCCAGACTGCATCGCCAACATGCAAAAGGCCGGTCTGACCCACCAGGTAAATGATGCGCTGCAGCTGATTAAGGCTGCATCTTCCGAAGCGGGTGCGACCTAGGGTTTGGTCTTTTCTCCGCCCGCCGCCTTTTGTTTCAGCATTTCAATGGCGGCGCGCTGTTCGGCCTGCCGCTTTTCTTGGGCGGCTTGGAACTGCTCCTGAACAGAGGGTTCCGGTTTGCACCCAGTCAATGCCACTAGTGCCCCCGCGGCCAGCGCTACAAAAATCGCTTTATTCATAGATTCCCCTGTCTTCATAAGCATGCCGGCGCAACATGCACCGACCTAAAAATTGATCTTTGGACCACCGTGAGCACGTGCTCCCAGGAGGAGCGCGCTAGTGCAAAAACTGAAACTTCAGCGTTTCACCAGCTAACTCCTCTATGGACAGACCGCTAAACGAAGCGGAATACTTTTTGCCGGAGACAGTCTCGAAGATGTCCATGGGGATTTCGTAGTCGTCTACCGGCTCGCGGCCCTGCCAGACCGCCTTTATCTGATCCATCTGCCAGCTGTCACTGCCATTGACATGTCCCGGGGTGACGATATGCACGGACTTGAGGCGTGCCTTGTCTCCCTGGTCAGATTGAATAAATTGCTCGACGTTCTGAAAATCAAAGAGCAGTACGGTTCGGTTGCTTGAGAACCCCGAACCACCAGGCACTTCGAACTCTTCGAGTTGAACCAAGAACCAGATCTGTTGCAAAGCAAGCTCGGTTGCGGACCATGCGACCTCTCCGCGACCAGTGAAAAAAGCGGAAACGGGCGATTTGTAGGCGACTCTGGTGATGAACATGGCATCCAAAAATGAACACTATAGATTGTAGCCCTATAGAGTTCATTGCTAATTAATCGGGGGCCATGTCCAATGCCTCCAAGCAGAACAACAACTTCGCCAAAGCGCTCAGACTGGTGCGCAAATCAAAGGGCCTGAGCCAGGAAGATTTCGGCTTGATCTCTAGCCGAACCTACGTCAGTTCTTTGGAACGAAGCATGAAGTCCCCAACTCTGAGCAAGATCGATGACTTGGCCGCCGTGGCGGGCGTTCATCCCTTGACCATATTGACGCTCTCCTATTTGCGGACCGCCGATACCGAAGCGGTCAGTAGGATTCTTGAATTGGTGGCTGATGAGATATCCGCACTTGAATAGGTCGTGAGCTTCGGATCGCATAGCTGCAACAAACTATGCACCTCGCTTCGGGCATCTTCTGAAGTGGCGCTCTGACCAGAGGCGAAGAAACAGCTTCACCTTGTTATCGTAATTACCGTAATTACCGTAACAGGGCGCAACGTCGCTTGTCCGCTATGAGTGAGAGACTGAGTGCACGGCGTGGCTTCGGCAAAATGATAAGGCCTACCAGTCTTGGCCAGCCCTTGACGCCAACGACTCTCAGAGTCGTCAGCGTAGAGATCATTCTTATCGGCACTGTCATCCCAATTGCTACTTTTTTTTGTACAGTCCATTTTTGAAGAATTTTGATGGACAAACAAAACATCAAAAATGATTGTCTTACTAGGGGAATTTATTTGTCCATTAACGGTTCACTTGTAAGTACGGGCTTGGCCGGATGACGTTCCACCGTTTGGCCAACAGCCTCGCCACCCGCATCATTTTTTTTGGCATCTGCCTGCTGCTGGTCGGCAATGTGTCGCGCTATTTCGCACTCAGCAGCTACCTGCGCGAAGACATCACTGCGGTGATGTCCGCCCAACAGCTGACGCTGGCCAATTACGTGGCACGCGAGGTGGACCAGAACATGCGGGAACGGCAGAACATGCTGACCCAAATGGCCGCAACCCTGCCGCTGGACCTGCTGGAACGCCCCGCGGCCCTGCAAAGCTGGCTGGCCCTGCGTCAGCAATACCAACCCCTGTTCTCGCACGGACTGATTGCCTACACGCCCGACGGCAAGGCGGTGGCGGGCTCCGCGCCCCCCAGCGGCAAACCATTGCCAAGCTATGGTGACTCGGGCCTCTTTCAAGCCGTTCGAGCCGGTACGTTGACCGTGGGTCGCCCCGCGCGCAACACCGCTACCCAGGAGGCCGTGCTGCCCATCGCAGCCCCAGTCAAAGACGCATCGGGCACGGTGCGCGCAATGCTGATGGGCGTCACGGCGCTGGCTGCCCCGGGGTTTCTCTCGTTCACCGACCAGGACCGCATTGGCAAACAGGGTGGCTTTCTGCTGATCTCGCCGCGCGACAAGCTGTTCATTGCGTCCACCGTACCGAGCATGGTGCTCAAACCCACACCCGCGCCTGGCGTCAACCTGCTGCACGACCAGGCCATGCAGGGGTACCGGGGCACCGGGCTCACCGTCAACGCCTTTGGGGTGGAAGAGATCTCGGCCATCGCATCGGTCCCCAGCACCGGCTGGTTTGTCGTGGCACGCCTGCCCACGACGGAAGCCCTGTCCGTGGTGGCGCGCACCAAGCGATACATGCTATTTCACAGCAGCTGGGCGATATTTGCGTTTGTGGCCGTCGCTGCCGCCATTCTCTATTTTGTGCTGCGTCCACTGCTCCAGGCGGCCGAGCAGGCCGACCGCATGACCCGCGGTGACGTGCCTCTGGAGCCCCTGGCAGTGGTGCGCCACGACGAGGTGGGGCATTTGACAGAAGCCTTTAACAGGCTGCTGGCCAAGCTGCAGGCCAGCCAGTCGGAAATGGTGCACATGGCCCACCATGACGTACTGACCGGCCTGCCCAACCGCGCGCTGCTGGCCGACCGATTGAAACAAGCATTGGCCCGCGCACACCGCCGCGGCAGCCGCGTGGCCTTTTTGTGCATTGACCTAGACCAATTCAAACCCATCAATGACGAGCTCGGTCATGCCGCGGGCGACCGGGCGTTGGTCGAAGTCGCCCGGCGCTTGAGCGCCGCGGTGCGTGAGTCCGACACCCTGGCCCGCATTGGTGGGGATGAGTTTGCGGTGCTGTTGGCCGATCTGGATGCGGACGCGGCCACGGCAGAGCAGGCGGCCATCTCCGTGGCCACCAAATGTCTCACAGCCATTGCACCACCGATCGCCCTGGACACGCAAACACGCATCCTCGGTGCGTCGATCGGCATTGCCATGGGAGACGGCACCGCGTCACCACATCCATTGCAGTTGGCGGCCGACCATGCCATGTACCAGGCCAAACATGCAGGTGGTCAGCGCTACCTGGTAGCTCGCTCCTAATTTGGGAGCGTCTTGTGCTTATTCCACGGGGGCTAGAGCACAGAATGGCACTGAATTCCTTTTTCCCAGACTTGGCGACCGGACCTTGAATCCGGCTTGTCAATGCCTTGACGGCGCCACCCATTCCAGCACGCAGCCGATCATGGACTTGGCCAGTTCACGCTCGCCTACAAATACGGTTCCAGCGCCATCGCTCTCCAACCGCGCAGCTTCCTCGGCGTTATGGCTGCGCACAACCACCTGGATGTTGGGGTTTAACGTGCGTGCCACCTCCACCATGCTGCGTACCTGAATAGTCTCCGGCGTGGCGACGACCAGCGCTCGTGCCTCGCGGATATGCGCCTGGATCAGCACCATGGGCTCCGTAGCGTCGCCCCACACGGCCGGAATGCCCTGGGCCCGCAGCGCTTCCACCGCGTCGCGGTTGGACTCAGCCACCACAAAAGGGATGCCTTGCTCCTGCAGTGCCTGGGCGATGAGCTTGCCCACGCGGCCCCAACCGACGATGACCACCTGGTTGGCCAGGTACTTGGCGTCAGTGCTCATGGGCAGCTCGGCCAGCGGGTTGGCCGCCAGCTCCAGCCGCGCAGCCAGCGCGGGGTGGCGCTGCAGCCAGCGCAGCACGGGCTGCACGGCGCTGAACACCAACGGGTTCAGCGCGATGGAAATCAGCGCGCCCGCCAGGATCAGGCTGTTGCCCTCCTTGGGCAGCAGGCCCAGCGCCATACCAAGACCCGCCAGGATGAAGGAGAACTCACCCACCTGCGCCAGGCTGGCCGCCACCACCAGCGCGGTGCGGGCCGGGTAGCCCAACGTCAGCACCAGCACCACAGCGGCCACTGTCTTGCCCAAGATGATGACCGCCACCGTGGCCAGCACATGCAACGGCTGCTGCACGATCACCATGGGATCAAACAGCATGCCCACCGACACAAAGAACAGCACGGCGAACGCGTCCTGCAGCGGCAGGGTTTGTTCGGCCGCCCGGGCGCTGAACTCCGACTCGCGCAGCACCATGCCCGCAAAGAAGGCCCCCAGCGCAAACGACACGCCAAACAGCGCCGCCGAGCCATAGGCAATGCTCACCGCCGCGGCCACCACGCTGAGCGTGAACAGCTCGCGTGAGCCGGTCTTGGTGACCTGCCACAGGATCCAGGGAAACAGGCGCCGCCCCACCACCAGCATGAAGGCCACAAAGCCGCCCACCTGCGCCAGCGTGATGGCGATGGTCATGGCCGTGCTGCGCCCCGTGTGCGTGGCGGCCCCGCCCAGCGACGGCGCCAGTGCTGGCAGCAACACCAAGACCAGCACCATGGCCAAGTCCTCCACCACCAGCCAGCCGATGGCAATGCGGCCATCCGCGGCATCCGTCAGGCCCTGGCTCTCCAGCGCCTTGAGCAGCACCACGGTGCTGGCCACCGACAGCGAAATGCCGAATACCAGCGCAGCCCCCAGCGACCAGCCCCAGAACAGGGCAACGCCTGCACCGAGCGCCGTAGCCACCACGATTTGCACAATGGCGCCCGGCAAGGCAATCTTGCGCACGGCCAGCAGGTCATCGATGGAGAAATGCAGACCCACACCGAACATCAGCAGCATTACGCCCACTTCGGCCAGCTGCGAAGCAATCTGCGCATCGGCCACAAAACCCGGCGTAGCCGGGCCAATCACAATGCCAGCCAGCAGGTAGCCCACCAGCGCGGGAAGCTTCAGCTTCGCGGCCAGAAAGCCCAGAACCAGCGCCAGCCCAAAGCCCGCGGCCAGAGTGGTGATAAGGCTGACGGAATGTTCCATAGGGTGCTTTCTTGCGCTCAGGGCCCGGCGTTCGGGTGCGCAGGCTTTCCATGCGTGCGCAGGTAGGCATCAACCGCCTGTCTGGAAATGCGCCGGTGCCCGCCCTCGGAGCGGGTGACCTCGCCCAACTTGCCTTGGTCGCACAACATGGACACGTAGGGCCGGCTCATCCCGAGCTGCGCGGCCACTTCGGCCGTGGTGAGCAGGTCGCCGGTTGAATCAGCGCGGCGGCCGTGGCCCGGTGCAGCGGGAGCTGCGGCAGTGACTTCCAGCAGGGCCAGCGCACTGACCAACTCCATGCGGTGGCGCGTCCCTTGGGCGGACGCCTCGGTTAACGCCGTGGCTACGCCAAACGCAGCAACCTCGGCCAGGCGTTTGCAAACCGTATCCACCAGCTCTGCTGCACTACCCGCCACGGGCGGCATCACCAACTCCAGCCCGGCCACACGCAGCACACGGGCATCGGGGCCGTCTTCCACCTCCACGTGCTGCGCAAAGGTGGCCTTCAGTTGGTCAAACAAGCCGTCCAATGCGGGCAGCTTGTAGCCAGGGAATGTGGGGGTGTAGGACATGGGCGTAGGCGCAGAGGCTGCGCGGCAGTGGACGCCCTATTTTTACTGCAAATGCCGATTAATTCGAAATAATCGAAATTAATTTTTATTAATTCGAAAAAATCACTGCAGCGTAAATGCGTCCATGGCCAGCATGCTGTACATCACTTCGCGGCTCAGGTAGTCGGGCCGTGCATCCGCACCCGCAGCGCCCAACGCGAAGAACAGCGGCAAGAAGTGGTCTTCGCTGGGGTGGGCACGGCTGGCGTGCGGCGCCTGGGCGCGGTAGGCCAGCAAGGCGTCCAGGTTGCCCGTGCTCAATTGCTGCTCGATCCAGCGGCTGAACTCGGTCACATAGGGCGCCACGGCGCGCTCGCCCCCAAAGAATTCGCTGAGGTTATGCGTCATGCTGCCAGAGCCCATCACCAGCACACCTTGGGCGCGCAGGCCCGCCAGTGCCGCCCCCATGGCGTAAACGTCCCGCGGTCCATAGCCTATGGGCAGGGCTACTTGCACCACGGGCACGTTAGCCTGCGGCAGCATGTGCATGAGCGGCACCCAAGTGCCATGGTCCAGCGGGCGGGTGTCATCGGGTTGGGCGGTGATGCCGGCGGCTTTGAGCGCCGCAATCACTTCGTAGCCCAGCGCCGGGCTGCCGGGTGCGGGGTACTGCAACTCATACAGCGCGGGCGGAAAGCCGCCAAAGTCGTGCCAGGTCCTGGGCTGGGGCGTGATCATCACCGCAGGGCTGCGCGCCATCCAGTGCGGCGACATGATGACGATGCCGCGCAGGTCGGCCGGCAAGGTGGCGCCCCAGGCTTGCAGCGCGGGGCCAGTGGTGCCGGCGTCCACCGCAAACAGTGGGGCACCGTGGGAGACAAACAGGCTGGGCAGTGCGGTCATGGAGGGTTCCTTGTGCAGGTTCAAAAGCGATACCTGCACTGTAAAAGCCTAGAAAATAAAGATAAATAACCGACCCATTGATTCAATGTCTCTATTTTGTTGACAATAGAGACATCCACACTGTTTCAAAAAAGCTCCGCCATGCAAAAGCACGCTCCCCTGCCCCTTTGGTCTGTGGCCTGGCCCGTGGGCGGCTGGGTGCTGTTGGGCGGCAGCCTGCTGGGCCTGGCCGGAGGCTGGTGGGTGACGCTGTTGGCCGTCGGGCTGGTGGGCACCGTGCTGTCCGCCGTGCACCATGCCGAAGTGGTGGCGCACAAGGTGGGCGAGCCCTACGGCACGTTGGTGCTGGCTTTGTCCATCACGGTCATCGAGGTTGCACTGATTGTTTCCATGATGCTGGCCGGCGGCCCCGAGACCACGGCGCTGGCACGCGACACCGTGTTTGCCGCGGTGATGCTGATCCTCAACGGCATCGTGGGCCTGTGCCTGTTGGCTGGCGGCAGCCGCTACCGCGAGCAAACCTTTGGCCAACTGGGCGTGAGCGCCTCGCTCACTACGCTGGCCGCCATTGCGGTGCTGACCCTGGTGCTACCCAACTACACCACCAGTGTGGTCGGCCCCGTGTACAGCCCCAGCCAGCTGGCATTTGTGGCCATCGTCTCACTCGTGCTGTATGGCACCTTTGTGCTGGTACAGGCCGTGCGCCATCGCGATTACTTTTTGCCCACCGAGGCCAAGACTGACGAAGAAGCCCATGCGCAGCCTCCTGGCGGCAAGCTGGCCGCCATCAGTGCAGGCCTCTTGTTGCTCGGCCTGGTGGCCGTGGTGCTCTTGGCCAAGGCGCTAGCCCCCACGATTGAAACCGCCGTGGCCAGCGCGGGTGCACCCAAAGCCGTTGTCGGCATCATCATCGCCATGGTGGTGCTCTTGCCCGAAGGCTTGGCTGCATTTCGTGCAGCGCGTGCCAACCGGCTGCAGACCAGCCTGAACCTGGCGCTGGGTTCGGCCCTGGCCAGCATCGGGCTCACCATTCCCGCTGTGGCCATCGTGTCGCTGGCCACAGGCTGGACACTGACGCTGGGGCTGGACATCAAGTCCAGCGTGCTGTTGCTCCTGTCGCTCTTCGTGTCCACGCTGTCATTGAGCACTGGGCGCACCACAGTGCTGCAAGGCGTGGTGCATCTGGTGCTGTTGGCCACCTATTTGTTCACCACCATCGTGCCCTGAGGCACCACCACCGCGGCCACCGCCATGGACCAGTTCCGCCAGATGCAGGCCTTTGTGGCCGTGGTGCAGGCCGGCAGTTTTGTGCAGGCGGCGCAGCGGCTGGACACCTCCAAGGCCGTGGTCTCACGCCTGGTGCTGGAGCTGGAGGCCACCCTCAACACGCGCCTGCTGAACCGCACCACGCGCCGCCTTTCGCTCACCGATGCTGGCAGCGACTACCTGGAGCGCTGCCGCCAAATTCTGGAAGATGTGAACGATGCCAATGCCGCAGTGAGCGAAGGTGCGGGCGCAGTGACCGGTCGGTTGAAGATCAATGCACCGCTGACGTTTGGCAACCTGCACCTGGCGCCGCTGTGGGGCGAATTTTTGAAGCTGCACCCGCGCGTGGAGCTGGACATTGCGCTGACCGACCGTGTGGTGGACCTGGTGGAAGAAGGCTTTGACATGGCGGTGCGCATTGCGCTGCTGGCTAGCTCCACGCTGGTCTCGCGCACGCTCGCGCATGACCAGGTACTGCTGTGTGCTTCCCCCGCCTACCTGCGCTCAGCCCCACCCATCACTACGTTGGACGACATTGCCCGGCACAGCGTGATGGCGTATTCGTGGTGGTCTGGCGGCGACGTGTGGACGCTGACCGATACCCAGGGCAAGCCCCACAGCGTGACCACCCACCCACGCCTGCGCGCCAATAGCGGCGACACCTGCCGCGCCGCCGCGCTGGCCGACCAGGGCCTGATTTACCAGCCCGGTTTTCTGGTGGGTGACGATGTCCGCGCTGGCCGCCTGGTGCGGGTCTTGCCTGACCTGCACGGGCCCACGCTGGGCATCCATGCGGTCTACCCCACACGCAAACATTTGCCGGGCAAGGTCCGCGCCATGGTGGACTTTCTGGCCCACGCGTTCCAGACACCCGCTTGGGTCTGAACTAGCGCAGCTGCGCCAACCCGGTCAGCGCCGCGTGCTGCAACAGCATGATGGTTTTGCCATCCTGAATGGCGCCACTGTGCACCATGGCCAGCGCATCCACCAGCGGCAGCTCCAGCACTTCGATGTCTTCGCCTTCCTGTGCCATGCCACCGCCCTCACCGGTCTGCTGGTGGGCCTGGTACTCGGCCACAAAGAAGTGCAGCTTCTCGGTCACCGAACCCGGGCTCATATAGGCCTCAAACAGCTTGCGCGGCGACTGGATCTGGAAGCCGGTTTCCTCCTGCACCTCGCGGCGGATGCAAGCCTCGGGGTCGTCGCCATCGAGCAATCCCGCGCAGGCCTCAATCAGCATGCCATCGGGACTGCCATTCACAAAGGCCGGAAAACGGAACTGCCGCGTCAGGATCACCGTGCCACGCTCGGCATTGAACAGCAGCAGCACCGCGCCATTGCCCCGATCGTAGGTCTCCCGGCTCAGGCGCTGCCAGCTGCCATCGCGGCGCTGGAACTCGAAAGTGGTTTTCTTCAACGTGTACCAGTCGTCAGACAGCACCTCGCTCTGAAGGATGCGAACGGCAGGCGCAGCGGCGCAAGAAAGTGTGGTGTTCACGGCATCTCCAAAATATGTAATTTCATGCATTATTACGCAATTTCGTGCAACTACAATGAGGCCATGCTGACCACCCAACGCAAACACCTGATCCTCGCGCGCCTTGCGGCCGACGGGCAAATTCTGGCCAAAACTCTGGCGGCAGAGCTGGGTACTTCGGAAGACACGATCCGGCGTAATCTGCGTGAACTGGCGCAGGAGGGCAAGCTGCAGCGCGTGCACGGCGGGGCCCTGCCCGCCTCCGCAGCCGTCGCCAACCTGGCAGCGCGTGCCGAGGTGTCCACGGAGGACAAGGTGGCGCTAGGCCGTGCCGGTGCGGCCATGGTGCAACCCGGGCAGCTGGTGCTGCTGGACGGTGGCACCACCGCGCTGCAGGTAGCGCGCCACTTGGCGCCCGACCTGCACGCCACCATCGTGACCCACAGCCCCACCGTGGCCGTAGCGCTGGCGCAGCGCCCGCACCTGGAGATCATTGTGTTGGGTGGGCGGCTGTACCGCCACTCCATGGTGAACGTGGGCACGGCCGTCATCGAAGCCGCCGCGCGCTACCGCGCCGACCTGTTTTTCATGGGCGTGACCGGTGTGCACCCCGAGGCTGGCCTGAGCACGGGCGATAGCGAGGAAGCGGATGTGAAACGCGCACTGAGCGCGCGTGCCGCCGAGACCGTGGTACTCGCATCCAGCGAGAAGCTCATGGCCGCATCGGCCTTTGTGATTGCGCCCGTGAGCGCAGTGTCGACCTTGGTAGTGCCGGCGGGCACGCCGGCTGCGACGTTGCGCAGCCTGCGCAAAGCGGGTATTGCCGTGGCAATGGCCCCCTGAAGCGCAGCGGAAAGTTAGGCCATCTGCATGCCGGCCAAGCCGGCCACGGCCAACGCATAGCCGTTGACCCCAAAGCCTGCCATCACCGCCTTGGCCGCGAGCGAGATGTAGGAATGGTGGCGGAACGCCTCACGCGCATGCACATTGCTGATGTGCAGTTCGATTAGCGTCACGCCCGTGCCCTTGATGGCATCGTGCAGCGCCACGCTGGTGTGGGTGTAGGCGCCGGCGTTCAGAATCACCCCGGCCAGCTGGCCTTTCGCGTGGAGCAGACCAGCCTCGTGCAGCCAGTCCACCAGCGTGCCTTCGTGGTTGCTCTGGCGAAAGTCCAGCTTGAACCCGTTGGCTAGGCAAGCCCGTTCGCACAGCGCCTCCACATCGGCCAGCGTTTGTGAGCCATAGACTTGGGGTTCGCGCGTGCCCAGCAGGTTGAGGTTGGGGCCGTTGAGGATGAGTGCTGTTTTCATGAGAACGTCCTAAAGAAAAACAATCAGGTTCAGGCAGCTGCGGTTGGCGCGGGGTGGCGCAGACGCCACACCTTGCAAGCACACGCGCAGGCCACGGCCGCCATGGCGGTGGTGCCCCAAAACACAATGGCCAGGCCAAAGCGCTGGCTCAGTTGCCCACCCACCAGGCCTCCAATGACGCCGGGAATGCCGTAGCCGATGACAATGTACAGGGCCTGGCCACGGCCGCGCAGTTTGCCCGGAAAGTGGTGCGACATCAGCGCGATGCAAGCACTGTGGTGGGCCGCAAAGGTAAGCGCATGCAGCGCCTGCGCGATAACGAGCATCCACAGCACGGACGCCATGGATGCAGTCACCGCCATCCGAAACACCATGACCGCCGCGCACAGCACCAGCCAGCCTGTCAGACTGACGCGCGGCATCCATCGGCTTTGCGTAAAGAACCAGCCGATTTCCACCGTCACCGACACGGCCCACAGCAGACCGATCATGGTCTTGCTGTAGCCCAGCGAATCGATATAGAGCGAGAAGAAGCTGTAGATGCCCATGTGCGAGAGCACATGGAAAAACACCGAGGCAAACAGCCAGCGGACCGCGGGCTGTGCCAACACCGGGCCAATCGGTTGCACCGCGGTGTCCGCCGTGGCGTGGTGCTCTTCCTTCACGTCCGGCATGCGGTAGGCGAACACCAGCAACGCAAAAAGGGTCGCGCTGACGATGAAGGGAAAGCTGCGCATGCCCACGTGCTCAAACCAGGCGCCCGCACCCAGCACGGCCAGCATGAACCCCAGCGAGCCCCACAGCCGCACACGGCCGTAGAGCTTGGTATCAAACGCACCGCCCTGACTCACCACATGGGCCACGGCGGCTTCGGTCATGGGCATCATCCCGCTGGTCTGCGCAAACATGGCCAAAAGCACCAGCCCCAACCACCAGGCATTGGAGCCCGGAAACCACAGGCCCACCGACACCACCAGGGCAATGAGTGCGCCATAGCGCAGCAACTTGGCGCGCTCACCCGTGCGGTCACTCAGGGCTCCCCAGGCATAGGGCGCCACCATGCGCGTGGCCGCCTGGATGGAGGTCAGCACGCTGATGACCACCAGGCTGAGACCCAGGCTTTTGAGCCACAGCGGCAAAAATGGGGTGAAGAAACCCGCGTGGGTGGAATAGCTGGCCGTCAGGGCCGCAAACGGGAGGAGCTGCCGGCGCGTGGCCGGTACAGAGGGTTCAGCCACGGCGCTCAGACGCTGGCCGCGATGGGCGTCAGCGCAGGTACCACATCGCCGCACTGCGCGCGATGGCGCAACACGTGATCCATCACCACCAGGGCCAGCATGGCCTCGGCAATGGGTGTGGCACGTATGCCCACGCAGGGGTCGTGGCGGCCTTTGGTGATGACCTCGGTCGCATTGCCCTGCACATCGATCGAATCACGCGGCGTGATGATGGAGCTGGTAGGTTTGATGGCAATGCTCACTTCCAGGTCCTGCCCGGTGCTGATACCACCGAGCACGCCACCCGCGTTGTTGCTGGCAAAGCCATTGGGTGTAAGGCTATCGCCATGCGTGGTACCGCGCTGGGCCACACTGGCAAAGCCAGCGCCAATCTCCACGCCCTTGACGGCGTTGATGCCCATCATGGCGTAGGCAATGTCCGCATCCATCTTGTCAAACAACGGCTCGCCCAGTCCCACGGGCACGTTGGAGGCGCTCACGCGGATGCGTGCGCCACACGAATCACCAGCCTTGCGCAGCGCATCCATGTAGTCTTCCAGCGCCTGCACGTCGGCAGCGGGGGCGAAGAACGGGTTGTGGGGCACATGGTCCCAGCTCTCGAAGGCAATCGGCAGATCGCCAATCTGCGTCATACAGCCCCGGAACTCGGTCCCGAACTTTTCCTTCAGCCACTTCTTGGCCACCGCACCGGCCGCCACCATGGGTGCGGTCAGGCGGGCGCTGGAGCGGCCGCCACCGCGTGGGTCGCGGATGCCGTATTTCTGGAAATAGGTGTAGTCGGCGTGGCCCGGGCGGAAGCTCTCCAGGATGTTGCCGTAGTCCTTGCTGCGCTGGTCAGTGTTCTGGATCAGGAGCGCAATGGGTGTGCCCGTGGTCTTGCCCTGGTAGACACCGCTGAGGATCTGCACCGCGTCAGGTTCGTTGCGCTGGGTCACATGGCGGCTGGTGCCCGGGCGGCGGCGGTCCAGGTCACCCTGGATGTCGGCCTCGCTGAGTTCCATGCCGGGGGGGCAGCCGTCAATCACGCAGCCAATGGCCGGGCCGTGGGATTCACCAAAGTTGGTGACTGCGAATAGGGTTCCGAAGGTGTTTCCGCTCATGCTAGGGATTATCCCTGACCCTGCGAACGAAGCTTGCGCCGTCCCGAAATTCCACTACCATGCCTTGAGCTGCCTGGACACAAGGCCGCACTTCACACGAAGGAGACGCTATGACACTCAACAACATGCGCGTGGCGCACAAGCTATGGCTGGTCGTTTTAGGCTTGCTTCTGTTGATGGTAGCGGCAGCTACCTGGACGCAATTGCGCTCGCGCTCTGCGACGGACGCCACCATGCAAATGGTCAGCAAGTACGAAGACGCGATCACCACCGCAGTGCGTTGGCGCGGCCTGGCCGAGCTGGCCGTCACCCTGTCCATGGGCAGCATCGTCACCACCGACGAGGCGCTCCGCAAGGAATATGACGCCAAAGTGGCGGCACTGACCGCCCGCATCACACCAGTGCAGGAGGCAGTCACCAAGGGCGCCACCTCGCAGTTGGACAAGGATGCCATGGCCTACGTGGCCAAGACCCGCGCAGAAATCCGCGGCATGGGCGACAAAGCCAAAGAGATCAAGTCTTCGGATGATGCCGCTGCCAAGCAGGCTTTTCTGGACAAGGAATACCGCCCCCTGGCGGATGCCTACTTGTCAGCCATCGACAAATTTGTGACAACGCAGGAGCAGCAACGGGATGAGGCCCGCGCGTCGCTTGAAGAGGTGCGCAAGAGCCTGATGACGATTGCGCTGGTGGCCGTCGTGGTGGTCTTTGCGCTGGGCATCTTTACCTGCCTGGTGTTGGTGCGCTCGATCACACAGCCGCTGGACCGGGCGGTCTCTGTGGCGCAGGCAATTGCCGGCGGTGACCTGACGCAAGAAGCGCGGGATGACCGCAAAGACGAATTTGGCACGCTGATGCGAGCACAGTCCGACATGGCTGCCAAGCTGCGCGACCTGGTATCCCAGGTGCGCAGTGGCGTGGAATCGGTATCCAACGCATCCACTGAAATCGCCACGGGCAATAACGATTTGTCAGCCCGCACGGAGCAAACGGCCTCCAACCTGCAGCAGACCGCTGCCAGCATGGAACAGCTCACCAGCACGGTGAACCAGTCGGCAGATACGGCCCGCCAGGCCAACGACCTTGCGGCCAAGGCGGCCACTGTCGCATCGCGGGGCGGCGAGATGGTGGGCCAGGTCGTGCAGAGCATGCAGCACATCACCACCTCATCGCGCAAGATTGGCGACATCATCAGCGTGATCGACGGCATCGCCTTCCAGACCAACATTCTGGCGCTGAATGCCGCCGTGGAAGCCGCACGTGCAGGCGAACAAGGCCGGGGCTTTGCCGTGGTGGCCAGTGAAGTGCGCTCCCTGGCCGGACGTTCGGCCGAGGCCGCCAAGGAAATCAAATCGCTGATCAACACGTCGGTGGAAACCGTGGAAGTAGGTTCCCGCCAAGTCGAGCAGGCCGGTGAGACCATGGGTGAAATTGTCAGCAGCGTGCAGCGGGTCAGCCAGTTGATCGGAGAGATCACGGCAGCCTCCAGCGAGCAGCGCGATGGCATCGCCCAGGTGAACCAGGCCGTGGGCAACCTGGACCAGATGACCCAACAAAACGCCGCCCTGGTGGAAGAGTCTGCGGCAGCAGCAACAGCCATGCGGGACCAGGCGCAACACCTGGCGGAACTGGTCTCGGTATTCAATGTAGGGGGCGGATCAGCTCGGTTGTCCCTGTCAGCCTAGGAAGCTTCTGGAACGGTTTATGCATGGTGCTGCACTGCACCAATCTAGTGTTTAAACCGCTTTCTGAAAGGAGCCTCCCATGCTGGACCGCACCGCCACGAAGTTCTCCCACGTCAAACCCGAAGACACGCAATTTGTATCCGGCGGATTGCGGGACTTTTTCCTGTATCGGGACCTGGGCGTGGCCGAAGCCACCAACGGCAAAGTGATTGCGCACCTGGTGAAGGCCAATATGGCACCAGAAACAGGCACGGGATGGCACCGACATGAGGCGGATTTTCAAATTGTCATCATGACCAAGGGCTGGGCCAAGTTCATGTACGAGGACAAGGAAACCCTGGTGCAAGCAGGTGACGTGGTCCACCAGCGCCCGGGCATTCGGCACTTCCTGTTCGACTACTCCCCCGACATGGAATATCTGGAAATCGTCTCTCCGGCAGATTTCAAGTCCATCGACGTAGACCCGGTCTGCGCCGTGCCAGCGCCCACGCCCTGGGCCTGAGGGGGCCTAAAACTCGGCGTCGAGCTCGTCGATTTCCTCGGGCTCGGCCTTGGCAGCTTCCACCCACTCCTGCATGGCAGGCAAAGCCATGATGCGCTTGCAATAAGCGGCGGCCTCTTTGTTCAGCGCTACGTCATAAGTCAGAAAGCGTGTCACCACCGGGGCATACATGGCATCGGCGAGACAGGGTTGCTTGCCGAACAGGTAGGGACCACCGTAGTTTTGCAGGCAGTCCTTCCAGATGGCCAGCACGCGGTCGATATCCGCCTGAGCCCGCGACCACACCTTGAACTTCGGGAAATGGGCCTTGAGGTTCATAGGCAGGGAACCACGCATGGAGGCGAAACCTGAGTGCATTTCCCCGCATACCGCGCGGCAGTGGGCACGGGCGCGGATATCGGTGGGCAGCAGGTGGGCCTTGGGCTTGATTTCGTGCAGGTACTCGCCAATGGCCATGGTGTCCCAGACGGTGACCCCGTCATGCTGCAAAAACGGCACCAGCATGCTGCTCGAGAGCAACAGCATCTCGGCCTTCATGGCAGGGTCATCTGGCGAAATGATCTTTTCGGTGAACTCCAGACCTGACAGCTTGGCCATGAGCCAGCCGCGTAAGGCCCAGGCACCGTAGTTTTTGCTGCTGATCGTGAGAACCGCTTTGGCCATGGAGAATCTTTCAACGGGGGTCGGTGAGTTGGCACGTGCAAGGGTTGTGCCAATGAGGGGCATCATGGCACGCCCAGCGCAGGTTGGCGCGCAAATTGCCTGCAATAGGTCCATATGGGCTATGCCCTCACACGGACAGGACCGCCATGCTCTACCAAGCCTACCAAACCCAGTCTGATTTCACCTCACCGTTGCGCCTGATGGCCCAGAGCCTGGGCGCATCGCTGTGGATGAACCAAACCGAAGGCAGTGCACTGCGCAAGATGGCCGCCGGAATGGAAGTGCTTTCCCGCCTGCGCCTGACCCACTCCCGACCGGCCTATGGCATTGACAGCGTCAAAGTGGCCGAACAAGACATTCCCGTGGCCGAAGTAGCCGTGCTGACCATGCCCTTTGGCACCCTGCTGCACTTTGAAAAACAAGCGCCCACCGCCGAGCCCCAACCCAAAGTGCTGCTGGTGGCACCTTTGTCTGGCCACTTTGCCACGCTGCTGCGTGAAACCGCGCGCACCCTGCTGCAGGACCACGACGTCTATATCACCGACTGGCACAACGCCCGCGACGTGGCGCTGCGCCACGGCCCCTTTGGGTTGGACGACTACATCGACCACATGATCCGCTTCACCCAGGCCATAGGCCCCGGTACCCATGTGATTGCGGTGTGCCAACCCTGTGTCGCCGCACTGGCCGCCACAGCCATCATGGCTGAGGATGATGACCCGGCGCAACCGCGCAGCCTGACACTGATGGCCGGCCCGGTGGACTGCCGCGTGAACCCCACCGAGGTGAACAAGCTGGCCACCAGCAAGCCCATCGACTGGTTCGAGAAAAACCTGATCAGCCATGTGCCGCTGCCGCACAAAGGCTATATGCGCCGCGTCTACCCCGGTTTTGTGCAGCTCAGCGCGTTTTTGAGCATGAATCTGGACCGCCACAAGCAGTCATTCAAAGACCTGTACCAGCACTTGGTGAATGGCGATGTGGAAAAAGCCAACATCATCCGTGTGTTCTACGACGAGTACCTGGCCGTGAACGACCTACCCGCAGAGTTTTACCTGGAGACCGTTGAAAAAGTCTTTCAGACCTACGACCTGCCGCTGGGCAAGCTGACCTACAAGGACCGCATCGTCAACCCGGCCGCTATTCGCCGCACGGCGCTGATGACCGTGGAGGGAGAGCGTGACGACATCTGCGCTGTGGGACAGACGGTGGTCGCGCAGGACCTGTGCAGCAGCGTGCGCCCCTATATGAAAACACACCATGTGCAAACCGGCGTGGGGCACTATGGTGTGTTCAGCGGGCGTAAATGGAACCAGCAGATTTACCCGCGGGTGCGGGACATGATCCACGCCAGCGAGGGCTGAGCCCCGCGGCGGCGGCTTCGGACTGCCTCAATCAGCCTTGGAGGCGGCGTCTTCGCCTTCGGGCCAGTCGCGGATGTAGGCCTTGAGCATCTTGTTCTCGAAGTTCTGGCTGTCCACCACGGCCTTGGCCACATCGTAAAAACTGATCACGCCCATGAGCATACGGTTGTCGATGACTGGCATGTAGCGCGCGTGGCGCTCCAGCATCATGCGGCGCACCTCGTCCATCTCGGTTTCCATGGTGCAGGTCAGCGGGCCGGGATCCATGGCACGGTAGACCGTGGTGGTACCGAAGCTGCCACCGTTTTTCACCACCGCCTGGATCACTTCGCGGAAGGTCAACATGCCCACCACCAGACCATGCGAAATCACCACCAGCGAACCAATGTCCTTTTCGGCCATCAGTTGGGCCGCTTCGGCTAGAGAGTCTTCCGGCGTAGTGGTGAAAAGCGTGCCGCCTTTAACGCGCAGAATATCGCTGACTTTCATGGTGCTTCCTCGTGACACTTCGGTTGGGGCAATGGCCCAAATATAGCCCACAATCCCAGCGATTCATCCCCATCCGTCACGGAGAAACCTATGGCTGGCTACGCCGACCCTGGCTTTGACACCCTGGCCCTGCACGCAGGTGCATCGCCCGACCCCACCACTGGCGCCCGCGCGGTGCCCATTCACCTGACCACCTCGTTTGTCTTCGAGTCCAGCGAGCACGCGCAGTCGCTGTTCAACCTGGAGCGGGCGGGTCATGTCTACAGCCGCATCAGCAACCCAACCAACGCCGTATTCGAGCAACGCATGGCCGCGCTAGAGGGCGGCATAGGCGCCATTGCTACGGCCAGCGGCCAGGCCGCGCTGCACCTGGCGGTGGCCACGCTCATGGGCACAGGCGGCCACATTGTCGCCAGCACCGCACTCTACGGCGGCTCGCAAAACCTGCTGCGCTACACACTGCGCCGCTTTGGCATAGACACCACGTTTGTGAAGCCAGGCGACGTGGATGGTTGGCGCGCCGCGGTGCGGCCCAACACGCGCCTGTTCTTTGGCGAGACCGTGGGCAACCCCGGACTGGACGTGTTGGACACACCCACCATTGCGCAGATCGCCCACGGGGCCGGCGTGCCGCTGCTGGTGGACTCCACCCTCACCTCCCCTTGGCTGGTGCAGCCCTTCACGCAGGGAGCCGATCTGGTCTACCACTCAGCCACCAAGTTCCTGAGCGGCCACGGCACGGTCATTGGCGGCGTGGTGGTGGACGGCGGCAGCTTTGATTGGGCACGTGCGTTTGAGACCAGTGGCAAGTTTGCCGAGCTGGCCGCGCCCTATGAGGGCTTTCACAACATGAATTTCAGCGAGGAAAGCACCGTGGGCGCCTTCCTGCTGCGCGCACGCCGCGAGGGCCTGCGCGACTTTGGCGCCTGCATGAGCCCGCACACCGCCTGGCTGATCCTGCAGGGCATCGAAACGCTGAGCCTGCGCATGGAGCGCCACATGTGCAACACCGAGAAGGTGGTGCAATTTCTGGCCAGCCAGCCTTTTGTGGGCCGCGTGGGCCACCCGCTGCTGGAGAGCCACCCCAGCCACGGGCTGGCGCAAAAGCTCTTGCCCAAGGGCGCGGGCTCGGTGTTCAGCTTTGACCTGAAGGGCAACCGCGAGCAGGGCAAGAAGTTCATCGAAACGCTCAAAGTCTTCAGCCACCTGGCCAACGTCGGCGACTGCCGCAGCCTCGTCATCCACCCTGCCAGCACCACCCATTTCCGCATGAGCGATGAAGCGCTGGCCGGTGCCGGTATCACCCAGGGCACGATCCGCCTGTCCATCGGGCTGGAGGACCCGGACGATCTGATTGACGACCTCAAGCGCGCGCTCAAGGCCGCAGAAAAGGCAGGTGCGTGATGGAGTTGCAAGTCAACGGCGCCACCGCCTACTGCTACACAGGGGGCAAGCCCTTCGACGCTGCCAAGCCCACCGTGGTCTTTATCCACGGGGTGCTCAACGACCACAGCGTCTGGATTCTGCAGAGCCGCTACCTGGCCCACCACGGCTACAACGTGCTGGCCGTGGACTTGCCGGGCCACTGCCGCAGCGCGGGCGAGGCCCCAGCCACGGTGGAGCAGGCGGCGAACTTCGTCGTGGCACTGCTGGATTCCGCGGGCGTGGAGAAGGCTGCGCTGGTGGGACACAGCTGGGGTTCGCTGATTGCGCTGGAGGCCGCCTCGCGTTTGAAAGAGCGTGCCACACATCTGGTGATGGTGGGTACGGCCTATCCCATGAAAGTGTCGCCAGCGCTGCTGGAGACTTCGCTGCACGAGCCCGAGAAGGCGCTGACCATGATCAACGTATTCTCCCGCAGTACGCTGGCTGCCCCGCCCTCGGCTCTGGGCCCGGGCACCTGGGTCTATGGCAGCAGCATGGCGTTGGGCCGCCGTGTGCTGGCCAGCAATACGTTAGTCAATGTGTTCCACCGCGGCTTCTCCGCTTGCAACGACTATGCGCATGGCGAAGAGGCCATGGACCAGGTGCAATGCCCCATCCTCATGGTGCTGGGCGAGCAAGACCAGATGACGGTGCCCAAGGCCGCGCAGCCGCTGATCCAGCGCGCCGCACAGTCTGGCAAGCGACTGCAGGTGCAGCGCATTGCGGTGGGCCACCACCAGATGACCGAGGCTCCGGAACAAACCCTGTCCGCCATGCGACAGTTTTTGGCCCAACCCTAGGGGAACTGCGCTTGTCAGGCCAGGGGGCTGACCGCCATCATGAGGCGCCATCACAGGAGACATCACCATGGACGCCACCAGCCCCACCCCCACGGCCATCGATCCGCGCAGCTTCCAGAGCTTTGCGGAGTTTTATCCGTTTTATTTGGGCGAGCACAGCAACACCACCTGCCGTCGCCTGCACTTTGTGGGTTCGACGCTGAGCCTGGCGCTCACGGCCACGTTCCTGGCCACGCTGCAACCGCAGTACCTGCTATACGGGCTGCTGTGTGGCTACGGTTTTGCCTGGATCGGCCACTTCGCGTTTGAGAAAAACAAGCCCGCAAGTTTCAAGCGCCCGCTGTACAGCTTTCTGGGCGATTGGCGCATGTACGCCGATATCTGGACCGGGAAGATCCGTTTTTGAGTCGGTTACCTGCACTGACCTGCGCCCGTCAATCGCTACATATTTTGTAGCGTAGTTTTCATATTCCACGGGGGCTACTGTCACTTTTTTTAGAGAAGTTAGTCGGCTTTCCCGTATTGTGCTTTGCGGTACGCTCGGGACTAACCCTCGCCGTCTCTTGCATCCAGTCCTCGCCATGTCCCCTGTGTCTGATCCATCCGCCGAATCTGAAGCCGCCGTGCCTTGGATGACACTATTAAGCCTAGTCAGTGCGTTCGCGCTCAGTCAGGCCTTCCGTACCGTCACGGCCATGATGGCGCATGGTTTGCAGCAGGACTTCGGGTTGTCAACGCAGGCGTTGGGCTTTTTTGCCGCCACCTTTGCCTTTTCATTTGGCTTGAGTCAGTTCGTCATTGGGATCGCGCTGGATTTCTATGGGCTGCGCCGCACATGGCTTTGCACTTTCCCCTTGGCCATACTGGGCGCACTGATTTCTTCGCTTGCGCCCAATTACGCCGTTCTGGTGTTGGGGCAGGTCCTGATCGGCATGGGTTGCTCGCCGGCGTTTGTGGTGTGCACCCTCTTCATCGCAAGACGCTTTCCGACCCATCGATTTGCCGCAGTCTCTGGAATGGCCATGGGAATGGGCGGGCTTGGGCTGATGCTGACGGGCACGCCACTGGCTTGGCTCATTGATGTCAGTTCTTGGCGCGTAGCCTTTGCTGCATTGACTGGGCTGGCGTGTGTTTCGTGGCTGCTGGTTTACCGGAATTTGCAGGAAGGGCTGGCCGCCACGCACCATCGGCCGGATAGCCTTGGGCACGCGCTGCGTGGCTTTGGCGAGTTATTTCTGCTGCCACAAACATGGGGAATCCTGCTGCTGGCTCTGGTGAACTACGCCTCTTTTCTGACCCTGCGCGGTCTTTGGCTCGGTCCCTTGCTGATGCACCGCCACGGCATGTCATTGGTACAGACCGGGAACGTGGCCTTGCTCGTTTCACTGCTGTCACTGTTCACGCCTGCGTTGTTTGGACATTTCGATCCGGGCACGGCTCGGCGACGGAAATGGATTGTGCGCGCGGTAATGACCATGACCTCAGTCTTTATGCTCATGGCGCTGGTGCCGCTGGCGTGGATAGACATTGGTGGCATGGTGGTGCTGGCGGTGCTATCTGGCGCGGGAATTTTGCAGTACGCCAACGTGCGTGCCTCCTACAGTGCCGAAATGAGCGGGCGCGCCATGTCGGTGTTCACCATGGCCATGTTTCTTGGCGTGGCCTTTGTGCAAAGCCTGAGCGGGCTTGCGGCCTCTTGGGCGCAAGCGTTGGGGCACGACCCTTATGCGGGTGTTTTGGTGAGTGTGGCGTCTCTTTTAACACTGGGTGTTATGGCGTTTCGCCTATTGCCAGTGGCGCAACCGAGGTGAGAACTTGCCCACTGCATCTGCGCAGATGGTGGATTGATGGTGGGGGCACCAAGTGCCCATACGCTGCCAATCGCACCAACACGCCGATAGGCAGGTCGATTCAGTATTTTGTCATTCCAGTGACACGGTTTTGACTCAATAATCTCGGGCAAATTCACACCGACGGCGCAGATCCGATATGGCAGCACAAAAAACATTCTTTCCCCGCCAGGTCGTTGAAGCTGGTGGAAACCGTTGGGACTGGGCTCTGTTGCCCCTCGTACTGGCACTGCTGGTGCTACTGGCGTTTGGTGCCAGGCAGATGGCCACCCCTTACCAAGTAGGTGCTGAACTTCCTATCTCCCTAGACATCAGCTATTTGCCGTACTACCTGTTGCGCACGACTTTGCGCATGTTCATGGCACTGGCGGCATCGCTGATTTTTAGTGTGGTGTTTGCCGTGTTGGCAACCAAGTACCGAGCGATGGAGAAGTTTCTTGTTCCCCTGTTGGACATCCTGCAGTCAATCCCAATTTTGGGATTCCTCTCCATTACCGTGACGGGATTTATTGCATTGTTTCCTGGGAGCCTCTTTGGCGTTGAATGCGCCGCGATATTTGCGATATTCACGTCTCAAGCTTGGAACATGGCTTTTAGCCTGTACCAGTCTTTCCGAACAGTGCCCATCGAACTGACCGAGGCTTCGCGAGTATTCCAGTTGTCAGGATGGCAGAAGTTTTGGCGCCTCGACATGCCCTATGCCATGCCCTCGTTGTTATGGAACATGATGATGTCGATGTCAGGTGGATGGTTTTTTGTGGTGGCATCTGAGGCGATATCGGTGTCCAACCAAAACATCAAGTTGCCGGGGATTGGCTCCTACATCGCCATGGCCATTGAAGCCAAAGATCTTGAAGCTATTGGCCTGGCGGTTGGTGCCATGTTGTTAGGGGTTTTGCTCTACGACCAATTGTTCTTCAGACCATTGCTAGCGTGGGCAGACAAATTTCGCTTTGAAGAAATTGGCGGCGAAGCCCAGTCTTCGTGGTTGCTGACTTGGCTGCGAAGGACCGAGCGTCTGCAATCTCTAGGCGACCTGTTTGCGAAGTTGCTGGCGCGCAGCTTTGGGCTTTTTCGGCTGCACCACGATGGCACCTCAGTTCGGGCACGCACCACCGAGACGTCTCCCGTTGTCGCCAGAGTTTGGGATGCCGTGCTCGCAGCGCTCATCATGTTTGCTTCTTGGCGCCTGTTGACTTTTATCCTCACGGAAGTCGGGTGGTCAGAGGTGGTGCATGTCTTTATTCTGGGTTTTTATACTTTTGTCCGGGTGATGTTATTGATCGGCCTGGCGGCTATCGTATGGGTGCCCGTTGGCATCTGGATCGGCATGAACCCCAAAATTGCTGCGCGTGTACAGGCTGTGGCGCAGTTCCTGGCCGCTTTTCCAGCAAACCTCATGTTTCCAGTGTTTGTGGTGGGGATCGTCCACTTTCACCTTACTCCCGATGTTTGGCTGTCCCCATTGATGATTTTTGGAACACAGTGGTACCTGCTTTTTAACGTCATTGCCGGTGCATCCACCATTCCCACGGAACTACGGTTTGCTGCAAGAAACATCGGGCTGAAAGGATCCCTGCGTTGGAGGCGGTATTTATTACCAGCGGTGTTCCCAAGCTTTGTAACGGGCGCCATCACGGCCAGCGGTGGTTCTTGGAACGCCAGCATTGTTTCAGAGTATGTGACCTGGGGCGACACCACTGTTCAAGCCCACGGCATCGGCAGCTACATCGCGGAAATGACCGCAACTGGTGACTTCCCCCGTATTGCTTTGGGTATAGGCGTGATGTGCGTCTATGTGATGTCACTCAATCATTTCTTGTGGCGCCGCCTGTATCGCATGGCTGAAGATCGACTCAACTTTTAAAGAACAAAAGACACCATGAAAGAAATCATTGTTGATCTCAAGGCCGTTGGGAAGTCATTTTCAGCTGCGGACGGTACCCCACGCACCATTCTGGATAAGGTGGACTTCACCCTGCGGGAACGTGAAATCGTAGCGCTGCTGGGACAGTCAGGATCCGGCAAATCCACGCTTTTGCGCATCATGGCAGGCTTGGTAGACGCTGATGTTGGTGACGTGCTGTATCGCGGGCAACCACTTTACGGGCCTGCTCGTGGTATCAGCATGGTGTTTCAGTCTTTTGCGTTGTTCCCCTGGTTGACTGTCCAACAAAACGTGGAAATTGGGTTGGAGGCACGTGGTGTCGCCCAGGACGAGCGCGAAAAACGCGCCCAAAAAATTATTGACATGATCGGCCTCTCAGGGTTTGAGGGGGCGTTGCCACGCGAACTCTCCGGTGGCATGCGTCAGCGCGTGGGGATTGCCCGGGCACTGGTCGTGGATCCGGACATATTGCTCATGGATGAGGCGTTTTCAGCACTGGATGTTCTGACTGGCGAACGCTTGCGAGATGACATTCTCGAACTTTGGGAAAAGGAACAGATATCCACCAAGGCAATCCTGGTCGTATCCCACAACATCCAAGAAGCCATCATGATGGCGGATCGTGTGCTGATATTTGCTAGTGACCCAGGACGCGTTAAATTTGAGATGCAAATTGCGCTGCCACGTCCCCGGAATGCTGACAGTCCTGAGGTGCGTCAACTGGTGGATGAAATATACGCAGTGATGACCGCAGGTCGCATTCGCAGCGGCCGAACTACGGAAGAAGTTGAACCGATCCGCCTGGATTACCGCTTGCCAGAGGCCGATATTGGCCTCATGGAAGGCCTTTTGGAGCGCCTGATGGAGGATCCATTCTTGGGCCGCGCCGACCTTCCACAGCTTGCAGAAGACACGGATCTTACCGACGAAGAATTGCTACCAGCAGCAGAAGCTCTGGCACTGTTGGAGTTCGCGGTTCTCGAGGCGGGCGACGTCAATCTGACTGAGTTGGGTAAGAAATACGTCGCAGCAGAAAACGAAAAACGGCAGGCAATTTTTGCGAAGCAATTGCTCAAGCGCATTCCACTTGCAGCCCATATTCACCATAGCCTGTCTCAAGAGCCCAGTGGTGAACTTAAAGAGGAGCACTTCCTGGAACTGCTCAGCGAGAGCATGGACAAAGAGGAGGCTGAACGCGTGCTTAAGGTCGCCATCGAGTGGGGGCGTCACAGCGAGGTCTACAGTTACAACTACAACACCGGGATGGTTCACCTACCCGATGCCAATGAAGTGGAGACTGTCGATAGATAGGCGGGGATCGTTCCGCCAACTGAGCTTTGACGAAATGTCGACGCCTTCTTGAGCTCACGTTGTATTCAACAGGCGATCTTATTCAGCCATTGCGAGATTTCGAAGTGTCCGCTACCGGACATCAATCTTGGTTGACGGACTTCCAATAAGGCACCGGCAGCCACCCAGCCACCATGATTGCCGCAATACGTGGTGACTACCTTGGCAACGACGTTGCCAAGGAGAATGAATGCGTCGAAAAAGGGCGACGGGTCAGCGGGCTCCCACCAGACGGGCCAATTTGAAGAAGACGTCGGTGTTGTCCATCACGCCAGTGAACGCGATAGCACCGCGGCCGAACGCAGACAACGGTACATCGGTGGCCGTGTGCACGGCTTGGTCGCCGGGTACCTGGCCTGTGATCAAAAACCCAGTCTTCGCATTGCGGACATTCGGGTTCTCTGGATAACCATTCATCGGGGACTGACCGACAAAGGGCTGCTGTGAGTCTTGTGTCGGCGTCGCGTTGGCCAGCCAGGTCTCATACCGGTCGGCGTTAGCGCCATATCCAATCAACATTTTGTAATCCACGTCGGTGCTGGTTGGGTAGCCGTCGGACGACATGGTGTATTTGGGAAATTTTGCTGCCTGGTAAGTTCCCACAATGGCATCTCGCTGAGCCGCAACACCCGGTGTATTGGTGGCATCACGCACGGCACTGATTGGCTTGGTGGATGCCCCAATGATGGAGGCACCCGAACATTCATGGTCCGCGGTCACGATAACAATAGTGTCGGGGTGTTTCGTGGCAAAGTCCTTGGCCACTTGCACCGCACGATCGAATTCAATGACTTCCAGCAACCAACGGTCGGTGTCCATCAGGTGAGACTGTTTGTCGATGGAGGCACCCTCAATCATGGCGACAAAGCCTTTTTTGTTCTTCCCCAAGACCGAGAGTGCGGCTCCTGTCATCTCATCCAACATGGGCTGGTCTGGAAAGCCGTAGTCATCAACGATGGTCGAAACCCCTCGGCGCTTGTTGATCTTGTCGAAAGCCACGTTCATATTGGAGTATGCAAACAGGCCAAGCAATTTGTCAGGTCGTGCCGCAAGCGCAGCATCCAGACCCGCACGATCAGGCGCGTAGGCGTAGCCTGCCTTCTGGAAATCAGTGAGCAGATCACGCTCTGCGTCTTTTTTGCCTACTGATGCCTTCCAGCCATTCACGATGTCGGGCGGCAGCACGTAGTCACTGCGGCTATCGCGCTGTGAACCATTCATGGGCTGACCACTGCGCGAACCGTCCGCCTTCAATGCATCTCCATTAGGCAAAAACCATTTACGGCCGCCCCCCATCAAGACAGAGAGGCCAGAGAGATGGCGGTCATCCAGAAACTGGTCCACGATGCCGGTGCCATTGCCGCGATTGCTGGTGTGCACGGCCATCGAGGCTGGCGTGGCGTCAAATACGTCGGCCGTTGTCACCACCCCCAGCGCCTTGCCTTGGGTCCGATGCAGGTATTCCGACAAATATTCAATGCGTGGGTTGTCAAAGGCGTCAGTGGTGTCGTCTGGCCAAACACCTTCTTGGTTGTTGGCTGATTTGTTCCCCGTCACATAGTTCGACATGCCAGGGGACGAGTCTGTTACCAGCGCGTCCAGGGACGACGTCATCACCATACCAGTGAAGGGAAAGGTGTCCATGGCCATGCGCCCTTGCGCCTTGCCCTGGGCATACCCCTGGCCCATGATGCGCGCGGCGGTGCGATGCGTGGCTCCCATGCCATCACCCAGCAAAATGATGATGTTTTTTGCTGGGCGACCTTCCCGGCCTAGGGCGACCACTTCAAAATTCCCTTTTGCCGAAACGATTTGCCCGTCGCTCTGCGTGGCCTGGACGGTCAGGATGTGCACACCCGGCTTGCTCACCGAATAGGCGCGCTGTGACACAACCGCGGCATTGATGTCCTTGGGCAAGGACAAGCCCGTCGTCACAATGCTGGTAGTGCCTGCCGCGGGCTTGGTGGCAACGCCGTCGACAAGGAACTGAAAATCCTTCAGAGTAGTGCCGGCATCAAGCCGCACAGTCGCTTGTAGATCAAAGCGCTGCCCAGGTAGAAAGCGCGCGATAAAGGGCGGATTGGGATTCTGCGATGCAAAGAGCTCACTGGGTGGGGTCAGGCGCGACACCGTTGGGGCAGCAAACCCAGCAGCCCAGGCGGAGCACAGCAGCACTGCCGCGGTGAGGTTGCGGGGATTAATGTTGAATAACATGTGGGGATTCCTGGGTTGAGGCGGCAGAAACAGTCAGCGGCGCGGTGACTTTTTGAGGGTCACTTTCCAGCCGAAGACGGACAAATGAGGTTCGACCATCGATCTCGGGCTTGGCGCCCAATTCCAATGTGCCCTGCACGGAGATCAGTCCCGTCATGTGTTGCACATAACCGGCGCTGCTTATGGGTGGGAGGTGCACATACAGCACGCTGGCAGGCAAGTCGTCGGCGAAACTTTCGTCTTCGTCTCCCAGCGCGACGGGCAGCGGCGACAGTATGAAAAGCCCGGGTACAGCGGTCTCACCGTCCTGACGGGCCATATAACCCACCATCCGCACGTGCCTGCCATCCAAGGCAAGCAGTTTGGGGCTCACTTGCAGGCCTCGGGGCCCAATCGGCAATTTGAAGAAATCTGCAAACCTGAAATCTGCATAGACAGCGCCGGCGTCGTTCGGCGAAATGTCAGTGGCGAAGGCATTCTGCAAAGGCAACAGGAATGCCAGCAGTACTGCTATCTTTAAATGGCGCATCAAAAGCTCCTGAGTGCCGAGTCGCAATGGCTACTCGAAGGCTCTGCAGGCTAGCGGCTCAATATGTCAAATTGATTACCGGTGCGCATTTTCCGAATTGTGTGAGGGGGTTCCAGGCAGTGAGCCCGGATTGGTCGAGCTCCACGTTGGATCGCTTTCCGTCAATCCTCCACCCGACTAAAGCGAGAGCCAGCAACCATTCAGCCCCAAAAACAGTTGCCAAACGCAATTCAACTGCTACTATTTTTGTAGCGCCTGGCGCAGGGTTGTCGAGGGCCAGCGGCCAATTTTCCATAAATTTTCAGTCACGGCGTCGGGCGACAGCAGCAACGCCCGCATCACCGGCTCCAGCACCGCCGTGTCCGGATCGGCCAGCAGCACATAGCGCGACAGTGCATCCGGGCCGGCCGCTTCATTGAGCTGCCCCACCCAGTCCAGCTCCACCAGTTGGCGCAGCACCGGCTCCAGCCGCAGCGGGTCCACCTGCAGCGCGGTGCGCAACTGGGTCAGGGTCAGGCCCTTATCCCCACGCTGGCGCGCCAACTCCAGCTGCTGCAGTGTTTCCAGCCCCAGCTGGAACTGCCAGCCATGGGCCAACTTGCGACGTGGCACACCGGCCAGCAGGCTGGGCACATAGGCCGTCAGCGCCGCGCCCAGCAGCACGATGACCCAGGCCACATAAATCCAGACCAGCAGAATCGGCACCGTGGCAAACGCACCGTACACCACCGAGTAGGTCGGCACCTTGCTCAGGTACAGGGCCAGGCCCTTGCGCGCCAGCTCAATGCCCGCCGCCACAAACAGCCCGCCCATCCAGGCATGGCCCCAGCGCACCTGGGTGTTGGGCACGTAATGGAACATGGCCGCCGTACCAGCCGCCACCAGCACAAACTGCAAGCTGTCAAACAGCACACTCACACCGCCGGGCAAGCCCCCCACCACCCCTTTGGAGGCCGACACCGCATAGGACGTCATCGTCAGACTGGCACCCAGCAGCAACGGCCCCAGCGTGATGGCGGCCCAGTAGATCAGCACGCGCTGGGCAAAGGGCCGTGGCTTGCGCACGCGCCAGATGCTGTTGAGCGTGCGGTCAATCGTGAAGATCAGCGCCAGCGCCGTGCCCAGCAGCACGGTCAGCCCCGCCACACCCAGGCGGCTGGCCTTGCCGGCAAACTGGTTCAAGTAGCCCAGCACCTGGCGGGCAATGCTATCGGGCACCAGGCTCTCGATCAGCCACTTCTGCAGCACATCCTGGAACTTGGCGAACATCGGAAAGGCCGTGAAGATGGCCAGCGCCACGGTGATGAACGGCACCAGCGCAATGGTGGTGGTGAAAGTGAGACTGCTGGCGGTCAGGCCCAGGCGGTCTTCCCGAAAACGCTCGCGCAGCGTGCGCACGGCATGGCGCCAGGGAAGGCTGGCCACGTCGTGCAACCAGGGTTTAAGGCGGTCTATCAGTTGCATCCCGCCATCATGCCAGCTACTTCTCCACCAAGGTCGGCTGGGCCTTCCACTTCTGGAAGCTCTTGCGAATCAGCTCATCCAGCACGCCACTTTTCTTCAGCAGGGCCAGGCGCGCGTCTATCAACTCCAGCTTTTCCGCGCACTTGCCGTAGCGCGCAAGCACCATGAAGTTGGGGGTGTCCACCAGAAACGGCTCCTTCACCACAAAGCGCTCTTCGTCCCCACGCTTGAGCAGCATGGCCATGCCCGTGTAGTAACCGGTGATGAAGTAATCAATGCGACCCAGGGCCAACTTCTCGAAATTGCTCTCGGGGCTGTTGGACTCCTGGACATTGAGCTTCTCCTTGAGGTACTCATCCACCCCCCCGCCAAACACATTGCCGCGGGTGATGCCTCCGCGCAAGCCCACCAGGTCGGCCCGATCCTTGAACTCAAAGGGATGTTCGCGCGCGCCAAACACGGCCACCGGGTTGGAGAGGGCTGGCGTCTTGGGGTAGAGCAAAAAGGCTTCGCGCTCGGGCGTCTTCTTCAGGGTGGCAATCATGTCCACCTCGCCGCGCTCGGCCAGCGACATGATCCGTGGAAACGGCCCGAGGTAGCGAACCTCGTAGGGGATTTTGAGCTCCGTCAGCACCCGTTTGGCAATTTCGATGCTGGCGCCCTGCAGGGTTTCGCCGTCGTACCAGTGCATGGGCGGATACGCGGGGTCCGCGGTCAAGACCAAGCGCGTGCACTCTGCCTGCGCGCCCAGCGCAAGCCCGGCAAAAACCCCACACGCTGCCCACTGTTGCCAGTACCGAGATCGCAGGAATGCCATATCAGTGCTCCACGCCCGAGGGGACGGCCCCAGCCTAGCGCGATTGCCAAGCCCCCACAAGAGGGGAAAGCCGGGCCGGGCGGGGCATTTGTTTTAAGCTATGCGGTTCCCATGACAGCAACTCCCCTCCCCCTCCCCGCGCATTCCGTTCAACTGAGCCGCTGGACGGCCGTAGCCAGCACGCTCGCGCTGATTGCCCTGGGCTTGGCCTGGGAGCTGGCGCTGGCGCCCATTCGCCCGGGTGGCTCCTGGCTGGCACTCAAGGTGCTACCCCTGTGCATCCCGCTTGCGGGCCTGCTGAAAAACCGCATGTACACCTACCGCTGGGTCAGCCTGGTGGTGTGGCTGTACTTCACCGAAGGCGTGGTGCGCGCCTGGAGTGACCGATTCCCCGGCAACGGGTTGGCGGGCCTGGAGGTGCTGTTGTGCCTGGTCCTGTTTGTCGCCTGCACTGTCCACATACGCTTGCGCCTCAAGGCAGGCAAGGCGCTGATACCGAAGACCGCCACCCCATGACGATCCACACCACCCTGCTGGCGACCTTGCGCACCATCGTGGGCGAAACCCACGTGCTGACCGAGGGCGACCTCACCGCCTATGAGCAAGACTGGCGCAAGCGCGAGCGCGGCAAAGCGCTGGCCGTGGTGCGCCCCGGTGCCACTGCAGAAGTGGCCGCCGTGGTCAAGGCCTGCGCCGCAGCGGGTATCAGCATCGTGCCGCAAGGTGGCAACACCGGCATGGTGGTGGGCTCCATCCCCGACGCATCGGGCCTACAGGTGGTGCTGAGCCTGCAGCGCATGGCACAGATCCGCACACTGGACGCGGCCAACCTGACCGTCACGGTGGAGTCCGGCTGCATCCTGCAAACCCTGCAAGAGGCGTGTGAGAAAGAGGGTTTCTTATTCCCGCTAAGTCTGGCGGCCGAGGGCAGCTGCACCATAGGCGGCAACCTGTCCACCAACGCCGGCGGTACGCAGGTGGTGCGCTACGGCAACACACGCGAACTCTGTCTGGGCCTGGAAGTAGTGACCGCCCAGGGCGACATCTGGAACGGCCTGACGGGGCTGCGCAAGGACAACACGGGCTACGACCTGCGCCACCTGTTCATCGGTGCCGAAGGCACGCTTGGCATCATCACCGCGGCCACGCTGCGCATGTACCCGTTGCCCGCCAGCCAGCTCACCGCGTTTGCCGCCGTGCCCTCGCTGGAAGCGGCGGTGGAACTGCTCGGCCTGGCCCATAAGCACCTGAATGCCGGCCTGACCGGGTTTGAAGTCATGGGCGCCTTTGCGCTGGGCTTGGTGCGCAAACACTTTCCGCAACAGAACGTGCCGTTTGATGGCCTGTCGCCCTACTGCGTGGTCCTCGAAAACTCGGACCACGAATCCGAAACCCATGCCCGCGAACAGTTTGAGCGCCTGCTGGAGGTTGCCCTGGAGCAGGGCTGCGTGCTGGACGCCGTGGTGGCCGAAAACCTGGCCCAGGCCCGCGCGCTCTGGCACATCCGCGAGAGCATTCCACTGGCGCAGGCGCAAGAGGGGCTCAACATCAAGCACGATATCTCGATCGCCGTGTCGCGCATTCCGGCCTTTGTGCGCGAAACCGACGCGCTGCTGGCGCAGCACTTCCCAGGCGTGCGCCTGGTCAACTACGGCCACTTGGGCGACGGCAATCTGCACTACAACGTGCAGGCCCCTGACGGTGCGGATGCCGAAGCCTTTTTGCGTGACCAGGAAGGTCCCATCAACACGCTGGTGTACGACGTAGTGGACCGCTACCACGGCTCCATCTCGGCCGAGCACGGCATTGGCAGCCTCAAGCGCGACAAGCTGGAGCACCACAAATCGCCCGTGGCGCTGAACGCCATGCGCGCCATCAAGCTGGCGCTGGACCCCCACAACCTGCTCAACCCCGGCCGGGTGTTGAAGCTCTGACTCTTTCCCCAGGAATCCCCTTGGCCCATCTCTTACTGCTTGGCATCGTCTACGTTTCCTTCATCAGCCTGGGCCTGCCCGACGGCATCCTGGGCGTGGCCTGGCCCGCCATCCGGGCGGACATGGGCCAGCCCCTAGCGGCCGTGGGTTTCATCACGATCACCATGACGGCCTGCTCGGCCACCTCCAGTTTTTTTGCGGCTGCCATCGTCAAGCGGATCGGCACCGGCGCCGTGGTGGCCACCAGCTGCCTGATGACGGCGCTGGCGCTGCTGGGCTTTTCCATCGCCCCCTCGTTCATCTGGCTCGTAGCGCTGGCCATTCCCCTGGGCTTGGGTGCCGGGGCAGTAGATGCCAGCCTCAACCACTTCGTGGCCGCGCACTACTCCTCACGCCACATGAACTGGCTACACGGCTTCTGGGGCGTGGGCGCTACCACCGGCCCCTACATCATGAGCCTGGCCCTGGCCAGTGCCGCGGGCTGGGTCATCGGCGCGCGCGCCATTGGCCTCATCCAGCTGAGCCTGGCGGTGGTGCTGTGGCTCACGCTGTCACTGTGGTCCAAGGAGCATTCCAAACCACCCGCCGACGATGGCGAGCACGGCAGGCCCAGCAGCTTCAAGCCGCTGCGCACCAGCGCGCTATGGCTGGCACCGCTGTGTTTTCTGTTTTATGTGACGGCTGAAATGGGCACCGGCCTGTGGGCCGCCAGCATCCTGGTCGGCAGCCGTGGCGTGTCACCGGTCACCGCTGGGGTGTGGGTATCGATCTACTTTGGCTCCATCACCGCGGGCCGCTTTGGCGTGGGCCTGATCGCCAACCGCTTGGGCAACCGCCGCCTGATCCGCCTGGGCATTGCCGTAGCCACCGCGGGTGCATTGGTGTTTGCATCGTATGACCTGCTAGGCGCTGCCTCGATGGCCGGACTGGTGCTCATGGGCCTGGGCTGCGCGCCCGTGTTCCCGTCCATGATGCACGAGACCGCGCGCCGCTTCCCCGACGAGATAGCGCGCACCGTGATTGGCCGCCAGATGACGTTTTCCTACATCGGTGGCTCGGTTGTCCCCGCTGCCTTTGGCCTGCTGGCCACCTGGGCCGGCCTGGGTGCTGTGATGCCCGTGGTGGTGGTGTTATTGATCGCCATGTTGGCGCTGACCGCGACCCTGGACCGCCTGACCTGAGCCCAAATTAAAATCCTGCCATGACCAGCACCACGCCCCAGCGCCCTGTGCGCAGCCAGTACGAAGATTTCATGCGCCACGTGTACACCACGGGCGTGCACAAGGCCGACCGCACCGGCACCGGCACGAAGAGCGTGTTTGGCTACCAGATGCGGTTTGACCTGAACGAAGGCTTTCCGCTGGTGACGACCAAGAAGGTACACCTGCGCTCCATCATCCAAGAGCTGCTGTGGTTCCTGACCGGCTCTTCCAACAACAACTGGCTCAAAGAACGTGGCGTGAGCATCTGGGACGAGTGGGCGAATCCTGAAACTGGCGACCTAGGCCCCGTCTATGGCGTTCAATGGCGCAGTTGGCCCACGCCGGATGGCGGCCATATCGACCAGATTGCCGACGTCATCAAGACCCTGAAGACCAACCCCGACAGCCGCCGCATCATCGTGAGCGCCTGGAATGTGGCTGAGCTGAACAAGATGGCGCTAATGCCATGCCATGCGTTCTTCCAGTTCTACGTCGCGCCGGCCGAAACACCCGGTGGCAAAGGCAAGCTGAGTTGCCAGCTGTACCAACGCAGTGCCGACATCTTCCTGGGCGTGCCCTTCAACATCGCCAGCTACGCCCTGCTGACCCACATGGTGGCGCAGCAGTGTGACCTGGAGGTGGGCGACTTCATCTGGACCGGCGGCGATTGCCACATCTACAGCAACCACCACGAACAGGTGGAGCTGCAACTGAGCCGCGCGCCCATGGCCTATCCCACGCTGCACATCAAGCGCAAGCCCGATTCCATCCTGGACTACCAGTTTGAAGACTTTGAGGTGCTGGGCTACGAAAGCCACGCGGCCATCAAGGCCCCTGTGGCGGTGTAAGCATGACAAACGCTGCAACAGGCTCGCGCCTGCACCTGATTTATGCCCGCGCCGCCAATGGTGTGATCGGTATCAACGGCAAACTGCCCTGGCATTTGCCCGAAGACCTGGCGCACTTCAAACGCACCACGCTGGGCTGCCCCGTGATCATGGGTCGCAAGACCTGGGACTCGCTCCCCCCCAAATTCCGCCCTCTGCCGGGCCGTACCAACATTGTGGTCACGCGCCAGGAAGATTGGCATGAAAACGGTGCCCAGCCCGCGCAAAATCTGCGCAAAGCGCTACAACTTTGTGAGCAATCTCCCGACGTGTGGGTGATCGGAGGTGCCCAGCTGTATGCGCAAACTGAGCCGCTGGCGACTACCGCCGTGGTGACCGAGATTAAGAAAGACTTTGAAGGCGATGCCTTCGCCCCCAACTTGGGGCCAGCGTGGCGGGAAACCGCACGCGAACACCACGTGGCAGCCAGCGGGCTGCCCTTTAGTTTTGTCACGTACGCACGCGCTTAGGAGATTGATAGATGTCAGGTGATGGTTTTCACGTCCACGGCCCCCACGACCACGAGTTGGAGCACGCGACGCAAGGCGGCCATGGCGACCATGGTCACGGCAAGTCAGGAGGGATGATCAACCAGATCGCCATGTTCACGGCCATCATCGCCACGGTGGGCGCCATCTTTGCCTACATGGGCGGCGCCACGCAGGCCAATGCAGGTCTGTACAAGAACAATGCGGCGCTGAAGAAGACTGAAGCTTCCAACCAGTGGAATTTCTTCCAGGCCAAGAGCACCAAGCAGTCCCTGGCGGAACTGGCCATGAACCTGTCACCAGAGGCGGGCAAAGCCGCTTACCAGGCCAAGGTGGACCGCTACGAGAAAGAAAAAGGCGAGATCAAACTGGTCGCCGAGAAGCTGGAAGCCGAAGCCTCCGAGTGGGACCACCAGAGTGATGAGCAAATGCACCTGCACCACCGTTGGGCCCAGGCCACCACGGTGTTGCAGGTCGCCATTGCGTTGGCGGCCATCGCACTGCTTACCAAAAAGAAATGGCTGGAGTACGCCATGTTTGGCGTGGGCTCATTGGGCGTTCTGGTGGGCGCGCTCGCAGCACTGCACATCTGAGTGCTTGCGGCGCAGGCACGCGCCGCATGTCTCCTTACTTCTTGCCCAGTTGGTGGCCGATCACGCCACCGGCTGCGGCGCCAGCGGCAGTGCCCAGAACGCCTCCGCCCAACACGGCGCCCGCTGCCCCCCCAATGACAGCCCCGGTCGCCGTGCTTTTCTCTCGAGCGGTCATTCCTGCGCACCCCGTCAGGCTGAGCAACGCCAGAGCCAGGATTGACGCAGAGAGTGTGGAAGTCGAATATTTCATGAAAGAACCCCTTATGGTTGACATCGGCGATGTCTTATGGGGTCAGTATCAAAAATACCCGCACTTGCCGCTAGCAGACGAAGCCGCTAGTCTTTGTAGGACTGGTCCGACACCAAATAGAGCGCCCCGCCCATGGAAAGCGCGCGCAGATGCGTGCACACTAGCGACCAATCGCTGAGAACTTTCCTCACCCCATGTCCGCACTCAAGACCTTTCTCGTCGAAGACAGTCCCGTCATCCAGCAAAGTCTGATTGCGACGCTGGAGGAACTCACACCTGTCAAAGTCATTGGCATGGCCGAGGACGAGTGGCATGCCACACAGTGGCTTGCGGAGCCCGCGAATGATGTCAGCCTGGTCATCGTCGACATTTTTCTCAAACGCGGATCGGGGCTGGGGGTGTTGAAGGCTGCCCAGCATTTGGGGTCCCGCTGCTCACTGGTGGTGCTGAGCAATTACGCCACCAAGGACATACGCTCCAAGTGCCTGGCCCTGGGTGCCAGGCGGGTGTTTGACAAGTCCACGGAAATTGACGCTCTGATCCAGTACTGCAGCGAACTGGCCGAAGGGAGCAATACCACCGGCCCCGCTGCCTTGGGCGTATGAGCCCGCTACTGGATCAGCCCGTTCTTCAACCCGTAGTAGGTCAGATCGCTGTTGGACTCCAGCCCCATTTTTTCCATCACACGCGTGCGGTAGGTGCTGACCGTTTTCATGCTCAGCGACATGCTAGTGGCAATGTGGCTCACCGTTTCACCACGGGCCAGGCGCAGAAATACCTGCATCTCGCGCTCCGACAATTGTTCATGCGCCGGCTTGTCTCCGCCCTCGCCCAGCCCCTCCGCCAGCAGCTCAGCTACGCCCGGGGTGATGTACTTGCGTCCACGGTGCACGGTGCGAATGGCTTTGATGATGTCGGCCGGGTCACAGTCCTTGTTCAGGTAGCCGCTGGCACCATGGCGCAGCATGGTGGTGGCGTAATGCATCTCGGCAAAGCCGCTCAAGATCAGCACCGGCAAGTCCGGTGCGCGCGCCTTGATAGCCGCCAGCGCGTCTATGCCGCTGTGGTCGGGCATGGAAATGTCCATCACCATCACGTCCACTTCGCCCTGGCGCACCACATCCAGCGCTTCACGCCCATTGACCGCCTCGGCGACCACACAGAAGTCCTCCTCGTCCGAGAAGAACTGCCGCAGCCCGGCGCGGACCATGGCATGGTCATCCACAATGGCAATTCTGATCATGGGGTGCGACGAAATTTCATGCTGCATGATCCCATACTTTACAAAATTCCCCGCATATGAAGGTGCTCACTGTTGTCCAACGCCACCCAGTGGTGCTTGCCTTGGCATGCGCCGCAGCGGCTGCCATGATCTTTGTGAGCGAGGGCTCGTACTCCCAGTCCACAGCGACACTGGACAGCCTGACCGCCATGGGCGCGGCGCGCACCCAGATCCAGATGCTGGAGCGCAGCATGCTGGACGCAGAAACCGGACAACGCGGCTACCTGCTGACCCACCGCAAGGAGTACCTGCAGCCCTACGAGAAGGCGCTGGTCCGCATCGATGAGTCCTATCGGCACCTCGATGCCTTCTATGGCGAAGACACCGAGTCCCGCGATCTGCTCAAGCGCCTGCACGAGCTCACCGAAACCAAACTGTCCGAACTGGCGCTGACCCTGCAACTGGATGAAAAAGGCCATGGCCAGGCGGGCACCGAGATCCTGCTGACCGACATTGGCAGGGAAAAAATGGACGCCGTACGGGCCGTATGCGCCGAGCTGCTGGCCTACCAGACGCAGAACGTGACCGCACGACGCGCCGAGCTGTTTCGCAGCCTCATGCTGGGGCGCATCGGGGTTGCCTTGCTCAGCCTCATCAGCCTGATCGCCCTGTTCTACTACCTGCGCCAGTCTCTGGCGCTGAAGCTGCAACAGCAGGAGCTGCAGCGCGTGGTTCAGCTTGAGCGCGACCGCCTCGAGGTGGAAGTCGTTCAGCGCACCACTGAGCTCACCCAATTGGCGCAGCACCTGCAAACGGCGCGCGAAGATGAACGCCAGCGCCTGGCACGCGACCTGCACGACGATTTGGGTTCGCTGCTGACGTCGGCCAAACTGGACGCTGCGCGCATTCGCTCCCGGCTCTCACAGGGGCCCTCCGAGGCTGTGGAGCTGCTGGCCCATCTGGTGGGCACTCTCAACAGCGGCATTGCACTGGGGCGGCGCATCATTGAAGACTTGCGCCCGTCCTCGCTGAGCAACCTGGGCCTGGTGGCGGCGTTGGACATTCTGGTGCGCGAGTATGCGGACCATTCCGGCGTGGAGGTGCATTGCGATCTGGAGCCCGTGAATCTGCGCATTTCTGCCGAACTTATGGTCTACCGTCTGGTGCAAGAGGCCATTACCAACATCACCAAATATGCGCGCGCCAGCCACGTATGGGTGAGCCTGGTGACCAAGGATGACATGGTGGAAATCACCGTGCGCGACGATGGAGTGGGCTTTGACGCCAGCAGCAAGCCCACATCCGCCCACGGACTGGTCGGCATGCGTTTCAGGGTGGAAGCCGAAGGCGGCACCCTGCGTCTGGTGTCTGCGCCGGGCCAGGGCACACGCATCCATGCGCGCATTCCCCAAGCCGGTCCCACCTCCTCCTAGCCTGTATCAAGGGCTGTCAGCGCAGTCCTACACGTTTTCACGACGTTTCCCCACACACAGACGGCGAGCTGCCCTATCGCCTTTGCGCGCCTGGCAAGACACACTGGACCCATCGCATTCACACCCGTTTGCACCCATGTGTTAACCGGACGAGACACCGTTCTCGCCCATTTGCCAGGAGCTGAAAATGCTGCATTACGCCGTTGTCTTCTTTGTCATTGCCTTGATTGCTGCCCTGTTTGGTTTTGGTGGCATTGCCGCCAGCGCAGTCGGCATTGCGAAGATTCTTTTCATCGTTTTCCTGATCCTCGCTGTCGCCAGTTTCCTGTTCAGTTTGATCAAGGGGATTTGAGTGCTGCATCCTCTGCTTCTGTTGCTGTCCAGCCGGACCCAGTTGCTGGCGGAACACGCTGAGGGCTATGCCGCATTGGTGGCCGCCGAGGCCGGTGTGGCATCGGCCATCTGGAAGCGCAATGCATTGCTCCACGCCCTGGCCTTGTGCACCTTTGGCGCTGCCGCCGTACTCACAGGCGTGGCCTTGATGCTGTGGGCCACGGTGCCTCCGCAAAACATCCAGGCACCCTGGGCACTGTGGGCTGCCCCCTTGTTGCCAGCAGTCATGGCCTTGGTGTGCACCTTGCTCGCAAGGCTGTCCTCAGCCCCTGGGGCATTCAGCCAACTACGCCAACAGCTCAAGGCCGACATGGCCCTGCTGGCAGAGGCGAGCCAACCATGAGCAACGACGCTATCACCGCTGCCACGGCTCGCCTGACGCTTTCACGCATGCGGCTGCGCCAGGCACTGCATACGCACAGCGACGCTGCGCCCGCCGCATGGCTCTGGGGGCAGCGTGCGACCCCTGAATGGATGGCACACCTGAGAGCGTCGCCTGAAATGCAGTCCTTGTGGACAAAGGCCAAAGCGCAGTTTCAAGTGCACCCACTGGGGTGGACGCTGGGCGTTGTCGCCGCTGCGGCCGTGCTGGCCTGGAGTCGCCCATGGCGCTGGATATTCCAGCCTGCGGTGGTGGCCAGCCTGCTGCCCTACCTGGTGAGCAGCCTGCGCGCCCGCGAACCGCCGCCCCCCTGACCCGTTCCGCCCACAGGCAGTGGGGCCCATCACTGCCCTCGTCAACACCATTTTTTAATTGGAGATTCACCATGAACTTACGTACCACCCTCGCCATTGCTTTCACATCCCTGGCACTGCTCTTCACCGCGGGTTGCGCGGTGAGCCGCGGTCAGGAAACTGTAGGCGCCTATGTGGATGACACCGCGATCACCACGTCCGTCAAAAGCCGCTTTGTAGAGAACAAAACGGTGGACGCTGCAGCCATCAGCGTAGAGACCTTGAACGGCACCGTGATGCTGTCTGGATTTGCCAAGAACACCAGCGAAAAGCTGACCGCTGAAACCATCGCCCGCGGCGTCAAGGGTGTCAAGGCTGTGAAGAATGAAATCGCCATCCGGCCCTGAGCGTTGACCATCCATCGTTCACCGCTGTAACCAACCTCCAAGAAGTCACTCATGAATTGGGACCGCATACAAGGCAACTGGAAGCAAGCCACTGGCAAGGCCAAAGAACAGTGGGGCAAGCTGACCGACGATGACCTGGATGTCATCGCGGGCCGACGAGACCAGCTGGCCGGAAAAATCCAGGAGCGCTACGGCGTTGCCAAGGATGAAGCCGAGAAGCAATTGGCGGCTTGGGAGCGCAAGGCCACAGACGCCTGGTTTACCGACAAGCCCTGAGCCAAGATGCTTTGCTCAGGCCCCGCACACCGCAAGGCGTGCGGGGTTTTCGTATGGATCATTCCAACCAAGTGGAGCAGAATGATTGGGTCACATATCAAGAACGGTGGGACTCTGTGCATACACGCTCCAGCTTCGAGGCCAAGGTGCTGGCGGCTTTCACGGCTGCCGTGGTGGTGGTATGCCTGTTGTGGGCCAGCATCTGGAAGCTGGGGGGCGACACCACCCAGGCTCTGCGCCTGGTAGGACACACGCACGAAGTCATCAGCACCCTGGCCCATATCCGCAGCGATACGCTGCAGGTAGAGATCAGCACCCAAAACTTCCGCGTCACGGGTGATCCGGCCTTTTTGACCGAACGGGATGCCACTATGGCCCAGCGCGAAACCGCTGTGGCACGCCTGCAGCGACTGACCTTGGACAGTCCCAGCCAACAGGAGCGCTGGGGCCAGTTGCGCGAGGTGCTCGACCAGCGCATGGCCATTTCTAAACGTGTGGAATGGTTGCGCAAGACCCAGGGCCAGGAGGCGGCCAATGCGTTCATTGCCATCTCGCCTTTGAAGGAAACCCGCGAACGCACCTACCGGCTGATCAGCAGCATGGAAGACACCGAAAATCTGCTGCTACAAGACCGCACCCGCACGCAGCAACGCACGCAACAGCTCTTGCTGGCCGCGGGCATTGCAGTGACCGTGTTGTTACTGGCATTGTTGTCAGCCACCTATGTCCTGATCAAGCGCCAACTGCGCGACACCGAAGCCAGCCACCGCGCCCAGGCCGCCAGCGAAGAGAGCCTGTCCACTACGCTGTACTCCATAGGGGACGCAGTCTTGGCGACCGACACGCGCGGCCACATTGTGCGCATGAACCCGGTCGCAGAGCAGCTGACCGGATGGTCCCAGGCAGAGGCGCTGGGCCGCCCGGTGGACGAGGTCTTCCACATCGTGCACGAATTCACACGCCTGCCCGCGCAGGTACCGGTGACCAAGGTCATTGCGACCGGCGAAGTCCAGGTGCTGGCCAACCACACGGCGCTGATTGCACGCGATGGCCGCGAGTGCCCCATTGCGGACAGCGCAGCCCCCATTCGTGACAGCAGCGGTCAGCTGGTCGGCGTGGTTCTGGTGTTTCGCGATGAGACCACGGCCCGACTGGCGCAGAACGCCGTGCGTGAGCACAGCGCGCTACTGGAGCAGCGCGTACAGGAGCGCACCGCGCAACTGCGTGAAAGCGAAGACCACCTGCGCAGCGTGATCAACAACGTGCCCGCGTTGATTGCGTTTGTGGATGCCCAGCAGCGCTATGTGTATGTGAACCAGCAGTACCAGGAACGGTTTGCCCCCGCGCGGACGGACCTGGGTGGCTGTACGGTGCGAGAGATCCTGGGCGAAGCGCGCTACGCCATTGCAGCGCCACTCATAGCGAAGGTCTTGCAAGGGGAGCCGCAAAGCTACGACTGGCAACCATTCCCCGGCGTCTGGCAGCTCATCCGCTACATGCCCAAACGCGATGCACAAGACCAGGTCAGCGGTTACTACGTGTTGGGCTCCGACATCACGGAGCGCAAACTTGCAGAGGAAAAGATCCAAGGACTTTACAAGGAGCTAGAGCAGCGCGTGCATGAACTGGAAAGTGCCAGCCGCGCCCTGCGTACCTTGAGTGCAGGCAACCGCGCCATGCTACGCGCCACTGAAAAGAAGGCCTTGCTGAACGGCATGTGCAGCGCGATTGTGGAAGCTGGGGGATACCCGATGGCGGTGGTCTGGTATGTGGGCACTGAGCCGGGCGCCCCCCTACGCCCCATGGCCCAATGCGGACATCCCGCCGGGCTGGAGGGCTTGCAAATGCAGGACAACCACTGGGTGGACGATGGGCAGGACCGCGGTGTCGTTACCACTGCCATCCGCACAGGCAAGACCTGCACCGACCAGGATCCGCGCCAGGAGTCTGGCCGCGTGCCTTGGCAGGCCAACCTGCATGGCCATGCCCATGCCGTGGCGTGCCCACTGCACGTGGGCGGTGCGGTCATCGGTGCACTGGTGATTTACGGTGCACAGCCTGAACCCTTTGGCACCGATGAAATCACCCTGCTGACCGAATCCGCCGACGACCTGGCCTTTGGCATATCCAACCTGCGCGCCCGTGCCGAGCAACAACGCGTGGAGGACGCGATGCAGCGCCTGTCCCTCCACGATCCGCTCACCGGACTACCCAATGAGGCGCAATTCACCGCGCTGCTGGTGGATGCCATCGAGACCTCGACACGGCGGCGCCAGCCTTTTGCGGTGTTGCAAGCCAATATTGAGCGCCTCAGCGAAATTAACGATGCCCTGGGCTTCAGCCGCGGGGACCAGATGCTGCAGGAGTTTGGGGCCCGCATGAGCGACGCCGCTACGCCATCCGCCAAGGTGGCACGCCTGCGGGGCGACGAATTTGCGATCTTGTTGCCGGGCAGTGACGTGGGGGCGGCCCTGTCCATGGTGCGGCGCCTGGAGGACGCGCTGGCCCGCCCATTTGCTGTGGCCGACATCGCGCTGCACGTGTCCGCGTGGATCGGCGTGAGCCTTTTCCCCGGCCACGGTACTACGCCCCACGATCTTTACCGGCATATGGACATTGCGGTACACCAGGCCAAGAAAAAAGGACTGCGCCATATTGTTTATGACCCCAGCATGAGCCAAAACCAGGCGCACCGCCTGAACATGGCCGGTGAGTTGCAGCGGGCCATTGAGGCCGGCGACCTGATGCTCTATGTGCAACCCAAGGTAGAGATCGCCACCCGCCGGGTGTGCGGTGTGGAAGGTCTGGTGCGTTGGCGCCACGCCGAACGTGGGGTGATCCCGCCCGGAGAATTCATTGGACTGGCAGAACACACAGGGTTGATCAGACCCCTGACCGAATGGGTGATCCAGACCGGCGTGCGCCTGATCCAGGCGTGGCAAGCGCAAGGCCATGCACTTCCCATTGCGGTGAACTTGTCGGCGCGCAATTTACGGGACGACGACCTGCTCGACAAAATCCGCCGTTGGCAAACCCAGTGGGGCGCAGCCGCTGGCCTGCTGGAGATGGAAATCACGGAAAGCGCGGTGATGGAGGATGCCGAGCTGGCGCTGCGCGTGCTGCACGGCCTACGCCTGGAAAGCATCACGCTGTACCTGGACGACTTCGGCACCGGCTACTCGTCGCTGAGCTACCTGCAAAAACTGCCGGTGTCCTACATCAAGATTGACAAGTCATTTGTGAGCGACATGTCGCGGGCCAATGACTCGGCGGTGATCGTGCGCTCCACCATCGACTTGGCTCACGACCTGGACTGCAAAACCGTGGCCGAGGGCGTGGAAACTCAGGCACAGTGGGATCAACTGGCCGCCTTTGGCTGCGACATGGCCCAGGGCTATTTCATCGCCCGCCCCATGCCGGCCGAAGACTTTCCGGCCTGGCTGGAGAGCTACCAGGCGCAGGGCTGAATTCGCTTCCGCCATGGGCGGGTTATCCACGGCATGTGGCTGCGTTGAACAGCGCTGGCGACACCAAATCCGCGTGCTTCACGCTGCAGGGTGAGATGGAGTCTTCGGTGCGCGAGGTGCGACAATGCGCCGCGGATGAAAGCGTAGCCATTGTGTCCCCCCAAGGGCGCCGACTTCCCTCCCTTTTTTCGACTCATGCACCCCATCACCATGAAACTTGCCACCTGGAACGTGAACTCTTTGGGCGTACGCCTGCCGCAGGTGCTGGACTGGCTGGCGGCCAATCCGGTGGATGTGTTGGCGATGCAGGAGCTCAAGCTCACAGACGACAAATTTCCTGCCGACGCCTTTGCCGCCGCAGGCTACACGGCCCAGTGGTTTGGCCAAAAAACTTACAACGGTGTGGCCCTGCTCGCCCGCACGCCGATTACCAATGTGGTGAAGAACATTCCCGGGTTTGAGGACGACATGGCACGCGTGATCACGGGCACGGTCAACGGTGTGCGAGTGATCGGTGGGTACTTCCCCAATGGCCAGGAGCCTGGCAGTGAGAAGTTTGAATACAAGATGGAGTGGCTGACCGCTCTACGCCGCTGGGTCAAGGAGGAGATGGCCGCGCACCCCCAGCTGGTGATCATGGGGGACTACAACATTACCTTTGACGATGATGACGTGTGGGACCCGGCTGCCTTGTTTGAAACCATCCACTGCACCGAGGAAGAACGCTACCACCTGCGTGCGCTGATTGCACTGGGGCTGACCGACAGCCACCGCCTGTTTGCGCAACCGCCCAAGAGCTTCAGCTGGTGGGACTACCGCGACGCAGGTTTTCGCCGCAACCGCGGCCTGCGTATCGATCACATCCTGGTCAGCAATGCGCTCAAGCCGCTGGTGCGGGCCTGCACCATCGACAAGGTGCCACGCAAGAACGAGCGTCCCAGTGACCATGCGCCGGTGGTGGTCGATATCGCGCTGGACTGACCCATAAAAGGCAAAAGGCCCGCACGACACGGGCCTTTTTACTATCATTTCAGGAGCTACCCGCGCATATTCCACGGGGGCTAGCAGCCTAAAACACGTATCGACTATTCGAGACCCAGCTCCTGGATCTTGCGCGTAATAGTGTTACGGCCAATGCCGAGTTTCTGCGCAGCTTCAATTCGGCGCCCCTTGGTGTTCGCCAGGGCGGCAAGGATGAGGCGTGACTCAAAACGCCGCGTCAACGTATCCCACACATCGGCCTGGCCCGAACCCAACAGTGCCACCGCCTCGGTTTCCAGCTCGGCCTCCCAGCCCTCCAGCGGCCCATGGGCCGCGGCGGCACGGGCCAGCACGTGGGAGAGATCAGGCTCTGACTCCATGGCGGGAGCAACAACAGAAGGAACCGCATACGCCAAGCCATCTTTGCCCAGCACCTCGGAGGAGGCCGTCAGCACCGGTGCTGCCGCAGGCGCTGGCAGGCCCGAGCCCTCGCGGCCCATGCTCACTTCGGGCGGCAGATCTTTGCGTTCAATCACCTGCGCCGGCGCCATCACCGTAAGCCAGTGGCAGATGTTCTCTAGCTGACGCACATTGCCGGGGAAGCCAAAGCCTTCCAGCCAAGCCAGCGCGGTATCGGAAATTCGCTTGGGCTCCACGCCCAGTTGCTTGGCGCTTTGCTGCAGGAAGTGGCGCGTCAGCATGGCCACATCTTCCTTGCGCTCACGCAAAGCAGGCAGCCGCAGACGAATCACGTTGAGGCGGTGGAACAAATCCTCACGGAACACGCCATCCTTGACGCGCTGCTCCAGGTCCTGGTGGGTCGCCGCAATCACGCGCACGTTCGACTTGACGGCACTGTGACCACCCACGCGGTAGAAATGTCCGTCACTCAAAACGCGCAACAAACGCGTTTGCAGCTCAAACGGCATGTCGCCAATTTCATCGAGAAACAGCGTGCCACCATCAGCCTGCTCAAAGCGGCCGCGGCGCATAGTCTGCGCTCCGGTGAAGGCACCGCGCTCGTGGCCAAAGAGTTCGCTCTCCAGCAGGTCCTTGGGAATGGCCGCGGTGTTGATGGCCACAAAGGGGCCGTCGGCGCGCGGCGAATGCTTGTGCAGCGCACGCGCCACCAGCTCTTTGCCGGAGCCCGATTCGCCAGTGATCATGACCGTGACGTTGCTTTGGCTCAGCCGGCCAATCGCACGGAACACGTCCTGCATGGCGGGTGCCTGGCCCAGCATTTCGGGGGACTCGGCCATGCGCTCTTCGGCCACCTCTTCGCGCTGGCTTTCTTCCACCGCACGGCGGATCAACTCCACCGCCTTGGGCAGGTCAAACGGCTTGGGCAGGTATTCAAAGGCACCGCCCTGGAAGGCGCTTACAGCACTGTCCAGATCGGAAAATGCCGTCATGATGATGACGGGCAAACCGGGGTGTTTGGCCTTGACCTTGTCGAGCAGATCCAGCCCGGATCCGCCTGGCATGCGAATATCGCTCACCAGAATTTGGGGGCCCTCATCGTCCGCGGCCGTGGCCAGGGCACTCAGTACATCGCGTGGATTGGAAAAGCTGCGTGTGGGCAGATGCTCACGCAGCAGCGCCTTCTCCAGCACGAAGCGGATGGACTGGTCATCATCTACGATCCAAATCGGCTTCATGTTGTGGCGCACCCTTGTGTTTTTGTGTTTACGGTAACGGGATCAGTATTTTGAAATCCGTTCGGCCTGGCACGCTATCCACTTCAATCAAACCGTGGTGTTGCTGAACAAAGGTTTGCGCCAATGTCAGCCCCAGCCCCGAACCACCTTCTCTGCCCGACACCAGCGGATAAAAAATGCGGTCTCTGATCGAATCTGGCACACCAGGTCCGTTGTCGATGACATGCAATTCCAATGCCAACCGATAGCGCTGTTTACCGAACGTTACCTGACGGGCTACACGCGTGCGAAATGTGAGCCGTGCATCGCCCGCGGCAATGCGCTCTGACAAGGCCTGGCAGCCGTTGTGGGCGATGTTCAATACCGTCTGGATGAGTTGCTCTCGGTCCCCACGAAATTCCGGGATCGACGTGTCATAGTCACGCACCACACGCAGACCGCGCGGGAATTCGGCCATGATCAGCGAGCGCACACGCTCGCACACTTCGTGGATGTTCACGTCGCCCACCAGGTGGGGCCTGCGATGGGGTGCCAAGAGCCGATCCACCAAGCTTTGCAGACGGTCTGCCTCATGGATGATGACCTGGGTGTATTCGGTCAGCTCGGGCGACTCCATCTCCATCTCGAGCAACTGTGCTGCGCCACGGATACCACCCAAGGGGTTCTTGATCTCATGGGCCAGGTTGCGGATCAGTTCCTTGTTGGTCTGCGCTTGCTCAGCCAGACGCTCTTCGCGGTCCTGGCGGGTCTGCTGTTCCAGAGGCACCATCTCGATGATGATTTCTTCGGAGAACTCAGTGCGCGTGACAATCACGTGGACCGGCATGGGGTCCAACGCCGCGCGCTTGAGCCAGGCGTCATAGCGCAAGGCCGCAAAAGCGTTTTCTGCGGCCCCTTCCAGCGCGCTTTGCAAGGCGGCCGGCTCCGTGAATACATCCGCGAAGCTGGAACCCACAATGGTTCTGCGCGAAGTGCCCAGCGCATCTTCCAGCGCAGCGTTGGAAAACTGCACGGAGGCATCTGCATACACCACAGCCACCAGGGTGGCCAGCAGGTCAAACGATTGGAAACGCTCGGGGATAGGGTCTGTGCGGGTCACGGGCATGGAAATAGTCAAATACGGCGCAGCCAGCCGGGCCACACAACCGCGGCACCGCTATTTGGCGAGTGGCGCAGACTGGGCCGTAGCCCCACCGGGCACACGGCCCAGCTCGCGGCGAATACCGGCAATGTCACTCTCGTTGCGGGCAATGGCGGCCTTGAGTTCGGCCACGCGGTCCAGGTACTTCTGGTAGTTGCGGGTTTCAGGACCCAGCTTTTCAGGCTCACCGTTGTTGTACTCCTTGAGCAGCTCGATCTGCTTGGCTTCAGCCTTCTTGAGTTCCGCCTCAAGAATCAGCCGTGCATCCGAATCTTTGGCACGCTGATCGGGTGAATCCACACGCGCCGGGCTCGGCGCTGCTGAAGCGACTTTCGTACCAGGCTTTTGTGCCTGCACGACGGTGACATTGCCGCCTGAGATCAACTTGCAGTTCTTCGCCTGGGCCTCGGACACCGTGTTGGTGTACTCGTTGCCACAACGGTAAATGCGCTCCTGCGCGAACGCGCCGGAAAGCGAGCCAAAAGCTATCAAAAAAATCAAAGAATGGGTATTCATGCTGTGTCCGCGCTAACGGGGTGCCTGGCGGTGGATTCAGTATGCGCCAAAAAGTGCCCAAAAACAAAACCGCCACCAGTATCCCTGCCAATTGGACACAAATCTGTATCGGTGTGTTTGCAAAAAAAAGGACGGCTTGCGCCGTCCTTTCTACAGAAAACCACTGCCGCAGAGGCAGCGGAAATCACAGGGAGTAGTACATGTCGTATTCGACAGGGTGTACCGACATGCGGTAACGGGTCACTTCTTGCATCTTCAGATCGATGTAGGCATCGATCATAGAGTCGGTGAACACACCACCCTTGGTCAAGAAGCCGCGGTCCTTGTCCAGGTGCTCCAACGCTTGGTCCAGGCTGTGGCACACGGTTGGTACCTTGGCATCTTCCTCGGGAGGCAGATGGTAGAGATCCTTGGTGGCTGCTTCGCCGGGATGGATCTTGTTTTCCACACCGTCCAGACCTGCCATCAACAGGGCCGAGAAGCCCAGGTAGGGGTTCATCAATGGATCGGGGAAGCGGGCTTCCACGCGACGGCCCTTGGGGTTCGCCACAAACGGGATGCGGATGGAAGCGGAACGGTTCTTGGCGGAGTACGCCAGCTTGACCGGAGCTTCGAAGTGAGGAACCAGGCGCTTGTAGCTGTTGGTACCGGGGTTGGTGATAGCGTTCAGGGCACGTGCGTGCTTGATGATGCCGCCGATGTAGTACAGCGCGAAGTCAGACAGACCGGCATAGCCGTCGCCAGCAAACAGGTTCTTGCCGTCTTTCCACACGGACTGGTGCACGTGCATGCCGGAACCGTTGTCACCGTGGTAAGGCTTGGGCATGAAGGTGGCGGTCTTGCCGTAGGCATTGGCCACGTTGTGCACCACATACTTTTGCAGCATGGTCCAGTCAGCACGTTCCACCAGGGTGGAGAACTTAGTGCCGATTTCGTTTTGGCCAGCGCCCGCCACTTCGTGGTGGAACACTTCAACTGGGATGCCCAGGGATTCGAGAATCAGGGACATCTCTGCGCGCATGTCTTGCGTGCTGTCGACTGGAGGCACGGGGAAGTAGCCGCCCTTCACTGTGGGACGGTGGCCGCGGTTGCCGCCTTCGAGCTTGGAACCAGTGTTCCAAGGTGCTTCGTACTCGTCGATTTCGTAGAAGGTGTTGTTGGATTCAGTGCTCCAGCGCACGCCGTCGAAGATGAAGAATTCTGGCTCAGGACCGAAGTAGGCTGCGTCGCCGATACCGGAAGCCTTCAGGTAGGCTTCTGCGCGCTTGGCGATGGAACGGGGATCGCGGTCGTAGGCCTTGCCGTCAGCAGGTTCCACCACGTCACAGTTCATGATGATGGTGGTTTCTTCGAAGAAGGGGTCGATGTTGGCCGTGTTGGGATCGGGCATCAACAACATGTCGGAAGCCTCGATGCCCTTCCAGCCGGCGATGGAAGAACCGTCGAACGCATGGCCGGAGGTGAACTTGTCTTCGTCGAAATGCGAGACAGGCACGGTGGTGTGCTGCTGCTTACCGCGGGTATCGGTGAAACGGAAGTCAACAAACTTGACTTCGTTCTCTTTCACCATCTTCATCACGTCTGCGACGGTCTTGGCCATCAAATACTCCTGTTGCACGGTTGTAAAAAAGAATTGCCCCGTCTTCAATGCAGCTTTTGTGCCAAAAGCCGCCAGCTGGGCAATTTAGAGAAACCGCCGTATTCTGCCCTGAGAAACCGGCGTTTTAGGGTGGCGCACCGCAAAGATGCAGCCGTGTAACCGCCTTTTGCACCAACATTGCACCATATTGGTGCAATGTTGGTGCGCACTAGTTCTGTGCAGAATCAGCCTCGCACCAACTCAGGGCCCAGCGACATCTGCAGTGCATTCAGCCCTTCCAGCAGACCCGCGTACGCCAGTTGCACCGCAGCCGGTTCACCCTTCACACCCAGCTCGATGTGGCGCCCCCATTCCGGGTGGTCCACGCTGGGCAAGCTGAACACTTTGACCGCGTGGCGGCGCTCCAACGCCTCCATCAAGGGAGTCAGGGTGGACTCCATGGCACCAAAAACGACCACAGATCGCTCCAGCCAACCCTGGCGGCGGTGCAGGTGCGCGTACTGCTGGTCCAGCACCCATGCCACCATGGGCCAGGCCATCACCGGGAAGCCGGGAACAAAGTGCACGCCGCCGGATTGGGTCCCCACACAGCTGAAGCCGGGGATCTTGTTGTAGGGGTTAGGAATGATGGCCGCACCGCGGGGAAACATGCCCATGTTGAGGCGGTGCACGTTGTCGGCGCGATCAGGCTCGTAGGGCAAGCCTTGCTCCATGGCAACGTCCTGCATGCGCTCGCGGATCAGTTGCTCGGCCTGCGGGTGCAATTCCAGTGGCACGCCCAGCGCACGCGCCGCGCACTGGCGCGTGTGGTCATCGGGTGTTGCACCTATGCCACCAAATGAGAACACCACGTCGCCCGAGGCAAACGCACGCTGCAAGGTCTGGGTGATGCGCTCGGGGTCGTCACCCACATAGTCTGCGTAGGCCAGCTGCAAACCCCGCTCGCCCAACAGCTCAATGGCTTTGGACAAATGTTTGTCGGCACGCTTGCCCGACAGGATTTCGTCTCCGATGATGACCAAACCAACGTTCATGCAAGCTCCAGAGGGTTGACGGGCAATTCAGGTGACTGGGGTGGCGCAGGTGGCACCTGGGCGCGCTCCCAGCGCAGTTGCTGCAACGCCGCCAGACAGTAGTGGGCAAACCACAGCGACGCGAAAGCAAACACCAGGGTGTACAGCCAGATGGAAATGGGGATCAGGAATGGCGCCATGGCCACGGCCACAAAACCCACGGACCAGACCAGGCTGGGCGCGGCCCCCAGGTATCCCGCAAACACGCCCATGCCCAGCAGCCACCAGCGGTGGCGCTGGAACAGGGTATGGCGCTCTTCGGCCGTGGCATGGTCGGCCAGCGCGTCAAACGCCATCACGCGGTAGGTCAGCCAGCCCCAAATCAGCGGTGGTACGATCAGTACCAGCGGAGGCACAAACCACAGCGGCGCGGACAGCAGCATGGCCGACAGCGCCAGCACTGTGGAGCCCAAGGCCCAGACGATGCTGAAAGCGTAGGAAGCACCGCCGGTGCGCTCCAGCTGTGGAAAACGGCGTCGGGTGACCAGGCGCACCATCAGTGGCGTCATCAGCATGGCAACCAACAACAGACAGGCCATCACAATCAGGGGCGTGGCCACAGCGATGACGATCAGCGGGACCAGTACGGTTTTCAATTTACCCGCACCTGCCGATTCGAGCCATGCCCACAGGCTGTTGAGCAGGTCGGAGGACTCCAGCATGCGCTGTACGGCCGCCAGCGCGGCGTCCATGAAAAAATAGCCCAGCCCGGCAATCAGCCCGATCATGAGTAGCAGCGGCAACAGCGAGAGGCCAATCACCCGTGGGTGCAGGCAGTACGCCACCGAGCGCCAGAAGGCATCGAGCATGGCGTTCATGGTTCTAGCCCACCGCCTGCACGGCAGCCAATTCATCGGCACTCAGCCACCGCCACTGACCAGGCGCGAGATCGGCCGGTAAAGCCATGCCACCGATTTTGGAACGGTGTAGCCCTTCCACCCGGTTGCTGACCGCAGCCACCATGCGTTTGACCTGGTGGTACTTGCCCTCCGTCAGGGTCAGGCGCAAGTGGAACTCGCCCACAGCCTCACAGGCGGCGGCGCGCACGGGCTTGGGGTCATCGTCCAGCACCACGCCAGCCAACAGCTTTTGAACCTGCTTTTCATCCAACGGGTGCTTCACTGTCACGTCATACACCTTGGGCACATGGTGGCGCGGAGAGCTCATTTTGTGGATGAACTTACCGTCGTCGGTGAGCAGCAGCATGCCCGTGGTGTCCTGGTCCAGCCGGCCTACAGCCTGCACGCCCTGCACAGCGGCTTTTTGCGGCCTTGTGCGCAGCGGAGATGGCAGCAGCGTGTAGATGCTGGGGTAGGTGGAGGGCTTTTGCGAACACTCCGTACCAGCTGGCTTGTGCAGCACGATGTAGGCCTTCTCGAAGTACTGCCACTCCACACCCTGCACCTTGAAACGCAAACCCTCTGCTACAAATTCAGTAGCTGCTTGTTCAATGGCGACGGGGGCTAGCGTGTCATTTGGCATGTAGACCTGCACCAGACCCTGTTGGATCAAACCCGCACACACCCGGCGCGTGCCAAAGCCCTGCGAATAGAGTATTTCCTGAAGCTGCATGGACCGTAGTATCGCAGCCACAATCCGATTTAAACTTTGTCCACCCATCTCTTAGCGAGCAACCAACACATGTCTGATGATCTGGTGTTTAGTGACGAGCAAGCAGAACCCGTGACCCGCAAGGGGCTGGTGCCTTGGCAGGTTCTGGTGGTGGATGACGAACCCGCCGTGCACGAAGTCACCAAGCTGGTGATGTCGGACTTCGAGATGGACGGCCGCCGCCTGGAGTTCACCCACTGCTACAGCGCCACCGAAGCCCGCACCGTGCTGGCCACACGCACGGACATTGCGCTGATCCTGCTGGACGTAGTGATGGAAACCGAACACGCTGGCTTGGATCTGGCCCGCCACATCCGTGAAGAGCTGGGCAACCTGAACGTGCGCATCATCCTGCGCACCGGCCAGCCAGGCCAGGCGCCTGAAGAGCAGGTGATCCGCGACTACGACATCAACGACTACAAGGAAAAAACCGACCTCACCCGGCGCAAGCTGATCACGGTCTTCTACGCTGGCCTGCGCGCCTACCGCGACCTGATGCGCATCGAGCACGCCCGCCTGGGTCTGCGCCGCTCCATCGAAGCTATCAGCCAAGTCTGTGATTCGCGCAACCTGCGAGGCTTTGCCTCCGCCGTGCTGGAGCAGGTCAATTTCCTGCTGGACCTCAATGGTGAGGGCCTTTGCGCCAGCCGCGTGTCCGCCTACACAGCGAATTCGAACGAAGGCCAGCTCAAGGTACTGGCAGCCACCGAGGCCTATTCGCAGCTCATGGTGGACGAGGAAGTGAGCAACCTGCCGCGCAGCGTGCAGGACGCCATTGCCCGCGCGCTGCGTGACAAAGCCAGCCACCATGGAGAGCAGCACTACGCAGGCTACTTCAAGACCAAGGCCGGCAGCGAGAGCCTGATCTACATGGAGTTTGACGAACCCATCAATGACCAGGCTTGCGAGTTGCTGGAGCTGTTTTCGCGCAACGTGGCCATCACCTACGACGGCCTGCTGCTGCGCGAGGACACCGAGGCGGTACAGCGCTCCACCATCGGCCTGCTCAGCGGCGCCATCGAGCGGCGCTGCAACGAGTCATCCCTGCACCCCCAGCGGGTGGGTGATCTGGCCGCGTTGCTGGTGAGCAAGCTGGGTGCCAGTGACCACGAGGTAGAGCTCATGCGGGTGGCGGCCACGCTCCACGATGTGGGCAAGGTCTGCATTCCTGACCACATCCTCACCAAGCCCGGTCCACTCGATGCGCAAGAATGGGAGACCATGAAAACCCATGCCGGCGAGGGACACGCCCTGCTCTCGCGTTCACGGTCGCGCGTACATGCCTTGGGTGCGCAAATAGCCCATGAGCACCACGAACACTGGGACGGCACGGGCTACCCACAAGGCCTCAAGGCCGACGCCATCAGCTTGCCTGGGCGTATTGCCGCCGTGGCCGACGTGCTGGACTCGCTGGCCAGCGCCAGCTGTTACAAGAAGGCCTGGCCTCTGGCTGAGGCGTTGGACTACCTGAACGCTGAGGCCGGCCGGCACTTTGACCCCAGCCTGGTAGCTTTGGTGAACACGCACCGCGCAGAAGTCGAGAAGATTTACAAAAACTGACCAAATCGCAAAAGCACGGTAAACTTTTACCCAATTACAGAGCCGCAAAGACGGCTTAACTTTCAGGGTGGAACGTGATGTTGCTTTCTCTTGTAGTCGGTATCGCGCTGGGGGCCGCCCTGTATTGGGGGTGGGACCGCTACCAGCAACGCCAGCGGCGGCGTATCCCCTCGGTTTGGCCCCTTAAAACCCGTCCCTTGGTCAACTCCCAGGAACGGCGCGTCTGGATCTGGCTCACCAAGGTGATGTTTGACCAGCACATCCTCATCAAACTCCCCGTCACCCGCTTCACCGCCCCTGCCAAGCAGACCGAGGCGACGCACTGGTACAAGATCCTGAACGGGGTGTACTGCACTTTCACCATCTGCGGACTGGATGGCAAGGTGGTGGGCTGCATTGACGTGATTGGCCCGCACGGCCTGTCCATGGGCAACCAGACCCTCAAACACAGCTTGTTGGACCAATGCAATATCCGCTACTGGGTGGTGGACCCCGCCAACCTGCCGCACCTGAGCCAGATTCGAGCCGCCTTTTTGGGCGAACAGGCAGCACATGTCACGGGCAGTCAACCGCTGGAATCCCGCTTCCAGGATGTGCGCGACCACCTGCACGCGGTGGTCACCCGGCGCCGGCAGAGCAAGGACGCGGAGGGCACTCCCTCAGGCTTGACGCCTTTGGAAGCCGCACCAGCATCCGATTTCCCGGAAAGCCGCTTGGCCTCGGGTTGGGAAATCAATTCCTTTGTCAGTCCGCTGGACAGCCGCGTGAACGACCACGCGGCCTGAATCTAGCGGCGCGCTACTAGCGCGCGCCAAGTGCCAGGCTGGCCTGGGTATCCTGGTCGAACTGCGCCATGGCCGCTTGCGTGAGCGCATCAGTGGACCATGCCGCGAGACTGGCGGGTGGCAGGGTCACGGCAGCCGCCCCAATCCCGATCAGTTGGGCCAATACTTCGGGCGACTTGATGCTCGCAGCCAGCAATTGCGGCCCCTGCCCCTGCAGTGCCACACAGGCCTGCATCAGCGCCCAGACATTGCGCCCGTCGTTGGCCAAGCGCCCCACATAGGGCGCAACGTAGTCGGCTCGCATGTCACGCGCCCAGAGTAGCTGCACTGGATTGGAGAGTCCTGTCAACAAAATCGCCTGCCCAGACTCTCGAACCTGGCGAATGCAGGGCTCCCACACCGCGGCACACGGCAGCTTGATGGTGAGCTGCACGCGCGCAGCGTCGGCCGCATTGCGCAGCGCATTCAGCCACCGCGCGGCGTCTGTCAGGTCCGCGCTGGGCAATTGCAGCATCAGCTCGGCAAAACCGTGGTCAGCAACTGCCTGCACCAAGCCCAGATAGGACGCCAACGTGACGGGGAGACCGGCCTGAAACACCAAGCTGGGGTTGGTGGTCACGCCCTGCACAGCAGGGCAACCGGCAGGCAGGATCCAACTCGTCACCTGCGCCGAGTCAAGGTAAATTTTCACACCCAAATTCCTTTGTTCAACGCCCCCAAATTGGGGCTCAGAGGATCACGCCCTTGCAATACATGGCGTTGCCATAGGCAGTCGCCTCGCCACTCTGGACAATCAGGCTGGCACCCTTGATCTTGTCATAGAAGGCAAAGCGTTCAACCGGTTCCACGCGGCTTTCGGGCAATCCTTCCTGCTGCAGCCAGTCCACCACCGCCTGCTGGGCAGCCGTGCGGTGCTCCAAAGGCTGGTGGCTGACACGCATGTAGGCAGCTGGACACGCCACATCTTCCGCCAGCGGAATCACCGACAGCACAGCCTTGCTCACCCGTTCCAGCGAATGGCCGGGCAGGCGTACCAGCGGCTTGCCCGCGCTCAAAAAGTCCGCCGTGAAATTGGCATCCACCACGGCCACCCACTCTCCATGGCCCATGGCCGAAAGGTGCATGAGCAACTCCGGAGTCAGCAAAGGATCTATTCCCTTCAACATAGCGCAATCTTCCTTAAATGGGGGCCAACGCGTGCACCGCAAAAATCTGCACGGACACCGATAGCCTGTTTACGTCAGGGCTGGAGCATGCCAGACCCTGATACGAAATCATATTAGTAAAACTACTTGATTTATTTAAACGAAACTGCGTTATTCTCGCTGCCACTGCAAAATAGGTATTACTTTTTGCCAAATCAGGCGTGGTCACAGGTATTGCGCCGGTTTAAGCTGCGCAGCGCGCTGGTACAGACCAGACGAAGCGCATCAACCAATCTGAGAGAACAATGACTGCATCGATATGGGTACTGGGTGAGGCCTTGATGGATTGTGTGGCCCAGGCCGATGGTAGCTTGCGCCCCTTCATGGGCGGTAGCCCGTTTAACCTGGCCCGCGCCGCCGCGTTGCGCGGTGCTGCAGTGGGTTATGTAAACCCCTTGTCGGCCGACCAGTTCGGTGAACACATGCAGGCGCAGTTGCGCAGCGATGGTGTGCAGGTGCTGTCGCCCCCCAGCCCCCTGCCCACCTCTTTGGCAGTGGTGCAAATCCACCACGGACAGCCCAGCTACGGCTTTTACCGTGAAGGCATTGCGGACCGGGACTACACCGTGGAGTCAGTGCTGCAGCGTCTGCAAGACCAGCCCACCGGCGTGCTGCATACCGGCTCACTGCTGCTGGTTCCTCCCGAACACCATAAAGTGCTGGCCATCCTGCGAGGCGCGAAGGCGCTTGGCTGGACCATCAGCGTGGATGTCAACCTTCGCCCCAAATTAGCCGCAAATCTGGCGGACTACGTGCAGGCCGTGCGGACCGTTGCAGCCATGGCTGACTGGCTAAAGGCCAGCGACGAGGACTTGGAGTTGTTGGGCTTTCCTGAACCCAGGCGTACGGACGGTGCGCGTATCGCCGCACACTTCGCTGCGCAGGGCACCAGCCGCATTGCACTCACATTTGGGGGCGATGGTGCCTGGCTGGGCGTGGACGGGATGTGGGCTGAAGCCGATGTGCCGGCCACCCAGGTTGTGGACACGGTAGGCGCAGGTGACACCTTCTGGGGCAATTGCCTGGGTGACTGGGCACTGAATCCGGTGAACGCTGCCCAACGCGTAGGGACCACACTGAAAGAAGCGATGCAGGCCGCGGCTATCAATTGCAGCCGCGCAGGATGCCAGCCGCCACGCTATGGCGAAGTTGTGGCGGCGGTGTAAACCGCGAGGGGTGGTAAGGTTGGTGAATGGCCCCACGCATCACCATCCAGGAAACCGAGGTGGAAACCTCGGCAATCCGCGCCCAGGGCGCGGGCGGGCAAAACGTCAACAAAGTCAGCAGCGCCATCCATCTGCGCTTCGACATTCCTGCATCGTCCCTTCCGGATGAAGTGAAGGAGCGGCTGCTGCAACTGTCGGACAGCCGTATCACGCGAGATGGTGTGCTGGTTATCAAGGCGCAGCAGTTTCGCACCCAAGAGCTGAACCGGTTTGACGCCTTTGAGCGCCTGCACACGTTGGTCAACAGCGTGGCTGATCCGCCAAAAGCCCGCAAAGCAACCAAGCCCACCTACGCCGCCAAACAACGCCGGCTGCAGTCCAAGGCGCAGCGATCGGCCATCAAGGCCCAACGTGGACGAGGCGAAGACTAGAGGAGATCCAACAGAGCCTCCGGGCTGGCGATGGACGCATCCGCGCCCCAGGCCAGGGTGTCACTTTGGGCCCCCAGATAGCCATAGGTGGCAGCCACGGTGTACATGCCCGCCGCCCGCCCGGCCACAATGTCACGCTCATCGTCCCCAACGTATACACAATGCGCGGGGGCCACGCCCAGACGCCGAGCCGCCTCCAGCAGCGGCGCCGGATGCGGCTTGGCATGCGGCGTGGTGTCGCCACTCACAATGGCCTTGGCCGAGGCAAACAAAGGCATGGCCGCTGCCAGCGGCTCGGTGAAGCGCGCCGATTTGTTGGTCACCACGCCCCATAGCAACCGACGCTCGACGATGGCCTGTAACAAGGGCGGAACTCCGTCAAAAGCAAACGTGCGCTCGGTCATACAGCGCTCGTAGTTGGCGAAGAACTCATCGCGCAAGGCCTCATAGCCCGCGTCGCTCGGCCCGATGCCAAACGCCACGCCCAGCATGCCGCGCGCGCCAGCGCCAGCCATGGGACGGTAGTGCTCCAGTGGCAACGACGGCAATCCACGACCTACGCGCATCAGATCAGCTGCTGCCCCCAGATCAGGGGCACTGTCAATCAGCGTGCCATCCAAGTCAAAAAGTACCGCCGCAATCGGTCCTGCAAAACGGGTCATCGGGCTTCCAGAGGTTTTTGGGTGGCAAACAGGTAGTTCACCTGGGTATTGGCACTCAATGCGTAGCGCCGAGTCAGCGGGTTGTAGCCCAGACCCTGGGTGGCTTGCAGTTCTAACCCGGCGCGTCGGCAGTAGGCCGCCAGCTCGCTGGGGCGAATCATCTTGGCGTATTCGTGGGTGCCACGCGGCAAGAGGTTGAGCAGGTACTCCGCTCCCACAATCGCCTGCAAAAATGCGCTGGCATTGCGGTTCAGGGTTGAGAAAAACACCCAGCCACCGGGCTTGACCAGGGTGGCACAGGCTTGCACCACGGACGCGGGATCGGGCACGTGTTCCAGCATTTCCATGCAGGTCACCACATCAAAGCTGGCTGGCTTCTCCTGCGCGAGGGCTTCGGCACTCACCTCACGGTACGCCACGTGCGCCGTTTGCGCCTCTAGCGCATGCAGCTGCGCCACCTTGAGCGCCTTGGACGAGAGGTCAATCCCGAGCACGTCAGCCCCTTGACGGGCCATGGAGTCGGCCAGAATGCCGCCACCGCAACCGATATCCAAAGCCTGCCCCCCCCGCAGCGCACACATGGATTGGATCCAACCCAGCCGCAACGGATTGATCTGGTGCAGCGGCCGAAACTCGCTGTCCATATCCCACCAGCGGTGGGCTAACTCGGAAAACTTGGCCAGCTCGGCCGGATCAGCGTTCAAGGTAGTGGTCATAAGGTAATGGTGGCACAGACAAGAAAAAACCCGCCGAAGCGGGTTTTTTCACAAACCATGGAATGGTCCAGTTATTGGGCGCGAGTGCCAACAACTTCAATTTCCACGCGGCGGTTCTTGGCGCGACCTTCTTTGGTCTTGTTGTCAGCAACAGGCTGCTTCTCGCCCTTGCCTTCGGTGTACACGCGGTTCTTTTCGATGCCCTTGGACACCAGGTAAGCCTTGACAGCTTCAGAACGTGCAACCGAAAGCTTTTGGTTGTAGGCGTCAGAACCAACCGAGTCGGTGTGGCCGACAGCGATGATGACTTCAAGGTTGATGCCCTTGACCTTGCCGACCAAATCGTCCAGCTTAGCCTTGCCTTCAGGCTTCAACACAGCCTTGTCAAAATCGAAGAACGCATCAGCTGCGTAAGTCACTTTGCTGGCTGCTGCGGCAGCAGGAGCTGCGGCTGCGGGGGCTGCTGCGGCAGGAGCTGCGGCTGCGGGAGCGGCAGGAGCTGCAGCGGCAGGCGCGGGAGCAGCGATGGCACCGTCGCAACCAGGAGCGGCCGTAGCGGGGGTCCAGCTAGCATCGCGCCAGCATTCGCCGGATGTGTTTTTCCAAACGTCACCGGAGACATTGCGCCAGTTGTGGATTTCTTGCGCACCAGCAGCAGTGGCCAAAACGGCTGTTGCAATGAGGATTGCGACTTTGTTCAATTGTTTCATGAGACCTTCCTTTGTCGAGACAAACTGCAGCAACGCTGCGACTATTTATGTGACGCCCAAAGTAATTGTGCACCAGAGACGTTCGCGCCATTGTGCCATAGCGCACATAGGCTTTTGATACATCCGTATCAGCCCTGTAACTCCCTAGCCGCCTATCGGGTGCTTTGTTGCTCTCAAGCCACAGCTCGGCGGCCGTAGAATCAAAGGCTGTCCCTGACATAGCCTGCCACCATCCATGACCCAGTTCGCCAAAGAAACCCTGCCCATCAGCCTTGAAGAGGAAATGCGCCGGAGCTACCTTGACTACGCCATGAGCGTGATCGTGGGCCGCGCCCTCCCTGATGCGCGGGACGGTCTGAAGCCCGTGCACCGCCGTGTGCTGTTCGCGATGCACGAGCTGAACAACGACTGGAACCGGGCTTACAAAAAGTCGGCGCGTATCGTGGGCGACGTGATCGGTAAGTACCACCCCCACGGTGACCAGTCGGTGTACGACACCATCGTGCGCATGGCGCAGGACTTCTCGATGCGCCACATGCTGGTCGACGGCCAAGGCAACTTCGGTTCGGTGGATGGCGACAACGCCGCTGCGATGCGTTACACCGAAATTCGGTTGGCAAAAATTGCGCACGAACTGCTGGCGGACCTGGACAAGGAAACGGTCGATTTCGGACCCAACTACGACGGATCCGAAAAAGAACCCCTGGTGCTGCCCACCCGCATTCCCAACCTGCTGGTCAACGGCTCGGGCGGCATTGCCGTGGGTATGGCCACCAACATCCCGCCGCACAACCTGAACGAAGTGGTGGATGCCTGCCTGCATCTGCTGAAAAACCCCAGCGCATCCATCGACGAGTTGATGGAAATCATCCCGGCACCCGACTTCCCCACTGCCGGCATCATTTACGGCATCAATGGTGTCAAGGACGGCTACCGCACGGGCCGCGGGCGCGTCGTGATGCGCGCCAAATGCCACTTTGAGGACATCGACAAGGGCCAGCGCCAAGCCATCATCGTCGACGAGCTGCCCTACCAGGTCAACAAGAAGACGCTGCAGGAGCGCATGGCCGAACTGGTGCACGAGAAGAAGATCGAAGGCATCAGCCACATCCAGGACGAATCCGACAAGTCCGGCATGCGCCTGGTGATCGAACTCAAGCGCGGCGAAGTACCCGAGGTGGTGCTGAACAACCTGTACAAGCAGACGCAGTTGCAGGACACCTTCGGCATCAACATGGTGGCGCTGGTGAATGGCCAGCCCAAGCTGTGTAACCTGAAGGACCTGATCGAGGTTTTCCTGAACCATCGCCGCGAAGTGGTGACACGCCGCACGGTGTTCAACCTGCGCAAGGCGCGCGAACGCGGCCACGTGCTGGAAGGTCTGGCCGTGGCGATGGCCAACATCGACGAGTTCATCCGCATCATCCGCGAATCGCCCACGCCGCCTGTGGCCAAGGTCGAGCTGATGAATCGCCCTTGGGACAGCAAGCTGGTGCGCGAAATGCTCACCCGCACGCGTGCCGACGGCGGTGTGGTCAATGCCGACGACTACCGTCCGGATGGTCTGGAAAAAGAATTCGGCATGGGCAACGACGGTCTGTACCGCCTGTCCGAAACGCAGGCGCAGGAAATCCTGCAAATGCGCCTGCAACGCCTGACGGGACTGGAGCAGGACAAGGTCATCGCCGAGTACAAGGAAGTCATGGCGGAGATCGAAGATCTGCTGGACATCCTGGCCAAGCCCGAGCGCGTTTCGACCATCATTGGCGAAGAACTGGGCCATGTGAAACAGGAATTCGGCCAAAGCAAGCTGGGCGTCCGCCGCAGCCTGGTCGAGCATTCCTCGTTCGACCTGTCTACCGAAGACCTCATCACGCCCACCGACATGGTGGTGACCATGAGCCACAGCGGATATATCAAGAGCCAGCCCCTGGGGGAATACCGTGCGCAAAAACGCGGCGGCCGTGGCAAACAGGCCACCGCCACCAAGGAAGACGACTGGGTCGACCAGCTCTTCGTGGCCAACACGCACGACTACATCCTGTGCTTCTCCAACCGCGGTCGCCTGTACTGGCTCAAAGTCTGGGAAGTGCCACAGGGCTCACGCGGTTCACGCGGCCGCCCCATCGTCAACATGTTCCCGCTGCAAGAGGGCGAAAAGATCACCGTGGTGCTGGCACTGACCGGTGAGAAACGCACCTTCCCGGCCGACCAATATGTGTTCATGGCCACCAGCATGGGCACGGTCAAGAAGACCGCACTGGACGAATTCAACAACCCGCGCAAGGGCGGCATCATTGCCGTGAACCTGGACGAGGGCGACTACCTGATTGGTGCCGCGCTGACCGACGGCAAGCACGACGTGATGCTGTTCAGCGACGGCGGCAAGGCTGTGCGCTTTGACGAAGACGATGTGCGTCCGTTGGGCCGCAACGCCCGCGGTGTGCGCGGCATGTCGCTGGAAGCCGGCCAAAGCGTGATCGCCATGCTGGTCGCGGAGGACGAACAGCAAAGCGTGCTGACGGCCACCGAAAATGGCTATGGCAAGCGCACCAGCATCACCGAGTACACGCGCCATGGTCGTGGCACCAAGGGCATGATCGCCATTCAACAGAGCGAGCGCAACGGCAAGGTCGTGGCCGCCACGCTGGTGCATGCGGACGACGAAATCATGCTGATCACCGACAAGGGCGTGCTGGTACGCACCCGTGTTGCCGAAATCCGCGAACTGGGCCGTGCGACACAGGGTGTGACGCTGATTGGGCTGGACGAAGGCTCCAAGCTCAGCGGCCTGCAACGTATTGTGGAAAACGACGCTAATCCGGCCGATGCAGAACCGGGTGAGGATGCGGGCGAAGAGGCCGAGGGCGCATAAGCCCTTTGCATACGCTCCTGAATTGATAGCTGCTGGCGCATATTTAACGGGGGCTAGCGCCCTATTTAACCCATAAACCTGCGAATGCAACGTCCTTACAATTTCTCGGCCGGTCCGGCCGCCATGCCAGAGGAAGTGCTGGCGCAAGCCGCCGACGAGATGCTGAACTGGCCCGATGCCAGCGGACAGCGGTGTGGCATGGGTGTGATGGAGATGAGCCACCGCGGCAAAGAGTTTCAAAGCATTTACGAGACCGCGGAATCCGACCTGCGCGAACTGCTCGCCGTGCCCCCGCAGTTCAAGATCCTGTTCATGCAGGGTGGCGGGCTGGCAGAAAATGCCATCGTGCCGCTGAACCTGAGCGCCCTGCGCGCGCCAGCCGGCGAACCAGGCACGGCGGACTTTGTGGTCACCGGCAGCTGGAGCGACAAATCGCTCAAGGAAGCTGCCAAGTTCTGCCACACCAAGGCTGTGGCCACGGGCAAGCCTGAGGGATTCACCCACATTCCCGACGCCGCCACCTGGCAGCTCAGCCCGAATGCCAGCTACGTGCACCTGTGCACCAATGAGACCATCAACGGCATCGAATTTCACGCCCTGCCCGATCTCAAGGCCCTGGGTTCCGACGCCGAGTTGGTGATTGACTTCTCGTCCCATGTAGCCTCACGCCCGGTGGACTGGAGCAAGGTGGGACTGGCCTTTGGCGGTGCCCAAAAGAACCTGGGCCCCGCGGGTGTCACCGTGGTGGTGGTGCGTGAAGACATGCTGGGCCATGCCCTGCCCGTCTGCCCCAGCGCATTTGACTACAAGACGGTGGCCGACAATGGCTCGATGTACAACACCCCGCCCACCTATTCGATCTACATGGCGGGCTTGGTCTTCCAATGGCTCAAGCGCCAGGGCGGCATTGCAGCCATGGAAGCACGCAACATCGCCAAGGCCGAGTTGCTCTACAAGGCCATTGACGGCAGCAGCCTGTACTTCAACAAGGTAAGCCCCGCATGCCGCTCGCGCATGAACGTCCCGTTCTTCCTGCGCAATGAAGCGCTGAACGACGCCTTTCTGGCCGGTGCCAAGGCCACCGGACTGCTGCAGCTCAAGGGCCACAAGTCGGTGGGCGGCATGCGCGCCAGCATCTACAACGCCATGCCGCTGGAAGGTGTGCAGGCGCTGGTGCAGTACCTGCAAGAGTTCGAACGCACGCACGGCTAAGACACCCACCATGGCACGCACCCTCCCCGAACTCCGAGTCCTGATCGACGCCGTCGACCAGGAGTTGCTGGCCCTGCTCTCCCGCCGCGCCGCACTGGCCAACGAGGTTGGAGAAGTCAAAAAACTCGATGGCTCTGCCATTTTTCGCCCTGACCGCGAAGCCCAGGTCATCGCCAAGCTGCAGCAGGCCAACCAGGGCGCACTGAAGAGTGAAAACGTGGCCGTAATCTGGCGCGAGATCATGTCGGCCTGCCGCGCCCTGGAGGCCCCACAACGCGTGGCTTACCTGGGCCCCAAAGGCACCTTCAGCGAAGAGGCTGCCCTGCGTTTCTTCGGCTCCAGCATCACCCATGTGCCCTGCGCCAACTTTGACGAGGTGTTCCACGCGGCCACCGCGGGTTCGGCCGAATTTGGCGTGATTCCCGTAGAGAACAGCACCGAGGGCGTGGTGACACGCTCGCTGGACCTGCTGCTGAACTCGCCACTGCACATCGTGGGCGAGATCAGCCTGCTGGTGCGCCACCATCTGCTGCGCAGCACCGCGTCGCTGGACGGCATTGAAGTGGTGCTGGCCCACCCCCAGGCGCTGGCGCAGTGCCAGCAGTGGCTGACCACCCACCTGCCCAACGCCGAGCGCCGCGCGGTCTCCAGCAACGCCGAGGGTGCGCGCCTGGCCGCCAGCAACCCGGCCTGGGCCGGCATTGCCAGCGAACGCGCGGGCTCCGAGTTTGGTCTGCACATTGCGTCCCACGCCATCCAGGACGAAGCCTTCAACCGCACCCGCTTTGTCGTGGTCTGCCTGCCCAGCGTGCTGCCCGCGCCCGAGGCTTCCGGCAAGGACTGCACCAGCCTCGTGGTGTCGGTCCCCAACAAACCCGGCGCCGTGCACGACATGCTGGTGCCGCTCAAACGCCACGGCGTGTCCATGACACGCTTTGAATCCCGGCCGGCACGTTCCGGCCAATGGGAATACTATTTCTACATCGACTTGCAAGGCCACCCGTCCCAACCCCATGTGGCGGCGGCCCTGAAAGACTTGTCCAGCCTGTGTGCCTTCTACAAGGTGCTGGGAACCTACCCGCTGGCCGACTGATGGAACCCTGCAGGACACCTTATGTTTGAACAGCTTGGCTTGATTGGATGTGGCTTGATGGGCGGCTCGTTTGCCCTGGCCCTCAAACGGGCCGGCTTGGTCAAACGGGTGGTGGGCTACAGCAAGTCGCCCTCCACCACCGAGCGCGCGCGCCAGATGGGTGTCATCGACATCGAGGCGCCGTCAGCCCTGCTGGCGGTATCGGGCGCCGACATCGTGCTGGTGGCCGTGCCCGTGTCCGCCACCGAGGCCACGTTCAAGGCCATCAAACACCTGGTCACGCCCAATATGTTGATCATGGACGTGGGCTCCACCAAGCGCGACGTGATCGACGCGGGCCGCCGCGGCCTGCGCGAGCACATTGGCTCGTTTGTGCCGGCCCATCCGATTGCCGGCAAGGAGCTGTCGGGCGTGGAGCATGCCGATGCCGACCTGTACGCAGGCAAACAAATCATCCTCACGCCCATTGAGCGCACCTTGACCAGCCAGTTGCAAAAGGCCGTCGACGTATGGACGGCGCTGGGTTGCCGCGTGCTCAAGATGTCGCCCGAGCAGCATGACGCCGCGTTTGCCGCCGTCAGCCACCTGCCGCACCTGATTGCATTCGCCCTCATGAACGCGATCTCGGGCCAGACCCAGGGCAAGGACTACCTCTCGTTGGCCGGTCCCGGCTTCCGCGATTTCACGCGCATTGCCGCAGGTGACCCCAAAATCTGGCGCGACATCATGGTCTCCAACCGCGAAGAGCTGCTGGAACAAAGCAAGATTTTCCAGCGCACCCTGCAGGCCATGGAACTCATGATCTCCAGCGGCAACGGCGACGCGCTGGAAGGCCTCATCGAACAGGCCAGCAACACCCGCGCCAACTGGACCATGGCGTCCAAACACCACAAATAATGTTCTCCACCGCCTTTCTGGATCTTCCCCCCCTCGGCCACGCCGCGGGCGCCGTCACCCTACCCGGCTCCAAAAGCATTTCCAACCGTGTGCTGTTGCTCGCCGCCATGAGCGCGGGCACCACCACCATCCACGATCTGCTGGACTCCGACGACACCCGCGTCATGCTGGTGGCTCTGCGCACGCTGGGCTGCGGGGTGGAAGAATCCGGCGCCACGGTGCGCATCACCGGCCTGGGCGGCCAGTTGCCCAACGCGTCGGCCAAGCTGTTCCTGGGCAACGCCGGCACCGCCATGCGCCCCCTCACCGCTGCGCTGGCCGTGCTGGGGGGGGACTTTGAACTCAGCGGCGTGCCCCGCATGCACGAGCGCCCCATCGGAGATCTGGTAGACGCCCTGCGCCAACTGGGCTGCCAGATTGACTACCTGGGCAACGACGGCTACCCGCCCCTGCGGCTGGGCCGCCCCGCCTTGCAACTGGACGCGCCCATCCAGGTGCGTGGCGACGTGTCCAGCCAGTTCCTCACCGCCCTGCTCATGGCACTGCCCCTGGTCGCAGCCAAGGACATCGTGATCGAGGTGGTGGGCGAACTCATTTCCCGCCCCTACATCGAGATCACGCTCAACCTGTTGGCACGCTTTGGCGTCCAAGTACGGCGTGACGGCTGGCAGCGCTTCACGATTCCTGCGGGCTGTCAGTTGCAGTCGCCTAGTGACATCCATGTCGAGGCAGACGCCTCAAGTGCTAGCTATTTCATAGCGCTTGGCGCAATCACGACGGGGGCTAGCGGCCAGAATGGCATCAAAATTCAGGGTGTAGGCGCCGATTCCATCCAGGGCGATATCCGCTTCATGGAAGCCGCCCAGGCCATGGGCGCCCAGATCGAGAGCGGCCCCAACTGGCTGCACGTGCAACGCGGCGCCTGGCCCCTGAAGGCCATCGACCTGGACTGCAACCACATCCCCGACGCGGCCATGACCCTGGCCGTGATGGCGCTGTACGCCGATGGCACCACCACCCTGCGCAACATCGCCAGCTGGCGTGTGAAGGAAACCGACCGCATCGCCGCCATGGCTACCGAGCTGCGCAAGCTGGGTGCCACCGTGGTGGAGGGACAAGACTTTATCCAGGTAACCCCTCCTTCGTCCCGCGCCGGTTGGAAAGCCGCCAGCATCCACACCTATGACGACCACCGCGTTGCCATGTGTTTCTCGCTGGCCGCCTTCAATCCAGCTGGCTTGCCCGTGCGCATCGAAGACCCCAAGTGCGTGGCAAAAACCTTCCCGGACTACTTTGAGGCGCTGTTCTCTGTCGCCACGGCCGATACCGCCGCCATTCCCGTAGTCTGCGTGGACGGCCCCACGGCCTCGGGGAAAGGCACGCTGGCCGCCGTGTTGGCTGAAAAGCTGGGCTACCACTTTCTGGATTCCGGCTCGCTCTACCGCATCACCGGGCTGGCGGCCACCCGTGCCGGCATAGCGCTGGATGTGGCCAACGAACAGGCCATCGTCAACCTGCTGCGCAGCCTGCCCATCCATTTCGAAGGCAGCCACATCTGGTTGGCCAACGAGGATGTGAGCGACGCCATCCGCACCGAAGAGGCTGGCATGAACGCCTCCAAAGTGTCGGCTTTCCCCGCGGTGCGCGCCGCACTGATCGATTTGCAGCGCGGTTTTCGTAAGCTGCCGGGCCTGGTGGCCGACGGGCGCGACATGGGCACGGTGATCTTTCCAGACGCCCCGCTCAAGGTCTACCTGACCGCCAGCGCCGCCTGCCGCGCAGAGCGGCGCTATAAGCAGTTGATTTCAAAGGGGATTCCCACTACAATCGACAGTCTTCGTGCCGACCTGGAGGCGCGCGACGCCCGGGACTCCTCCCGCACCGTCGCTCCCTTGAAGCCTGCAGAAGATGCCCAGTTGCTGGACAACTCGGATTTGACAGTCGAATCGTCTGTTGAAACGGTGTTGGCCTGGTGGCAAAGCAAACAGCCTTTCTAGCCCCGGCTGGCAGGGCAAACTGGTCCCCATAGCTCTTCTCGCGCGTCTGCGCACCGGCTGTGGGGTTCAATAACTTAACCCCGCGGTACCAACCGCAAACCTCATGTCTGAATCTTTCGCAGCCCTATTTGAAGAATCGCTACAACGCTCGGAAATGCGCACCGGTGAAGTCATCACCGCTGAAGTCGTCCGCATCGAGCACAGCTTCGTCGTTGTCAACGCTGGCCTCAAGTCCGAAGCCTACGTGCCAATCGAAGAATTCAAGAGCGACAAGGGCGAAATCGAAGTCCAAGTGGGCGACTTCGTGTCCGTGGCCATTGACTCCGTGGAAAACGGCTATGGTGACACCATCCTGTCCCGCGACAAGGCCAAGCGTCTGGCTTCCTGGATGAGCCTGGAAAAGGCCCTGGAATCCGGCGAATTTGTGACCGGCACCACCTCCGGCAAGGTCAAGGGCGGCCTGACCGTTCTGGTCAACGGCATCCGCGCATTCCTGCCCGGCTCGCTGGTCGACACACGTCCTACCAAGGACCTGTCTCCCTACGAAAACAAGACCCTGGAATTCAAGGTTATCAAGCTGGACCGCAAGCGCAACAACGTGGTGCTGAGCCGCCGCGCTGTGGTGGAAGCCTCCATGGGCGAAGAACGCGCCAAGCTGATGCACACCCTCAAAGAAGGTTCTGTGGTGCAAGGCGTGGTCAAGAACATCACCGAATACGGTGCGTTCGTGGACCTGGGCGGTATCGACGGTCTGCTGCACATCACCGACATGGCATGGCGCCGTGTCCGTCACCCCTCTGAAGTGGTGACTGCTGGTCAGGAAATCACCGCCAAGATCCTGAAGTTCGACACCGAAAAGAACCGCGTTTCCCTGGGTCTGAAGCAAATGGGCGACGATCCCTGGATGGGCGTGAACCGCCGTTACCCCCAAGGTACCCGCATGTTCGGCAAGATCACCAACATCGCCGACTACGGCGCGTTTGTGGAACTGGAACCCGGAATCGAAGGTCTGGTGCACGTGTCCGAAATGGACTGGACCAACAAGAACGTTGCACCTTCGAAGATCGTTGCCCTGGGTGACGAAGTCGAAGTCATGGTTCTGGAAATCGACGAAGACAAGCGTCGCATCTCCCTGGGCATGAAACAGTGCAAGGCCAACCCATGGCAAGAATTTGCCCAGAACACCAAGCGCGGCGACCGCGTGAAGGGCCCCATCAAGTCCATCACCGACTTCGGCGTGTTTGTGGGTCTGGCTGCCGGTATCGACGGCCTGGTGCACCTGTCCGATCTGTCCTGGAACGAGTCCGGCGAAACCGCTGTGCGCGAATTCAAGAAGGGCCAAGAAGTCGAGGCTTTGGTCCTGGCTGTGGACGTGGACCGCGAACGCATCTCCCTGGGTATCAAGCAACTGGACTCCGATCCTTTCACCACCTTCGTGTCGGTGAACGACAAGGGCCAGATCGTGACCGGCAAGGTCAAGACCGTGGACGCCAAGGGCGCTGAAATCGACCTGGGTGAAGACATCATCGGTTACCTGCGCGCTTCCGAAATCAGCCGCGACCGCGTTGAAGACGCTCGCAACGTGCTGAAAGAAGGCGACGAAGTGACCGCTGTGGTGGTGAACGTGGATCGCAAGACCCGCAACATCCAGTTGTCCATCAAGGCGAAAGACATGGCTGACCAAAACGAAGCCATGCAGAACCTGAGCCAGCAGTCTGCCCGCGAAAACGCCGGTACGACCAGCTTGGGCGCTTTGTTGCGCGCCAAACTCGACAACAACTCTTAATCAGTTGGGGACAGGCTCAAGGCCTGTCCCGCCAAACATCTGATATGTTGTTGACTTGAACGAACGATCGGCCTCCCTTGGGGTGCCGGTCGTTTTTTCTTAGCCTTTTCCCTGGATTGCCATGACCCGCTCCGACCTCGTTGAAGAACTGGCCAACCGTTTCAGCCAGCTGACCCACCGCGACGCCGAGTTCGCCGTGAAGGCCATCTTGGACGCAATGAACGACGCCCTGGTCCGTGGCCACCGCATTGAGATCCGTGGCTTTGGCAGCTTCTCCATCAACCGCCGCCCGCCCCGCATGGGCCGCAATCCGCGTAGCGGTGAGAGCGTGGCCATTCCCGAGAAACGCGTGCCCCACTTCAAGCCCGGCAAAGCCCTGCGTGAGGCTGTAGACCAGCGTACGGCGGAGCTCGAGTCCAAAGCAAATCCGTGAGTAGAATTCCTCGACACCGAGGAGATGAATGAAACAGCTCGTATGGCTCTTTAAGTGGCTACTTAAAGCAGCCATTTTTTTTACCCTGTTCGCCTTTGCCCTGAATAACCAGGGCGATGTGACCGTGCACTTTTTTTTTGGCACGCACTGGACCGCACCGCTGGTGCTGGTCGTGCTGGTGGCCTTTACGGCGGGTCTTCTGATCGGCGTTTTGGGCATGGTGCCGCGTTGGTGGCGCAACCGCCGTGCTGCCAGCCGCGCGCACCAGGCCGCAGCCACCGCGATTGCCAACGCCAACGCAGAATCCAACAAACCTCCGATGGCCCCACCGCATGGACTTTGACATCACCCTGATCCTCATGGGCCTGCCCGTGGCCTTTGTGCTGGGGTGGCTGGCTTCGCGCCTGGACCTGCGCCAGTTGCGCATGGAAAACCGCCAGGCGCCCAAGGCCTACTTCAAGGGCTTGAACTTCCTGCTGAATGAACAACAGGACCAGGCGATTGATGCGTTCATCGAGGCCGTACAAAACGACCCAGACACCTCGGAGCTGCACTTTGCGCTGGGCAATCTGTTTCGCCGCCGCGGCGAATACGAACGCGCCGTGCGCGTGCACGAGCACCTGCTGTCGCGCGGCGACCTGAGCCTGGACGATCGCCACCGCGCACAACACGCCTTGGCACTGGACTACCTCAAGGCCGGCCTCCTGGACCGTGCCGAAGACGCGCTGCTCAAGCTGGAAGGCACGCGCTTTGAAGCCCAGGCCCGCCTGGCCCTGCTGGCCAACTACGAACGCTCGCGTGACTGGGAGCAGGCTGCCTTGGTGGCACAAAAGCTCGAATCGAGCGACCAGGGCAGCTTCAAGGGGCGCCTGGCCCACTACCTGTGCGAACAGGCCGCTACGCTGCGGGCTGCTGGTGACACCGCGCAGGCCCAGTTCTTGTTGCACCAAGCCATTGCCACCGCTCCCGACGTGCCGCGGCCTCGCATGGACCTGGCCGACCTGCAAGCTGGCAACGGGCACGCAGCCCAAGCCTATGCCACGCTGACCGAGGCCATGCAAGCTGCGCCCGGCGCCGTGGCGCTGATCGCTCCGCTGCTGGCCCACCAAGCGGTGGCGGCGGGCCAAGGCGCAGCTGCATTGGCGCTGCTGAAAGACTGCTACAACCAAGTGGCCTCGCTGGACGTTCTGGACGCCATCGTGGTGCTGGAAGCCGCCAGCAGTGAGACCACGCCGACCGCGCGCGACTGGTACGCCCGCCATCTGGAAAAAGAACCCTCGCTGGTGGCTGCCGCCAAATGGATTGCGGGCGAAAAGCTGGAACGCGAAGCCTTTCACCCCCAGGTCCAGCGCGCGCTGGACCATGCGGTCAAACCCCTCACACGCTACCGCTGCGCGGCCTGCGGCTTTGAAGCCAAGGTGCACTTCTGGCAATGCCCGGGTTGCCAGGCCTGGGACAGCTATCCCGCGCGCCGTGTAGAAGAACTCTGAATCGCTATAACAAGACCATGACGATTTCCAAACTGACACTTTCAAAAGCCCGCGTGTTGGTCGTGGGCGATGTGATGCTGGACCGCTACTGGTACGGTGCTGTGGACCGCATCAGCCCCGAAGCCCCGGTGCCCGTGGTACGCGTCACACGCGAAGAAGAGCGCTGCGGGGGGGCTGCCAACGTGGCGTTCAATGCGGCCACGCTGGGTGCCCAAGCCTCCTTGCTGACCGTAGTGGGTGACGATGAAGCCAGCCACAAGCTCGAAGCGCTAGTGGCCACCACCGGCATCCGCACCCACTTTGGCCGCGACAGCGACCTCAAGACCACCGTCAAGCTGCGCGTCATTGGCCGCCAGCAGCAACTGATCCGCCTGGACTTTGAGAACACCCCCAACCATGAGATTCTGGCTGGCCAGACCGCCATCTTTGCCAACCTGCTGCCCGGGCACGACGCCATCCTCTTTTCCGACTACGGCAAGGGTGGCCTGGCCCATGTGAGCGACATGATTGCGCGCGCCCGTGCGGCTGACAAACCCATCCTGATCGATCCCAAGGGTAGCGACTACTCGCGCTACCAGCAGGCCAGCGTGATCACCCCCAACCGCGCGGAGCTGCAGCAGGTAATTGGCGCCTGGGCCAGCGAGGACGAGCTGCGCACCAAAGTACACAACCTGCGCACCCAGCTGCAATTGGACGCCGTACTGCTCACCCGCAGCGAGGAAGGCATGACGCTGTTCGATGCAACGGGCCAACTGCACGTGAGTGCGCAAGCGCGTGAGGTGTTCGATGTGACGGGTGCCGGCGACACGGTAATTGCCACCATGGCCGCGCTGGTAGGTGCAGGCCTGAGCCTGCGCGACGCCGTGCCCCTAGCCAATCGAGCGGGCGGCCTGGTGGTGGGTAAATTCGGCACCGCCACGGTGTCTTACGAGGAGCTATTTGCATGACACGCATCGTGGTCACCGGCGCGGCCGGTTTCATTGGCAGCAACATCGTTGCCGGGCTCAATGCCCGCGGCCTCACCGACATCATTGCGGTGGACGACCTCAAGCAAGGCGACAAATTCCGCAACCTGGCGGACCTGCAGATTGCCGACTATGTGGATGCCGACAGCTTCTACGACGACTTTGCGTCCGGCCACTATGGCCAGGTGGAAGCCGTGTTCCACGAAGGCGCCTGCAGCGACACCATGGAGCAGGACGGCAAGTACATGATGGCCAACAACTACACGCTGTCGTGGCACCTGTTCCAGGCCTGCCAGAAGCGCGGTGCGCGCCTGCTGTACGCCTCCAGCGCGGCCACCTATGGCGGCTCTGACACCTTCCGCGAGGAGCCCGCCTTCGAGGCGCCACTCAACGTTTACGGCTACTCCAAACTGCTGTTTGACCAGCGCATGCGCCGCGAGTGTGGCAACGACTTCCAGCGCACCAAGGCCGGCAAGACGCACCAGGTGGTGGGCTTTCGCTACTTCAACGTCTACGGCCCGCGCGAGCAGCACAAGGGCCGCATGGCCAGTGTGGCCTTTCACCAGTACCACCAGTTCAACGCCGAAGGCAAGGTCAAGCTGTTTGGTGAATACGGCGGCTACTCGCAAGGCGGCCAGATGCGCGACTTCGTGTTCATCGACGACGTGGTGGCCGTGAACCTCTGGTTCTTTGACCATCCCACGCAAAGCGGCATCTTCAACCTCGGCTCGGGCCGCGCCCAGCCCTTCAACGACGTGGCCAGCTCGGTGGTGAACGCCCTGCGCGGCCTGCGTGGCGAAGGTGCCCTGCCACTGGCCGATATCGCCGCCCAAGGCCTGGTGGAGTACATCCCCTTCCCCGATGCACTGCGCGGCAAGTACCAGTGCTACACCCAGGCCGACCTGACCGCCTTACGCGACACCGGCTGCGACCATGCGTTTGTGGACGTGCAAACCGGTGTGGGCAAGTATGTGCAATGGCTGGCCAACCGCAAGGCCTGAGACGCCATGGCCCACGCACGTACCCTGCCCCTGCTGGTTGCCAGCCTGCTGCTGAGTCTCTCCAGCTGGGCGCTGGAGGTAAATGACGCCACCGAGGCGCAGCTCGATGGTCTGCGCGGCCTTGGTCCGACCCAGACCGCACGCATTTTGCAGGCGCGCCAGAACGGCCCTTTTAAAAGCTGGGCGGACTTCATGGCGCGCGTCAAAGGCATCAAAACCTCCAGTGCCACCAAACTGTCGGCCCAGGGCCTGACAGTGGACGGCAGCTCCTTCCCCGCAGTCACCCCTTAAAGCGGCTCACGCATAGTTCATGAGGGCTAGCGGCCTATTGGGCATGGAACTCGGGTTTTCGTCGAGCTGAAACACCTGGACTGCGCTGCGCAAGTGCTGGGTTTCCTGGGCTAGGCTCAGGGCACCCGCGGCGGACTCCTCCACCATGGCTGCGTTCTGCTGGGTTGCCTGGTCAATCTGGTCCAGCGTCATTCGAAGCTGACCAATACCGGTGTGCTGCACCTCAGCGGCACTGCGGATGGTCTCTATGGCCTGCGACACCTGGCCCACGCTGCGCACAATGTCCTGCATGGTGCGCCCTGCGCTGGCCACCAGCACCGTCCCCTGCTCCACCGCCTCCACTGAGCGGCCAATGATGGCCTTGATCTCGCGCGCAGCCTCTGCCGAACGGCCTGCCAGGCCGCGTACCTCACTGGCCACCACCGCAAAACCACGGCCTTGGTCGCCCGCGCGGGCAGCCTCCACCGCGGCGTTCAGGGCCAGAATATTGGTCTGGAATGCAATGCCGTCAATGACCTGGATGATGTCGGCAATCTTGCGCGACGCGCCATTGATGTCCTGCATGGTTTGCACGACCTGGGCCACTACGGCACCGCCGCGCTCTGCCACCTGGTGGGCCGCCACCGCCGAATGCACGGCCTGCTGGGCAGATTCCGCGGTATGGCGCACTGCATCTGACAACTGGCCGACGGCCAGCGTGGTGCGCTGCAACGACACCGCGGCCTTCTCCGTGCGTTCCGACAGGTCGGTATTGGCCATGGCAATTTCATCGGTGTTGTTGCTCACCACCTCCACGCCTGCGCGCACCTGCGTCACCAGGCCAGCCAGTGCGGTGTGCATACGCCCCAGGTCGCGCTGCACCGCAGCCAACTCGTCGCGCCCCTGCACTTGCAGGGGCGCGCGCAAGTCTCCGTTGCCCCAAGCGTCGGCGGTGGTTTGCAACTGGGCGATGGGTCGCAGGATGGAGCGCACGATGGCCAGCACCAGCGCGGTGGCTAATACCGCCACCAACAGCGTGGCCACGCCCACCAGCCAGGGGGCCTGCGCACCGGTGGTCTCCAGCGCTTCGCGCCGCTGGGTAGCCCGGGCCGCAATAGAGGTCGTCAGGGCCAGCAAGGCCGCCTCGGCCTGCTGGATCTGCGCTTTGTGCGGCGCCATGGCCCGGTTGCCGGCCCAAGGATCATTGAGTTCGCCACGGGCCATTTGCCCCAGGATGGACTTGAAGCCCGCGGCATAGCGGTCCAGCGCCTGCAGCATGTCGGCCAACGCGACGGCATCTTCGGGTTGCGCCAGTGCTTGGGTACGGGCAATGGCTTCACGCGTGTGGGCCACCTCGGCGGACCACTGTGTGGTGAATCGCTCGGTTTCCTGCTCATCGCCCATGGTCAGAAAAATATCTTTTTCAACCCGCCGGACGTTGCCCAGCGCGGTGCGCACATCGCCCAGGGTTTGTACGGCTTCAAACTCGGCGTCGATGAAATCGGTCGCGCGCTGCGCCTCACGGGTGATGGTGAACGCCGCAAAGGAACCGACTAGCGCCAGAGCACCCACCGAGAACGCCAACAGCAACAACAACCGCGAACGAATTCGCCAATGCACCAACCACGCCATGGGAACCTCCTTGTGAGGCGCGATGGTCATGCATCGCTGTGACGCGGTTGTGACACGCCCCGCGCCGCCGGCTGCGTCAGGGTTTGTTCAGCCCATCCAGCAGCAGCAGCGATTAGACTGCGCCCCTGACCGATCCAGCACCGTTGCCTTGAAAGCCCCCTATGACCGCTCCCAGCACGATTCAGCTCATTGGCGCAGCCCTTTTTGCACTGGCTGTGTTGCATACGTTTTCGACCAAGTTTTTTGAGCACCTGGCCCACACCCACCCGGCCCATGCTGGGATCTGGCATCTGCTGGGCGAGGTGGAAGTTGTCTTCGGCTTCTGGGCCATGGTGATGATGACCTTCATGCTGGGCCTGGACGGCAAAGAGGCAGCCACCCACTACCTGGACACGCGCAATTTTGGAGAACCCCTGTTCGTGCTGGCCATCATGGTGGTAGCAGGCACACGGCCCATCCTACAGTGTGTGGAAGGCCTGGTGAAGTTGCTGGCCCGCTATCTGCCTCTTCCGCTGGGCATCGCCACTTACTTTGTGACACTAGCGCTGGTACCGCTCGCAGGTTCCCTGATCACCGAGCCGGCAGCCATGACCCTGGCCGCATTGATTTTGCGCGACACCCTGTTCTCCCAACCCATCTCCACCAAACTGAAATACGCGACGATTGGGGTGCTGTTTGTGAACGTCTCCATTGGTGGCACCCTGACCCCTTTTGCCGCCCCTCCCGTGCTCATGGTGGCTGGCAAGTGGAACTGGGACCTCTGGTTCATGCTGAGCCATATTGGCTGGAAAGCTGCAGTGGCGGTATCTGTGAATGCCGCCTGTGCCACTTTCTTTTTTCGCAAGGAGTTTGCCGGACTCCCGCCGGTACAAAGCAGTGCCGTCGCACCAGTACCGGCGTCCATCATCGCCGTCCACCTTGTGTTTCTGGCACTGATCGTGGTGTTCTCCCACCACACGGCTGTGTTTGTGGGTTTGCTGCTCTTTTTCATGGGCTTTGCCACCGCTTACCAGCGGCACCAGAACCCCTTGATCTTGCGTGAGGCGCTGATGGTGGCGTTCTTCCTCGGTGGCTTGGTGGTGCTGGGCGGCATGCAACAGTGGTGGCTGCAGGACGTTTTGATGGGCATGAACAGCGGCACGGTTTACGTGGGCGCGACACTGCTTACGGCCATCACCGACAACGCCGCACTGACCTACTTGGGTTCGCTGGTTGAAGGGCTCAGCGAGGACTTCAAATTGGCACTGGTCATGGGTGCCGTAACCGGCGGCGGACTCACCGTGATTGCCAATGCCCCCAACCCGGCTGGCGCCTCTATCTTGCGTGGCAAATTTGACGAAGCGGCCATCCATCCCTTGGGTTTGTTGTTTGCGGCGATTCCTCCCACGCTGGTTGCGGTAGTGGCATTTCGCCTGTTGTGATGACCTCAACACTAAGGGTAAACACCAAAGGTAAGCGTCAGGCTTATTTCAGCGACAAACGGTTACGCTCAGCGTTCATCGGCGCCGTCTTGCGCGTCTGATTTCGCACACTGCGCGCAGGCGCAGAACCTATAACAACCAGGAGCCATCATGCAGGCACTTCTCAAACTATCCAGAGCCGTCGACTGGCTCAATACCCAGATTGGCAAATACGTCATCTGGCTGATCTTGGCATCCACCGTGGTGAGCGGTGTGAATGCCGCCGTACGCAAAGCCTTCAACATCGGCTCCAACGCATTTCTGGAAATTCAGTGGTACCTCTTTGCGGCATCCTTCCTGATTGCGGCGGGCTACACCTTGCTCAATGGTGAGCACGTCAAGATTGACGTGATCTCCAGCAAGCTGTCCAAGCGCGCGCAAATCTGGGTGGACGTGATTGGTTTCACTTTTTTTCTTACACCCGTATGCATTGCCATCCTGTACTACGGCGTTCCCTTCTTCCTCAAAGGCCTGCAGTCGGGCGAAGTGTCCTCGAACGCAGGTGGCCTGATCCGCTGGCCGGTGTACGCCATGATCCCTTTGGGCTTCAGCTTGCTGCTGCTCCAGGGTTGGTCAGAGCTGATCAAACGTCTGGCTTTCCTGCAGGGTCTGATCGACGACCCTACCGCCAAGAAGATTGAAAAGACTGCAGAAGAAGAGTTGGCAGAGGCCATTCAGAAGCTCGCAGAAACCAAAAACAAAGCCGCCTGAACCGGGAGCCATTCCATGGAATTTTTTGCAACCAATTTGGCCCCGATCATGTTCGCGGGGCTCATTCTCTTTCTGCTCATGGGCTTCCCCGTGGCATTCAGCCTGGGGGCCTGTGGCCTGTTCTTCGGCTTCATCGGTGTAGAGATCGGTGTATTGCCACAGGCTTTGCTGCAAGCGCTTCCCTTGCGCCTGTTCGGCATCATGCAGAACGACACGCTGCTGGCCATCCCGTTCTTTACGCTGATGGGGCTCATACTTGAACGAAGCGGCATGGCCGAAGACTTGCTGGAAACCATCGGTCAGCTGTTTGGCCCCGTACGTGGAGGCTTGGCATTTGCGGTGATTTTTGTAGGTGCCCTGCTGGCAGCCACCACCGGAGTCGTTGCTGCTTCCGTCATCTCCATGGGTCTCATTTCGCTCCCCATCATGATGCGATACGGCTATGACCGGCGCATTGCATCGGGCGTGATTGCAGCGTCGGGAACGTTGGCCCAGATCATCCCCCCGTCGTTGGTGCTGATCATTCTGGCCGACCAACTGGGCCGCAGTGTGGGTGACATGTACAAGGGCGCCTTCATCCCTGGTTTCATGCTGACTGCCATGTACACCGGCTTCGTGATTTTGATCGCCATCTTCCGGCCCACATGGGTTCCTGCACTGCCACTGGAAGCACGCACCATTCGTGAGGACAACGGCAAGAGCGGCCTGTTGTCCCTGTTGATCCTCACCATTGTTTCCACAGCCGTTGCCGTGTACTTCGGCGAACACTACGCCAATGTCTACAGCTGGTTCAAAGGTGAGCTGGTGGAGAAAGTCGCTACTGACGAAACCATTGTGGTTTCGATGTGCTCAGGCGTAATGCTCGCCTTTGTCATCGCATTGATCAACAAAGTAACGGGCATGGGTCTGCTGTCCCGCATGGCAGAGCGCGTGACCTTTGTGCTGATTCCTCCGTTGCTGCTGATCTTCCTCGTGCTGGGCACGATCTTCCTGGGCATTGCGACGCCGACTGAAGGTGGCGCCATGGGTGCCCTGGGCGCCTTCATCATGGCCATTGCGCGCGGCCGCCTGAGCCTGGCGCTGCTGAAGCAAGCCCTGAATACGACCACCAAGCTGTCCTGCTTTGTGGTGTTCATCCTCATCGGTTCCACCATCTTTAGCTTGGTGTTCCAAGGTGTAGATGGACAGAAATGGGTAGAACACCTGCTGACCGGTTTGCCAGGCGGGCAGACCGGCTTCCTGATCGTGGTCAACATCCTGATCTTCTTCCTGGCCTTCTTCTTGGACTTCTTTGAACTGTCCTTCATCGTGGTGCCCTTGCTGGCACCCGTGGCAGAAAAACTGGGCGTTGACCTGATCTGGTTTGGTGTGCTGCTGGGCGTGAACATGCAGACCTCGTTCATGCACCCGCCTTTCGGCTTTGCACTGTTCTACCTGCGCAGCGTGGCACCCAACAAGGAGTACAAAGACCGCATCACCGGCAAGACCATTCAGCCCGTGACCACCATGCAGATCTACTGGGGTGCCGTGCCCTTCGTGCTGATTCAAATCATCATGGTGGCACTGATCATCTTCTTCCCGGGCATCGTTTCCAACGGCCTGGACAAAGCAGAAAAAGTGGATCTGGACCAGGTGCAAATGCAAATGGATGCGGACTCCAAAGCCGCAGAAGCCCCAGAAATGCCAGCAGCCGATGCAACGAAAGATGGTGCAGCAGCAGCCGGCGATGCCAAGCCTGCGGAGGACGATCCTCTCAAGGCCTTGCAGGACTCCCTGGACAAGGACGAGAAAAAGAAATAACCGGACTACGAACCACGCTGCTGCGTGGCGTGATCTCCAAAGCCCCGCTCTGCGGGGCTTTTTCGTTGGGGTCAGGCATCTATGTGCAGCGGATGTCTCTGGCCCAACTTCCTACGAGGCCCCAGGGCAAGGGCACTGACCCAATCGTCAGGAGCCCTGAGAGCAGCCGCGCCTGTGGCCCCTCTCTGTCCTTCCCATTGGGCCATGCTTGCGCGCAAACCAACAGTCGCCAACCGAGGACCAAAAAAAGCCCCGCAAAGCGGGGCTTTTTGTACAGGGCAAAAGCTGAGGATTACAGCTTTTGGCCTTGCATATAGGTGTCGAACTTGGCTTCCGTGAAACGGAACCACAGGTTCTGGTCCTTGCGGAATGCAGCGTAGTCCGCGTACACCTTCTTCCAGTTTTCGTTCTTGGCGCTGATTTCGTCATACAGGGCCATCGACTCTTTGAAGGCCAGGTCCAGGACGTCTTTGGGGAAGGGCAAGACCTTGGTCTTGGCACCCACCAGTTGCTTCAACGCATTGGGGTTCTTGGCATCGTACTTGGCCTGCATTTCTGTATGGGCAAATGCAGCTGCACATTCCACGATGGCCTTGTTTTCTGGCGACAGGCTGTCGAAGGCCTTGTTGTTGATGAAGAAGTCCAACTGGGGACCACCTTCCCACCAGCCTGGGTAGTAGTAGAACGGTGCCACCTTGTTGAAGCCCAGCTTCTGGTCATCGTAAGGTCCCACCCACTCGGCCGCATCGATCGTGCCTTTTTCCAGTGCTTGGTAGATTTCGCCGCCAGGAATGTTCTGGGGCACGCCACCCATGCGTTCGATCACTTTTCCAGCGAAGCCGCCCACACGGAACTTCAAGCCCTTGATGTCCTTGGCGGACTTGATTTCATTGCGGTACCAGCCACCCATCTGGGCGCCCGTGTTGCCGCCGGGGAAGTTCACGATGTTGTACTTGCCGTAGAACTCGCGCATCAGCTTCAGGCCATTGCCTTCGTACATCCAAGCTGTCATCTGGCGGCTGTTCAGGCCAAAGGGAATAGCGCAACCCAGGGCAAAGGTTTCGTCCTTGCCAAAGAAGTAGTAAGGCGCAGTGTGGGCCATTTCCACAGTACCGTTCTGCACTCCGTCCACCACGCCGAACGCGGGCATTAGTTCGCCAGCCGCATGGGTGGAGATTTCAAACTTGCCGCCCGACATTTCCTTCACTTTTTTGGCAAACGACTCGGCCGCGCCAAAGATGGTGTCCAGCGACTTGGGGAAGCTGGAAGCCAGGCGCCAGCGGATTGCGGCTTGCGCATGCACAGCAGGTGCTGCACCTGCGGCCAAGACGCCGGCAATGCCTGCGTTTTTGATGATTGAACGACGATCCATTCGGTGTACTCCGGTAATTGTGTTGTAACCATCTTGCGGCGAAGTGCTCCCTGCCGCAAGGACTGTAGTAGTCAAGCGCGATTGTAGGAACGCGATGCACCCCATTGGTGGGGGTTTTCCCTCGACGCGGGCCCGCTGGCGGACCGCTTTCAGGATTCTGCAAGCCAGCGCATGGCGCGCCGGCTTCTAGCTGACTTGTGGCTTACGCAGCGCGTGCGGCAGGTGCCAGCAATGCACCAAAACGCTGCGCAATCGAGGCCTGTATGCCCTTGGCATCCAAGCCTTGCAATTGCAGCAGATAGGCGGGGTCACCATGCTCAATGAATTCGTCCGCCAGCCCCAGCTGCAGCACCGGCAACTCCAGTCCCGCGGCCTGCAGGGCCTCCAGCACGGCACTGCCCGCACCGCCCATGGTGGCGCCCTCTTCCACGGTCACCAGTGCCTGGTGGCTGTTAGCCACTTGCAGCAGCAGAGCCGTGTCTAGCGGTTTGGCCCAACGCATATTCACCACCGTGGCACCCAGCGCTTCAGCCGCCACCAGCGCAGGCTGCAGCAGCGTGCCAAAGGCGAGGATGGCAATAGCCTTGCCCTGGCGGCGAATCTCTCCCTTGCCAAAGGGCAAGCCTTCCAAGGTGCCTTGCACCGCCACACCGGCACCGCTGCCGCGCGGGTAGCGCACGGCCACCGGGTGGTTCTGTGCAAACGCGGTGCTCAGCAGCTGGCGGCACTCAGCCTCGTCGGCCGGGCAAGCAATGCTCATGTTGGGAATGCAGCGCAGGAACGGGATGTCGTAGGCTCCAGCATGTGTGGCGCCGTCCGCACCCACCAAGCCGGCGCGGTCCAGCGCAAACACCACGGGCAGGTTTTGCAGCGCCACGTCGTGGATCAGCTGGTCATAGGCGCGCTGCAAAAAGGTGGAGTAGATCGCGACCACAGGCTTGAGTCCTTCGCAGGCCAGGCCACCCGCAAAGGTGACCGCATGCTGCTCGGCAATGCCCACATCGAAGTAGCGCGCCGGGAAGCGTTTTTCAAACTCCACCATGCCCGAGCCCTCGCGCATGGCCGGCGTGATGCCGACCAGGCGCCCGTCCGCTGCCGCCATGTCGCAGAGCCATTGGCCGAACACTTGGGTGAAGGTGGGCTTGGCCACCGCGGCGGACTTGACCAAGCCCACGGCCGGGTCGAACTTGCCGGGGCCATGGTAGGCCACGGGGTCGGCCTCGGCCAGCTTATAACCCTGGCCTTTTTTGGTCACCACATGTAAAAACTGCGGGCCCTTGAGCTGCTTGATGTTTTCCAGCGTGGGAATCAGCGAATCCAGGTCGTGGCCATCGATGGGGCCGATGTAGTTGAAGCCGAATTTCTCGAACAGCGTGGCCGGCACCACCATGCCCTTGGCCTGCTCTTCAATGCGCTTGGCCAGCGCAAACAGGGGCGGTGCGCCCTTGAGCACGCTCTTGCCCACGTTCTTGGCCGCGGCGTAAAACTGGCCGCTCATGAGCTGGGCCAGATAGCGGTTCAGCGCACCCACAGGCGGGCTGATGCTCATGTCGTTGTCATTCAGGATGACCAGCAGCTTGCAGTCTTCCACACCGGCATTGTTCAGCGCCTCAAAGGCCATGCCGGCGGTCAGCGCGCCATCACCAATCACGGCCACCGAATAGCGGTCTTCGCCCTTGATGCGGGCGGCCAGCGCCATGCCCAGTGCAGCCGAGATGGAGGTGCTGGAATGCGCGGTGCCGAAGGTGTCGTATTCGCTCTCGTCGCGGCGCGGGAAGCCGGAGAGGCCACCGAACTGGCGCAGGCTGTGCATGCGGTCGCGCCGGCCAGTCAGGATCTTGTGTGGGTAGGTTTGGTGGCCTACGTCCCAGACCACGCGGTCTTCGGGCGTGTTGAACACATAGTGCAACGCCACGGTGAGCTCCACCGTGCCCAGGTTGGAACTCAAGTGCCCGCCGGTCTTGGCCACACTGTTGAGCAGGTAGGTGCGCAACTCGTCCGCCAGGGTGCGCAGCTGCGCCCGCGGCAGCTGACGCAAGGCCGCGGGGTCGTCAATGGCGGAGAGCAAAGACGCGGGAGTCAGATCGGTAGAGGGCATTTGCTATCTTTTTAGAAGCTGCTTGCGCATATTTTTCGGGGGCTAGCGGCCTTTTTTACTCAATGTCTAGCTGGCGCGGTGCACCACCATGCCGGCCAGCGCTTGCAGGGCCCGGGTGTCGGCGAGACCACTGGCCTGCAGCGCATCCAGCGCCTGCTGCAGCAGCTGAGCGGCGTAGGCCCGGCTGGCTTCCAGCCCCATCAGCGAGACATAGGTGGGCTTGTCGTTGTCGGCATCTTTGCCCGCGGTCTTGCCCAGCGTGGCCGAGTCGGCCGTCACATCCAGAATATCGTCCACCACCTGGAAGGCCAGGCCAATGGCGGCACCGTAGGCCTCCAGGCCCTTGAGCGCCTGGGCCGAGGGCGCCGCGCAGTGCGCCCCCATGAGCACGCTGCCCTGCAGCAGTGCACCGGTCTTGAGCTGGTGCATTTCGCGCAGCTGGTTTTCTGTCAGCGGCAGGCCCACGCTGGCCAGATCGATGGCTTGGCCTCCGGCCATGCCCGCGCTCCCTGCGGCACGTGCCAGCAGGCCGCACAGGCGCGCCTGCGTGGTGCAGGGCACCGAGTCATCCTGTGGGGTCAAAAATTCAAACGCCAGGGCCTGCAGCGCGTCACCCGCCAGCAGAGCACTGGCCTCGCCAAACTGCACATGCACCGTGGGCTTGCCCCGGCGCAGCACGTCGTTGTCCATGCAGGGCATGTCGTCATGCACCAGGGAGTACGCATGGATCAGTTCCACCGCACAGGCCGCGCGCAGAGCGGCGGCCGGGCAGCCATGGCCTTCGGCGGCCACGGCTTCGTGGGCGGCCAGCACTAGCAGCGGGCGCAGGCGTTTGCCGCCATCCAGCACGGAATAGCGCATGGCCTCCACCAGCGCAGCCGGCGCGCCATGGTCCACGCCCTGGGGCGCGTCGGCCGTGATCCACGCTTCCAGCGCGCGTTCCACCTGGTTCAGGCGTTCGCGGCTCCAGCCGTCCAGGTCAAAGGCAGCCACGGGGTGGGGGGCAACAGCGGCGTGCATCAGGCTTTCCAGGGTTTCAGGGCGCCGTCGTCCAGCACCTTGATTTGTTCTTCCACGGCCTGCAGCTTGTCGCGGCAGAACTGCAGCAACGCCGCGCCGCGCTGGTAACCACTCAGTAACTGGTCCAACGGCATCTCGCCGGACTCCAAGCGGGCCACCAAGCTTTCGAGTTCCTGCATGGCCGCTTCGTAGCTGGCGGGCATCGCCGCGCTGCTGTCAGCAGCGGCGGTGGCAGAGGGGGGAGAGGAAGCACTGGCCTTGGGCATGGGAGACGTTCAAAAAGCAAACCGCGATTTTAGGCCCAAGCCCCGGTGCTTCGGCCTAGGCAAATGCCCCCAAGCAGGTACAATCGCCCGTCCCGCTTCCGGCATCCCGTTTCTGGGATGGACGGCTCCCATTCACCGCGCACCCTATGGCGCATCCCCCTGTGGGGAGTCTTTAGGTCAGGTCACCCATGTCTGATTTAAGTCTTCAACTGCAGCAGGCGCACAGCCAACTACCAGTTTCGAGCTACTTTGACCCGGCGCTCTACGCGCTTGAAATGCAAAGTATCTTTCAGCAAGGGCCCCGCTATGTGGGGCACTCCCTGAGCGTTCCCAACGTAGGGGACTACTACGCCCTGCCCCAGGAAAAAGAGGGGCGCGCGCTGGTGCGCAACGCAGGTGGCATCGAACTCATCTCCAACGTCTGCCGCCACCGCCAGGCCGTCATGCTCAAGGGCCGTGGCTCGCTGACGCACAACGCCCAGGGCAGCGCCAGCGGCAACATCGTCTGCCCGCTGCACCGCTGGACCTACAGCGGCGCCCACGCAGGCAGCCATGGCACACAAAGCGGCACGCTGATTGGAGCCCCCCACTTCGCGCAAGACCCCTGCCTGAACCTGAACAATTACAAGCTACAGGAATGGAATGGCCTACTGTTCGAGGCGAATGGCGTGGACGTGGCCACCCAACTGGCCAACATGGGCCCGCGGGCAGACCTGAGCTTTGAGGGCTATGTGCTGGACCGCGTGGAGATGCACGAGTGCAACTACAACTGGAAGACCTTCATCGAGGTCTATCTGGAGGACTACCACGTAGGGCCCTTCCATCCTGGATTGGGCCAGTTTGTGACGTGCGACGACCTGCGATGGGAATTCAAGGACAACTACTCGGTGCAAACCGTGGGCGTAGCCAACCGTTTGGGCAAGGCCGACGCGTCCGGGGGCTCCCCCGCCTACGAACGCTGGCAGAACGCCCTGCTGAACTACCGCAACGGCGTGCCACCCAAGTTCGGCGCCATCTGGCTGACCTACTACCCGCACATCATGGTCGAGTGGTACCCCCACGTGCTGACGGTGTCCACGCTGCACCCCATGGGCGTGAACAAGACCATGAACATGGTGGAGTTCTACTACCCAGAAGAAATTGCCGCGTTTGAGCGCGAGTTTGTCGAAGCCCAGCAGGCTGCCTACATGGAAACCTGCGTGGAAGACGACGAAATCGCCGAGCGCATGGACGCCGGCCGTGCGGCCCTGCTGGCACGCGGCGACAACGAAGTCGGCCCATACCAAAGCCCGATGGAAGACGGCATGCAGCACTTCCACGAGTGGTACCGCGGCAAGATGCAGCTTGCTATTGATTAAGTAGCTACCCGCGTATATTCCACGAGGGCTAGCGCCCTATTTGACTGGTAAACACCCATGCAGGCTTTGTGGATGGTTCTGGCTTCGTTCTGGTTCGCCTTGATGGCCGTGGGCATCAAGTTCGCCTCCAGCAGCTTTGGCACCTTTGAGCTGGTGTTTTACCGCGGCATCGTCAGCATCATCTTCATGGGCATCGTGGTGCGCGCCCGCGGCGCCACACTGCGCACCCCGGTACCCATGATGCACTTGTGGCGCAGCTTCATTGGCGTGGCCTCGCTGAGCTCCTGGTTCTACGCCATTGCGCACCTGCCCTTGGCCACGGCCATGACGCTGAACTACATGAGCGGCGTCTGGGTGGCAGCCTTTGTGGTGGGCGGCGCCCTACTCTACGGCAAAAACCAGCCCCAGGGTGCGCTACTGGGCACGGTGTTCATGGGCTTTGCGGGCGTGGTAATGACACTGCGCCCCACCATCGACCAGAACCAGCTGTTTGGTGGCGTCGTCGGTCTGCTCTCTGGCCTGGGTTCTGCGCTGGCCTATATGCAAGTCACCGCGCTGGGCAAGGTGGGCGAGCCTGAAGAGCGCACAGTGTTTTACTTCTCGGTCGGCAGTGCCGTGGTGGGCGCGGGGGGCATGCTATTTACCCACATCACGCCCTGGAGCGAGGTGGCCTGGCAAGACGCAGCCTGGGTCATTCCCATCGGCATCCTGGCCTCGTTGGGCCAATGGTGCATGACGCGCGCCTACCGCAAGGGCGCCACCTTGGTGGTCGCCAGCATGCAGTACTCTGGCATTGTGTTTGCCGTGGTCTTTAGCCTGGTGCTGTTTGGCGACCATATCGCCCCCATGGGCTGGGCTGGCATTGCGGTCATCGTGACCAGTGGCGTGCTGGCGACCATCTTGCGCTCACGGGCACTGCCGGATACGCCAGCAGAGGAGCATTGAGCCCTCCGCGCTGATTCAGCGCGGATCAATAACGTCGAACTCGAACTGCACCGGTGCAGAGTTTCCGACGTACGCACTAATCAGGTAATGGCCGGGAGGATCACCCTTCGCCACGTCCCAAGACTTTGAGATGGTGCCGTTGTATACGGTCAGGGTCACATCAATCGACATCGTCTTGCGATCCGCTGAGGTGCCATAAGGCTGGCCACCCGCGCCCCACGTCTCTGGGGCTTGTGGCAACGTCATGCGCTCAAGAACGCGAACCTTGCCGGTCTTCTGGTTGAGTTTCATGATCCATCCGTAGTTCTGGTCGACCACCAGAGGGACTGTGTTTGAAACCTTGAAGTCCAGCACATCGTTGTTGCGAGCGAGCTTGAAGAGCCCGAACACCGCATCCAGCGGACACGCGACCTTGGCTGACGAAGTGGCTGCACAGGCCTTGAACACCGCCGCGTTGGATTCCGCAAAGGATCCCTGCGACGCGGCTGGGCTCGGGGAGTCATTGAACTTGTGCGGGAAAGCGCCGGTCGTCTGTGCGTCCACGTGAGCGCACGCGACAGCCGCGAAAAGAACAAGGAGTGGGCGAAGATATTTCATGATGGATGCGGCCAGGCAAAAGGCGATCAGCACTGCGCTGAACGGAACAAAGTCTATCCGCAGATCGGCAGTCTGATGGGTACGTTATTTCGGGGGCAATGCGTAGGTTTCTGGCTGCGATGAGAATCAGCTATCGCCGCATAACTGCCATCCACAGCTACGCCTCTGATTGCCCACAAATATAAACCCAGAGCCCCTACCCGGCGGCCGATTTGCTGGCCACGTAGACCCGCGAGCAAACCACCATGGCCGAATGGATAATTAATGTCATGACCTACACCACCCTCATCTCTGTCGAACAACTCAAGGCCCTGCAAGCCAGCGGCGCACCGCTGATGGTCTTTGACTGCAGCTTCGATTTGACCAACCCTGAAGCGGGCAGCGCCATGTATGCGCAGGCCCATATTCCCGGCGCGGTGTACGCGCACTTGGACACGGCACTCAGCGCCAAAGCCGACCCCACCGCCGCCTCGGGCGGGCGGCACCCGCTGCCTGCGCGCGAAACTTTTGCTGCCTGGCTGGGCAGTGTGGGTTTCGCCAATGGCATGCAGGCCGTGGTCTACGACCGCCAAGGTGTGAACTACGCGGGCCGGCTGTGGTGGATGCTCAAGTGGATGGGCCACGATGCGGTGGCCGTGCTGGATGGCGGTCTGCAGGCCTGGCAGGCCTCAGGCAACGCCGTACAAACAGAGACGCCGGCCGCCCACAGCGTCACTACCTTCGCGATGGGTACTCCGTTGGCCACGCTCGTGACGGTGGACACCGTGCTGCAACGCCTGGGCAAGGACCAGCACATTGTGGATGCGCGCGCCCTGCCCCGTTTCAGGGGTGAAGTGGAACCGCTGGATCCCGTCGCCGGCCATATTCCCGGTGCGGTGAATCGCCCCTTTGCCAGCAACATGGGCCCCAACGGTAAGTTCAAACCCGCCGCCCAATTGCGCCAGGAGTTTGAGGTGTTACTGGGCGTACGCAACCCGGCCGACGTAGTGCACCACTGCGGCAGCGGTGTGAGCGCCGTTCCCAATGTGCTGGCGATGGAGATCGCGGGTCTGGGCCGTCCCGGCTTGTTTGCCGGCAGCTGGAGCGAGTGGTGCAGCGATGCCAGCCGCCCTGTAGCCCAAGGCTGAACGCACGGGCCAAAGCCCACTAGCACGGCCGCCCACAGCGGCCTACACTGCACCACCATGGAGCAACATTCGCCCTCCACGCCGCTACCTGCTGTCCGGCGCCTGCCCGATGCAGTGGTACTCGGCGCTGTGGTCGCAGTGGGCTTGCTATGCAGTGCTGCACTGTTTTTCAGTTTGCGCCAAACCGAGACCTTGCGAATCCAGGAGATCCGCAACGCCAGCGCCCAAACCGTGATCGATGCACTGGAGCTGGACATCACCCGCACGGTGGAAGCCACCCACAACGCAGGCCTGATGGTGGAGACCCAGCCCCAACTGCAGCGCCTGCAGTTCAACGCCTATATGCGCCGTGTCATGGGCGATTTGCACACTATCTCAGTATTGCAGTGGCAGCCGCTGGTGGATGGCCGCACGCTGCACGCGTTTGAGACCGCGGCACGGGCCCAAGGGCTTGTGGGTTACCGCGTGCTGGAGCCCGACGTCACCCCGCGCACGCCGGTAGCGCCGCGCAGCGAATACCTGCCTGTGCTGTATGTCTGGCCCGAAGACCATCCGTCGCTGGGCCGGGACCAGACACCCGATGCCCGTGCCATGCAGCCCAAACAACATGCGCGTGTGATTGGCCGACCGGTGGCATCCCTGGCCTTTCCGATTGCCAGTGCGCCGCCAGACTCCGGGTTGGCAGCGGCCATTTCGGTGTCGTCGCCGGTGTACGAGCGCGATCCCGTGAGCGGTGGCATGCAGCGCCACGTAGGCTATGTAGTGGCCGAGGTGCCGCTCAAGGCCTTGCTGCGCGAAGCCAGTTACCGTGCCGATCTGGCCGGATTGGACCTGCTCATCTTTGATCTGGCCGCACCGGACGACCAGGCCAATGAGCCCATCTACACGTGGTATGGCGGCGCGGCCGACAAGCCGATGTACTTCGGTTTTTTGGCCAACAGCAAACCGGCCGACTTTGGCCTGACCGTGGACATGGCCACCCGGCCCTGGGAAGTGGTGCTGCGCCCGCGCGCTGCCTTCCAGCGCAACCTGCCCGCCAGCCAGGCGCTCTACTTGCTGGCGGCTGCGCTGGCAGCCACGGCACTGGTGACCTGGGCCGTGTGGCGCGCCCAACGCTACCGCCGCCACATTGAAGCTGCCAAACAACGTGAGCAGGCAGCCCGCGAGCAACTCGACGCCGAGCAAAAGCGTCTGCAAAACATCATTGATGGCACGGGTGTCGCCACCTGGGAGTTTGACTACAAGACCCGCCAACTGCAGATGAGCGACCGCTGGGCCTCCCTGGCTGGCTATGCCAAGCATGAGCTGGGCGACAACCTGTACGCCCGCTGGCGCGAGCTGGTGCATCCGGACGATCTGGCCGCCTTTTTCGCGGCCCTGGAACAGCACTATGCCGGCAACAGCGAACACCTGAATTTTGAGTACCGGCTGCGCCATCAGCAAGGGCACTGGATCTGGATTGCAGCGCGCGCCCGGCTCATGGAACGCGCAGCGGACGGCACGCCCCTGCTGCTGGCCGGAACCCACCTGGAGATCACCGAGCGCAAGGAGGCGGAAGCCCGCATTCAGGAGCTCAACGCCACGCTGGAGCTGCGCATGCAGGAAGCGTTGGCCCGCAGCGAAGCCCGCGCCACGCTGGGTACCCTGATTGCCAGTGTGTCGCACGAAATGGGCACGCCCATGGGCAACAGCCTGATGACCGCCAGCACGCTGGTCGACCAGGCACGCCAGTTCCAGACGCAGCTGGATGCCGGCACGCTGCGCAAATCGAATCTGCAGCAGTTTGTAGAACAAGTGCGCGAGGGCAACGCCCTGCTGGTACGCAACCTGGAGCGTGCGGTGGCGCTGCTCAAAAGCTTTCGCCAGGTGGCGGCCGACCAGGCCAGTGAACAGCGCCGCAGCTTCGATGTGCGCCAGGTGCTAGACGAGGTAATGTTGACCCTGGCCCCCAGCCTGAAACGCCAGGCCCACACCGTGGAACTGGACGTGCCCGAGGACATCCGCATGGACAGCTACCCCGGCCCCCTGGGACAGGTGGTGATCAACTTGGTCAACAACGCTTACCTGCATGCGTTTGAAGGCATGGAACATGGGGTGGTGCAGCTGCGTGTGCACGCGGATGACAACCACGTCGCGCTCACCTGCAGCGACAACGGCCGCGGCATTGCGCCCGACATCCTGGAAAAGATGTTCCAGCCGTTTTTCAGCACCCGCATTGGCAGCGGGGGCACCGGCCTGGGCATGTCCATTGTGGACAACCTGGTGAAGTCCACACTGGGCGGCACGCTGGAAGTGCACAGCGTACTGGGCCAGGGCACCACCATCACCATCACCCTGCCGCGCGTGGCACCCGAGCCCCCACGCAGCGATGAGGCCTAGGCTGCGTTAGAAGCCCAGACTGGCGCCCGCACCCAGCAAGGTCGCCAGCCCCAGCAGCGCAAAGATGGCAGCGGCAATGCCGTGCACCAGCTTCATGGGAATTCTGGCGGCCAGTCGGTCACCCACAAACACCGCGGGCACATCGGCAATCAGCATTCCCAGCGTGGTGCCTATGACCACCAGCATGGGGTTGGCATAGTGGGCGGCCATGGCGATAGTGGCGATCTGTGTTTTGTCGCCCATCTCGGCCAGAAAGAAGGTGATGAAAGTGGCCCCGAACACGCCCAGTTTGCTGGCTACGCGGGTTTCTTCCTCCTCGATCTTGTCGGGGATCAGTGTCCAGATGGCCATGCCCAGAAAGGATGCGCCCAATACCCAGCGCAGCACGCCCGGGCTCAACACCGAGGTGATCCAGGCGCCCAGCGCACCAGCCAGGCCGTGGTTGAGCACGGTGGCGGCCAGGATGCCAGCAACGATAGGTAGGGGTTTCTTGAAGCGTGCGGCCAGGATAAAGGCCAGCAGCTGGGTTTTGTCGCCGATTTCGGCAAGGGCGACAACACCGGTAGAGACGAGAAGAGCTTCCATGAGAGACAGGGTCCAGGGCCGGTGAAAAGACGAATGACCACCCTGCTTCCCCGGCCCATGCGGAGGCAAAGTGGTCAAAGGTCTTGCCAAGCTATGAACCGCTTGCGCCAGGGTCTGTGGACCCAGTGTGTTGACGCAAGCCTCTTCAGGCTGAAGAGCGGCTACTCCCCAATGACGTCGTAATTTTAACTCACTTGCCCACGGCGGCCACCTCGCCCGTTGGCGCAGCAGGCCGGCGCAGCACCTTGGCCTTGATGCGACCCCAAAAATGCTCGATGTCGTCCACGATGGTGAAGAAGCTGGGCGTGACCAGCAAACTCAGGACGGTGGAGGTGATCAACCCCCCAATCACCGCTGCAGCCATGGGTGCGCGGAAGCTGTTGTCGGCGTGGCCCAGGCCAATCACCAGCGGCAGCATGCCCGCCACCATGGCGATGGTCGTCATGATGATGGGGCGCGCCCGCTTGTGGCAGGCGTCGATCAGCGCATCAAAGCGCGACAGGCCGTGCTCACGCTGCGCCATGATGGCGTACTCCACGAGCAGGATGGAGTTCTTGGTGGACACGCCGATCAGCATCACCAGCCCGATGAAGGACGGCATGGACAGCATCTTGCCGGTCACCAGCAGGCCGATGAAGGCACCACCGAAGGACAGGATCACCGCGGGGATGATGGAGATGGGGTGCAGGAAGTCCTTGAACAGCAGCACCAGCACGATGTAGATGCACAGCACGCCGGTCAGCATGGCCAGGCCAAAGCCCGCCACCATTTCGGCCTGCACTTCGGCATCGCCCACTTCCAGCTGCTGCACACCGGCAGGCATGTTCACAATGCTGGGCAGTTTGGCCACGGCCTCGGTCACTTCGCCCAGCGGCACGCCGGACAGTTCCACCTCGAAGTTCACATTGCGCACGCGGTTCAGGCGGCTGATCACGGCAGGGCCACCCGACATTTCGAGCGCGGCCACCTGGCTCAGCATCACCGGGCCCTTGACGCCGGGCACCATCAGGCGGCCCAGCAGCTCCAGGTCCTGGCGCGCTTCGGTGTCGAGCTTGACGACGATGGGCACCTGGCGCTGGCTCAGGTTGAGCTTGGACAGGGCCGACTCGTAGTCACCCACCGTCGCAATGCGCAGAGTCTCGGCAATCGCGCTGCTGGTCACACCCATGTCGGCGGCCTTGGCAAAGTCAGGGCGGATGGCGATCTCGGCGCGTGTCAGGCTGGCGCTGGACGAAATGTTGCCCAGGCCGGGGATCTTGCGCAGGTCGCGTTCCACCGCAGCCGCGGCTTGCGCCAGTGCCACCGGGTCTTCGCCCTTCAAGGCCAGCTGGTACTTCTCGCCCGAACCACCCAGGCCCACCTTGAAGCGCGCGCCCGGCAACTCGGCCAGCGCGCTGCGCATCTGGCTCTCGATCACTTGCTTGACGGGGCGCGCACCGCGCTCGTCCAGCAACACGGTCAGCGTGGCCTTGCGCACCTCGGCGGTCGCACCGCCCTGGAACGGATCGGAACCCACCGCACCGCCACCGATGGTGGTGTAGACGCTCTTCACATGCTCGACCTTGCCGATCAGGTTGCGCGCCTGTTCGGCCGCCTCATGGGTTTGGCCCAGCGTGCTGCCTGGGGGCAACTCCACATAAACCTGGGTTTGCGAGTTGTCGTCCGGCGGAATGAAGCCGCTGGGGATCAGGGGCACCAGCATCAGCGACCCCACAAAGAAGGCCACGGCGGAGAACATCGTGATCCAGCGGTGGCTCAGCGTCCAGCGCGTGATGCGCAGGTACAGCGGCATCCAGGTGGGCTCTTCGTGCACATGGGTGGATGGCTTCATCACGTAAGCCGCCATCATGGGCGTGAGCACCCGCGCCACCACCAGCGAGGCGAACACGGCAAACACCGCGGTCCAGCCAAACTGCTTGAAGAACTTGCCGACCACGCCACTCATGAAGGCGGTGGGCAGGAACACCGCAATCAGCGCAAACGTGGTGGCGATCACGGCCAGGCCGATTTCGTCGGCGGCTTCCATCGCGGCCTGGTAGGGCGTCTTGCCCATGCGCAGATGGCGTTCGATGTTTTCCACTTCCACAATCGCGTCGTCCACCAGAATCCCGATGACCAGCGACAGCGCCAGCAGCGTCACGATGTTGGTGGTGAAGCCCATGTAGTTCATGCCAATGAAAGCCGGTATGGCCGACAGCGGCAGTGCCACGGCAGACACCAGCGTGGCACGCCAGCTGCGCAGGAAGAACCACACCACGATCACGGCCAACACGGCACCTTCGTACAGCATGGCCATGGAGGCGTCGAACTCCTCCTGCACCGGCGTCACAAAGTCGAAGGCCTGCGTCAGTTCCAGATCCGGGTGCTGCACCTTCAGGTCGGCCAGCGCCTTGTGCACGGCCGCGCCCACTTCCACTTCACTGGCGCCCTTGCTGCGCGTGATCTCAAAGCCCACCACCGGCTTGCCGTTCAGCAGGGCCAGGCTGCGTTGCTCGGCCACGGTGTCTTTCACGGTGGCCACTTCATCCAGGCGCACGCGCTTGCCGCTGGACAGGCTCAGCTCCAGCTTGGACAACTCCTCCACCGTGGCCACAGTCGCCAAGGTGCGCATAGGTTGTTCCGATCCGCCCAGGTCCGCACGGCCGCCTGCGCTCTCGGTCTGCACCTGCTTGAGTTGACGCGAGATGTCGGCTGCCGTGGCGCCCAGTGCCTGCAGCTTCAGCGGGTCCAGTGCCACTTGCACTTCGCGCGTCACACCACCCACGCGGGCCACGGAGCCCACCCCACGCACGCCCAGCAGCGCGCGCGAGATGGTGTTGTCCACAAACCAACTCAACGCCTCGTCGTCCATGTTGCTGGAGCGGATGGTGAACGCCAGAATCGGCGCGCCCGACAAGTTCATCTTGCTAACGATGGGATCGTGCACATCGCTGGGCAGATCGCTGCGCACGCTTTGTACGGCGCTGCGTACATCGTCCACCGCTTCCTGCGTGGGCTTTTCCAGACGGAACTCGGCGGTCACCGCCACGTTGCCGTCGTACACACGGGTGTAGATGTTCTTGATGCCTTGCAGCGGCGCAATGGCGTTTTCCAGCTTGCGCGCCACTTCGGTTTCCAGCTGCGCCGGAGCGGCCCCTGGCAGGCTGGCGGACACGGTGACGGTAGGCAGTTCCAGATCGGGGAACTGCTGCACTTTCATGGCCTTGAAGGACATGAGCCCTGCCAGCGTCAGCAGCACAAACAGCATGACCGCCGGTATCGGGTTCTTGATTGACCAAGCAGAAACATTCATCTGGCTTGCTCCTTATTTGCTAGCTGCTTGCGCAGTCTTTTCGGGGGCTGCAGCGGTTTTTGGCTTGGAAGCGGTCTTGGGGGCGTCCACTACCTTGACCAAATCGCCTTCACTCAGGAAACTGCCACCCACGGCGACCAGCTTGTCTTCGGGCTTCACACCGCTCTGCACTTCGATCTGGTCGCCCACCACGCGGCCGGTCTGCACCTTGAGCTGGGCGATGCGGTTGTCCGCTCCCACGCGGTATACGTAGCTGAAGCCATCGCGCACTACCACCGCGGTTTGCGGCACAGTCAGCGCGCCGGAGCTGCCCAGCTCAAACTCGCCACGCGCATACATGCCGGGCTTGAAGGAGCCTGGCGCAGCCTTGGTACCGGCAACGGCTCCGTTCAGATCCACATAGACCAGGCCGTTTCGCGTCGCCGCATCCACGGTAGGCGCCAGCGTGCGCACGCGGCCCTTGACCTGCGCACCCGTAGGTGAGGTCACCACCACGTTGGTACCGACGGTGATGCGGTCCAGTTCGGCCGAGGTGACCTCACCGCGCCACTCCAGGCGGCTCTGGCGGATCAGCTTGAACATCTCGGTGCCGGCACCGACCACCGAGCCCACGGAGGCACTGCGTGCCGAGATGGTGCCGCTGTCAGGTGCCAGCAGTTGGGTGTGCCGCAGGCGCAGCAGCTGCGAATCGAGCTGGGCCTTGGCCGATTCGACGCGCGCCTTGGCTGTCTGCTCCTGCGTGAGGTACTGGTTGATCTGCTGGGCGCTCAGGGCACCCGTACCCTGCACGGCGCGGGCGCGGTCGGCGTTGGCCAGGGCCTCGGCCGCATTGGCTTGGGCTTCAGAGACAGCAGCGCGGGCCAGGGCCACATCGGCCTGCACGCTCTCGGCGGCAAAGGTGGCCAGCACTTGGCCGCGCTGCACATGGTCACCCACGGCGGCATGCAGTTCCTGCACGCGCAGGCCGCTCACTTCGGTGCCCACGCTGGCCTCTTGCCACGCGGCCACGCTACCGTTGGCCGCCAGCTTGATGGGCAGCATGCCGCTTTGGGCCTGAGTGGTGGTGACAGTGAGCGAAGGCTTGGCCGCGGTGCTGGCGGCGGCCTTGGGCGCATCGGCCGCCTGGCTGCGCGTGGCGAATAGACCCAGGCCGGCCAGGGTGAGCAGACCAGCGGCCATCAGGCCCAGGGTCAGGGGTTGGAACGGGATGCGGTTCAAAAGACGGTTCATGGTGAGAATCTCGCTAAAAATCAATCAGACAAATGGAGTGCGCTTTATTCCTGGCTGGGCTCAAAGCCGCCACCCAGCGCGCGGTACAACGCCACCCAGGCACGGTTGCGCTCCAGGGACAGGGACAGCTGGGCCGACTGCGAGGCCAGCGCCGTGCGGCGGGCGTCTTCCAGCTCCACCAGGTTGGCCAGGCCCTGGCTGTAGCGCGACTGCGTGGCCGCCAGCGATTCGGCATAGCCTTGGGTGGAGACTTCGGCGTCCTGCTTGCGCGCGTCGGTGCTCTGCAGGTTCACCAGGGCTTCTTCCACCTCGCGCACAGCCTGGCGCACCTTGGCGCGGTACACGGCCACGGCCTGGGTGTAGGCCGCCTCGGCCGCCACCACATTGGCCTTACGCTGGCCGCCGTCAAAGATAGGCAGGGTCAACGCCAAAGGACCGAAAGACCAGGTGTCGAGGTTGGTTTCCGTGCCCATGCTGCTGTAGCGCATGGCGCCCACATTACCGCTCAGCGTCAGGCGCGGGTAGCGCTGAGCCTTGGCGCTGCCCACCTGGGCGCTAGCCACCACCACATCGCGCTCGGCGGCGAACACATCGGGGCGCTGGGTCAGCGTCTGGGCCGGCACACTTGCTATGGAAACAGGAGCTGCCTGCGCAGGTTTGGCGAGGGCTACAGCCAGTTTTTGTCGCAGATCAGGCTCTGCAATCCCGGTCAGCGACACCAACGCCTTGGTGTCAATGTCGCAGGCGGCGGACTGCTGGGTCACGCGACTGCTGCCATCGGCTGCGCTGGCACGGGCCAGGGCTGCGACGGACGGCGCAGTAAAACCGGCCTTGGCGCTCACATCGGCCAGGCGTGCGGTCTCCTGGCGCGAAGCCGCGTCTTTGCGTGCCACGTCCAGCAATTGGTAGCAGGTGGAGAGGCTGTAGTAGGTGCTGGCCACCTCGGCCGCCACCGACACGCGGGCATCGTGCCACTGGGCCTGAGTGCCCTGGAACTGGGCGTCGGCCGCGTTGCTCACCGCGCGGTTGGCGCCCACCAAGTCCAGCTCCCAGGTAGCCTGCAGGCCGATGGTCTGGGTGGTGGCAACGGGCACGCCCGGCTGGCTCACGCCGCGACTGGCGGCGATGGAGCCATCCACCTTGGGCAGCAGCGCGGCGTTGGCCGTGGTGCGCTGGGCGCGTGCCGACTCCACCCGGGCCACGGCCTGCGCCACCGAGGGACTGACGGCCTGCGCGGCCTCGATCAGCTCGACCAGCAGCGGATCGCCCTGCTGCTGCCACCACTGGCTCAGGGCGCCCACGGTGCCGTGGTGCGGCAGCGGTGCCTGCCACTGGGGCGCCACCATGGCGTCCACCTTGGTGGCGGGCATGGTGATGGCACAACCGGAGAGCGCCAGAACGCTGGCCGACAGGGCCAGCACGGAAAGGTGGCGCCGTGCGCCGCGGTCAGCAGGTGGGTTCATGGAGGTGCGTGGGTGCAGGGAAAAGGCCATGGGTAAAGGATGAAAAAAGGGTGGGGTCAGGGCTGTGCGGCAGCGCAGGCCAGGGCCCGGCGGCGAAGCACTTCGCCCTCCACCATGGCCAGCGCAGCAAACAGCATGTGCTCGGCGTAGGCATCGATCGCCGCGGGAGAGCCAATCAGCGCGGGGCGGATCGCCTGGATCACGTCCGAGCCCACATGGAGAATCATGCCCAGGCCAACGATGGAAAATGCCAGGCGGTGCACATCGTCGTCAGGCTGTGTGACACCCAGATGGCGGCACAGCGTCTGAACAAGCGCCATGTGGGCAGGTTTGATGTTGTCGTCAATCTCGGCCTGCCACAGGCCGGTGGGCTCCAGCATTTCGCGGATGTGCAGCTTCATGCAGTTCTGCATGGCCACGCCGTTCTTCATGGGCTCGGTAAAGGTGTTGAGCATGGCGCGCAGCGAGTTTTCCAGGCTCTGGTCGGGGTTGTCGATGCTGGAGGGTTCGACACTGGGGTTGCTGCGCGGGTCGGTGAACACGGCGCGGTAGAGGCCGGCCTTGTCGCCAAAGTAGTAGCTGATGGAGGCCACGTTCACATTGGCCGCCAGCGCAATTTCGCGGGTAGAGGTTTTGGCAAAACCCCGATCGGCAAACAGCACCAGAGCGGCGTCCAGCAGACGGGTGCGTGCCTCTTGCCCATCGCTGCGCAAATGCTTGGCAGCTGTGGGAGTGAGAGGCAGGGGTAGCGAATCAGCAGGGGTCGACATAGCGCCCGATTCTAGCGAGTTAAATCAAACGTTTGATTTAACTACATGAAACCTAGGGGCTTTCCCTAAACCTGCAACACTTGCCCTCTAACAAGCCAGTGACTCCTGAAAGTCCCAGTCTTCTTGCAAAGAAAAAACCAGGCTGTTGGCCTGCCAGCGCAGGATTGCGCCCTGGGCAAAGTCCATTTCCAGCGTCAAAGGCCCTTGCCATGTGCCGGGGATGTCCAGCCGGGCCAGCACCGCGCCCGTGGACGCCAGCCGCACACTGCCACCACGCAGACGGCCTACGGCGTCCAACGCCACACCAGGAGCGGCAACGCCATGGGCCTGCATCGCCAGGCCGCGCGCATAACCCGTCAGTGGTCCGACACCTGCCACATGCCGCTCAACCCACGCCGCTGCAAAACCTACAGTGAGCGTGTCGCCGGCAAACGCCAGACGCGACACTTCCGAATCAGAAAAGCTGAAGCGCAGACCGGCAGCTTCAGTGTCCATGGCCCAGGCCGCTGACCAGTGCCACCAAGGCAATGCCTGCCGCCAGCCATGCCACCTGTGCGGCGGTCTGGCGCGCCGTCAGGCGCTTTTGCAGCTGCGGAATCAGGTCGGCCAGCGCCACGTAGATGAAGCTGCTGGAGGCCACCACCAGAAAGTACGGCAGATAGTCCTGCAACTGGTCTACCAGCCAGTAGCCCGCCAGGCCACCCAGGGCAGTCACCGCGCCAGCCAACGTCACCTTGACGAGTGCCACTCGCTTGTTGCTGGCCCCCGCGCGCAGCACCATCAGATCTCCCATGTGGTGAGGAATCTCGTGCGCCAGCACGGCCAGCGAGGCAATGGCGCCCAAGCGCATATCGGCCATGAAGGCGGAAGCGATCAACACGCCATCGCCAAAGCAGTGCACGCTATCGCCGGTCAGCACCGCCCAGGAGCCGGAGCCTGAAGGCTGCGCATGGCTGTGACTGTGGCCATGAGGATGGTCGTGGTGGTGCTCGTGGCCGTGGTGCCAAAGCTCGGCCTTGTCTAGCAGGAAGAAAAACACCACGCCAATGAGCAGCGTGAGGAACAGGTCATGGGCGCCGGCCTGGCTCTCAAACGCCTCGGGCAGCAGGTGCATGAAGGCCGTGGCCATCAATGCACCGGCCGCCAGGCTCAACATGTGCTGGGTGTAACGCCCCAGCGCGCCAAAACTCAGGGCGGCGGCCAGCCAGACACTGCCAATGCCGGCCGCCAGGGTACCTGCCAATATCGCAATCAGCGTCAAGCCACGCCCTTCGCTTTGAACCACGCCAACGCGCGCCGGAAGCCGTCTTCGGCGGCGGCCTTGTTGTAGCTGGAGCGGTAGTCGGCATGGAAGGCATGGCCCACACCGGGGTACACCACAAACTCCGAGGCCTTGGCCGCCGCATTGCCCTTGGCACCCACGGCAGCCAGCGCGTCCTTCATCTCATTCACCGTGGTCAGCGGAATACCGCCGTCCGCGCCACCGTACAGGCCCAGCACCGGAGCCTTGAGCGATGCCACCAGTTCCACCGGCTGCTTGGGGTTCACCGCAGTGGGGGCGCCCACCAAGCGGCCATACCAGGCCACGCCAGCCTTGACCTTCTTGCTGTACTCGGCATACAGCCAGGTGATGCGACCGCCCCAGCAGAAACCGGTAATACCGATCTTGTGCGGGTTGCCACCGTTGTGGATAGCCCAGTCCACCGCGCCATCCAGATCGGCCAAAACTTGCTCATCCGGCACCTTGGCGACCACTTCAGACAGCAGCTTGCCGATGTCGGTGTAGCTGGCGGCGTCACCCTGGCGGGCGTACAGGTCGGGCGCAATGGCCAGGTAGCCGGCCTTGGCGAAGCGGCGGCAGGTGTCGGCAATGTACTCATGCACACCAAAGATTTCCTGCACCACGATGACCACAGGCAGGTTCTTTTTGCCCGCCGGGGCCGCAAAGTAGAACGGCACCGGATAGCTCTCCACCTCGTACACCGGGGTGCCCGTGACCAGGCCTGCATCGGACGTTTTGATGGCGGTTTGCGCCATGATGGGCATGGCGGTGGCCGCATAGCCCACGCCCAATGCAGCTTTCAGCGCGGTTCGGCGGGTGGCGCCCTCCTCGGTCGATGTGCCGGGCAGCAGGGACAGGATTTCGTTCTTCAGATGATCAAGCACTAGTGTCTCCTCGGTTGAAATAGAAACAGCAGGAAGTGTATGCACAACACATTCCTGCTGTGGCTGGCGGGACTTTGGCAGACCCGCGCGGGCTCAGAAAGTTTCCCAGTCGTCGTCACCGCCCGCAGGCGTCACGCGGGTGGAGGTATGAACCACGGGCTTGGGCGCCGCTGCAGGAGCGGGCGCTTTGGGTGCGGGGGCTTTGGGCGCCACCTTGGCTACAGGTTTGGCGGGCGCCGGGCTGGCAGCGGGCTTGGACGCGGTGTCCCCACGGCGCTCCGGCCCCTTGAACGGCTTGGCTGCCGGCAGGCTGGAGCGTACTTTGGCTGCGGGCAGACCGGCCGCATGTTCTTGCGCACCCAGCTTGAACGTGGCCACCACCTGCACCAGGTCCTGCGCTTGCGATTTGAGGCTGCTGGCAGCCGCGGCCATTTCCTCCACGAGCGCAGCGTTTTGTTGGGTGGCTTGGTCCATTTGGGTGACCGCCTCGCCCACCTGCGACACGCCGGAGCTTTGCTCGGCGCTGGCAGCGCTGATTTCGCCCATGATGTCGGTCACTCGGCGAATGCTGGTCACCACTTCGGTCATCGTGGTGCCTGCCTTGTCAACTAGAGCAGAGCCTTGCTCCACCCGCTCCACGCTGGCGCCAATCAGGCTCTTGATTTCTTTGGCAGCCTCCGCACTGCGGCCTGCCAAGCTGCGCACTTCAGACGCCACCACTGCAAAGCCACGGCCTTGTTCACCCGCGCGGGCCGCTTCCACCGCGGCGTTCAGCGCCAGGATGTTGGTCTGGAACGCAATGCCGTCAATCACGCTGATGATGTCGGAAATCTTGCGGCTGGATTCGTTGATGCCCTTCATGGTCTCTACCACTTGGCCCACCACCTCACCGCCCTGGATGGCCACGGTCGATGCGGTCATGGCCAACTGGTTGGCCTGGCGTGCGTTGTCGGCGTTTTGCCGGACGGTGGAGCCCAGCTCTTCCATGGACGCTGCCGTCTCTTCCAGCGCGCTGGCCTGCTGCTCGGTGCGGGCGCTCAGGTCGTGGTTGCCTTGGGCGATTTCGGAGCTGGCGGTGGCCACCGATTCGGAGCCGCGGCGCACATTGCTCACCACATTGACCAAGTTGAGCTGCATGTCGTGCAAAGTGGATAGCAACTGACCGACTTCATCTTGGCGGCCATGGTTGATCTGGCCGGTGAGGTCACCATCGGCCACTTTGCGCGCCACATCAGTGGCCTCAGTCAGGGGGCGGGTGATGGAACCCGACAACAACCAAGCCAGCAGCGCGCTAAGCAGCACACTCACCGTGCCAAGTGCAATGAGCAGGCGTCGGCTACTGGTGTGGTTGTCCTGAATATCCTTGGCCAACTGGTCAATGGCCTCGCGCTGGTTTTGCAGAAGCGCCTCAATCTTGCTCATGTAGACCTTGGCCGCCGGCGTGAACTTCTCATCCAGCAACTTGTTGGCTTCGTCCGCCTTGCCTTCTTTCTTGAGGGCCACGATTTCGTCACGTGCAGCGATGTAGATCTTGCGCTGCTCCCCGATTTCCCTGTACAGCGTCTTCTCTGTGTCCGAGGTCATCAAAGGCTCAATCGCCTTCTGGAACTCACCGGAAGTTTTGGTGGAGGTGGCCTGATCTTCTGCAAAGTATTCGGCCAGCGAAGGGTCGCTGCTGCGCGCGATGGCCGCAGTGCGGCGCACCCCTGTATGGATATTGCGGTACCAGTCGCCGATCAGGCGTTCGGTCTTGATAGGGTCAGCCACCATGAGTTCGGTGGCATCAGCAACAGAGTTCAACCGCGCGACACTGACCAGGATGACTACCAGTAACAAGGCAAGGATAAGCGCGAAGGCCAGACCCAGACGCTTGCGGATGGAAAGGTTGTTGAGGAATGAACCCATGTGGACTCCAGAGAATGAATCGATCGAAAAAAGGCGCGGAGCGAGAGCTTAAAACGTTTCCCAATCTTCGTCACCGCCAGCAGGGGTAACGCGGGTGCTGGTGTGTACCGTGGGCTTGGGCGCTGTGCCCGCTTTGGGCGCAGCAGGTTTGATGGGCGCCGTGGTTGCAGTTGCCGCGGGCTTGCGCGCAGCTGTTGCGGCGGAGGGCGCGCGAGCGGCCGGGCCATTGTCCTGGCCGCTGCGGCGCTCAGGCCCTTTGAAGGGCGTGGAACGGGGTTGGCTGGAGCGCACGGGCGCAACCGCCAAGGCAGTGCCATGGTCAGACATCGCCCCCAGGTTAAACACCGCAACCGCCTGCTTCATGCGTTCGGCCTGGTCACGCAGGCTTTCAGCCGCGGCAGCACTCTCCTCCACCAACGCGGCGTTCTGCTGCGTCATCTGGTCCAGGTTACCAATGGCCTGGTTGACCCCGGCAATGCCTGCGCTTTGCTCCTGCGCGGCGGCCGTGATCTCGCCAATCACATCGGCCACGCGGCGCACGCTTTGCACAATCTCTTGCATGGTGGCACCCGCATCGGTCACCAGCTTGGTACCCGACTCGACCTTCTCCACCGAAGTTCCAATCAAGCCCTTGATCTCCTTGGCAGCCTCGGCACTGCGGCCGGCCAACGAACGCACTTCACTGGCCACCACCGCAAAGCCACGGCCCTGCTCGCCTGCCCGAGCGGCTTCCACGGCTGCGTTCAGCGCCAGGATATTGGTCTGGAAGGCAATGCCGTCAATGACGGAAATGATGTCGGCAATTTTTTTGCTGCTGGCATCGATCTCCTGCATGGTGCTGACCACCTGGGTCACCACTTCGCCGCCACGTTGGGCCACGCTGGATGCACTGGCCGCCAGCGCACTGGCCTGGCGCGCATTGTCCGAGCTGTTCTGCACGGTGGTGGTGAGCCCATCCATGCTGGAAGCCGTGGCCTGCAGGTTGCTGGAGGTCTGCTCGGTGCGCTGTGCCAGGTCACTGTTGCCCGTGGCAATCTCGGCACTGGCAATGGCAATGCTGTCGGTGCTGCTGCGCACCTGCGACACCATGCGCGCCAGCGATTCATTCATGCTGCGCAATGACACCAGCAAAGAGCCAAATTCGTCCTGGCGGTTGGTATGGATGGCCGAACTGAGATCACCTTGCGCGATGCGTGCGGCGAGGTCGTTGGCCTGCACCAGTGGCTCGCGGATGGAGCGCACCAGCCAGGCGGTACCCACAAAAATGCTGCCGACAATGACCGCCAGCCCCACCAGAATTCCCAGACTGTTGGCGGAGCGGCGGCTCTCGGTGTCGGCGACCACTTCGGCCACACGGCGCTTTTGCATCTCCACCATTTCTTTTTGCGCAGCAACGTAGCTGCCCATGGTGGGGAGGTACTGCGACTCCATGATCTGCATGGCTTCGGGCTCGCTGCCCGCGGCCTTGAGCTCGCGCGCCTTGTCGCGCAGCGTGATAACCGACTTGCGCAGATCGCCAATTTTCTTCATCTGCGCCTTGTCCGCATCGCTCAGCGGCATGGCCTCGATCTTCTTCTGCAGCTCACCAATTTGGGCGCTGGTGGCGTTGACTGGGTCCTTGAACGCCTCTGCCACCGCGGGGCCCTGGCTCAGCAAAATGGCCTGGTTGCGCGCCGCATTGGTCATGGTCAGGCCATTCCACTCGGTGGCGATCTGGACCAGCTCCACGGCATTGGCCTGCAACGCTCGCCCCTCCGCCAAAATACTGGCGCTTCGGAACAGCCCCACCAACGCGACAGCACAGATGCCGCCGATGACCAACAAAATGAATGCCCACAGCTTGGTGGCAATCTTCATGCGATGGAGTCCCATAGGTCGTCCTCTTCTTTCTTATGCGTTGCCAGTGTCCAACCCATCGTCTACCTTAATGGGCTTTGTCCCAATTAGGGCCAACCCCAACTTCGGCCAGAAGCGGCACCTTGAGCGACGCCACTTCGGCCATTAGGCGGGGAATTTCGGCTTTGAGCCAGTCCACCTCGGCCTCAGGCACTTCAAATACCAGCTCGTCATGCACTTGCATGATCATTTTGGTCTCTCTGTGCTCAGCGTCAAGCACTTGCTGCACTTTGACCATGCTCATCTTGATCAGATCGGCTGCCGTACCCTGCATGGGGGCGTTGATGGCCGCCCGCTCCAGGCCCGCCAACAGTGCGCCCTTGGCCGATTGGATTCCCGCGAGCTGCAGGCGGCGACCGAAGACAGTTTCCACATAACCCTGCTGCTTGGCCAGCGCGCGGGTGGACTCCATGTAGGCCCTCACGCCGGGGTAGCGCTCAAAGTAGCGCGCGATGTAGTTTTTGGCGGCGGTGTTGTCGATGCCCAGATTACGCGCCAGGCCAAAGGCGCTCATGCCGTAGATCAGTCCGAAGTTGATGACCTTGGCGTAGCGGCGCTGCTCGCTGCTGACCTGGTCCACCGCCACGCCGAACACCTCAGCCGCAGTGGCACGGTGCACATCCAGCCCGTCGGTGAAGGCGCGCAACAGCGCCTCGTCGCCACTGATGTGGGCCATGATGCGCAGCTCGATCTGCGAGTAGTCAGCACTGGCAATCACGCAACCCGGCGCGGCTACAAAGGCCTCGCGCACGCGGCGGCCTTCGGCCGTGCGGATAGGAATGTTTTGCAGGTTGGGGTCGTTGCTACTCAGGCGCCCGGTCACCGCCACGGCCTGTGCATAGTGCGTGTGCACGCGCCCCGTGCGAGGCAGCGCCAGCAAGGCCAGCTTGTCGGTGTAAGTACCCTTGAGTTTGGACAGGCTGCGGTGCTCCAGCAGTTTGGCGGGCAGCGGGTAGTCTTCGGCCAGCTTCTCCAGCACCTCCTCGTCCGTGCTGCGCGCGCCTGTGGCAGTTTTCTTGACCACGGGCATGCCCAGCTTGTCGAAGAAAATTTCGCCCAACTGCTTGGGGCTGCTCAGGTTAAAAGGCTGACCGGCAATCTCGTAGGCCTCGGTTTCCAGCTGCAGGATGCGCTGGCCCAGTTCGTGGCTCTGCGCTGCCAGGGTGGGTGCGTCGATCAGAACGCCGTTGCGCTCGATGCGGTAAAGCGCCTCGCTGCTGGCAATCTCCAGTTCGTAGATGAACTTCAGCTTGGCGTCGGCTTCGAGTTGTGGCCACAGCGCCAGGTGCACGTCCAGCGTCTGGTCCGAGTCCTCACAGGAATATTCAGCCGCCTTGGCAATATCCACTTGGTCAAAGCTGATCTGGTTGGCACCCTTGCCACACAGGTCTTCAAAGCTGATACCGCTACGGCCCAGGTGGCGCTCGGCCAGGCTGCTCAGACCGTGGGGCTTGTGCACTTCCAGCACATAGCTTTGCAGCATGGTGTCGTGGGCATAGCCCTGCACCTCGATGCCATGGTTGGCAAACACATGGCGGTCGTACTTGATGTGCTGGCCCAGCTTCTTGGCCTGCGGGTTTTCCAGCCAGGGTTTGAGTTTGGCCAGCACCGCATCACGGTCCAGCTGATCCGGCGCATCGGGGTAGCGGTGGGCCAGCGGAATGTAGGCCGCAGCCCCGACGGCCACACTGAAGCTGATGCCCACAATCTCGGCGCGCATCTCGTCCAGCGAAGTGGTTTCGGTGTCCAACGCCACCAGTTCGGCGGCCTGCAGCTTGGCCAACCAAGCGTCAAACGCCTCCCAGGTCAGCACCGTGTCGTAGTTCAGGTTGCTGGCACGGGGCGGCGTTGCTTCCACAGGGTCAGCCCCAATCTCTGCGGGCTCATCAAACAGTCCGGGCGCAGCAGCCGCAGCTTTGGTGGCCTTGGGCGCCTTGGCCGCAGGCGCAGGAGCGTCGCCACCACTGGCAGCAGCGGCCGCCTTGGCCAAGCCCTTGAAGCCATATTTTTCATAAAAACCGACCAGAGCCCCCGTATTTTCTGCACCAACAGCTACAGAATCCATAGCAGGCAGACTGGGCAGCCATTCTTTCAGGTCGCAATCGGTCTTGATCGTCAGCAGCGAACGGCCCGTGGGCAGCCAGTCCAGCGTCTTGCGCAGGTTCTCGCCCACCACGCCGCCAATCTTGTCCGCGTTCTCCACCACGGCCTGCAGCGAGCCGTATTCCAGCAGCCACTTCACCGCCGTCTTGGGCCCCACCTTGGGCACGCCGGGCACGTTGTCCACGGTATCACCCACCAGGTTCTGGTAGTCCAGCATCAGACTCGCCGGAATGCCGAACTCGGCCTGCACACCGGCCAGGTCGCGGCGCTTGCCGTTCATGGTGTCGATGATGGTGATGCGCTCGGTCACCAGCTGGGCCAGGTCCTTGTCGCCGCTGCTCACCACCACATCAAAATCCTGCTGCGCGGCCAGCACGGCCAGCGTACCGATCACGTCATCGGCCTCCACGCCGGGCACGTCCAGCACGGTCCAGCCCAGGTGGCGCACCACCTCGTGGATGGGCGCAATCTGGCTGCGCAAATCGTCCGGCATGGGGTCGCGGTGCGCCTTGTACTCGGGGTAGATCGCATCCCGGAACGTGGGGCCCTTGGCATCGAACACGCAGGCTACGTAATCGGCCGGCACTTCCTTGCGCAGGCTGTTCATCATGTTGATCATGATGCGGATGGCGCCGGTCTTTTGCACTGTGCCATCGGGCAGCGTGATGCTCATGGTCTCGCCACCGGCAAAGAAGGCGCGGTACAGGTAGCTGGAACCATCGACCAGCAGCAGGGTTTTACGGGGTTCGCTCATCCTGGCATTGTGCCTGTGGCGGGCGGCGGTTTGGCCGGGCTGGCCCCTACAATTGCCCCCATGGCGGTTTACACAGAGGTCTCGCTCGACGAGGCCAGCACTTTCCTCACATCCCTCAAGCTGGGCAACCTTCAAACCCTGGAAGGCTGCTCCGGAGGCATTGAAAACACCAATTACTTCGTCACCACCGACCAAGCGCCCTACGTGCTGACGCTGTTTGAACGGCTCAGTGCCGAGCAGTTGCCGTTTTACTTGCGACTCATGAAGCACCTGGCCTTTCACGGCATTCCCGTGCCCGACCCGGCCGCCAACCGCGATGGCGATGTGCTGCACACCCTGAACGGCAAGCCCGCCGCCGTGGTGAACCGCCTCAAAGGCAAGAGCGAGCTGGCTCCAGGCGTGGAGCATTGCCGCCAGGTCGGCGCCATGCTGGCACGCATGCACCTCGCCGGGCGTGACTTCAGCATGCAGCAGCCCAACCTGCGCGCCCTGCCTTGGTGGAACGAAACCGTGCCCGTGGTGCTGCCGCACCTGGAGCCCGCCCAGGCCCAGCTGCTGCAGGCAGAGCTGGCCTACCAGAACCACATCGCCAGCCAAAGCGCCTACACCGCCCTGCCGCGCGGCGCCATCCACGCCGACCTGTTCCGCGACAACGTGATGTTTGACACGGTGGACGGTGCGCCCGTGCTTAGCGGTTTCTTCGATTTCTATTTTGCCGGCACCGACGCCTGGTTGTTCGACCTGGCCGTGTGCCTGAACGACTGGTGCATCGACCTGCCCACCGGCGCCGCCGACCTGGAGCGCTCGATAGCCTTTGTTGCGGCCTATGCCAGCGTGCGCCCCCTGACCCCGCAGGAGCGCGAACTGCTGCCCGCCATGCTGCGCGCCGGGGCCCTGCGATTCTGGATTTCCCGACTGTGGGACTGGCATTTGCCGCGCGAGGCCTCCATGCTGAAACCCCACGATCCCGCCCACTTCGAGCGCGTGCTGCGCCAGCGCGTGGCCCACCCACTGACCCTGCAGCAGTTGCAAGCCGCCGACGCCCTTCCCGCATGAAACTCCAACTCGTTCCAGCCGGCCGCGGAGTGCAATGGGTGCGCCAAGGCATTCGCACCTTCTTTCGCCAGCCGCTGGCGCTAACAGGGCTGTTCTTTCTGTTCATGGCCGCCATGTCCGTGCTGAGTTTTGTGCCCGCACTGGGCAACGCGATTGCACTGGCCCTGCTGCCCGCCGCCACGCTGGGGCTGATGGCCGCCACCGAAGAGACCACCAAGGGCAAGTTCCCCATGCCCATGGTGCTGGTCAGTGCGTTTCGCGCGGGGCGCCAGCAGCTGCGTGCCATGCTGGTGCTGGGTGTGCTCTATGCGCTGGGCTTTTTACTGGTGATGGGCCTGTCGGCCCTGGTGGATGGCGGCAAATTTGCCAGCCTCTACCTGCTGGGCGGCGAACTTAGCGCCGAAGTGCTGCAGCAAAGCGATTTTCAGGCCGCAGCCCTCGTGGCCATGGCGCTGTACCTGCCGCTGTCCCTGCTGTTCTGGCATGCGCCGGCGCTGGTGCACTGGCATGGCATTTCGCCCGTGAAAAGCCTGTTTTTCAGCATGGTGGCCTGTTTGCGGAACTTCTGGGCCTTTGCCCTGTTCGGATTGGTGTGGATGGCAGTGTTCCTCTCCATGGGCCTTACCGTGGCCATCGTGGCTGCCATTGTGGGCAGCCCAGAGTTGATCGCGACTATCCTGATCCCTGCAAGCTTGGCCATGGCGGCCATGTTCTTTACCTCGATTTATTTCACCTTCCAAGACTCGTTTGAAGTCACTCCAGGAGCATCCGAATGACGCAGCACTCCCTCCAAGGCCGTAGCGAATCCGAGGTGTTGTGGTTCCAGCGCCGCAGCTTTTTGCAAGCGGCAGCCGGCTGGACTGCCATGGGCGGCTTTGCCGCGGCCCAGGCCCAATCGCGCAGCAATATTGTGGAGCTGGTGGGCGACGCCACCCTCAACGGCAGCCGCTTGCTGGCGCAACAGGCCGTGCAAACGGGGGACGAGATCGTGACCGGCCCGGGTTCCAGCCTCATTTTTGTGGTGGGTAGCTCCTCGTTCCACGTGCGCCAGAACTCACGCATCACGGTCGAGCGTGGCGCCACCCTGAATGCCGTGAGCGTGCTGCGCATGATCACGGGCGCGGTGGTCAGCGTCTGGGGCAAGGGCACCAGCCGCCAGATCATCACCCCCACGCTGACCGCTGGTATCCGCGGCACCGGTGTGTACACCGAGATTTTTGCCAACCAGGACAACCGCAGCTACTTCTGTAACTGCTATGGCACGGTGGAAATGGCCGCAGGCAACGACAAAACCGTGAGCCGCTCCAGCTACCATCAGGCGTTTTGGGGCGAAGTGCAGCCCAAGGAAGGCCGCATGCTGACGCCTGCCAAGGCCATCAACCACACCGACGAGGAGCTTGAGTACCTGGCCAAGCTGGTGGACCAACAGACGGCCTGGCAAATCCTGGGCAAAAAAGGCGTCAAGGACGGCAAAGGCTATATGGAAGAAAAGGAAGGCCAGATGCACCCGGCCGAAATGCTAGGACGCTGAAAGCCTTCTCCAACAAAAAAAGCCGGGCAGTGCCCGGCTTTTTTTGTTGCCGGTTCGGCGCTCAGCCCAGCTTGATCGCGGCAGGCGCACCGGTCAGGTAACCCACGGCCGCACCAAAGCGGTTTTTGTAGTTGGCGCGCACCAGCGGGTCCAGCGTGGCCTGCACCTTGCCGTGCAGCGCGGGCAACCAGTCACCGGGGTGCTGGAAGTTGCTCGTGATGTAGGTCCATCCGTTCAAGTCGTCCACCACACCCAAGCCCGTGGCCTCGGCGCCCGAGGGCATGGACATCAGGCGACTGAGCTGCTTGGTGTCCACGTTGTAAGCCCACAAAAAGTTGTTCACATGGGTGCTGCTGTCCTCGCCGATGAACAGCGTGCGCAGTTTCTCGGAGAACTTCAGGTTGTCGGGATTGGAGACCAGGTCGGGGTTGGCACGGTTGCCCAGTGCATCGGCTGCTGTATCTTCGCCCACCAACAGCATCCGAGTCAGCGAGGGAACCCAATCGCTCTTGATGGCAGCACCGGTCTGGTCATTCTGCCCACCGCCGAGAGTGTGTGCCAGCACGCCACCTGCAATGAGCGGCTTGTCCAGCGCAATGCCGCTGGCGGCATTCCAGCCCTTGCCGGTTTTCACCATGGAATCCTGGATGTTCTGCAGGGCAGAGTAGGCAATTTTGTCCTTGATGTTGACGGTGGTGCCTTCCATTTTGGTGAAGCCCATGCTGCCACCCATCAGGTAGGCGTAGCGCTGGGTTTCCAGGAAGGCGGCCGCCTTTTCCATACCGGGCTTGACCTTGATCCAGTTGACCGCACCGTTGTAAAAAATCTTGGTGAAGCTGGCGTCATTCGGGTCGGTCTTGCGCACGTCCATGATGTCCGTGGGCTTGAGCTTGTTGGCCAGCTTTTCAATCTCGTCGCTGGTGGCATGCCCCAGCTTGATCCAGCTGAGTTTGGCACCGGGCGCGGCGGGGTCGATGGAGAAGCCCTCGCCCAGCTTGGCCACATACAGCGTGCCGGCAGACAGGGTCTTTTCCTTGTCGGCCACGAACATGAAGAGGCCGCTGTTGGTGGCGTCATTGCCCATCAGTGCGGTGCGGTTGTCGGGCATGACCTGAATCAGCTCGTGCGAGAGGCGGCCCATGCAGTAGTGCTTGACCAGCGTTCCTGTGCCGTCCGGGTTCACCGTCACTTCGGGCAGGTGGCCATAGTGGTAAGGGTTGGCGATGCTCTCGTCGCCGAACAGGTTTTTACTGAACGACTTGAACACTTTGTTCTCTGCCACGAAGAAGGCATCCGGTTCGTATTCTTCGCTGGACAAATGCGTGCCCCAGGGCGACAGGCTGGAGCCGCAGGTGATCCACAGGCCTTGCGCCTGCGACGTGTCCACGTTGTGGTATTTCACCAGGGTGAGCTTGCCGCTGGCGGGGTCCTGGTCCAGCGTGAGCACGGCGATGGGCGATGGCAGCGTGCCGTACGCGTCAGCGCCGCTCTGGTCCGCATTGGTGTACTCGAACTGCACCACCGCAAACACCGCCTTGCCCTTGATGCCCTTGACGGTGGTGGTGGGCAGCTGCAGTAGCGAGGTGCCATCGGGACAGTCCGAAAAAAACTGGCGCTCCTTGCCGGGCACCGAGGTATCCATGATGGGCTTGTTCAAAATATCCACGTAGCCACCGGCCAGCATGGTGCCACCATTGCCATCGGGCACGCGGTCACCGGTGATGAAGAAGGGCTCATAGGCCAGTTTGTAGGCGCGCGTGGTGCCATCTTGCAACGTCACCTGGAGGCTGGAAGCCACGGTGGTGGTGGCCATGGCCGCAGGATTGACCAGCGACGGGGCTGCCATGCCGCTGAATGCTGCAGACGCGAACGGTGCATTGGAACTGGCAGCACCCGAGGTGGCGCAGCCACCCAACAGCGTGCTGGAGGCCAAGGCGCCCAAAGGCAACATTGGGGCCGTGGCAAAAATTTTGAGCGCCGAGCGGCGGGTGGTCAAAGGGGTGTGCGACATGCAGGGCTTCCGTTCGAAGGTGGACAAACAGAGCGCATCCTAAAAACGCCGTATGACAGTTTGGTGAATAAACCGTGGCATGCCGCTCCGCCCGCGCTGGATGGCTAGACCGTCGGCTTGATCTTCAGACAACTGCCTTCGCTCACCCGCTTGGCACCGGCTTTTTCACGCGCCTCGCCCGTGGCCTCGCACATGAAGATCAGGCCGTAGTACATGCGGCGCCAGTACACGTCATCACCCGGCGCATCTTTTTGCAGGTTGGCAATGAACAGGGTTTCAATTTGGCGCAGCACGTCTTTGCGCTGGGCCGGGGTCCAGTCCTGCTGCAAGGGCTGCTCCATGAACAGGCGCTCCAGCTCGGGTACGGTATGGCTGTGGCCCCACAAGGCGGGGGTGGAAGCCAGTACCACTTTTTCGTTCAGCACAATGCTGATCAGCATGGAACGGTAGAGACACTCCCGGGAATCGGGGTGGAAGCTCTCTGCGCGGGTCTTGATCACATCCATCTGGTTGGCAATGACGGACGGCGCCATGTATTTCACATTGCGGGCCAATGCCTCCAGCTGCGCGACAGTCATTTTGGTCATCGGAGTGTCGTAAACGCTCAACTGTGCGCACTCGGGCATCTCGCCGCTTGTGGGGACCGCGGCCGTCGCGGTGGCGGTGGGCGCAGGGGCCGAGGCCGCTTTGGCGGGCGTTGCCACTGCAGGCCTGGCGGGCACCACCGTTGCGGCCGGTGCAGTTGCCACCACGGCCGACGCCGACAACGCAGCAGGTGCAGACGCTGGTGCCGAGGCCGGTGTGGCTGCCACCACGACGGCCGATGGCGGCAGCACCGGCGCCGGAGCGCGTGCACTACGCTGGTACAGTGCCACCCACAGCGCCGTACTGGCCAGCCCCACTGCCAACGCACCGACAGCAATGGCCGCCCATGCGCTCGCGCGAATCTGCAAAAAGGTCTTGCGCCCGGGCCGCGGCAGCTGCACGGGCTCACGCCCGGACACGTCCGCACCACTGAACACGGCCCGGGGACGCCGCGGTACGGCCACCGGCACCCCCCACCACTGCGGCGACTGCAAGGACCGCAGCGCCGCGACAAAAGCCTGCATTCCGGCAAACCGTTCTTCCGGAGCCTTGGCACAGGCCTGGGCAATCACGGCGTCCAGCGCCGGATAGTCACGCAAGGGCTGTACCTCGATGAGCGCAGGCACCGGATCGTTGAGCTGGGCCCAGAGCAATTGGGAGGTGGTGTCCCGGGTAAACGCCTCGCGTCCGCTCAGTGCCTCGAACAGCACCAGCCCGAGCGCGTACACATCGGTGCGGGCATCAATGGCCTCAGCAGAAATTTGCTCGGGTGCCATGTAGCGCGGTGTGCCAGCCACGCTGCCATCCACCGTGAGCTGGGTGCCCACCCCGTCCATCAGGCGGGCAATGCCAAAGTCCAGCACTTTCACATGCAACCCCGCCAAGTCGCGCCGCACCCGGATGTTTTCAGGCTTGATATCCCGGTGCACCACGCCCTTGGCGTGGGCAAAGGCCAGCACCTCAGCAACTTTGCAAGTCAGTGTGATGGCATCGTCAAACGAGAGTGCCCCTTCGCGGTCCAACAAGGTGGAAAGGTCATCTCCTTCCACATACTCAAAAGCAAGGTAGAGCTGACCATCCGCATCCGTGCCAGCGTCCAACAATTGGGCCGCACCCGGGTGGTTCACCTCCAGGTTCAGCGCAGCCTCGCGCTCAAAGCGCCTGCGCAGTTGTGGATCGTCTGACAAATGCGCCGGCAAAAACTTCAGCGCTACCTGGTTGCCCACGCCCAGTTGCTTGGCCAGATACACCGCCCCCATGCCACCGTTACCAATCTTGCGCAGCAATTGATAACGACCCGCCACCACTTGCAGGGAGGCGCGAGAGGGGGAACGGGGGGATTTCTGGGCTTCGTTAAGCATGAACAGGCCGCACTATAGAGGAGGGGCGAAAGGACTACGGATCTTGGCCCAGACAGACCTAGTCCGGATGGACTATGGCGAACCGCGGGTAAACCCCTGACAATTGCTTACAACTGTAAGGCGAGTCTCGCCTTGCCATTTCACAACAGGGATCGTCATGAAAATTTCCAAGCAGTGGCTGGCCGGTGTGGCCTTGGTGGCTCTCTCGCCATTTGCCTCCGCCGCCTCCAACCTCATCGTCAACGGCGGTTTCGAGTCCTCCACGTTCAATGGCAGCTTCGCCACTTACGGCGCCGGTACCGGCAGCTTGACCGGCTGGACCATCAACTACGGTAGCGTGGACCTGATTAACCATTACTGGGCCCCTTCCTCCGGAAACTACAGCCTGGACCTGAGCGGCAACGAAGACGGCACGATCTCCCAGACCTTTGCCACCGTGATCGGCCAGAAATACCTGATTTCGTTTGACCTCGCGGGAAATCCGGACGACAGCGGCGACCCAGTCAAATACTTGCAAGTGGGCCTAAGCCAAGAGCCTGTCTATAGCTTCGATACGGCCAATAAAACCCACTCCAATATGGGCTGGATTACCAAAAGCTTCGTCTACCAGGCCGTGAGCACTACCAGCACGCTGCATTTCGCCGGTCTGCAAGAGTCTCCCTACGGTGTCGCGCTGGACAACATTTCCGTGACCGCCGTTCCAGAACCCGAAACCTATGCCATGTTGTTGGCCGGCCTGGGCCTCGTGGGTGCTGCAGTGCGCCGTCGTCGCGCCGCTGCCTCCAAATGAACTGATCCAGGGAAAAACATACTATGAAAAAAATGAACGCAATCGCCCTGGCAGTCGCCCTGCTGGCCGGCGCTACCCAAGCCGGCGCTGCCAACTTGGTGGTGAATGGTGGCTTTGAAGCCCAAACCGTGCAAAGTGCTGGCGGCTTCGACACTTTTAACAGTGTTTCCCAAGGACTGACAGGCTGGACCATTGCTCTGCGCAACGTGGATCTGGTTAGTAGCTCCTTCTGGACGCCTGCGGGCGGCCACAACAGCCTGGACCTGAACGGGACGGGCAAGAGTGCCATTTCCCAAGTGCTCAGCACCGTCGTTGGACAGGTCTACACCTTGTCGTTTGACTTGGCTGGGAACCCTTTTGGCGGCCCCGTAACCAAGAGCCTTTCGGTCAATTTCGGCTCCAATGGCCTGTATGACTTTAATGTCACCGGGCACAATGGCGGCAACATGGGCTGGACCCACTACACCACCCAATTTGCAGCGGTGAGCTCGCACACCACGTTGAGCTTTGCCAGTCTGGTGTCTGGAAATGCCGGCCCCGCACTGGACAATATCTCGGTCACCGCCGTGCCCGAACCTGAAACTTACGCCATGCTGCTCGCGGGCTTGGGCCTCATGGGCACCTTGGCACGCCGCCGCAAGCAAAGCAAGTCGGTTTAAACAGCTTCTTGTACAAAAAAGGCCTGTCTTTGACAGGCCTTTTTTTTATGCCCGTTCACAGGCTGTAGTCGCGCTCCACCCGCGCGATGCGGGTCTTGAATGCGGCGTACCACTTCTGGTGCCCAAGCTGCTGCGCCACCTGGTGCTCGGCGTTGGCCTTCCAGGCCCGGATGGACTCCAGGTCGGTCCAGTACGACACGGTGATGCCTACGCCATCGCGTGCGGACTCCACTCCCAGGAAACCGGGCTGTTGCGCAGCCAGTGCCACCATCTTTTCGGCCATGTCGCCATAGCCCTCGTCCACCGCAGTGCGCAGGCTGGTGAAAATGACCGCGTAATACGGCGCGGGCGGGGTATTGGCAATGTCCAGGCTCATAGAGGTCGTCTCGGTAAGTTAAGTGCTCAAGGAACCGGCGTGAGTTTGGCCACACTCAGCGCCAGCCATTTGGTTCCGTGGCGCGGGAAGTTGATCTGCGCCCGCGCGTCGTCGCCTGCGCCCTCCAGCGTGAGTACCGTGCCTTCGCCAAACTTGGTGTGGAACACCTTCTGGCCCTTGCGCAGGCCGGTGGGTTCTTCCTTGCGGGGAATTTCCTTCGGCGGTGCCGAGTAAGAGCCAAATTGGCCTGTAGCCCCCGTGGAATATGCGCGATTAGCTCCTGAATTCGTAGCATATCCACCACCACCCCAGCTGTTACCAAAGCCCCCCATGCCGCCACCGGCGGGCATAGGCTGCTGCTTGGGCGTCAGGTACTTCAGACATTCCTCGGGCAGCTCGTCAAAGAAGCGACTCTTGAGGTTGTAGCGCGTCTGCCCATGCAGCATGCGGGTTTGCGAATGGCTGAGGTACAGGCGCTTGCGCGCGCGCGTGATGGCCACGTAAGCCAGGCGCCGCTCTTCCTCCAGCCCGTCGTGGTCGCTCATGGAGTTCTCGTGCGGGAACAGGCCCTCCTCCATGCCGGTGATGAACACGCAATCAAACTCCAGGCCTTTGCTGGAGTGCACGGTCATGAGCTGGATGGCGTCCTGCCCGGCGGCGGCCATGTTGTCACCGGCTTCCAGCGCGGCGTGGGTCAAGAAGGCCTGCAGCGGCGACAGGGTTTCGCCAGTGTCGCCAAAGTCTTCGGGCGCCGCATCCAGCGCCTCGCCACTCAGGCCCTGGCTAGCCGGGCTTTGCGTCAGGGCGGCGGGTGCACTCACCAGCTGGGCCATGCCCGGCGCCTCCCGGCCAAAACCTTCTTGCATCACAAAACTTTCGGCGGCGTTGACCAGTTCGTCCAAGTTCTCCACGCGGTCTTCGCCTTCGCGCTCATTGCGGTAGTGCTCCAGAAGACCGCTGTTGTCGAGCATCAGCTTGATGATGTCCTTGAGAGTCTTGTCAGTGGTCTGCTCACGCAGCACGTCCAGCTTGGCAACAAAGCCGCCTATCAATGCGCCAGGGCGGCCCGGCAACAGGCTCACCGCATCGTGCAGCGAACAGCCCGTGGCCTTGGCCTGGTCCTGCAGCTGTTCGATGCTGCGCGCGCCAATGCCACGCACCGGGAAATTCACTACGCGCAAGAAGCTGGTGTCGTCATTGGGGTTCTCCAGCAGACGCAAGTAGGCCAGTGCGTGCTTGATTTCGGCCCGCTCGAAGAAGCGCAGGCCGCCGTACACGCGGTAGGGAATGGCGGCGTTGAACAGGCCGGTTTCAATCACTCGGCTTTGCGCATTGCTGCGGTAGAGCACCGCAATCTCCTTGCGCTCCACATCGTCGCGGATCAACTGCTTGATCTCGTCCACCATCCAGGTGGCCTCGGCAAAGTCGCTGGGCGCCTCGTACACACGCACCGGCTCGCCCGCGCCCTGCTCGGTGCGCAGGTTTTTGCCCAGGCGGCGGCTGTTGTGGCTGATCAGCGCGTTGGCGCTGTCCAGGATGTTGCTGTAGCTGCGGTAGTTCTGTTCCAGCTTGATCTGGCGCTGCACCGCAAACTCGCGCACAAAGTCCGTCATGTTGCCCACACGCGCACCGCGGAAGGCGTAGATGCTCTGGTCGTCATCTCCCACGGCCAGCACGGCGCCACCATCGCCATTCAGCAGCCCGTCGCTGCCCTGCCCCGCAATCATCTTGATCCACGCGTACTGCAGCTTGTTGGTGTCCTGGAACTCGTCGATCAGGATGTGGCGAAAGCGCCGCTGGTAGTGCTCGCGGATGGGCTTGTTGTCACGCAGCAGCTCGTAACTGCGCAGCATCAGCTCGCCAAAGTCCACCACGCCTTCGCGCTGGCACTGGTCCTCATACAGCTGGTAAATCTCGATCTTCTTGCGCGTGTCCGGGTCGCTGGCCACCACGTCCTTGGGGCGCAGGCCTTCTTCCTTGCAGTTGCCAATGAACCAGCCCAGCTGCTTGGGCGGAAAGCGCTCGGTGTCAATGTTGTACTGCTTGCACAGACGCTTGAGGGCGGACAGCTGGTCCTGGGTGTCCAGAATTTGGAAGGCTTGCGGCAAGCCCGCATTCTTGTAGTGCGCGCGCAAAAATCGGTTGCACAAGCCGTGGAAGGTGCCAATCCACATGCCACGCACATTCACCGGCAGCATGGCGGAGAGCCGCGTCATCATTTCCTTGGCCGCCTTGTTGGTAAAGGTGACCGCCAGAATGCCACCGGGCGAAACATAGCCGTTCTGCAGCAGCCAGGCAATGCGCGTGGTCAGCACACGGGTTTTTCCCGAACCCGCCCCCGCAAGGATGAGCGCATGCTCAGCTGGCAGCGTCACAGCGGCCAGTTGCTCGGGGTTGAGGTTGTGTAACAGGGGGGAGGTGTTGCCAGGGTCGGCGAGGGAATGCATGCCCCGATTGTAGAAAGGCGCAAAGACCCGGCTGTTTGGCCCCCATACAAAAATCCATATACCGCCCTGCCCCCAATCCGCCTAAAATCGCGCACCGGGCCCAAGCAATTGGGACCCGGTTTTTTTATGGCCGGGTCCGTTCCAAGCGCCCATTGTTTTGAATTTGAAAACTTTGGATAGGAGCTTGGGCCATGGAAATTTTTGACTACGACAACATCCTCTTGCTGCCCCGCAAATGCCGGGTGGAGAGCCGTTCCGAATGCGATGCCAGCGTCGAGCTGGGCAGCCGCAAATTCCGCATCCCCGCCGTCCCCGCCAACATGAAGACCGTGGTGGACGAGTCCATCTGCGAGTGGCTGGCGCAAAACGGCTACTTCTACGTGATGCACCGCTTTGATCTGGACAACGTGCAGTTCACAAAGGCCATGCACGCCAAGGGCCTGTTTGCGTCCATCTCGCTGGGCGTCAAGAAGCCCGACTACGCCACCGTGGACCAGTTGGTGGCACTGGGCGTGACGCCTGAGTACATCACCATCGACATCGCCCACGGCCATGCCGACAGCGTGCGCGACATGATCATCTACCTGAAGAAGCACTTGCCCGGCAGCTTCGTGATTGCCGGCAATGTGGCCACACCCGAAGCCGTGATCGATTTGGAAAACTGGGGTGCCGATGCGACCAAGGTGGGCGTGGGCCCGGGCAAGGTCTGCATCACCAAGCTGAAGACCGGCTTTGGCACCGGCGGTTGGCAGCTCAGCGCGCTGAAATGGTGTGCCCGGGTGGCGACCAAACCCATCATTGCTGATGGCGGTATTCGCAGCCACGGTGACATTGCCAAGAGCATCCGCTTCGGCGCCAGCATGGTGATGATCGGCTCGCTGTTCGCAGGCCACGAAGAGTCGCCCGGCAAGACCGTGGAAGTGGACGGCGCCCTGTTCAAGGAGTACTACGGCTCAGCCAGTGACTTCAACAAGGGTGAGTACAAGCACGTCGAAGGCAAACGCATCCTCGAACCCATCAAGGGCAAGCTGGCCGAGACGCTGGTAGAGATGGAGCAGGACGTGCAAAGCTCCATCAGCTACGCGGGTGGCAAGAGGCTCATGGACATCCGCAAGGTGAACTACGTGACCCTAGGCGGAGACAATGCGGGCGAACACCTGCTGATGTAAGCCATGGGCCAAGGCTGTCAGGGATTCGACAGCCTTTGAATAGCCCCTGACACCCGCCTTGCAGCGGGTGGCGCTATTCTTGTGCCGAGGAGCACAAGAGTCACCATGAAAATAGCATTACTCGGGATCGGCCTCATGGGCCTCCCCATGGGTTGCCGCCTGTGTGAGGCAGGGCATTCGGTACACGTGTGGAACCGCACCCGGCACAAAGCCGAACCACTCATTCCCCTGGGCGCAACGGTGCACGCCACCCCGGCCCAAGCGGTCAAGGATGCCGAACTGGTGATCCTCATGCTCGACCACGGCGGTGTGGTGGGCCACGTGCTGTTTGAGTTGGGTGCTGCTAGCGCAATCCAACCTGGCACTCTGCTGGTGGACATGTCCTCCATCAAACCCATCGAAGCCAAGGACCATGCGGCGCGCCTGAGCGAGCTGGGCGTGGACTACCTGGATGCGCCGGTATCGGGTGGTACCGTGGGCGCAGAGCAAGGCACGCTGGCCATCATGGTGGGCGGCAAGGCCAGCAACTTTGACCGCGCCGTACCGGTGCTCAAGGTATTTGGCCGGCCCACCCATGTCGGCCCCATCGGCTCTGGCCAGCTGACCAAACTCGCTAACCAAATGATTGTGGGCGCCACCATTGGCGTAGTGGCCGAGGCCTTGCTCCTGTGCGAGCGCGGCGGAGCCGACATGGGCAAGGTCAAGGAAGCCATCACCGGCGGTTTTGCCGACAGCCGCATTCTGCAAGTGCACGGCCAACGCATGGTGGACCGTGACTTTGCGCCGCGTGCGCGCATGACCGTGCAGATCAAGGACCTGCGCAATGCTCTGGCCACCGCCAGCGAAGTCGGCTTTGATGCCCCCATCACCGCACTATTTGAAAAACTCTACGCCGAGGGCATCGACCACGGACTGGCCGACCTAGACCACGCGGGCCTGTTTGTGGAGCTTGCCAGCCGCAACGGCATGGCTTGACCCCCAAAACATTGGGACGAAAAAAAGGCCTCTTGCGAGGCCTTTTTGCTGGGTGATCGAAGGCAGATCAATCCGTATTGCGCGCCGGACGCTTTTTTGCATCACGGGGCACAAACACCTTGCCGCCGTTGCCAGGTTTGGCAAAGCCAGTGGGCTTGCCGAAGGCGGGCTTGCGGGCTGCAAAGTCGCCGCGCGTTGCACCGAAGTCACCACGGGGAGCGCCAAAGTCACCGCGATGGGCACCAAAATCGCCACGGGGGGCGTGGAAGTCACCACGCGGCTGGAAGTCACGTGGAGGACGTGCATCACCGCGGGGAGCGCCTTGGCCGGCAAAGCGGTCGTTGAAACCGCCCTTGCGTTCGTAGCTGAAGCCTTCTTTGGCTGCACCGCCGAAGTCACGGGAGTTTTCACCGAAACCACGGGGGCCACCAGCAGGTGGGCGTCCACCAAAGCCGCCGCCATTGCCGCGGTTGCCACCAAAGCCACCTTCGCGGGGGCCGTTGCTGAACTTGCGATCACGGTCGCCGCCGAAGCCGCCACCGTTGCCACGGCCACCAAAGCTGGGGCGCGACTCAGGCGCACGCTGTTGCGGCTCCAAGCCAGGAATCGCTTCTGCCTTGATCGGTTGGCGGCTGTAGGCTTCGATGTCGAAAATCTTGCGGCGGTCGCGCATTTCGGCAAACGTAATGGCCAATCCATCGCGACCGGCACGGCCGGTACGGCCAATGCGGTGGGTGTAGTCCTCCGCCTTCATGGGCAGGCCAAAGTTGAACACGTGGGTGATAGTGGGCACGTCAATGCCGCGGGCCGCCACATCGGTCGCCACCAGGAATTGCACCTGGCCTTGGCGCAGCGCCATCAGGCGGCGGTTACGCAGGCCTTGGCTCAGGGCACCGTGCAATGCTACAGCGTCAAAACCGTCTTGCTGCAGGTCGTTGGCCAAGCCGTCGCATTCGATTTGCGTGCTGGCAAAAATGATCGCCTGGTTGATGGAGGTGTCACGCAGCCAGTGGTCCAGCAGCTTGCGCTTGTGGGTGGCATTGTCGGCCCAGTGCAGCACTTGCTTGATATTGGCGTGCTTCTCTTGCGGGCTGTCGATGGTCACGCGCTGGGGTTCGCGCATCACACGGGCAGCGAGCTGCTGAATGCGGGGCGCGAAGGTTGCACTGAACATCATGGTTTGCTTGCGCGCGATGGTCAGCTGGTTGATTTCAGCCAGGTCATCGGAGAAGCCCAGGTCCAGCATGCGGTCGGCTTCGTCCACCACCAAAAACTGCACTTGGTCCAGCTTGATTTGCATGGAACGTTGCAGGTCCAGCAGACGGCCAGGTGTGGCCACCACGAGGTTGGCGTTTTGCAGCTTGGCGATTTGCAGTTGGTAAGGCATGCCACCCACGATATTGGCCACGCGCAGACCGCGGCAATGTTGCACCAGGTCGATCGCGTCGTGCGCCACTTGCTGGGCCAGTTCGCGGGTGGGGCAAACGATCAAAGCGCCGGGAGTCGGAGCCTTGAAGTTGCGGGCATTGGTGGGGTCCTTGCGCTTAGGGCGCTTGGGGGCGGGCTCACCCTTGGCCAGGGCCTCAGCAGTCAAGCGCTCGAATTCAGCGCGCTCGTCGGCTTCGGCTTGGGCCAATTGGGTCAGCAGGGTGTGCAGCACGGGCAGCAGGAAGGCGGCGGTCTTACCGGATCCGGTCTGGCTGGACACCATCAGGTCGATGTACTTGGCGGCCTGGTCTTTGGTTGCACCGGAGCCCATGGCCAAAGGAATGGCCTTGCTCTGCACCACGGTGGGCTGGGTGTAACCCAGGTCCTTACAAGCTTGCACCAGCTCAGGGGCCAGGCCCAATTCGACGAAGCCGTTGGGGGCTTCAATGGTTTCCACTGCGTCGGCAGCGTCCAGCTCGGCGGTTTCGCCGGTGGACTCCACGGTGTTAGCGGGCACGGAAATGTTTTCGGCAGGCGTGAATTCGCCTGTCACTTCAAAAGCGTCAGTCATATTTTTTCTCACACGCGAGCGCCGCAGGGTGTGCGGCTGCTCCGTCAATGGTTAAAAAACATCAACCATCAAACGGAACCTGCTCTGCCCCGCCATGGGGGTCTCAGTGCTGGGGGCGTATATCGCTTGAAAAAGCGAGCCCGGTGAATGAAGGGAGATGTACAAAAATCGCTGGCCGCCACATGGCGTTACCTGCGAAGCTCTCGATTATGACACGAATTCGGGTTTCTACCTAATCCAATTTTAAAAAGTGCGTCCGGTAGTGGGCCAGCTCGTCAATGGACTCGTGCACATCGGCCAGCGCCGTGTGTTTTTGCTGCTTCTTGAACGACTCGGCCACGCCCGGCTTCCAGCGCTTGGCCAACTCTTTGAGCGTGCTCACATCCAGGTTGCGGTAGTGGAAGAACGCTTCCAGCTTGGGCATGTACTTCACGAGGAAGCGGCGGTCCTGGCCGATGCTGTTGCCGCACATGGGCGAGCCGTTGGCGGGCACGTACTGGCTCAGGAAGGCAATCAGCGCGGCTTCGGCCTCGGCTTCGGTAGTGGTGGAGGCCTTGACCTTGTCGATGAGCCCGCTCTTGCCGTGGGTGCCCTTATTCCAGGCGTCCATGCCGTCCAACTGCGCATTAGTCTGGTGGATCACGTAGACCGGGCCTTCCACGCGGTTGCCGAGGTCCGGGTCGGTCACGATAACGGCAATCTCGATGATCCGATCCACCTCGGGCTCCAGGCCGGTCATCTCGCAGTCCAGCCAGACCAGGTTTTTGTCGGATTTTGCCAATACGGCGCTTGTGGGGGTGTTGGATTCAGCCATGCCGGCATTGTCGCCGATGGCCTAAACTCTGGCGCCATGACCGAAGCATCTCTTGCCGACTCTTCCTCCCTCCTGATGACAGCGGCGTTTGCTGTGGCCTTGCTGGCCAGCGTGCTGCTTAAATTCTGGCTGGCCACGCGCCAGGTGCGCCATGTGGCCCAGCACCGCGACGCCGTGCCCGCCGCCTTCCAGGCTCAGATCAGCCTGGAAGCCCACCACAAGGCTGCTGACTACACCGTGGCCCAAGGTCGCATTGGCCTGCTGGAACTGGCCTTTGGCACCGCGGTGACCCTGGGTTGGACGCTGCTGGGCGGTCTGTCGTGGCTGAACCAGACGCTGCTGCAATGGATCGCCCTTGGTGTGATGCAGCAGGTGGCGTTGCTGGCCGCGTTCATGGTGATCGGCTCGGTGTTGGACCTGCCCTTCACGCTCTACCGCACCTTTGTACTGGAGCAGCGCTTTGGCTTCAACAAGACCACGCCCAAGCTCTGGCTCCAGGACTTGCTCAAGTCCACGCTGGTGGGTGCCATCATCGGCCTGCCCATTGCCGCGCTGGTGGTCTGGATGATGGGCGCTACCGGCGCCTACTGGTGGGTCTGGACCTGGGGTGTATGGATGGGTTTCAACCTGCTCATGCTGCTGGTCTACCCCACCTGGATTGCGCCACTGTTCAACCAGTTCAAACCACTGGACGATGTGGCACTCAAAGACCGCGTATCCGCCCTCATGGCGCGCTGTGGCTTCACCTCCAAGGGCTTCTATGTGATGGACGGCAGCAAGCGCAGTGCGCATGCCAATGCCTACTTCACCGGCTTTGGTGCCTCCAAGCGCGTGGTGTTTTACGACACACTGCTCGCCCAACTCAGCCCGGCCGAAGTGGACGCGGTGCTGGCGCATGAACTGGGGCATTTCAAACACAAGCACATCGTCAAGCGCATGGTCTCGCTGTTTGGTCTCAGCTTGCTGGGCTTTGCGCTGTTGGGCTGGGTTAGCCAGCAGGTGTGGTTCTATACCGGCCTGGGTGTAGTACCCAACATGACGGGCGCCAACGACGCGTTGGCCCTGCTACTGTTCATGATGGTGCTGCCACTACTGGGCAGTTTTGTCGGCCCGGTGTTTGCGCAGCTGTCGCGCAAGCACGAGTTCGAGGCCGATGCCTATGCCGTGGCCCATACCAGTGGTGCCGACCTGTCTTCTGCGCTGCTCAAGCTCTACAAGGACAATGCCTCGACGCTCACGCCCGATCCGGTGTACGTGAAGTTCTATTACTCGCACCCGCCCGCGTCCGAGCGCCTGGGCCGCATGCTGGCCCCAGCCACGGGAATCTGACATGACCCAAGCCTTGGAAAATAAAGTGCCGCCGCCCCCCGTGCGCACTGCGTTGACAGCTACACAAATCATAGCAAGCCTGGCCAAAGTGGAAGGCTGGAAGCTGCATGGCGACGGCGCCGACGTCGCGATTGAGAAGACCTACCGCTTTGACAACTTCCTCAAGACCATGGCGTTTGTGAACGCCGTGGCCTTTATCGCTGAGCAGCAGGACCACCACCCCGAACTGCTGGTGACCTACAGCAGCTGCAGCGTGCGCTTCAACACGCATGATGTGCAAGGCGTATCGCGCTCCGATTTTGAATGCGCCGCGCTGGTTGACGCGCTGCAGGCGTCCTAGGTCCCCGCTTTGGCTGCGCCTCAACTGGAACCCGGAATCGTCGTGGCTGGCCACGGCCGCCACGTGTGGGTGGAAACGCCCGATGGCCGCCGCCTGATCTGCCACCCGCGCGGCAAAAAAAGCCAGACCGTGGTGGGCGACCAGGTGCTGTGGCAGGCCACAGAAGACGAAGGCACCATCGAGAAAGTGCTGCCGCGCCGCAACCTGTTTTACCGGCAGGACGAAATTCGCACCAAATCCTTTGCTGCCAACCTGGACCAAGTGCTGATCCTCATCGCCGCCGAGCCCGAGTTTTCCGAAAGCCAACTGAGCCGCGCACTGATCGCGGCCGAGGCCGAAAAGATCCGCCCCATCATTGCGCTGAACAAGAGTGATCTGACCGAGCCGTTCGGCCGTGCCTGGGAGCGCATGGGGGCGTACCGCGAAATGGGCTACCAGGTGGTGCCCCTCGCCCTCAAGCCCAAAGCCGATGGCATCAGCGCCACGGAGCTGGAAGCGCTGATGCCGCTGATGCAAGGCAAGACCACGCTGGTGCTGGGCCCGTCTGGCTCGGGCAAAAGCACGCTGATCAACCGGTTGATTCCCAACGCGCAAGTGCTGACCAACGAAATCTCCACCGCGCTGAACTCCGGCAAACACACCACGACCAGTACCAACCTGTACTGGGTCGATGCGGCCAGGACCACTGCCGTGATCGACTCACCCGGTTTTCAGGAATTTGGGCTCAACCACATCGACCCCATGCACCTGGCCAGCCTGATGCCGGATATCAAAGCGCATGCGCAGGAGTGCAAGTTCTACAACTGCAGCCACTTGCACGAGCCCGGCTGCGGCGTGATCTTGAAAGTCAAAGAGGGCCCTGCCCCCCACGGAATCGGCGCCAATCGCTACAAAATCTATAGCGACTTATTTGCCGAGTTGTCACAAACGCGGTACTGATCAGCCCAGTAAACGGGCCAGCGACAGCAGCGCCAGAAACACCATCCACATGACGACGGTGCGCCACACCAGGCCCACCACGGCCCGCAAATGGGCCGGTTCGGGCACTTGGCCGCTGGCGGCTGGATCGTCCTCCCCCAGGCGCACATTCACTGCGCCAGCCGTGGCGGCCAGCACCACACCGTCGTTGTCCAGGGGATGCACCGCTTCATGGCGGCGCCAGCTGTCCACGGCCTCTTCAAAGCTGCCGACAAATGCAAAGCTCAGTGCTGTCACACGTGAGGGCAGCCAGTCCACCATTGCCCAGGCACGGGCAGCTTGGCCACGCACCGCATCGCTCACCGGGGGCAGTTCGGGCCGCATGGGCCGTTTGGCAAATACCGAGATGTACTCGCTGACGCGGTAGAACACCGCGCCCGCAGGGCCCAAACCGAGGGCCGCCAGCAGCGAATACCAGGCAAACACACCGAACACATGGCGGTGTGCGCTCAGCACCGAATACTCGATCACATGGCGCACGATCTCGCTGCGCGGCAGCGCACTGGCGTCAATGCGCATCCAGCCCGCCAAGGCGGCGCGGGCAGCCGCTTCGTCCCCCGCATCCAGCGCATCGCGGATCTGCGTGAAATGGTGGCTGAACTGACGAAATCCCAGCGTGGCATACAGGATGGCCACGTTCCACACCACTGCAAACGCCCAGCCCAGCTGCCAGACCAGCAGCCAATGCACACCCAGTACCAGCAGCGAGGGGCCAGCCACTGCCAGCGACCACGCCAGCCAACCATGCTGGGGCTTGCCCGCGTCGAAATTGCGCATGACCCAACGCACCCAGTTGCGCACGCTGTTGTGCACCGGATTCACCTGGGGCAAGGGCTTGGCCTGTTCCAACAACAAGGCCAACAAAATGGAGATAAAACTCATGCGGCAATCATAGCGACCTGACCACCGCAGTACGCCGCGCCCGCACGGCTAGGCCTGCAAAAACTGGTAGAGATTGCGCAACATGCCGGCCGTGGCACCCCAGATGAAGCGCTGGTTTGCGCCATCCTGGTATGGCATGGACAACCACTCGCGGCGGGAACCCTCCCACTCCACCACGTGGTGACGATGGTGGGCGGGATTCATGAGGTATTGCAAAGGGACTTCAAACACATCCGCCACCTCGTCAGGGTTGGGCACCAACGCCATCTCAGGGTGCACCAAGGCCACCACAGGTGTCACCACATAGGCACTTCCCGTAGTGTAAGTGGGCATGCTGCCAATCACCTCCACGTGGCCGGGGTCCAAACCAATCTCTTCCTGCGCCTCGCGCAGCGCCGTCGCTACCGCATCCGCGTCGTCCGGGTCGGCCTTGCCGCCAGGAAACGCCACCTGCCCCGAATGACTGGACAAGTGCGCGGTGCGTTGGGTTAGCAGCACGGTGAGCTGATCGCGCAGCACCAGAGGAATCAACACGGAGGCATGGGCCGGCGCGCGGCTGGAAAATTTGGGCTCGGTGTGGAACTGGGGTGACCAAGCGGGAGAGTGGGCAAACCGCAGTCGCAGCGCGGCGCTCTGCAACGCCTGTGGGGCCACGGCGGGCAAATGGTGGTCCGTGCGCACGACGGGTACCAGACTGGGATCAAACAAGGGAGGAACGGCCACGGGAAATCATACCCATCAGAAACAACAGATCGATCCAGGCGGCCATGAAAAAAGCCACCGCAGCCTGAACTGGGGTGGCTTTTTTGCCAAAACAGTGCGTCGAATTACGCGGCTGTCTTTTTGGCTGGCAGTTTTTCCTTGATACGTGCCGACTTGCCGCTACGGTCACGCAGGTAGTACAGCTTGGCACGGCGCACATCACCGCGGCGCTTGACTTCGATGCTGGCGATCAGGGGGCTGTAGGTCTGGAACGTACGTTCCACGCCTTCGCCGCTGGAGATCTTGCGCACGATGAAGCCGCTGTTCAGGCCGCGATTGCGCTTGGCAATCACCACACCTTCGTAGGCCTGCACGCGCTTGCGTGTGCCTTCAACAACGTTCACGCTCACCACCACGGTGTCACCGGGGGCGAATTCTGGGATGGTCTTGCCCAGGCGAGCAATTTCTTCTTGCTCAAGAGTTTGGATCAGGTTCATGATTTCCTTCGTGATCTTGCAAGCGCCGGCACCGGAATTGGTGCCAACCAACGTCTTCCCTAGAAGCGTGGCCTGGCCGAGCAGAGGATCGGTTAGCCTTCCATTATAGCAGTCTAGGCTTTACCGGCCAAATACTGCTCGTCTCGCTTGTCCAGCAAGCCTTGTTGGCGCGCGGCTTCCAGCAGATCGGGGCGGTGCTGAGCGGTCAGCGCCAGGCGCTGCTCGCGCCGCCAGCGCTCGATCTGCTCGTGATGGCCCGACATCAGAACCGCTGGCACGGGCAACTCTGACCAGGCTTCCGGGCGCGTGTAGTGCGGGCAGTCCAACAACCCATCCAGCGCAGGGTTGAAACTGTCCTGGTGGTGGCTGTCCGCGTCGCTCAGCACACCGGGTTGCAGACGTGCGATGGCATCCAGCATGGCCATCGCCGCCAGCTCACCACCGGACAGCACGAAGTCACCGAGGCTGATCTGCCCGTCGACATAGCGATCGATAAACCGCTGGTCAATGCCCTCGTAGCGGCCACATACCAGAATGGCACCTTCGCTGGCCGACCAGCGCTCTACAGCCGCGTGGTTAAGCGTTTGTCCAATCGGGGAAAACAGCAGCACAGGCGCGTTGTCATTGCGGCTGGCACGTATGGCCAGCACCGCTTTCTCCAGTGGCTCTGCCATCATCACCATGCCCGGACCTCCGCCAAAGGGGCGGTCATCGACGCGGCGGTAATTGCCACTGGCAAAGTCACGGGGATTGGTCAGCTCCACCTGCACCTGACCGGTCTCATAAGCGCGGCGCGTGATGCCTATCTTGAGAAACGGTTCAAACAGCTCAGGAAACAGTGTGATGACGTCAAAGCGCATGCGCTTGTCGCTCAGTAGTCGGCAAGCCAGTCCACGCGGATGCGCTTGGCTGCTAGGTCCACGTCGTCCACGTAGGCAGAAACGAACGGAATCATGCGCTCCTGAGGTTTGCCGTCCTGCGCATACGCGATGACCAGCACGGTCTGTGGACCGGTGGAGAGCAATTCGCGCACAACGCCCAAGTCCTCGTCCTGGCGGTTCACCACCGTCAGGCCGATCAGATCGACCCAGTAGTATTCGTCTTGGGCGGCTGTAGGAAAGCTGGCGCGCGAGATAAAAATGCGCGCACCGCGCAGCGCCTCGGCGGCATTGCGGTCATCGACATTGCGGGCGCAGGCCACCACGGTGTCGGAGTGTTCTTTCACTTCCTTCACCGCCATCTGTACCGTACCCGTGAAGGTTTTCACACCCTTCTCGGTCGGCAACAAAAACCAGCGCTTGGAAGAAAAAAGCGCCTCGGGATCGGCGCTGTAGGGCAGGACCTTGAACCAGCCCTTGATCCCCCACGCATCTGCGATGCGCCCCACTTCAATGGCGTCCGCTGGCAGTTCAGCAGCTTCGAGGCCAGCAAGCATGGTTCGGGGAAAATGGTGTCGGTCAGGCGGCTTGCGCCGCTCGACCGACAGAACCCATCAGGCTGCTTTTTTGGCAGCTTGGTTGATCAGGCGTTCCACAGTGGGAGACGCTTGGGCGCCAACGCCCTTCCAGTAGGTCAGGCGATCCTGGGCAATACGGATGCTTTCTTCGTTGGCAGTAGCGATAGGGTTGTAAAAACCGATACGCTCAATGAAGCGGCCGTCACGACGGGTACGCTTGTCAGCAACAACAATATTGAAAAACGGGCGAGCTTTTGCACCGCCACGGGCGAGTCGAATGACGACCATGATTTATCCTTTGGGTGACTGAAAAAGATTCAGCCATTAAATTCAAAGTTGAGACACGCAACTGGCCACCCGGCCAGTGACACTCTGAATAGCTCTCCATTATAACGTTTTCCATCTTCATGACAAAAATTCGCCCCAGCACCGATAACGACGTCGGCGCCATGACCGCCATTTACGCCCACCACGTACTCCACGGCACCGGCACTTTTGAGATCACCCCCCCCACCGAGGCCGATATGGCCTCCCGCCGTGCGGACGTGTTGTCCAAAGGACTGCCCTACCTGGTGCTGGAGGATGGTACCGGTGTCATCGGCTTTGCCTACTGCAACTGGTTCAAACCCCGCCCGGCTTACCGCTTTTCTGCAGAAGACTCGATCTATTTGGCGCCCGCAGCCGCGGGACGAGGATTGGGACGCCTGCTGTTGCAGGAGTTGATGGCCCAGGCCGAACGTGCTGGCGTACGTAAACTGATTGCGGTCATCGGTGACTCGGCCAACCAGGGCTCCATCGGCGTACACCGCAGCTGCGGTTTCACGCAAGTCGGGGTTTTGTCTGCCTGTGGATGGAAGTTTGAGCGCTGGCTGGATGTGGTGCTGATGGAACGCTTCATCGGCGCAGGCAACAGCACTGCTGCTGTGGACATCGCCGCATGAAAAACAAGACACTGGCCGTATGGCTGACTTTTATGCTGGGCGCCCTGGGTCTGCACCGTTGGTACCTGTTGGGGCGCTACGACACACTGGCCCGCCTGTTGCCAATTCCGACCTTGCTGGGAGCCTACGGCGTATGGCGTGCGCACAGCCTGGGCGTGGACGACCTATGGAGTTGGCTGTTGATACCGATGCTCGGCTTTACCCTGGCAGGATGCGCACTGAACGCCATCGTCTATGGACTGATGGCACCCGAGAAGTGGAACCAGCGCTTCAACGCACAAGCACCGGCAGACGCAGCGGCCGGTGCCACGCATTGGACCACCATTGTGGGCGTTGGCACTGCGCTGGCCGTGGGCACTACGGTGCTGATGGCCAGTATTGCCTTCAGCTTCCAGCGTTACTTTGAGTACCAGGTTGAGGGGGCTGCATCGCTGTCGCAGCCGGCTCCGATTAAAAAATCTGCAGACTGACCCAGTAGGCGATGGCGGCAACAAATGCCGCGGCAGGAATCGTCAAGACCCAAGCCCACACAATGTTGCCAGCTACGCCCCAACGCACGGCGCTGGCACGTTGGGTGGAGCCCACGCCCACGATGGCGCCCGTGATGGTATGCGTCGTGGAAACAGGAACACCCAGCGCAGTGGCAAGAAATAGCGTCAACGCTCCGCCGGTCTCGGCGCAAAAGCCACCCACGGGCTTGAGCTTGGTGATCTTCTGACCCATGGTTTTCACAATGCGCCAGCCACCAAACATGGTGCCTGCTCCGATGGCGGTATAGCACGCAATGATCACCCATGAAGGTGGCGATTTATCCTCAGCGGCCACGTAGCCGGTGGCAATCAGCATCATCCAGATGATGCCGATGGTTTTCTGCGCATCATTGCCGCCGTGGCCCAGGCTGTAGGCACCGGCAGACAGCAATTGCAAGCGGCGGAACCACTTGTCAATGCGGGACGGCCGGGTGCGGCGGAATACCCATGCAACCAAGACCATCATCATCGATCCCAGCACAAAACCCAGCAAGGGCGAGATGAAGATGAAGGCGACAGTTTTCAGAATTCCCTCAGAGACCAGGGCACTCGCGCCTGACTTGGCGATGACCGCGCCCACGATGCCCCCAATCAGCGCATGCGATGACGAACTCGGGATACCGTAAATCCAGGTAATGACGTTCCAGGAAATGGCGCCCACCAAGGCGCCGAAGACCACGTGCACGTCCACGACACCGGGCTGCACGATCCCCTTGCCAACGGTTGCCGCCACGCTCAGGTGAAAGATAAAGATGGCAATCAGGTTGAAGAATGCCGCGAACAACACCGCTTGACCGGGCTTCAGAACACCGGTGGACACGACGGTTGCAATCGAGTTCGCCGCATCATGAAATCCATTCATGAAGTCGAACATGATGGCCAATGCCACCAGCAACATCACCACCCACAGGGCTGCCTGTACGTTTTGCATAACTAGGTACCGCAGTCCGGATCAGGAGTTTTCGAGAATGATGCCTTCGATCACGTTGGCCACATCCTCGCACTTGTCGGTGATGGTTTCCAGCAGTTCGTAAATGGCCTTGAGCTTGATCAGTTCGCGTACATCCGCCTCTTCGCGGAACAGCTTGCTCATGGCGGTGCGCATCACGCGGTCAGCGTCAGACTCCAAGCGATCGATCTCTTCGCAGGTCTTCAGCGCAGCTTCGGCCGTGTGGTGGTCAGCAATGTGGTCCAGCAGCTTGACGGCATCGCGCAGGCGCTCGCAGCACTTCACGCTCAGATCGGTCAAGCGCACGATTTCTTCGGTCATGTGGCGCACGTCGTACAGCGCCATGGTTTCGGCCGAGTCTTGAATCAAATCAGCCACGTCGTCCATGGTGTTGATCAAGGAGTGGATCTGCTCACGGTCGATGGGCGTGATGAAGGTGATGTGAATGGCCTTGTTGACATCGTGCGTGACGCGGTCGGCGGCGCGCTCGGCGTCGTCTACTTCCTGGTTGTACTTGGCACGCAAATCCAGGTCGTTGTAGTTGGCCACCAGCTTGGAGAAGGCCTGTGCGGCCTCCACGATGCGGTCCGCGTGCTGGTTGAACATTTCAAAAAAATTGCCTTCGCGTGGCAACAACTTTCCAAACAGCATCGCTGGCTCCTAACGAGTAAATATGTCGGTCTTGTGACCAAATCTGGGTTGCGCGGAGTTTAACCGCCCGTAACCCGGGGGTATCAGACGCGATCAGCCGCTGCGGAAAATAAAGTACACCGCACCCACCATGCACAGCCCGGCCCAAACGAAGTCCAGCTTGAAGGGCTGTTTCAGGTAAATCATGGCAAACGGCAAAAACACCGTCAGCGTGATGATTTCCTGCATGATTTTGAGTTGGGCCACCGAAAAACCGGCTTGCTGGAAGCCAATGCGATTGGCTGGCACCTGCAGAAGGTATTCGAACAGGGCGATGCCCCAGCTCACCAGTGCAGCGGTGTACCAGGGCACGGTGGCAAGGCTCTTCAGATGGCCGTACCACGCAAAGGTCATAAACACATTGCTGGCCACCAACAGGAGAATGGTCTGCAGGGAAAGGGGGATGCTGCTGAGAAAGTTCATGGCCCGATTATCCCCATCCAGAAAAAAAACCCCGTAGTTTTCACCACGAGGCTTTTGCGCTAAAGAGGCTGCAGCTTAGGCAGTCACGCCGTCCTTCACCGTCGCCGCAGACTCGGTGTAGTCATCAATCTTGTCAAAGTTCAGGTACTGGTACACCTTGTCGCTGGCAGCGGTCAGCACGCCCATATCGGCCAGATATTCTTCCTTGGTCGGGATGCGGCCCAACTTGGAGCAGATCGCAGCCAATTCGGCAGAACCCAGGTACACATTGCTGTTCTTGCCCAGACGGTTGGGGAAGTTGCGGGTGGACGTAGAGAACACGGTTGCGCCCTCCTTCACCTGCGCCTGGTTGCCCATGCACAAACTGCAGCCCGGCATTTCCATGCGCGCACCGGCGCTACCCAGCACACCGTAGTGGCCTTCGTCGCTCAGTTGCTTGGCGTCCATCTTGGTCGGAGGCGCGACCCACAGCTTGACCGGGATGTCTCGCTTGCCTTCCATCAGCTTGGAGGCTGCGCGGAAGTGGCCGATGTTGGTCATGCAGGAGCCGATGAACACTTCGTCGATCTTGGCACCAGCGACTTCTGCCAATGTTTTCACGTCGTCCGGATCGTTCGGGCAAGCGACGATGGGTTCGTGGATATCGGCCAGGTCGATTTCGATAACGGCGGCGTACTCAGCGTCAGCGTCGCCCTTCAGCAGCTGCGGATCCTTCAGCCAAGCTTCCTGCGCGGCAATGCGGCGAGCCAGCGTGCGGGCATCAGAGTAGCCATTGGCAATCATCCACTTCATCATCGTGATGTTGGAATTGATGTACTCAATGATCGGCTCCTTGTTCAGGTGCACCGTGCAGCCGGCGGCAGAGCGCTCGGCCGACGCGTCGGACAACTCAAACGCTTGTTCGACCTTCAAGTCTGGCAAGCCCTCGATTTCGAGAATGCGGCCGGAGAAGATGTTCTTCTTGCCCTTCTTCTCGACGGTCAACAAACCGGCCTTGATGGCGTACAGAGGGATCGCATTGACGAGGTCACGCAACGTCACGCCGTCTTGCATCTTGCCCTTGAAGCGCACCAGCACCGACTCAGGCATGTCCAGCGGCATCACACCGGTGGCCGCGGCGAACGCCACCAGACCGGAGCCTGCGGGGAAGGAAATCCCGATCGGGAAACGCGTGTGACTATCGCCACCAGTGCCCACGGTGTCGGGCAGCAGCAAGCGGTTCAGCCAGCTGTGGATCACGCCGTCACCCGGACGCAACGAGATGCCGCCGCGGGTGCTGATGAACTCAGGCAACTCGTGGTGCATCTTCACGTCTACGGGCTTGGGGTAGGCGGCCGTGTGGCAGAAGGATTGCATCACCAGGTCGGCGCTGAAGCCCAGGCAGGCCAAGTCTTTCAGCTCGTCGCGGGTCATCGGGCCTGTCGTGTCTTGCGAACCGACCGAGGTCATCTTGGGTTCGCAGTAGGTACCGGGGCGCACGCCCTGGCCTTCTGGCAGACCGCAGGCGCGGCCCACCATCTTCTGCGCCAAGCTGAAGCCCTTGCCGCTGTCAGCGGGGTTCTGGGGCAGGCGGAACAGTGTGGAGGGCGCCAGGCCCAGGGCTTCGCGCGCCTTGGCGGTCAGGCCGCGACCGATGATCAGAGGGATACGGCCGCCGGCGCGCACTTCATCGAACAGCACTTCGCTCTTGACCGCGAACTCGGCAATCACCTTGCCATCCTTCAGCGCCTTGCCGGCGTAAGGCAACAACTCAACCACGTCGCCCATGTTCATCTGGCTCACGTCCACTTCGATCGGCAGCGCACCCGCATCTTCCATGGTGTTGTAGAAGATGGGCGCGATCTTGGTGCCCAGGCAGACGCCGCCAAAGCGCTTGTTCGGCACGAACGGGATGTCTTCGCCGGTGAACCACAGCACCGAGTTGGTGGCGGACTTGCGGCTGGAGCCGGTGCCGACCACGTCACCCACGTAGGCCACCAGATTGCCCTTGGCGCGCAGGTCTTCGATGAACTTGACCGGACCACGCTTGCCGTCTTCCTCGGGCGTGATGCCGTCGCGCTTGTTCTTCAGCATGGCCAAGGCATGCAAAGGAATGTCGGGGCGGCTCCAGGCGTCAGGCGCGGGGGACAGATCGTCGGTATTGGTTTCGCCAGTGACCTTCAGAATGGTGACGGTGATGCTTTGTGGCACTTCGGGGCGGCTGGTGAACCACTCGGCGTCAGCCCAGCTTTGCAGCACGGCTTTGGCGAATTCGTTGCCCTTGTCGGCCTTTTCCTTGACGTCATGAAACTGGTCGAACATAAGCAGGGTTTTCTTCAGGCCTTCAGCGGCTTCCTTGGCCACGGCCGCATCGTCCAGCAGATCGACCAGCGGGCTGATGTTGTAGCCGCCCAGCATGGTACCCAGCAGTTCGGTAGCGCGGGCGCGGGAGATCAGCGAACACTGCTCGGTACCGTGGGCCACGGCAGCGAGGTAGCTGGCCTTGACCTTGGCCGCATCGTCCACACCAGCAGGCACGCGGTGCGTGATCAGGTCTACCAGCGTCGCTTCTTCACCGGCGGGCGGGCTTTTCAGCAACTCGATCAGTTCGCCGGTCTGCTTGGCGGACAACGGCAGCGGAGGAATCCCCAGCGCAGCACGTTCGGCCACATGGTCTCGGTAGGCTTTCAACATCATTTTCTCCTTCAGTAACAATAAAACACCACCGCAGCCCCCGTGGAGGCTCCGTTAGTAGCTATCTATTTGGTAGCAGTAGCCACCGCGTCAGCCCTGGATTCAGTAGACGCCGCCAGGGGCGCCTTGTCCAGAGGCTCAAGCAAGCTCGGTGCCGGGTTGCGCAGTAACGCCTCGGCCACCACGGTTTGTTCGGCATTCATGCAGGCATCGGCCAGGCGCCGGCCCTGCTTCTGGTCCATCAGCATCGATTTATTAGCCAGTTGCAACCACACAGCACCGCTCGCAGGATCTTCCAAGCGCACTGCACCGGTGCTGGTGGGCACCGGCACCATCTGGTATTTCCGGCGTCCGTGTTCCAGCACGAAGCGGCCGGCCCAGGTCGGATGGGCCGAAATCTTCACCTGCGCGCCGAGCTCACAGGGTACGGTGCCTACAACGATGCGCCGCGCTACGGCCAGATGCTCCGGGCTCAACTCGGCCGGTTCGGCCTCCACCACCTCGGGTGGTGTCACCACCACGTGGGGTTTGGCAACTTTCTTCAGCTTGGTGGTCGGGCTCGCGGCCTGGGCCAAGGGCGCCATGACCAGTACCAGCAACACACCCCACAGCGACGACTTCAACATGGTGAACTCCAAACTCAACGGACCGAGGTAGAAAAATAGGCTGCCGCTTGCGCAGGCAAGGCGCGGCCGGTCTGGTGCGCCCGCTCCAGCACCTGCCAAAAATAGCGGTAGCTGGCACGGTCATGCAGCTGGCCTTCCACAGAAATCGGCGCCCACTCCTGGCGCTGGGCCTCCTGCACGATGTGCGCGGCCAAGGCCACTTCATCCTCTGTGGGCGCAAAGGCTTCCAGAATCGGACGAATCTGGTCCGGATGGATGCTCCACATGCGTGTGAACCCCAAGGCTTGGGCTGCCGTTCGGGCAGCGCGCAGCAAGGCGGCAGGGTCTTTGAATTCCGTGACGACGCAGTGCGAAGGTACCTTGCCGTACGCATGACAAGCACTGGCAATGTCCAGCTTGGCACGTACCACCAGCGGGTGGTGAAACTGGTCCAGCGTCGCACTGTCACTCGCTGCACGCACACCCATGGCCGATGAAGGAATGGCGCCGCCGTGGCTGGAAACAAAGTCCATCAACCCGAAGCTTACCGACTGCACCCGCGGATGCGCCGCAATCTCAAAGGCACGATGCACTGCAGCTGGCGACTCGATCAGCACATGCAATGGCAGCGGAGCCACACCAGGCGCAGTGGCAGCGTTGACTGCAGCCACCGCACGGTCCACATCCCAGACCGACTCCACCTTGGGCACCATGATGTAGCTCAGCGACGCGCCGGCCAGCCCCACCACGGTCTGCACATCCGAGGCGAATTCCGCATGGCCCACGGCGTGCACGCGCACACCGATCCTGCGGCGCAAGCCTTTTGCTATTAAATTGGGAGCTGCTTGCGCAGCATTGGCGAGGGCTGCGACCATATTGGCATGATCATCTTCACCCCCGACAGGTGCACCGTCTTCGCAGTCCAGGGTCACGTCGAAGACGCAGGCCCCGAACTCTTCGGTCATCTCGGCCTGCAGTTGCAGGCTTTTGACCATCCGCGCCTCGACGCCGCTGTAGTGGTCGCAGACGGGTAACACACCCGCCGCGCCCTGGGCGCCAAGAAGAACGTCACGCGGATGCATGGGCCCTTGGCTTTTTTTACTTCAGCAGATGGGCAACGCCAGCTTGCTCGTCTTGCAGTTCTTTCAGCGTGACGTTGATGCGCTCTTGCGAGAACGCATCCACATCCAGGCCTTCCACCAGCTTGTACTCGCCGCCTTCGCAGGTCACGGCAAAGCCGAACATGGTGTCCTTGGGGATGCCGTATTGGCCGTCAGACGGGATACCCATGGTGACCCACTTGCCGTTGGTGCCCAGGGCCCAGTCGCGCATGTGGTCGATGGCCGCGTTGGCAGCAGACGCTGCGGAGGACACACCGCGTGCAGCGATGATGGCCGCACCACGCTTGCCCACGGTAGGCAGGAAGGTGTCCTTGTTCCACACTTCGTCGTTGATCAGGGCCTTGACGCTTTGGCCGTTGATGGTAGCGAAGCGGTAGTCGGCGTACATGGTGGGCGAGTGGTTGCCCCATACGGCCATTTTTTCAATGTCGGCCACGGCCTTGCCGGTCTTGGCGGCGATCTGGCTCAGCGCACGGTTATGGTCCAGGCGCAGCATGGCGGTGAAATTCTTGCGTGGCAGGTCGGGCGCGCTCTTCATGGCGATGTAGGCATTGGTGTTGGCGGGATTGCCCACCACCAGCACCTTCACATTACGGCTGGCCACAGCGTTCAGGGCCTTGCCTTGGGCGGTGAAGATTTCGGCGTTCACGGCCAGCAGTTCGGCACGTTCCATGCCGGGGCCGCGGGGGCGCGAACCGATCAGCAGAGCGTAGTCCACGTCCTTGAATGCAGCCATCGGGTCGCTGTGCGCTTCGATACCCACCAGCAGAGGGAACGCGCAGTCTTGCAGCTCCATGATCACGCCTTGCAGCGCTTGCTGGGCCTTTTCAACCGGAACTTCCAGCAGGCTCAGAACAACAGGCTGGTCCTTGCCCAGCATTTCGCCAGAGGCGATGCGGAACAGAATGGCGTATCCAATTTGGCCTGCTGCACCGGTAACGGCAACGCGGACGGGTTTCTTGCTCATGGTAAAAACTCCAGGAAGTGTGGTGAAAACGGCGTGGGACCAGCGCTTTTCGCAATCCGTGTTGCGCTGCAGAATGCGCGGGAGTTTACTCCCGATTTCTGCACCGCGTCAATTTGTCTTATGTCTTATATAAGATATGATTGAGGATAATTTCGAGACTGACCTGTAGCTGACGCAACTCCTCCCACCATGGCCGCCATTCCTCCCTCTTCGAGCGACACCTCTGCCTCCGCAGATGCCGAGGCAGGCACGGCCAGCAGCCCCTCATTCACCCCGGCATTCAGCCCGCTGTACCAGCAGATCAAGGTGCTGATGCTGCAAAGCCTGCAGAGTGGCGAATGGAAGCCCAGCGCCGCCATACCCAGCGAGCTGGAGCTCGCGGCACGTTTCAAGGTCAGCCAGGGCACAGTGCGCAAAGCGATTGATGAGCTGGCCGCAGAAAACCTGCTGGTGCGCCGCCAGGGCAAAGGCACGTTTGTGGCCACCCATGCCGAGCACCATGTGCAGTACCGCTTCCTCAAACTCTTCCCCGACAACGGCGACCCCAACAGCGAGGGCCCGGCCCAACGCAAGATCATTGACTGCAAGCGTCTGCGCGCCTCTGCCGAAGTCGCACGCGCCCTCGCATTGCGGCCCGCCGACGCGGTGCTGCAGGTGCGGCGTGTGCTGTCGTTTGCGGGCGTACCAACGATTCTGGAAGACCTATGGTTGCCCGGCACGCCTTTCAAAGGGCTGACGGCCGAGCGCTTGGCGGGCTACGACGGCCCGATGTACGCACTGTTTGAAACCGAGTTTGGTGTGCGGATGGTCCGCGCTGAAGAAAAAATCCGTGCGGTGCTGCCCGATGCCGAGCAATGCGGGCTGTTGCACACCACCCAACAAACACCGCTGCTGAGCGTGGAACGCACAGCCTTCACCTATAACGACACGCCCATGGAAATGCGGCGCGGCCTGTACCTGACCGACACACACTACTATCGAAATGCGCTAAATTGAGCAGTCTTTACCGTGCAAGTCCAACGTCAGATTGGTGCGGTGCAATAGAATTTTGGCTGGCTGCGCCAAAAATTACAAACAAGTTACCTCCAAGAAAGCCCATCCATGACTGAGCTCGCCTCTGCATCCAAACGCCCGCGGCCCGAATTCCGCAACATCAACGCCTTGTCGGACCTGCCCACTTACCGTTTGCCCCCCGCTGGCTGGGTGTCCATCCTGCATCGCATCAGCGGCGCCATCATGTTCATCCTGATGCCTTTCATTATCTGGATGTTTGACACCTCCGTATCCTCGGAAATCTCATTTGCAAAGTTCAGCAGCGCATTCACCGCGGGCCTGGGTTTTGTGCCTGGTTGGTTCGTCAAACTGGTGGCGCTGGCCATCATCTGGGCCTACCTGCACCACTTCATTGCCGGTCTGCGTCACCTGTGGATGGACATCAACCATGCAGTGAGCAAAGAGTTCGGCCGTTCCTCGGCCATCGTGACGCTGACCCTGGGCTCGGTGCTGACACTGGCCTTGGCACTCAAGCTGTTTGGCGCCTACTAACTACAAAAAGGAATTCAAAAATGGCAGTGAATTATGGTTCCAAGCGTGTCGTCGTTGGCGCGCACTATGGCCTGCGTGACTGGTTGGCGCAACGCGTCACCGCCGTGCTAATGGCCTTGTTCACCCTGGTGGTGCTGGCCCAGGTGATTTTTTCCCGTGGCCCCATTGGCTACGACAAATGGGCCGGCATTTTTTCCGCCCAATGGATGAAGGTTTTGACCTTCTCGGTCATTGTGGCCATGCTGTACCACGTGTGGGTCGGCGTGCGTGACATCTGGATGGACTACGTCAAGCCCGTCTCCATCCGCCTGTCCCTGCAGGTGTTTTCCATCGTCTGGCTCGTCGGCTGTGCTGGCTGGGCCATTCAGGTCCTGTGGCGTCTCTGATCTCCCCTCATAACAGGCAATCCATTCATGTCTTACTCCGTATCCAAACGCAAATTTGACGTCGTGATCGTCGGCGCCGGTGGCTCCGGCATGCGCGCGTCCCTCCAGTTGGCTCGCGCCGGCCTCAACGTCGCCGTGCTGTCCAAAGTGTTCCCCACCCGTTCCCACACCGTGGCGGCCCAAGGTGGCATCGGTGCCTCGCTGGGCAACATGAACGACGACAACTGGCACTACCACTTCTACGACACCGTGAAGGGCTCCGACTGGCTGGGCGACCAGGACGCCATCGAATTCATGTGCCGCGAAGCGCCCAAGGTCGTCTACGACCTGGAGCACATGGGCATGCCGTTTGACCGTAACCCTGATGGCACGATTTACCAGCGTCCGTTTGGCGGCCACACCGCCAACTATGGCGAGAAGGCCGTGGAACGCGCCTGCGCCGCAGCCGACCGTACCGGCCACGCCATGCTGCACACGCTGTACCAACAAAACGTGGCAGCCAAGACCAGCTTCTTCGTGGAGTGGATGGCCCTGGACCTGATCCGCGATGCCGATGGCGACGTGGTGGGTGTGACCGCCCTGGAAATGGAAACCGGTGACATCCATATCCTGGAAGCCAAGACCACGCTCTTGGCCACTGGCGGTGCCGGCCGTATCTTTGCCGCCTCCACCAACGCTTTCATCAACACCGGCGATGGCTTGGGCATGGCAGCGCGCGCTGGCATCCCGCTGGAAGACATGGAGTTCTGGCAGTTCCACCCCACCGGCGTGGCCGGTGCCGGCGTGCTGCTAACCGAAGGCTGCCGCGGCGAAGGCGCGATTCTGCTCAATAGCAATGGTGAGCGCTTCATGGAGCGCTATGCGCCCACCTTGAAAGACTTGGCACCGCGCGACTTTGTGTCCCGCTCCATGGACCAGGAAATCAAGGAAGGCCGCGGCTGCGGCCCCAACAAGGACTACGTGCTGCTGAAGCTGGACCACCTGGGGGCCGACACCATCCACAAGCGCCTGCCTTCGGTGTATGAAATCGGTGTGAACTTCGCCAACGTGGACATCACCAAGGAGCCTATCCCCGTGGTGCCCACCATCCATTACCAGATGGGTGGCATTCCCACCAACATCAACGGCCAAGTCGTCGTGCAGAACGGTGACGTGCACAACCAAGTTGTGGGTGGCCTGTACGCCGTAGGCGAATGCTCCTGCGTGTCGGTGCACGGTGCCAACCGCCTCGGTACCAACTCGTTGCTGGACTTGCTGGTGTTTGGTCGGGCAGCCGGCAACCACATCGTGGACTTCGTCAAGAACAACAAGATCCACAAGCCCCTGCCCAAGGACGCGGCCGACCGCACGCTGGCCCGCGTCTCCCGCCTGGACAACGCCACCAGGGGCGAATACGCCCAGGACGTGGCCAATGACATGCGCGCCGCCATGCAGCAACACGCGGGCGTGTTCCGCACTCAGAAGAGCATGGACGAAGGCGTGACCAAGATCGCCGCCCTGCGTGACCGCGTCAATGCGATCAACCTGAAGGACAAGTCCAAGGTGTTCAACACCGCGCGCATCGAAGCGCTGGAAGTCGAGAACCTGATCGAAGCGGCCCAGGCCACCATCGTGTCCGCCGCTGCCCGCCACGAGAGCCGGGGCGCCCATACCGTGGACGACTACAGCGACTCAGCCGAACACCCCAACGGCCGCAACGACAAAGAATGGCACAAGCACACGCTGTGGTACAGCGAAGGCAACCGCCTGTCGTACAAGCCCGTGCAGATGAAGCCTTTGACGGTGGACTCTGTGCCCTTGAAGGTCCGCACCTTCTAAACGTAGCAAATTCGAGAGATACAGAATATGACCAAACGCACTTTCTCCATCTACCGCTACGATCCGGACAAGGACGCCAAGCCCTACATGCAGGACATCGAGGTGGAACTCGACGGCCACGAACGCATGCTGCTGGACGCGCTGATGAAGCTCAAGGCCGTGGACCCCACGATCTCCTTCCGCCGCTCCTGCCGCGAAGGCGTGTGCGGCTCGGACGCAATGAACATCAACGGCAAGAACGGTCTGGCCTGCCTGACCAATATGCTGACCTTGCCTGGCAAGATCGTGCTGAAGCCCCTGCCCGGCCTGCCCGTGATCCGCGACCTGATCGTGGACATGACGGACTTCTTCAAGCAGTACAACTCGATCAAGCCCTACCTGATCAACGACACCGTACCGCCCGAGAAAGAACGCCTGCAATCGCCTGAAGAGCGCGAAGAGCTCAACGGCTTGTATGAATGCATCTTGTGCGCGAGCTGCTCCACCTCCTGCCCCAGCTTCTGGTGGAACCCTGACAAGTTCGTGGGCCCTGCCGGTTTGCTACAGGCCTACCGCTTCATCGCGGACAGCCGCGACCAGGCCACCGGTGAGCGCCTGGACAATCTGGAAGACCCCTACCGCCTGTTCCGCTGCCACACCATCATGAACTGCGTGGACGTGTGTCCCAAGGGCTTGAACCCCACCAAGGCGATTGGCAAGATCAAGGAAATGATGGTCCTGCGGACTGTCTGACCTTCTACCAGGCAAGTAGCACGTGACCGAAGCACTGATTGACGAACGGGCCTTGGGCAAGCTGCAGTGGCGTTGCCGCCGTGGCCTGCTGGAGAACGACTTGTTCATTGAGCGCTTCTTCCAGCGGTTCAGTCCTTCTTTGACGGTACGCCAAGCCGATGCCTTGGCGGCCCTCATGGACCTGAGCGACAACGACCTACTGGACGTGCAACTGGCACGTAAATCGCTCGCCCAGGTAGATACGCAACTGGACCGCGCGGACGTGCACGAAGTTTTGAAAATGTTGAGAGAACCTCTCTGAAAGGCGAAAGATGAAACTAGCTGACAACAAAGCCACCCTGTCGTTCAGTAACGGCAGCCCCAGCGTCGAATTGCCGGTGTACCAGGGCAATGTGGGGCCTGATGTCGTGGACATCCGAAAGCTCTATGCGCAGACCGGCATGTTCACCTATGACCCGGGCTTTTTGTCGACTGCATCCTGCCAGTCCGCCATTACCTATATCGATGGCGACAAAGGGGAATTGCTGTACCGCGGCTACCCCATCGAGCAGTTGGCCACCAACGTGGACTACCTGGACACCTGCCACCTGCTGCTGAAGGGCGAGTTGCCCAACGCGACGGAGCGCGTGGACTTCCACAAACTCGTGACCAACCACACCATGGTCAACGAACAGATGCAGTTCTTCCTGCGTGGCTTCCGCCGTGATGCACACCCCATGGCCGTGTTGACCGGTCTGGTGGGAGCCCTGTCCGCGTTCTACCACGATAGCACCGACATCAATAACCCCGAACACCGCGAAATCGCTGCGATCCGCTTGATTGCCAAGATGCCTACGCTCGTGGCGATGGCCTACAAGTATGGCGTGGGCCAGCCCTTCATGTACCCGCAGAACGACCTGAGCTACTCCGGCAACTTCCTGCGCATGATGTTCGGCACTCCTTGCGAAGAGTACAAGGTCAACCCGGTCATCGAACGCGCCATGGACCGCATCTTCATCCTGCACGCCGACCACGAACAAAATGCTTCCACGTCCACCGTGCGTCTGTGCGGTTCGTCCGGCACCAACCCGTTTGCAGCCATTGCAGCTGGTGTGGCCTGCCTGTGGGGCCCTGCCCACGGCGGCGCGAACGAAGCCTGCCTGAACATGCTGGAAGACATCCAGCGCCAAGGCGGTGTGTCCAAAGTTGGCCAGTTCATGGAACAGGTGAAGGACAAGAACTCCGGCGTCAAGCTCATGGGCTTTGGTCACCGCGTGTACAAGAACTACGACCCTCGCGCCAAGCTCATGCAGGAAACCTGCAACGAAGTGCTGGAAGCCTTGGGCCTGGAAAACGACCCCTTGTTCAAGCTGGCCAAGCAGCTGGAAAAGATTGCGCTGGAAGACGACTACTTCGTTCAGCGCAAGCTCTACCCCAACGTGGACTTCTACTCCGGCATCGTGCAACGCGCCATTGGCATTCCTGTGAACCTGTTCACCGGCATCTTCGCCTTGGCACGCACCGTGGGCTGGATCGCCCAGCTGAACGAAATGATTGGCGACCCCGAGTACAAGATCGGCCGCCCACGTCAGCTGTTCACCGGTTCCGTCAAACGCGACGTGCAGCCCATCAGCCAGCGCTGATCGGCCGGCAGCCAGCCTGGCTGCCAGCCACACCAGCCCCGCTGCCAGCCCTGGCGCCGGGGCTTTTTTATGGAAATCTGGCCTCTAGCCCCCGTGGAATATGCGTGAAAAGCTACTAATTTGATAGCGGTTTTCAGCAAACCAGCCGCCGCGCCATCCTCCGCTCCGAAGCCAGTCATCGCAAAGCACGAAGCAAAGGCTTGCAATCCCGTGGGAAAATAGTGCCATACATCGTCAATGGCGATGTCCAAACCCATGCAAGCCACAGCGCCCAACCTCATCCGCCGCCTAGACCTGACCTCGCTTCAGCTGTTCGTGGCCGTCTGCGAGCTGGGCAGCATTGGCAAGGCAGCCCAGCGAGAATTCATTGCGCCCTCGGCCCTGAGCAAGCGGCTCAGCGACCTGGAGGCTGCGCTGGGCACGGCGCTGCTGCACCGCCATTCACGCGGCGTACACCTCACCCCCGCCGGGCAAAATCTGCTGCACCACGCACGCAGCGTGCTGTTCAGTGTGGACCGCATGCAGGCCGAGTTGAGCGAATATGCCGACGGCGCACGCGGCCAGGTGCGCGTGCACGCCAGCATCTCGGCCACAGTGCAGTTTCTGCCTGAAGACTTGGGTGCCTTTGTGCGCGCTCACCAGGGCATCAAGATCGACCTCGAAGAACATCTGAGCAGCGAAGTGATTCGCGCCGTGCAGGAAGGCGCGGCGGACCTGGGCGTGTGCAACACGGCCGATGGTGTGGGCGAGCTGCAAACCCGGCCTTACCGCCAGGACCAACTGGTGCTCATCGTGCCCAGCGGGCACGCGCTGGCTCAACAAACTGCCGTGGCCTTTGAGGAAACCCTGGCCTTCGACCATGTGGGCCTGCACTCCAACAGCTCCATCTATGTGGCGATGCGCCAGGCTGCAGCCGCGCTGGGGCAAACCATCAAGCTGCGCATCCAGGTCACCGGGCTGGATGCCATGGGCCGCATGATCCTTAACGGTCTGGGCATTGGCGTTATGCCACTGCGCGCCTTCACGCTGATGCACAGCGCAGGCGGGCTCAGCGCCGTGGGCCTCAGCGACGCCTGGGCGACGCGCCGCATCGAACTGGTAACACGCGACTTCTCCACCCTGCCACGCACCGCGCGGTTGCTGGTGGACCACCTGACGGCCATGACCCCGCACGGGGCCAAGGCCTAAAATTGATTTTCAGAAGGAAGACATCCATGGCACGCACGCTTTACGACAAACTCTGGGACGACCACGTTGTCCACACCGAAGAGGACGGCACCTCCATCCTCTACATCGACCGCCATTTGGTCCACGAGGTGACCAGCCCCCAGGCCTTTGAAGGCCTGCGCGAAGCGGGCCGCAAGGTCTGGCGCGTCAGCTCCATCGTGGCCACGGCCGACCACAACACCCCCACCACCGGCTGGGAACGTGGTTACGACGGCATCACCGACCCCACCAGCAAAGAACAGGTCACCACGCTGGACGCCAACATCAAGGAATTCGGCTCTGCGGCCTTCTTCCCGTTCCTGTCCAGGCGCCAGGGTATCGTCCATGTCATCGGGCCCGAGAACGGCGCCACCCTGCCCGGCATGACCGTGGTCTGTGGCGACTCGCACACCTCCACGCACGGCGCATTTGGTGCACTGGCCCACGGCATCGGCACCAGCGAGGTGGAGCACGTGATGGCTACGCAAACACTCTTGGCCAAGAAGGCCAAGAACATGCTGGTGAAGGTGGAAGGCAAGGCCGCGCCCGGCATCACCGCCAAGGACATCGTGCTGGCCATCATCGGCAAGATCGGTACTGCGGGCGGTACCGGCTACACCATTGAATTTGGTGGCGCCGCCATTCGCGCGCTCTCCATGGAAGGCCGCATGACGGTCTGCAACATGGCGATCGAAGCCGGTGCACGCGCCGGTCTGGTCGCGGTGGATGAAAAGACCATCGACTACGTCAAGGGCCGCCCCTTGGCCCCAGGCGCCAGTGCCACCAGCCCCGAAGCTGCCGCCGTGGAATGGGACCAGGCTGTGGCGTTCTGGAAGACGCTGCACTCGGATGCGGGTGCGCACTTTGACACCGTGGTGGAGCTGGATGCCAGCCAGATCGTGCCGCAAGTGACCTGGGGCACCTCGCCCGAAATGGTGCTGGGCGTGGACGCCCGCGTGCCAGATCCCGACAAGGAAAAAGACAGCAACAAGCGCGGCGCCATCGAGCGCGCGCTGACCTACATGGGCCTGGAGCCCGGCAAGGCACTGGACGATCTGTTTGTCGACAAGGTATTCATCGGTTCCTGCACCAACAGCCGCATCGAAGACATGCGCGAAGCTGCCGACGTGGTGAAGAAGCTGGGCCAGAAAGTGGCCAAGAACATCAAGCTGGCAATGGTCGTGCCCGGCTCGGGTCTGGTGAAAGAACAGGCCGAGCGTGAAGGCTTGCATGAGATCTTCAAGGCCGCCGGTTTTGAGTGGCGCGAACCCGGCTGTTCCATGTGCTTGGCCATGAACGCAGACCGCCTCGAGCCCGGCGAACGCTGCGCCTCCACCAGCAACCGCAACTTTGAAGGTCGGCAAGGCGCAGGTGGCCGTACCCACTTGGTCAGCCCCGCGATGGCTGCTGCTGCTGCCATCCACGGCCATTTCGTCGACATCCGCAAATTCTCCTGAGCCATCTACCAAGGACACCACCATGAAAACCATTGTTTACGCTGTGTGCGCATCTGCCCTGCTGTTGCTGACCGCTTGCAACACCGTCAAAGGCGTGGGCCAGGACATCCAGAAGGCCGGCGAGAAGATTGAAGGAGCGGCCAAGAAATGAAAGCCTTCACCCTCCACAAGGGCCTGGTTGCACCGATGGACCGTGAGAACGTGGACACGGATGCCATCATCCCCAAACAGTTTCTCAAATCCATCCGTAAGACCGGCTTCGGTCAAAACCTGTTTGACGAGTGGCGCTACCTGGACGCGGGCTACCCCGGCCAAGACCCGGCCAGCCGCAAGCCCAACCCCGACTTCGTGCTGAACCAGCCGCGCTATGCGGGCGCCAGCATCCTGCTCGCCCGAAAAAACTTTGGCTGCGGCTCCAGCCGCGAGCACGCGCCCTGGGCCATCGACCAGTACGGCTTTCGCGCCATCATTGCGCCCAGCTACGCCGACATCTTCTTCAATAACTGCTTCAAGAACGGCCTGCTGCCCATCGTGCTCAGTGAAGCGCTGGTGGACCAACTGTTCAACGAAGCGCTAGCCTTCCCCGGCTACCAGCTCAGCATCGATCTGGAACGCCAGGTCATCGTGAAGCCGCAAGGTGAAGAGATTCCGTTCGACGTGCAGGCTTTTCGCAAATACTGCCTGCTCAACGGCTTTGACGACATCGGCCTGACCCTGCGCCACGCCGACAAGATCAAAGCTTTCGAAGCCCAACGTTTGGCACAAAAGCCCTGGCTAGCCCGCACCATGTCTGCGTAAATAGCTCTCAAATTCATAGCATTCAAAGAACATCATGAAAATTGCAGTTTTGCCCGGTGACGGCATTGGTACCGAAATCGTCGCCGAGGCCGTCAAGGTCTTGAACACGCTGGACCTCAAATTTGAAATGGAAACCGCCCTGGTGGGCGGCGTGGCCTACGACACGTACGGTCACCCCCTGCCCGAAGCCACGCTCAAGCTGGCCAAGGAAGCAGACGCCGTACTGTTCGGCGCTGTGGGCGACTGGAAATACGACAAGCTGGAGCGACAGTTCCGCCCCGAACAGGCCATACTGGGTCTGCGCAAGAACCTGGGCCTGTTCGCTAACTTCCGCCCTGCCATCTGCTACGAGCAACTGGTGGGCGCCTCCAGCCTCAAGCCCGAGCTGATCGCCGGCCTGGACATCCTCATCATCCGCGAGCTGACTGGTGACATCTATTTCGGCCAACCGCGCGGCCGCCGCATCGCCACCGACGGCCATTTCCCCGGCGCCGAAGAAGCCTTCGACACGATGCGCTACAGCCGCCCCGAGATTGAACGCATCGCCCACGTGGCCTTCCAGGCCGCGCGCAAGCGCAACAAGCGCGTCACCAGCGTGGACAAGAACAACGTGCTGGAGACCTCGCAGCTTTGGAAAGACGTAATGGTCGAAGTCGGCCAACAGTACCCCGACGTGGAACTCGATCACATGCTGGTAGACAACGCCGCCATGCAACTGGTCAAGGCGCCCAAGAAGTTTGACGTGCTGGTCACTGGCAATATGTTTGGCGACATCCTCAGCGACGAAGCCTCCATGCTCACCGGCTCCATCGGCATGCTGCCTTCTGCCAGCCTGAACAGCAGCAACCAGGGCTTGTACGAGCCCAGCCACGGCAGCGCACCCGACATTGCGGGCAAAGGCATTGCCAACCCGCTGGCCACCATCCTGTCCGCCGCGATGATGCTGCGCTTCAGCCTGAACCAGGAAGCTGCTGCCCAGCGCATTGAGGCCGCGGTGCAAAAGGTGCTGGCGCAAGGCTATCGCACCTCCGACATCTACAGCGAAGGCACGACCAAGGTTGGCACCGCGCAGATGGGTGACGCCGTGGTCAAGGCGTTGGGCTGATTCAGCCCCTTCCACGAGGCTTCTGCGAGGTCGGCCACGGTGTGGCGGCCTCGCATCCAAAAATCATTTCAGTCCGCGCGGAGCAAAAAATATTTGTTCTGGGCTACAATCTATTTATGTTTGCCGCCTGCCTCCTCTCCCTGAGCATTGCTTTTGCCGCCATGGCAAGCAAGGCCGCGCGCGCAACCATCACCAAAACCACGACCATTAAGGGCTGATTTCGCCTGGTTCGTCGTGCGCCCTCCCGGCCAGACGAGCCGGGCAAGCAGCCAGCGTGGCACTGTTTGTTAATTTAGAAAGGGCGTTGATATGAGCAAGTTGGTAGGTTTGGTCGGCTGGCGCGGCATGGTCGGCTCGGTATTGATGGACCGCATGGAACAGGAAAAGGACTTCGACCTGATCGAACCCCTCTTCTTCTCCACCTCCAATTCGGGCGGCAAAGCCCCTGCCTGGGCCAAGAACGAAACCACGCTGCAAGACGCCTTCAACCTCGACGCGCTCAAGCGCTGCGACATCATCATCACCGCTCAGGGCGGCGACTACACCAGTGAAGTCTTCCCCAAGCTGCGCGCTGCCGGCTGGAACGGCCACTGGATCGACGCCGCCTCTACGCTGCGCATGGAAAAAGACGCGGTCATCATCCTGGACCCCGTCAACATGCCCGTCATCCAAGACGCGCTGGCCAAGGGCGGCAAGAACTGGGTGGGCGGCAACTGCACCGTGAGCTGCATGCTCATGGGCGTGGGCGCGCTCTACAAGGCCGGTCTGGTCGAGTGGATGAGCACCCAGACCTACCAGGCAGCCAGCGGCGGCGGCGCCCAGCACATGCGCGAACTGTTGACCCAATACGGCACGCTCAACGCCGAAGTGAAGGCCCTGCTCGACGACCCCAAGAGCGCCATCCTGGAAATCGACCGCAAGGTCATCGCCAAGCAACGCGCCCTGACGGGCGCGGAGACCGCCAACTTTGGCGTGCCCCTGGGCGGCAGCCTGATCCCCTGGATCGACAAGGACCTGGGCAACGGCATATCCAAGGAAGAGTGGAAGGGCATGGCCGAGACCAACAAGATCCTCGGCATGGGCGAAGGCCTTGGCTCCAGCGCCATTCCCGTGGACGGCTTCTGCGTGCGTGTGGGTGCCATGCGCTGCCACAGCCAGGCGCTGACCTTCAAACTCAAGAAGGACGTGCCCGTGGCCGACCTCGAAGCCATGATTGCCGCCGACAACGAGTGGGTCAAAGTAGTGCCCAACACCCGCGAAGCCACCATCCAGGACCTGACTCCCGTGGCGGTGACCGGCACCATGACGATCCCCGTAGGCCGCATTCGCAAGCTCGCCATGGGACCGGAATACGTGGGCGCGTTCACGATCGGAGACCAACTGCTGTGGGGTGCTGCGGAGCCGCTGCGCCGTATGCTGCGCATCCTGCTGGACGCGTAACAAGGCGTTACACGACGTTGTCGCAAGGCAACATAAAAGCCGACGGTGGATGGTGAACGGGGCAGGCTTTTAAAGTTAAAAGCTTTCTTAGCTTGTCAGCCTAAGACATTGATGTTATGGTACTTTTTACGTTTTGAGAGTCGGGCTTTTTCGTCCGAAAACAGATAAGTAAATTGCCGCTCGACCGAGCACCGGAGGCTAATAAATTGATCGCAAAGTCACATCGTTGGCAGAAGACCGCCGTAGCGGCCGCAGCCATTGCGCTACTCGGCATGTCAGGGACCGGGGCATATGCGCTTTCGCTCGGTCGCCTTACGGTCCAGTCAGCGTTGGGCGAGCCCCTGCGTGCCGAGATCGAAGTCCCGGACATCAACGCCGAAGAAGCCGCCTCCCTGAAAGCCGGCGTTGCACTGCCAGACGCCTTTGTCGCTGCCGGGTTGGACTACAACCCCGCCATGTCCGGCCTGCAGGCCACGCTGGTGCGCCGCGATGGCCGCTCTTTCCTGCGCCTGAGCAGTGACCGCACGATCAACGATCCGTTTGTTGACCTGATCCTGGAAGCAACCTGGTCATCCGGACGCATCGTGCGGGACTACACCCTGCTGTTTGATCCCCCCGCCCTGCGCAAGGCGCCGACGGCTCCCACCTTGGCGCAGGCCCCTGCAGCGCCAGCGGTGACCAGCAACATCCCACCACGCACGGCGCCTGCGGCCAATACACAACCTGCCGCCGAAACGGCGCCACGTGCGGCCAGCAGCAAGCCCAGTGCACCTCGCGCAGCAGCGCCTGCGGTCGCCAAGGCGCCAGCCGCCGCAGTCGACACAGAAAAACAACTGGTTGTCAAAAAAGGCGATACCGCCAGCAAGATTGCCGGCAGCATCAAACCCGCCGATGTGTCGCTGGACCAGATGCTGGTGGCCATGCTGCGCGCCAACCCTGATGCCTTTGTCCATGACAACCTGAATCGCATCCGTGCAGGTGCTGTTTTGAATGTGCCGACGGCCGAGAGCGCCCAGAGCGTGAGCGCTGCAGAGGCGTCCAAGCTGGTTGTCGCCCAAAGCAAGGACTTCAACGACTTCCGCCGCAACCTCGCAACCAATGCACCCGCTGCCGCTGTGAGTGCGGCGGATCGCAAAGCCAGCGGTACCGTTGAAGCCAAAGTTGAAGACAAGAAACCCGCCAGCGCCACCCCCGACAAGCTCACGCTGTCCAAGGGGTCTGTGCAAAGCAAGGCCGATGAGGCCAAGATTGCCAAAGAGCGTGAGGCCAAGGACGCAGCGGCACGCGCCGCCGAAATCAACAAGAACATCAGTGACCTGAACAAGCTCGGTGCGGCTACCAAGCCTGCGGCGGCGCCAGCCGAGGCCGCCCCCGCGGCCAAGCCTGCCACGCCGGCACCCGCGGTCGCCGTAGCCCCCGTCCCCGCCCCAGTGGCGGCGACGCCTGCGCCGGCGGCCTCTGCACCAGTCGCGGTTGCCTCCGCGCCCGCGCCCCAGGCTGCAGCCCCGGCGCCCAAACCCAAGGTGGCAGTCCCGGCCCCCGTGCAAGAAGAGCCCGGCCTGCTCGACGAGTTGCTGGCAGACCCCTTGGTACCAGCCGGTGCCGTGGGCCTGTTGGCGCTGTTGGGCGGATTTGCCGCCTACCGTGTCCGCCAGCGCAAAAAGAATGCCGCCCAGGTCGACAGCGCCTTCCTCGAAAGCCGCCTGCAACCTGACTCGTTCTTTGGTGCCAGTGGTGGACAACGCATTGACACCAGCAATGGCCCTCCCAGCGCCTCGTCGATGGTTTACTCGGCCAGTCAACTGGATGCCGCCGACGATGTGGATCCGGTCGCCGAAGCCGATGTGTACTTGGCCTATGGTCGCGACCTGCAGGCCGAAGAAATCCTCAAAGAAGCGGTGCGCACCAACCCCGGGCGCCTGGCCATCCATACCAAGCTGCTGGAAATTTTCTCCAAACGCCGCGACACCCGCAGCTTCGAGACCACAGCGGCCCAAGCCTACAAGCTCACCGGTGCCAACAGCCCCGACTGGACACGCATTTGCGAAATGGGCCTGGCGATCGACCCGACCAACCCTCTGTACCAACCAGGCGGAGCACCAGCGTCTGCCGGCGCCGCGGCGTCCACCACTGGAAACTCCAGCTTTGGCGCCAGCACCGTGGCCATGCCGGCCAGTGTGGCCGTCGCAGATGCAGGCGGATCTGGGGTGGACCTCGATCTGGACCTGGACTTCTCGCTGGACGATGAGCCCGCCAGCGCCATCAGCGATGTCACCGGTGGCACCATGAGCTCCGGCGCGGACCAGACTGTCAAGATGGAAGCCCAACCCCAGGACAACAGCCTGGACATGGACTTTGATCTGCCAGATACGCCCGCTGCACCCGTAGCCCCCGAACCGGTGCAGTCCATGCCCGAGATTTCCCTGTCGCTCGACGACCTGGAAACCCCGATGCAAGCCAATGATGTGCCAGCTCCGAAGTTCGAGCCCACAGGCCCTGTGCCCGTGGAACCCGTGATGGAAGCCAGCCCGACGGCCGATACCGGCCTGATGGAATTTGACCTGGGGTCCTTGTCTTTGGATCTGGATCCTCCTGCTGCTGCACAAGCCCCTGACAGCGTCGGTGAAGACCCGCTGGAAACCAAACTAGCCCTGGCTGAAGAATTCATCTCCATCGGAGACGAAGACGGTGCCCGAGCGCTGATTGAAGAAGTGGTGTCTGAGTCCAGCGGTGACATGCGCGCCAAAGCCCAACGCGCACTGGCTAAACTGAGCTAAGCCCTCCTTCCGGAGGCTTGGCATATCGCAGGATCCAGAGCTTGTGCGGATTGCGTTAGGCGTTAGCTACAACGGTGGGGCTTACCAAGGCTGGCAAAGCCAGCCCTCCGGTCTCACCATCCAGGACAAACTAGAAGCCGCGCTGGGCAAGTTCACTGCCCAGCGCGTTTCTACCTTGTGCGCGGGCCGCACCGATGCCGGTGTGCACGGCCTCATGCAGGTGGTGCATTTTGATACCGAACTGGACCGGGATACCTACTCCTGGGTACGCGGCACCAATGCCAACCTGCCCCGCGATATCGCCGTGCAATGGGCAGTCAAAACATCCAAGGAATTTCACTGCCGCGCTTCCGCCCTGTCGCGCCGCTATGCCTATGTGCTGCTGGAATCGACAATACGTCCCAGTGTCGAGTTTGGCCGTGTAGGCTGGACCTTTGGTGCCTTGGACCACGACGCGATGCGCGAGGCCGCGGACATCTTGCTGGGTGAACATGACTTCAGCTCGTTCCGAGCCTCGCAGTGCCAGGCCCTGAGTCCCGTCAAGAACTTGCTGGAAATCAGCCTCAGCAAGCGCGGCTCCTACTGGCGTATGGAATTTGAAGCGAATGCCTTTCTGCACCATATGATTCGCAACATCATGGGTTGCCTGGTGCAGATTGGGCAGGGCAAAAAACCTCCGCAATGGATGGCCGAAGTACTGGCGGCACGCGACCGCAATGCAGCAGCCCCCACCTTCTCACCCGATGGGCTGTACTTCGTTGGCCCGCGCTACGACGCCCAATGGGGCATGCCCGAGCGCACGCCTGCGTATGATGCGTTGCCATGAGCACGCCTGACACCAACGCCCCACGCACCCGTATCAAAATCTGCGGCCTGACACGCGAACAGGACGTCGATGCCGCCGTCGCCGCAGGGGCAGACGCCATTGGTTTTGTGCTGTACCCCAAAAGCCCGCGGGCGGTCACGCCGCAACGCGCGGCCGAACTGGCCAAGCGTCTCCCACCCTTCATTACCCCTGTACTGTTGTTCGTCAACGCCTCTGCTACAGAAATAGGAGCTACCTGCGCAATGATTGCGGGGGCTACAGTCCAATTTCATGGTGATGAGACACCGCAGAACTGCCTGGAAGCGACCGGCAACGGCGCCCGCCCCTACCTGCGTGCAGCACGCATTCCGCTGGGGGATGACGCGCTGGCCTTTGACCTCGTAAAATACGCCCACGATTACTCGAACGCCCAAGCCATTCTGTTGGACGCCCATGTGGACGGCTACGGAGGCGGCGGCAAAACATTCAATTGGTCACTTCTTCCTCCAAGCGTCAACGCTCACCTCGTCTTGAGTGGTGGACTCACCAGTGCAAACGTGGGCGATGGCATAGCCCAGGTTCGGCCGCGCTGTAAAACGCTGGCCGTGGACGTGAGCTCCGGCGTGGAAGCCGTGGACGCTCAGGGCAAGCCCCTCAAGGGCATCAAAGACCCCGAAAAAATCCGCCAGTTTGTGGCCGCTGTGCGCGCTGCAGACCGGTAAATCCTCTCACTTGCACGACTGCGACTGGTGCGCCACAACGGTGGCGACCAACCCGGTCTTGAATGGACCCACACCATGTTCGATTACCAGCAACCCGACGCCAAAGGCCACTTTGGCAAATACGGCGGCAGCTTTGTCTCCGAGACGCTGACCCACGCCATCAACGAGCTCAAGGATGCGTACGCCAAGTACCAGCATGACCCCGAATTCCTCGCGGAATTCCAGTCCGAGCTGGCCCACTTCGTCGGTCGCCCCTCCCCCGTGTACCACGCCGCCCGCATGAGCCGCGAAATGGGTGGCGCGCAGATCTTCCTGAAACGTGAGGACCTGAACCACACCGGCGCCCACAAGGTCAACAACACCATCGGCCAAGCCATGCTCGCCAAACGCATGGGCAAGCCCCGCGTGATTGCAGAAACCGGCGCCGGCCAGCACGGGGTGGCCACGGCCACCATCTGCGCCCGCTACGGCCTGGAATGCGTGGTCTACATGGGCAGCGAAGACGTGAAACGCCAAAGCCCCAACGTCTACCGCATGAAGCTGCTGGGCGCCACCGTGGTGCCCGTGGAGAGCGGCAGCAAGACCCTGAAAGACGCCCTCAACGAGGCCATGCGCGACTGGGTCGCCAATGTGGACAACACTTTCTACATCATCGGCACCGTGGCCGGCCCCCATCCTTACCCGATGATGGTGCGCGACTTCCAAAGCGTGATCGGCAACGAGTGCCTGGTGCAAATGCCTGAGATGCTGGCTGCTGCCGGTTGTAAGACCGACCAGCCCGACGCGGTGATTGCCTGCGTAGGCGGCGGCTCGAACGCCATGGGTATCTTCTACCCCTACATCCAGCACGACCAAACCCGCCTCATCGGCGTCGAAGCGGCGGGTGAAGGCCTGGAGAGCGGCAAGCACTCCGCATCCATCCAAAAGGGCAGCCCGGGCGTGCTCCACGGCAACCGCACCTACGTGCTGCAGGATGACAACGGTCAAGTCACGGAGACCCACAGCGTGAGCGCGGGCCTGGACTACCCCGGTGTGGGCCCCGAGCATGCGTTCCTGGCGGACATTGGCCGTGCGGAATACGTGGGCATCACCGACAAGGAAGCGCTGGACGCTTTCCACTACCTGTGCCGTACCGAAGGCATCATCCCTGCGCTCGAATCCAGCCATGCGGTGGCCTATGCCATGAAGCTGGCCAAAACCATGCGCCCTGACCAAAGCATTTTGGTGAACCTGTCTGGCCGCGGTGACAAAGACATTGGCACCGTCGCTGACCTGAGCAATGCCGACTTCTACTGCCGCCCCAGCTGCCGTGGCCAATCAGTCAAAGGTGGCGAACAGCCCCTGCAGTTGGTGAAAGCAGGAGGTGCAGCATGACCATTGTTCTCAAAGGCGTGGGCAACCTGATTCCTCAACAACCCAAGCATCGCATTGCATCCACCTTCACTGCGCTCAAGGCACAAGGCCGCAAGGCATTGATTCCGTTTGTCACCGCCGGCTACCCCTATGCCGATGTGACGCCCGAACTGATGCATGCGATGGTCGCAGGCGGTGCGGACGTGATCGAACTGGGCGTGCCCTTCTCCGACCCCAGCGCAGATGGCCCCGTGATCCAGAAAGCCGGCGACAAGGCGCTGGCCTTTGGCATTGGTCTGGTCCAGGTGCTGGCCATGGTGCGTGAATTCCGCAAGACCAACAGCACCACGCCCGTGGTGTTGATGGGCTACGCCAATCCGGTGGAGCGCTACGACCAGAAACATGCCCAAGCCGGCGTGAGCAGCCCCTTCGTCAAGGACGCGGCTGATGCTGGTGTCGATGGTGTGCTGATCGTGGATTACCCGCCCGAGGAATGCGAAGCCTTTGCCGCCGACCTGCGTGCCCACGGCATGGACCTGATCTTCTTGCTGGCACCCACCAGCACGGATGAACGCATGGCCCAGGTGGCGCGTGTGGCCAGCGGCTATGTGTACTACGTGTCGCTCAAGGGTGTCACCGGCTCCGGCGCGCTGGACGTAGGCGCGGTGGAAGCCATGCTGCCCCGCATCCGCCAGCACATCAGCACACCGGTGGGTGTGGGTTTTGGTATTCGCGACGCGGCCACGGCCCAAACGATTGCCAGGGTGTCCGACGCGGTGGTGATCGGCAGCAAGATCATCCAGCTGCTGGAAGACCAGCCACGCGACCAGGTGGGCGCTACGGCCCAAGCCTTCCTGCGCGAGATCCGCACCGCGATGGACCAGGGCTAAGGCCCAAAATGAACCGGGGGCGGTTTCGCGGATAATCGCCCCCTGTTGGTTGGACGCCCGTTTGGGCACTGCAAGGAGACCTGAAATGAGCTGGTTGGAAAAACTGCTACCCCCAAAGATTCAGCAAACCGATCCTGCGGACCGGCGCAGCGTGCCCGAAGGTCTATGGATCAAATGCCCCAGCTGCGAAACCGTGCTCTACAAGACCGATCTGGAGCAAAACCAGAACGTCTGCCCCAGCTGCAGCCACCACCACCGTATTGGCGCCCGCCCGCGCCTGAACGCCTTCCTGGACAACGAAGGCCGTTTTGAGATCGGCCAAGAAGTCCTCCCCGTGGATGCCCTGAAGTTCAAGGACAGCCGCAAATACCCCGAACGACTGAAAGAAGCCCTGGAAAACACAGGTGAGACCGATGCGCTGGTGGTCATGGGCGGCGCGGTGCACGGCATCAGCTTGGTGGCCGCGTGCTTTGAATTCGAATTCATGGGCGGCTCCATGGGCTCCGTGGTGGGCGAGCGCTTTGTGCGCGGCGTGGAAACCGCCATCGAGCAAAAAGTGCCCTTCCTGTGCTTTACCGCCACCGGTGGCGCGCGCATGCAGGAAGGCCTGCTGTCGCTCATGCAAATGGCCAAGACCAATGCTGCGCTGACCCGCTTGGCGAAGAAAGGCCTGCCCTACATCAGCGTGCTGACCGACCCCACCATGGGTGGCGTGAGTGCCGGCTTTGCCTTCATTGGCGACGTGGTGATTGCCGAGCCCAAGGCCCTGATCGGCTTTGCCGGCCCGCGCGTGATCGAATCCACCGTGCGTGTGACCCTGCCCGAAGGCTTCCAGCGCGCCGAGTTCCTGCAGACCAAGGGTGCCGTGGACTTTATCTGCGACCGCCGGGAGCTGCGCAAGACCGTGGCGGAAACCTTGGCCATGCTGCAGCGCCAGCCGGCCGATGCGGTGATTTAAAAATAAAAGCTCCGCAAAGAAAGAGGCCCTGACGGGCCTCTTTTGCTTGGTACTGAGAAGCGCTCAGGCGGTAGCTACCAACACCATCGCCTGCACCGAGCCCAGAACGATCAGGGCGATCTGTATCAACACCAGCAAGGCCAGCGGCGACAGATCCACGCCGCCCACCAGCGGCAGCACCCGTCGGATAGGGGTGAGCGGTGGTTGCACCAGGCGCTCCAGTAGGTCGGCCAGATACGACTGCGTTTGCACCCAGGACAGGATGGCATAGACCAGCACCAACCCGGTCAGGCAGGACAGTCCCATGCGTACGACCCCAAAAGCCGCCAGCACGGCCACGGACACCAGGCTGGCACCCGCGCCGTTGAGCGCCCACAGAATTACAAACTCCGCCAGTTGCACCAGAAAGGCCCCCACCAGGCTGGCCGTGTCCCAGCGCCCCATGGCGGGCAGCACGCGGCGCAGCGGCAGCACCAGCCAGTCGGTCAGCGCAAAAATGAACTTACCCAAGGGATTGCCCGAGCGCGCCGACAACGGAATGCGCTGGTGCTGCATGTACAGGCGCAGCAGGCAGGTGCTGGTGAGCAGGCCAGCGGCCACTTCGAGCAACAGGGAAATGATTTGGTAGAGCATGGCGTGATGGGGGAAGTGCGTGCGCATCATAGCGGCAGCCACCCCTCTTACAATGGAGGGTTACGGCCAAAGCCCCAAGGCTTGGCTGGTTCTGCCACCGTACATCCAACGCCCATGTCTGACCAAAACCAAGCTGCTCCCGCCCCGCAAGACGAAAACCAGTTGATCCTGGAGCGTCGCGAAAAACTCAAGGCCTTGCGCCAGCAGCAGGCCGATGGCAAGGGCGTGGCCTTCCCCAACGACTTCCAGCCCGGGAACAAGGCGGCGGAGCTGTTTGAGGCTTACAACGACAAGACACCCGAAGAGCTGGTGGCCCTGGGCACCACGGCCAAGGTGGCCGGCCGCATGATGCTCAAGCGCGTCATGGGCAAGGCCAGTTTCTGCACGCTGCAGGATGCTTCGTTCGGCCCCAGCGGTGGCCGCATCCAGCTCTATGTGCGCGGCGAAGACGTGGGCGTGGACCTGTACGCCGCCTTCAAGCACTGGGACTTGGGCGACATCGTGGCCGCCGAAGGCACGCTGTTCAAAACCAAGACCGGCGAACTCTCCATCCACGCCACCAGCATCCGCCTGCTGACCAAGAGCCTGCGCCCCATGCCCGACAAGTTCCACGGCATGGCCGACCAGGAGACCAAGTACCGCCAGCGCTATGTGGACCTCATGACCGATGTGGAAGCGCGCAAGCGTTTCGTGGCACGCAGCAAGGCCGTGAGCGCGCTACGCGAATTCATGGTGGGCCACAACTTCCTGGAAGTGGAAACGCCCATGCTGCACCCCATCCCCGGTGGAGCGAACGCCAAGCCTTTCAAAACACACCACAACGCGCTGGACCAGGAAATGTTCCTGCGTATTGCGCCCGAGCTGTACCTCAAGCGCCTCATCGTCGGCGGGTTTGACCGCGTGTTCGAAATCAACCGCAGCTACCGCAACGAAGGCATCTCGGTGCGCCACAACCCCGAATTCACCATGATGGAGTTCTACGCGGCGTACTGGAACTACCAGGACCTGATGGACTACACCGAGAAGCTGATCCGCGACGCGGCCATGAAAGCCACGGGCGGCCTGCAGCTTACCTACGCCGACAAGCCCGTCGACCTGAGCAAGCCCTTCGAGCGCTTGACCATCGTGGAGGCCATCCGCAAGTACACCGAAGCCGGCGACAACGTGGGCAACGCCGAGTGGCTGACCAATGCGCTGAAGAAGCTGGGCCTGAATGAAGCCAAGAACAAGCTTGCCGGCCGCACACTGGCCAGCCTGCAGGTGCTGTACTTCGAAGAAACCGTGGAAGAGAAGCTGTGGAACCCCACCTTCATCATGGAGCACCCCACCGAGATCTCGCCGCTGGCCCGCGCCAACGACGACCGCCCGGAAGTGACCGAGCGCTTTGAGCTCTACATCACGGGCCGCGAATTCGGCAACGGCTTCTCCGAACTGAACGACGCCGAAGACCAGGCCGCCCGCTTCAACGCGCAGGTGGCTGCAAAAGACGGCGGCGATGACGAAGCCATGTTCTACGACCACGACTTTGTGCGCGCACTGGAATACGGCATGCCCCCCACCGGCGGCTGCGGCATCGGTATCGACCGCCTGATGATGTTATTGACCGACAGCGCCAGCATCCGCGACGTGATCCTCTTCCCCGCGCTGCGCCGGGAAGTTTGATCCGGGTTTGAAGCCAAACAAGCCTCTAGCCCCCGCAGAATCTGCGCGAGCAGCTATGAAAACAGTAGCAATGCCCACGCTGCGCTACCTGAATGGCTACCCCGCAGACACGCTGAGCCAGGTGCAGCGCATGCTGGACGAGGGGCGTGTAGGCGACTGGCTGATCCAGCGCCATCCGCAGGCGCACGGCGTGCGAACCGACAAGGTGCTGTACGACTATGTACAGGACATCAAGTCGGACTACCTGCGCAGCACCGAGCCTTTGGCCAAGGTGGCGTTTGACAGCAAGCTGCACGTGGTGAAGAACGCACTGGGCACCCACACCACCGTATCGCGCGTGCAAGGCAACAAGCTCAAGAGCAAACGCGAGATCCGCGTGGCCAGCCTGTTCAAGGACACGCCCGAGCCCTTCCTGAAAATGATCGTTGTGCACGAGCTGGCCCACCTGCGCGAGCGCGAACACGACAAGGCTTTCTACCAGCTCTGCACCCACATGGAGCCCAGCTACCATCAGTTGGAGTTTGAAGTGCGCATCTACCTCACGCACCTGGAAGCCACGGGTGAGCGGCTTTGGGCTGCAGCGGCGGACTGACGCGCCAGCCCTATGACCTCCCGCCTGCTCTGCTTCAACAAACCCTACGGCGTGCTGAGCCAGTTCACGCCCGAGGGGCGCTGGCGCGGGCTCAAGGACTTCATCACCGTTCCCGGCATCTATGTGGCGGGCCGACTGGACGCCGACAGCGAAGGCCTGCTGCTACTCACCAACGACGGCAAGCTGCAGGCCCGCATCAGCGACCCGCGCTACAAGATGGAGAAGACCTATTGGGTGCAGGTGGAAGGCGAACCGGATGACGCGGCGCTGGAGTCCCTGCGCCGCGGTGTGCAGCTCAACGACGGCCCCACCCTGCCCGCGCGTGCACAGCGCATCGCGGAGCCTCCATCGCTCTGGGAACGCGACCCACCGGTGCGCTTCCGGGCCAGCATCCCCACAGCGTGGGTGGAATTGGTGATCCGCGAGGGCCGCAACCGCCAGGTGCGCCGCATGACGGCAGCCGTGGGCTACCCCACGCTGCGGCTGATCCGCGCGGCCATTGGGCCGTACACGCTGGAAGGTTTGGCGCCCGGCACCTTACGCGACGTGCCGATACCCTGAGGGGGTTAGTGCCGTGCGCGCAGCGGTGTGAGCAGATCGCTCAGGCCGTTGTGGTCGATCTCGTGCATGAGCTGCAACAAGCGGCCAATCTCGCCCTTGGGAAAACCTTCCCGCGCAAACCAGTTCAAGTAGTCGCCGGGCAGGTCAGCAATCAGGCGGCCTTCGTACTTGCCAAAGGGCATGGCGCGCTCCACCAGTTTCTGCAGGTCTTCCGCTTGCATATCAACCGCCCGCCCGCTTGACCTTGTGCCCCTGCGCCTGCAACAACTGCATGACGCGCTCCACATGGTCGCCCTGCACTTCGATCACGCCGTCCTTCACCGTTCCACCCGAGCCACAAGCCGCCTTGAGCTGCTTGCCCAATGCCACCAGTTCGGCATCGTCCAGCGGCACACCGCGCACCAGCGTCACGCCTTTGCCCGCGCGGCCCTTGGTCTCGCGCGACACACGCACCACACCGTCGCCCACGGGGCGTTTGGGTGCATTGCACGTGCAGGCGGCGATGGCCTGGCGGCACACCGGGCAGGTGCGGCCTACCTCGGTGGAATACACCAGGCCGCCCAAGTCGGACAAAGAGAGTTTGGCCATATTGCGGAGGAAGGAAATGTTAACGAACGATGATTTCCGCACGCCGGTTGCGCGGCTCATCGACATTGGGTTCAGTGGGTACCACTGGCTCACGCTCGCCTCGGCCCACGGCCTCGATCAGCTCGGGCTGGAACCCACGTGCAATGAGCAGCTCGCGCACGGCGCGAGCGCGCTGCAGCGATAGCACATCATTGGCCTGGGGCGAGCCCGTGCGATCCGTATGGCCCACCACCACAATTTCGCCACCCGGGCGCGCCAGCGCTTGCGCCAAAATGCCTTCGAGTTGGGATTGGGAATCTGCAGTCAGCGTGGAGCCGCCGGGTTCAAACTGCAGCACAAAGCGCTCCGGGGGCGCGGGCTGCAGGGCGAGCAGGCCACCGTGCTGTGCCTGCACCTCAGCCTCCGTCGTAGCGGCCAGTTGCACAGCTCCGTTGCGCTCTACCGCAGCCACGGCATAGGGCTGGGCGAGCACCTGCGCCCCGGCGCTTCCCAGCACCTGCACCGAGGTGGCGCGCCCTTGGGCATCGGGCAACAGGATCACGCGGCTGACGGGCGCGCACCCCGGTAACACGGCCAGCAAAGTAAGACTCCAGGCAAGGCGGCGCATCATGGCACCTCCACGATGAAGTCGGTACCGCGGACGCTGACCGTGGACGATGGTGTCACGACTTTGACGTTTTCAGGCTGCAATTTGCCCAGCAGCCCGGTCACCATGCGAATGGTGCCCAACAGCACCTGCACCGTGAGGCCGCCGGTCTGGGTGGTGGAGTCGAACTGGAAACGGGTGATGTCCACCTGCGAGTTGGGCCCCACGGTGAGCAGAGTGCCGTCGCGCAGCAGAATCACGGCAGAGCCCCCCGTACCGGTCACGATGCGCTCCGCTTCCGCGACCGGGCCACCTGGCGCGGCCACACGGCGCGCCTCGCCCTTGGTCACCTCGACGCTGCCTTGCACCGTTTTGAGCGTGCCACTGCGCAGCTCCTGTGCTTGCACGGCTTGCAGCAACCCGACGACCAGTGCCAGCAGCATGCCGCCACGCCCCACCCAACCCCTGTGCCACACCATGTTGCATGTACCCCAAATTGATGAGCGCCAATGGTAACGGATGCCCCACGCATGCAGGCTGATCACACGGTCACATCTACTATCATTTTGATAGCTACCCGCGCACCAAATACGTGAGCTGTGTGCGAAAATGGTGCCTACTCTCTCCACTATGTCCAAAAACTCTCCCACCTCCCGCCACAGCGTCTGGGCCGCCAAAGTCCTGGCCATCATCCAGGGTGGCAACAGCCAGGCTGCGCTGGCCCAAATCAAGGTCGCCCCTACCGTGAAAGACCTGCAACAGCTGCGCAAGCTGATGCTCGCCAACAACCTGCTGGCCAAGCACCGGCTTTTGGAAGAAGCCATCGACGCCAACCTCGCGTTGTTGGCTGCCCCCCGCCTGCACCGCTCACCTTGACCATGTCGCCTATTTCCCACCCCGATATCCTGCGGGGGCCTGATCGCGCGGACCTGTTGCGCAGCGAAGTGCTGGCCGACCTGTTTGAAGCCACTGCCCGCAACCACCCTGAAACCACGGCCCTGGTGTTTGGCGACGAGTCGCTGAGCTACCGCGTCCTGAACGCGCGCGCCGACGCCGTGGCTGCGCATCTGCTGGCAGCAGGCGTGAGCGCTGGCGATATCGTCGGCCTCTGGCTGCCGCGTAGCTTGGACTTGTTGGTCATGCAACTGGGCATTGCCAAAGCGGGGGCCGCCTGGCTGCCATTGGATGCCGATACCCCGGTCGACCGCATTGCCGTGTGCCTGGACGACGCGCAGGCCAAAGGCCTAGTGAGTTGCGCGGCGTTCGCACCGCGCATGGCGCACACAGCCCATACCCTGTGGACCGCAGAAGCGTTGGCCGAGCCAGCGACGCAGCCACTGCACCGTACCGGCGTATTGCCCACCCATCCGGCCTACGTCATCTACACCTCGGGCTCCACCGGACGGCCCAAGGGCATTGCGATCAACCAGGGCAGCATCTGTCACTTTCTGCGCAGCGAAAACACACAGCTGGGCGTACGCCATGGTGACCGCGTGTACCAGGGCTTCTCGGTGGCCTTTGACATGTCGTTCGAGGAAATCTGGATCAGCTACCTGGCGGGCGCCACCGTGTGGATTGCGTCCAAGGAAGTGGCCTCCGACCCCGAGAGCCTGCCCGGCGTATTGGCGGCCAACGGCATCACCGTGCTGCACGCGGTGCCCACGCTGCTGGCGCTGTTCAACCAGGACGTACCGGGCCTGCGCACCATCAACCTGGGCGGCGAAATGTGCCCGCCCGCGCTGGTGGAGCGCTGGGCCAAGCCCGGCCGCCAGGTGTTCAACACCTACGGTCCCACCGAGGCCACCGTGTCCGCCAGCCTGGCCGAGCTCCATGCGGGTGAACCCGTCACCATTGGCCGCCCGCTGCCCAACTACAGCCTGCTGGTAATTGCGCCCCCTGCCGATGGACAGCTGACGCTGCTGCCCCGCGGCGAAATCGGTGAACTCTGCATCACCGGCCCTGGCGTGGCCGCAGGCTACCTGGGCAGGCCCGATCTGACGGCAGAGAAGTTTTTGCCCAATCCCTGGGCCAGCAACGCACAAGATGCGCGCCTGTACCGCACCGGAGACTTGGCCCGTATCGACGCAGATGGCTGCGTGCAATGCCTGGGCCGCACGGACGACCAGGTCAAGATCCGTGGCTTTCGCGTAGAGCTGGGCGAAATTGAATCGGCGCTGGCCGACCAGGCTGGCGTGGCCGCTGCTGCTGTGGTGCTGCGCCCCGAAGACGGCGTGGACCAGCTGATCGCCTTCATCACCCCCGACATGGGCGCCACGCTGAGCAGCAGTGCCCTGCGCGCAGCGCTGGGCCGAAGATTACCGCCCTACATGGTGCCCGGCTACTTTGAGACGGTGCCCACCATGCCGCGACTCACCTCGGGCAAGATTGACCGCAATGCGCTCAAGGTGCGGCCACTGACCGCGCCCAGCACCTCTGGGGCCTCCGACACGCCAGACACACCTGCCGAAGAAGTCCTGTTTGCAGCCCTGGCCAAGCTGTTCCCCGGCCAGGCCATCGTGCGCAGCGCAGACTTCTTTGCCGACCTGGGTGGCCACTCGTTGTTCGCCGCACGCCTGGCATCCAGCCTGCGCGCCCACGCAGGCTTTGCCCATGTGACGGTGCGCGATATCTACCAACACCGCAGCGTGGGCGCCATTGCACAAGCCATTGGCGCTGCCCATGGTCAGGCCCAGACCGTGGACACCTCCTGGACACCGCCCGGCGCCTGGAAGCGCTGGCGCTGCGGCCTGGCCCAGGCAGCCGCCGTGCCATGGCTGGTAGCCATGCGCATGGCGCAATGGCTGGCGCCATTTTTTGCCTACCACTTCTTCACTGGCGAACCCGAGGACTCGCTGCTGGTGGCCACCGGCGCTTCGGTGCTGGCCTACCTCGTGGCCACGCTGCTGGAGTTTGCCGTGGCCATCGCTGGCAAATGGCTGTTGGTCGGCCGACTGCAAGCGGGGCAGTATCCGCTCTGGGGGCTCACGTACTACCGCTGGTGGTTAGCAGACCGGCTGCTCGAGGCAGCGCCCACCTATTTGCTGAGCGGCTCGTCCTTGTATGTATGGTGGCTGCGTGCGCTGGGTGCGCGCGTTGGTGACGACGTGGTGATCGGCTCCATGACACTGCGCGCACCCGACCTGCTGCAGGTGGGCGACGGCGCCAGCATTGGCAACGCGGTGAATCTGGAAAACGCCCGCGTGGAACATGGCGTGCTGCACCTGGGCACCATCGCACTGGGCGACCACAGCTGTGTGGGCTCGTACGCCATTCTGGAAGGCAATACCACGGTACACGACTGGGGTCACCTGGAAGGCCAGTCGGCGCTTTGCGATGGCGATACGGTGCCTGCGGGACGTATCTGGCAGGGGTCACCGGCACGGGATGCTGGCGCTTTTGATGCTGCCAGCTTGCGGCCACGCCCTGCGATCATGCGCTTGCGCAGCCTATTGGAGGGCGGCTACTTTGTGGTGGGCGCCTTGCTGATTGCCACGCTGTTCTTCTTGCCGGTATTTCCCAGCTTTGTGCTGATTGACTGGATTGACGATGTAGATCGCTTTCCGTTCCTGGCAAGTAACGACATCTGGTTTCAGTTGGCCAAGTATTTTGTGCTGGCCTTCCCTGCGGCGGCTGTGCTGATTGTCTGCACCGCGCTGCTGTCGGCCGGCATCCGCTGGTCCGTATTACCGCGCCTCAAGCCCGGCAGCTGGCCCGTGCACAGCACGCTGTACTGCGCCAAATGGCTGGTCAACCAGATCCAGGAGTCCAGCTTGCACGTGCTGCATGGCGTCTATGCCACGCTGTACGCACCATGGTGGTACCGCCTTCTGGGGGCACGGGTCGGCCGCGACGCCGAGATCTCCTCCGCTTTGGGCCTGGTGCCCGACATGTTGACCTTGGGGGACGAGACCTTCATCGCCGACGCGGTAATGCTGGGCGACGAACACATTGACGGTGGATGGATGACCATGCGCCCCACGGTGATCTCCAAGCGCAGCTTCGTGGGCAACGGCGCCTACATTCCGGACGGCACCACACTGCCGGAAAACGTACTGATTGGTGTGCACTCCACCGTACCCGCCAACGACCGCATCCGCAGCGGCGACACCTGGCTGGGCTCGCCGCCATTGCACCTGCCAGCGCGTGAAGAGACGGCAGGTTTTCCTGAATCACTTACATTCCATCCCTCCGCTGCGCGGCGCCTTGCGCGCGGATTGATTGAAGCCTTCCGTATCGTGGCGCCCCACGCCATCGTGATCTCGGTGGGCTACACCATCGTGCTGAATGTGATGCCGCTGGCCGGTGACGGACGCTGGGGCCAGGTGATTGCCTATCTGACCCTGACCGGCCTGCTCTATGGCCTGGGGACATTTGTGTTTGTGTGGGTCCTCAAGTGGCTGCTGATGGGCCGCTACCGCCAACGCAGCGTGCCCATGTGGACGCCGTTTGTGTGGTTGTCCGAAGGTGTGACCAACTTGTACGAGGGCATTGCCGTGCCCAATTTCATGCGCTACCTGCGCGGCACCCCTTGGCTGCCCCTGGCCTTCAACCTGCTGGGCAGCCGCATTGGCAAGGGCGTGTACATGGACACCACCGATATCACCGAGTTTGACTGCGTGCATATTGGCGACCACAGCGAACTCAACGCACTGAGCTGCCCACAGACGCATTTGTTCGAAGACCGTGTGATGAAGATTGACCATGTGCACATTGGCGCTCGCGTGTACATCGGCCCACGCAGTGCGGTGCTGTACAGCGCCAGCGTAGCCCACGATGCCTGGCTGGGACCGCTGACACTGGTGATGAAGGGCGAGAGCATTCCGACGGCTTCGCGCTGGAGTGGATGTCCAGCGGCGCCTACGCGGGCCGGGGCTTAAAGCCCCAGAACACATGGGTACCGAAGCGGCACCTCTTTGGCCAACGCACGCATGGCCGGATGAGGCCGACCAGGTGCTGACAGCCTTGCAACAGGGTCGGAGTACGGTGATCTACCGCCTGCTGCCGCGTGGTACATCCCGCAACGAGGCACGCAGCGCTATCCGGTTGGCGCTGCGCCAAGCGCTGGCCCTTTGGCTGGGTTGCGCCACAGACAGTGTCACGCTGTCTGCCGAGGCAGGCAGCGCACTGCGCGTCCTACACCCGCACACCACCGCACACGTGTCCATCAGCCACGAAGAGGGACTCTCGCTTGCGGCCATTCATCCCTCACTCGCCATTGGCGTCGATGTACTAGCCACCACCGCCCCGCCATGGGTGCACGAGTGCCTGGCCCTGGCGCAGGATTACCTGGGCCCCGCTGTGGCAGCCCAATTGGCGACACGACCGACAGCGCTACGTACCGCCCAATTTGCGATCGCCTGGACACGATGGGAGGCCACACTGAAGAGTTGCGGCCGGGGACTGGAGGAGTGGTCCCCAGCGCTGCAAAGCAGCGTTGACCAGTGCAACACAGCAGAGCTGGAGTTGCCGCATGGCTACTGCGGGGCGGTGGCCTTGCATCCTGCCAGCTCGCCCTGAAGGGGCGACAAGGCGTCTCCTACAATGCCAACGGTCGTTGGATATCTACACCTTGTGCACACAACAAAAAGAATCGCGCAAGGCCATGTCTAACCCGAAGTTGCGCACGTGGAAGAAAACGTGCGCAACCCTTGAGAATTCAACACATGCATCGAATGAAAACGGCGCTGGCCGCTGTCTTGTTGTGCGCAGGGCTTGGCGCATCCTGGTTTGCTACCTCGCAAACCGACGGATGGCTGGAGCCCAAGTCCAACGCGAGCGTCGCAAACAGTGTCCGCCCCGCACATCCCCCCTTCCCAGCGCAAGACAGCTACAACCGCCTGATCGTGAAATTCAAGACCGAATCACAGGCCAAGACCGATCAGACCGCTGGGGGGCAAGCTACCGCGCAAAGTCGCGTGCAAGCCCTCAACGCCACAGGTGGCGTGCAGATTTTGGGGCAGAAAGCCGTCGCACTCAGCTACCTGAAGTCGGTATCCGAACAAGCACATGTGGTGCAAACCGACCAACCGTTGAGCCGCGCCGAGATGAAAGCCCTGACCCAGCAGTTGGCGCAGGACGCGCGGGTTGAATATGCCGAAATCGATGAACGGGTGTTTGCGCATTTCACCCCCAGCGATCCGGACTACGCTGCCAACCAATGGGCCTGGCAGTCATCCGGCAGCAACGCTGGAGCGACCAATACGAACAGCGCATGGAACAAAGTGACGGCAGGTGCGCAGCCTGTCAATGGCGCAGGGGTTGTGGTTGCGGTGCTGGACTCCGGCTACGTGGCCCATGCAGATCTGGCAAGCAACCTGTGGCTCACCGGGTACGATTTTGTGTCTGCGGATACCCTGCCCTACTCGCCCTTCAGCACCGCGAACGATGGAGGGGGGCGTGATGGCGATGCCGCTGATCCAGGTGACTGGAACACCAATACGGGCAACGGCTGCTCCGTCTCCAACTCTGGTTGGCACGGCACGCGGGTCGCCGGCATTGTCAGTGCCATCAGCAACAGCACGGGAATGATTGGTGTGGCCTATGGCGCAAAAGTGCTGCCAGTGCGCGTACTGGGGGTCTGCGGGGGCTACGTATCAGACATTGCCGCAGGCATGCGTTGGGCCGCCAATGTCACGTTTTCAGGCAGTCCCGGTGCGAACGCGCATCCAGCCAAAATTCTCAACCTCAGCCTGGGAGCGAGCGGGACTTGCCTGAGTACCTTCCAGGACGCAGTCAACGACGTGCGTGCTGCAGGAAGCATCGTGGTGGCATCCACTGGCAACGATGGCAGCATCACCACGATTGGCCAACCCGCCAATTGCCAAGGGGTAATTGCCGTAACGGCACACCTGCAAAATGGAGACAGTGCCAGCTTTGCCAACGATGGGCCTGGCACCACCCTCAGTGCCCCCGGTGTGAGCATCTATGGCACATCCAATTCAGGCACCACATCGCCCGTGGCCGACACCTATGCGTCAGCCAACGGCACCAGTTTTGCAGCTCCGATGGTGTCTGGCGTGGCCGCCTTGCTACTGCAAATCAAGCCCACCATGGGAATCAACGAGCTGACGTCACGCCTGGTCGATTCGGTGCGAGCATTTCCCTCAGGCACCTATTGCTACAACAAAACCATTTGCGGTGCAGGCATGCTGGACGCCGACGCTGCGACTGCGCTGGTGCTGAGCGACACCGCGCCCACTACCACTGCCACCGCCAACAAAACCGATCCTGTTGCACGAAACACCCTCGTGACCTTGACCGGCACCGCAACGGCGGGAGCGAATGGAACCGGAATTAGCAGCGTGGGCTGGACGCAGGTGTCGGGTCCCACGGTAACGTTAGCCGGCGCCAACACGGCCACCGCCACGTTCACGACACCGACCACATCGGACGTCAACGGCATCACTTTCCGGTTTCAAGCCACGTCCATTTCCTCCGGGAATTCGAGCAACTATGTCTCCATCAACATGGTCTCGGCACCCAACCCCGTTACCAGCTCGGGCGGTGGCGGCGGTGGTGGTACGTTGGACTGGACCGATCTGGCCGCCCTGCTGCTCATGGCACTAGTGGGAGTCACGCTACGCCATGGACCTCGGGCGCATCAGCAAAACCAATAGAACGGCCGCGGCCCCGCCTATCGAACCTGCCACATGGGCAGGGTAGTAGGTGGGAATACCCAGCCAACCCGGGGTGGTGGGCGCGCCACCACCTGTTTGCACCAGCAGCTTGGCTAGCAGGACCAAGAGCAGGCCCGCGCCCATGGCACGCCGGAACCGAAGGGCTGTCGACTCTGGTGACGACGTGGTAACGAGTAGCGCAACCGCAGCACCGCTCCATACCCCGTGCAGGGCGCCAGAGGCGCCTGCGTAGTACAGGCACGCACTATCCAGCACCAACACCACGGCCACCCCCACCAGGCCGCCTGCGAAGGAGAGCAGCTGCCTGCGCACAGACACCCAGGGCGCCAGCAACCAGCACAACAGCACTGCAGCCATCGCGTTCACCAGGGCATGTGCCAGTGTGAGATGTACCCACTGGGCGGTCAGGAGTTGCCAGACGGCGCCTTGCGCAAACGCGGAGCGAGAGAAGCGAAATACCTCAACCAGGCCATGCCAGAGCTGCAACCCGATGACCGCCACCGCAAACGCTCCACCCCAGCACACGCGGCCAAGGCGGGGCGGAATGGGCATGGGGCGGTCGCTCAGGCGATCCAGTCCAGCGCTTGCATGTAATCAGGCTGAACCATCAGTTCATCCCAGGCCAATGCAGGCACGGTGGGCAAGAGTGCGCGGCGGCGGGCTTCGCTGGCTTCCAGCGCCTGCCACTGGCCTTTCAACTGCGCTTCGGTCAAACCGTCTATGAGTTCGTCTACCGCCTTGCCACCGCCTTCGGCACTGGGCAGCGACTGATTGCACAAGAGCACCAGATCGCAACCTGCATTGAGTGCTACCACGGCAGCCTCGGTATGGCTCACCTGCTTGCCATCAATGAGGCGCGCACCGGCCATGGACAGGTCGTCGCTGAAGATGGCGCCGGTGAAACCCAGCTGGGCGCGCAAGATGTCATTGAGCCAGATGCCGGAGAATCCGGCCGGGCGGGCGTCTACCTTGGGGTAGATCACATGGGCGGGCATCACGCTGCTGGTTACGGTGTTGAGCCAGCGGTAAGGGGCGGCATCATCGGCCAAGATGGCCTTGAGGCTACGCTTGTCCACCGGAATTTCGGTGTGGGAATCGGCTTTGACAAAACCATGGCCGGGGAAATGCTTGCCGCAATTGGCCATGCCGCTTTTTTGCAGGCCATGCATCAGGCTCTTGGCCAGCAGGCTCACCACCCGCGGATCACGCGCAAAAGCACGGTCGCCGATCACACTGCTCTCTCCATAGTCCAGGTCCAGCACGGGCGTGAAGCTCAGATCCACGCCACAGGCCCGCAACTCGGCACCCAGCACATAGCCCGTGGCCGTAGCGGCGTTGGTAGCATCGAGTGGTCCAGCTTTTTTGGTGGACACGGTGCCGCTGGGCTGGCGCAACCACATTTCACCCAAGGCCCGCATGGGCGGCAGGTGGGTGAAGCCGTCGGTCTTGAAGCGCTGCACGCGGCCGCCTTCGTGGTCCACACAGATCAGCAGGTCGGCCCGCACCTTCTTGATGTCGCGGCACAGCGCGGTGAGTTGCTCCCGGCTCTGCCAGTTGCGGGCGAACAGGATCATGCCGCCTACCAGCGGGTGCTTGAGGCGCTGTCGATCCTGTGCGGTGAGGCTGGTGCCGGCGATATCGATGATCAGAGGCGCGTGAAAGGTCATGGTGCTGAATTCCAATTGCTATTTATTTAGGAGCGGCTTGGGTATATTTTACGGGGGCTTGAGACCTGTTTAACACGCAAGCTCCAGGCAAAACCGTTGGTTTGGCGCGCACGCCCAAAAAGATGTTCTGCATCTGCCAAATTGTTACAAGCAAAAACAGCCACGGCTGATAGACTTATTTCGCGCAAACAGCCCCGCCCGAGGGCCAGCGCATGGCCTCCCCACTACAACAACCGCCATTTAACGTGTTTGAATTCCTCAAAAAACGTGCACGCACCGCACCCGAGTCGTTGGAGACTACCAGTGCAGAACCTGCCGTCCGGCGCATGGAGCTGGAAGAGCGCAAGGCCTACCGCCGCGAGCGCCTTTACCAGTCCATCCGCGAGACCTTCCTGTCGATGGAAGTGGTTTCACAGATGTACCGCTTCAAGGTCATGCCCGTGGACGAGCGGCACCACCGCTTCATCGCCATGATTGACGTGGCCAAGTCCTTTGTGACCGGCCCCAACAGCAAGACCAAAAGCTTTGCCGCGATGGAGCAGAGCATGCGCATCAACACCTACAAGCGCTTTGGCGTGTTGATTGATGCCATCTACTGGCGCGTGAGCGAAACCGAAGAACATTTCGAGCGCCACTCCCGCTCTAGCGATCCCGGGCGCAGCGACGGTTTTGAACCAGTCGCCCATGAAGCCAGAGACCACGCCCCGACCGGCACGCTGTCGCGGGCGGGTTACCAAGCCATCTCGGCGGAAGAACAAGCCGCGTTCATGGAGGCTTTGCAACGCGGGGCCTCGTTGCCTGCGGTACACGTGGGCGATCTGGAATACCAATCAGACTTGGCGCCCCTGGACGGCGGCATCATGATTGGCGGCACCCAGTACGGCAAGCTGTAGCCGGCTCGCTAAGGCGTGGTCTCCACCACGCAAAAGCTGGCCGCGTAGTCGGTCTCGTCGGTCACGGTCACGTGCACAGTGAGTGCCTGGGCCTCAAACCATTCTTTGAGCCCACCATGCAGCACGATGACGGGCTTGCCACTTCGCTCATTGGCAATCTCGCAAAGCTTCCAGGTCATGGGCATGCGCATCCCCATGCCAATGGCTTTGCTGAAGGCCTCTTTGGCGCTGAAGCGCGTGGCCAGGTAGCGCACGCCACGCTCCGGCCAGCGGGCGCTGTGGGCTTTCCACGTCTTGAATTCGGCATCCGACAACACCTTGGCGGCAAAGCGGTCGCCGTGCTTCTCCAGGCTGGCGCGGATGCGGCGCACATCGCAGATGTCGGTGCCAATGCCGTAGATCACGCGTCCCCCTTACTGCCCCATGCAGGCCAGGTAGGCTTTGACCGTGGCTTCGTACCCCAACTCCAGCGCGTCGGCAATCAGTGCGTGACCGATCGAGACCTCCTGCAGGCCGGGCACCTGCTGCGCAAAAGCGGCCAGGTTATCGCGGTTCAGGTCATGGCCTGCATTGACGCCCAGCCCTGCATCCAACGCCGCCTGCGCGGCAGCGGCAAAGCGGGCAAGTTGGGTTCCCTGCTCCGCAGTGTCCCAGGCTGCTGCATAGGGTTCGGTATAGAGCTCGATGCGGTCCGCGCCCACGGCTTTGGCTGCAGCCATGGCAGCGGGGTCGGCATCCATGAACAGGCTCACGCGCAGACCCAGCGCATGGGCCTCGGCAATCAGGGGTTGCAGGCGTGCCGCGTCGTCGGGGAAGACCCAACCGTGGTCGCTGGTGAACTGGCCTTCGCTATCGGGCACAAAGGTCACTTGGTGCACTGGCAGACCCCGCTGGCGCAAGTCGCGCACGCAGTCCATGAGGTTGTGGAAAGGGTTGCCCTCCACGTTGAACTCGCGGTCCGGCCAAGCTTTCAACAAATCCGCCAGATCCAGCACGTCCTGCGCGCGGATGTGGCGCGCATCGGGCCGCGGGTGCACCGTGATGCCTGCCGCGCCCGCCTGCAGGCACAGCGTGGCCGCACGCGAGACACTGGGAATGCCCAGGTGGCGGGTGTTGCGCACCAGCGCGACCTTGTTGAGATTGACCGAGAGATGGGTTTTCATAGTCGGGGGCCTGGCTACAGTGCCTGAATGTCGATCAACATCTGCCGCATGCGCAGCGTCTTTACTCCGCAATGGTAGTGGAGCAGCGCGCGCAGCTGGGGTTTGAGTTCAGCCATCATCTCGGCGCAGGCCCGCAGCGTCGCGGTAAAGGGGGCATGGTTCTGCAGCGTCTCGTGCAGGCGCATCCACTGTGCACCGCTCAGGCGTGTGCGATCCTCGGCATGCGCCTGACGCAGCCCACCTTCGGGCACCAGCACATAGTGATCATCGGCATCGAGCGCACGCAGGGTCATGGTCTGCACGTTCAACGGGGGCAAAAATCCGGTCTCGCGCAGCAGCAGCAGCTCAAATGTGCGCAGCGCACCCTGCAGCACCTCGCCATGCTCGCTGGCGATGATCTCCACCACACGGGCATAGATGTCGAACAGCTCCGCATGCGGGTCGTCTCGTGCCAGCAGGGTCATCAGCAGTTCGTTGAGGTAGTAACCCGACAGCAGCGCATCGCCCGTGGGCATCACATGGCCGCCCTGCCACTCGGCACTGCGCAGCGTGCGGATTTCGGCATCGCCGCCAAAGGCCACATGCAGAGGCTGCAGTGGCAGCAGAATGGGACGAAAACTGGAACTGGGTTTCTTCGCCCCCTTGGCCACCAAGGCGATGCGCCCGTAGTGGCGGGTAAAGACCTCCAGAATCAGGCTGGACTCGCTCCAGTCGTAGCGGTGCAGCACATACGCGGGCTCGTCGGCAATGCGTTTATTCGTAGCCAAAGCTGCGCACCCGCGCTTCGTCGTCGGCCCAGCCAGAGCGCACTTTCACCCACAGCTCCAGAAACACCTTGGCATCCGCCAGCTTTTCCAATTCCACGCGGGTTTCCATGCCAATACGCTTGATGCGCTCGCCCTTGTCGCCAATCACCATGGCCTTGTGGCCGTCGCGCTCCACGACGATGGTGGCCGCAATGCGCAGCAGGCGCTTCTGGCCCTTCTTCTGCGGTGGCTCTTCCTCGAACTTGTCGATCACCACGGTCGAGGTGTAGGGCAGCTCATCACCGGTCAGGCGGAACAGCTTTTCGCGCACCAACTCGCTGGCCAGGAATTTCTCGCTGCGGTCGGTCAGTTCGTCCTCGGAATACCACCAAGCCTGCTCGGGCAGGTATTTTTCGCAGATACCCAGCAAGCGGACAACGTCTTTGGAGTTTTTGGCCGACAGAGGGATCAGCTCGGTAAAACTGCCACGCGCCTGCATGGCCTGCAACCAGGGTGCCAAACCGGCACGTTCCTTCACGTTGTCCAGCTTGTTGGCCACCAGCACAACCGGAATGCCCGCCCCCAACAGCTTCAGCACCTTTTCGTCGGCCGACGTGAAACTGCCCGCCTCGACAACGAACAGCACCAGGTCCACATCGGCCACTGCGCCCTGCACCGCTTTGTTCAGCGACTTGTTCAGGGCGTTGCCATGGATGGTCTGAAAGCCGGGCGTGTCGACAAACACAAACTGCGTCTGTCCCTCGGTGCGCATGCCGGTGATACGGTGGCGCGTGGTCTGTGCCTTGCGCGAGGTGATGCTGATCTTCTGGCCCACCAGGGCATTGAGCAAGGTGGACTTGCCCACATTCGGCTTGCCGACGATGGCCACCAGGCCACAGCGATGGCCCGCTCCATCGGTACCGGGCGTGGCCAGTTTGGGCGTGCTCTTGAGCAAGCCCTGCAACATCGCATCCAGGTCATCCTGCACTTCGGGTTTGGAGTCTTCCTGACCGCTAGCCCCCGTATTTTCTGCACCAGCAGCTATTTTTTTAGGAGCATTCATGGTTTTACCTTTGACTTCAAAGTCTGCAACATCGCCGCCGCAGCGGCCTGTTCACCGGCACGGCGCGAACCGCCAATGCCCCGTTCGGCCAGACGCAGCTCGACAATTTCACACTCCACGTCAAAGCTCTGTTTGTGGGCTGCCCCGATGGTCGCAACCACCTTGTAGAGCGGCAGTTTCATTTTGCGACCCTGCAGCCACTCCTGCAACTCGGTTTTCGGGTCTTTGCCAATGGCATCCATCTGAGGGTTGATCTCCACCGCTTCAAACAGGCGGTGCACCAAGGCTTGTGCCGGGGTAAAGCCCGCGTCCAGGTAGACAGCACCAATGATGGCTTCCAGTGCATCAGCCAGGATGGACGCCCGTTTCTGCCCACCCGAACGCATTTCGCCTTCCCCTAGCTTGAGCACATCGGGCAATCCCAGTCCCAGCGCCAACTGGTGCAGTGTCTCTTGTTTGACCAGGTTGGCCCGCACGCGCGACAAATCGCCTTCGGGCAAAGCCCCCAGGCGGGCATAGAGCAAGTCGGAAATAGCCAGCCCCAGCACCGAGTCGCCTAAAAATTCGAGGCGCTCGTAGTGGTCACTTGAAAAGCTGCGATGGGTCAGGGCCCTGGCCAACAGGGCGGAATTGGAAAACTGGTGTTGCAGCCGGAGCTGCAACGCTGCCAATGCATCACCCACGTTATTTGGAGCGGCCAGCGTACTTCAGCGTGAGAAACGCCGGGCCAGCCAAATGAATTTCGCGCTCGTAGGCAAAGGCCACCACCACCTTGTCGCCTTCTTTGGTGACTTCCAGGTCTTTACCCTTGATGGAGGTGATGGCGTCGATTTCGGTGGCCTTGTCAAAGATGCCACGGATCTCCACCACCGACTGGCCGGTGGCTGCGCGTTGTACTGCCTTCTGGATCGCCATCAGCTCCACCACAGTGGGGAACACTTGCGCCGCTATTACGCCAGCCATGGCGAGCACACCGCCGACAAAAATCAGACCGATGAAGGAAATACCGCGTTGCTTGGATTTGCGCTGAAATGTCATCATTGTTCCCTTATCACTTGGTGCACAAAGCTTCAATTGAACCCACCGATGCGCTTGAGATTGCCAAAGTTCATCCAGACAAAGAAAGCCTTGCCGACGATGTTTTTGTCAGGCACAAAGCCCCAATAGCGCGAGTCCAGCGAATTATCGCGATTGTCACCCATCATGAAATAGTGACCTTCTGGGACTTTGCAGGTCACACCTTCCACGGTATAGCTGCAAGCCTCAAAGCCCTCAAACTTGTCCGCACCCGGCACAAAGGCAGGACGATCCACATCGTTGAGCAAACGGTGCTTTTTGTCACCCAGGGTTTCTTCAAACTGTTTGAAGTAACGCATGGCGTCTTCGTCAAAAAAGTCTGGCAGTGCGTTGGTCTCCAGCGGCTTGCCGTTGATGGTCAGGCGCTTGTTGAGGTAGGCCACGGTGTCTCCGGGCACGCCCACCACGCGCTTGATGTAGTCCAGGCTGGGTTTGGGTGGGTAACGGAACACCATCACATCACCACGCTGGGGCGGTCTGCCCTCGGTGATTTTGGTATTGAGCACCGGCAGGCGCAGCCCATAGGTGTACTTGTTGACCAGGATGAGATCGCCCACCAACAGGGTGGGAATCATGGAGCCCGAAGGAATCTTGAAGGGCTCAAACAGGAATGAACGCAACAAGAAGACCACAATGATCACGGGGAACAGGCCAGCCGTCCAATCCAGCCACCAGGGTTGCATGAGCAAGCGCACCTTGGCCTCGGTGATGTCGCCATCCACCTGGCTGATGCCCATCTTGCTCAGCTCAGCGCGGCGCTGGATGTCATTGGCCTCCAGCGCGGCGACGGCGTTTTGGCGCTGTGGCAGAAAATAAAACCGCTCAGCCAACCAGTAGAGCCCGGTTACCAGCGTGGCCAGAAACAGCAGCAACGCAAAGTTGCCTTCCACCACACCAAAGTACCAGGATACGGCGTAAACGCCGAAGGCCGCGAGGACCGCGGAGGTCAGTGCTTGCATCAATCTTCCACCTGCAAAATGGCCAAGAACGCTTCTTGTGGAACCTCCACAGAGCCGATTTGTTTCATGCGCTTTTTACCTGCTTTTTGTTTCTCAAGGAGCTTGCGTTTGCGCGAAATATCACCGCCATAGCACTTGGCCAAAACGTTCTTGCGCAGCGCTTTGATTGTCTCACGCGCAATGATGTTGGCCCCGATGGCGGCCTGGATCGCCACGTCGTACATCTGGCGGGAAATGATCTCGCGCATCTTGCCCACCACGGCACGGCCACGGTACTGGCTTTGGCTGCGGTGCACGATGATGGACAGGGCGTCCACCTTTTCGCTGTTGAGCAGAATGTCGACCTTCACCACGTCAGAAGCACGGAACTCCTTGAACTCGTAATCCATGGACGCGTAGCCACGGCTCACGCTCTTGAGCTTGTCGAAAAAGTCCAGCACGATCTCACCCAGTGGCATCTCGTAGGTCAGCACCACCTGGCGGCCCTTGTAGGCCATGTTCATCTGCACACCGCGCTTCTGGTTGGCCAGCGTCATCACCACGCCCACATACTCTTGCGGCATATAGAGGTGCACGGTCACGATGGGTTCGCGGATCTCGGCGGTCTTGCCCACCTCCGGCATCTTGGAGGGGTTCTCCACCATCACCACTTCGCCATCGTTCTTGACGACCTCGTACACCACGCTGGGCGCGGTCGTGATCAGGTCCTGGTCGAACTCACGCTCCAGCCGCTCCTGCACGATTTCCATGTGCAACAAGCCGAGGAAGCCGCAACGGAAGCCAAAGCCCAGCGCCTGGGACACTTCAGGCTCGTAGTGCAGCGACGCGTCGTTGAGTTTGAGTTTTTCCAGTGCGTCACGCAGCGAGTCGTATTCGCTGGCTTCGGTCGGATACAAACCGGCAAACACCTGCGGCTGGATTTCCTTGAAACCGGGCAAAGCCTCGGTCGCCGTGGCCGCAGCGCCGCCGGTGCCGGGTTTGATCAGTGTCACGGTATCGCCCACCTTGGCGGCCTGCAACTCCTTGATACCAGCAATGATGTAGCCCACCTCACCCGCTTCCAGGGACTGGCGCGGCTGGTTGGCCGGCGTGAACACGCCCAGGTTGTCTGCGTTGTAGGTGGCGCCGGACGCCATCATCTTGATGCGCTCGCCCTTGGCCAGTCGTCCATCGACCACGCGCACCAGCATCACCACGCCCACAAAGCTGTCGTACCAGCTGTCGATGATCATGGCACGCAGCGGACCATCGGGATTGCCCTTGGGCGCGGGGATCTTGGCCACGATGGCTTCGAGAATGTCGTCGATGCCCAAGCCGGTTTTGGCAGAGCAGACAATCGCATCCGTGGCGTCGATACCAATCACGTCTTCGATTTCACTGCGCGCGTTGTCGGGGTCTGCGTTGGGCAGGTCGATCTTGTTGAGCACTGGCAGCACTTCCACATCAAGGTCGAGCGCGGTGTAGCAGTTCGCCACAGTTTGCGCTTCCACACCCTGGCTGGCATCCACCACCAGCAGCGCGCCTTCGCACGCAGACAGCGAACGGCTTACTTCATATGAGAAGTCCACATGCCCTGGTGTGTCGATCAGATTGAGGTTGTAGACCTTGCCATCGAGCGCTTTGTATTTGAGCGCGGCCGTCTGCGCCTTGATGGTTATCCCACGCTCTTTCTCGATGTCCATCGAGTCCAGAACCTGTGCCTCCATCTCGCGGGCTTCAAGCCCGCCACAACGCTGGATCAAGCGGTCTGCCAACGTGGACTTGCCATGGTCAATGTGGGCAATGATCGAAAAGTTTCTGATGTGATTCATCAACGACGTGCTTCAAGTGATTGAATTAAAACGAACGGGCAAGAAAAAAGGGCGCATCGTAAGACGACGCGCCCTGAACCAACAATCTTTGGCAACTGCGAAGGTTGGAAGCCCATTGTAGGCAAAAAGTCCAGAGAGCACAGCCCAAAAAACCCGGTTCAGGGGTCGTTGCGACACCGCAACAATTATCTTATACACATCTTATCCACAATTTATCAAACAAACATCTGAACAAGGTGTGGGTGAGTTGTGGATCAGCTGTGGGGCGTTTTTAGACTTCCCACATGATGGACTTTGAACCCATCCATATACCCACAATCTTTCTTAAGACCCCCATATTCTAACCAAGGCTTTCAATGACCTCTTTAAGTTAGCGCCCGCAAACTTTCAGGTACGGACTGGAGAGCAGTAGAGAAATATTTTTCCACCCTACGCCAACAACCCCAAACCCCGCTCTGGTTTAGGGTTGTTGCGCGCCCATTCACTTGCCGGGGCGGATCACTGCGTACTGCGTCCACTCTCCCCGGCGGAACAGCACGTTCACGGGCTTGCTCTTGTCCAGCTTGGCCACTACGGCATCAAACTCCTTGACCGAGCCCACTTCTGTATTCGCCAGTTGGGTGATGACATCGCCCTCGCGCAGTCCCGCACGCCCTGCGGCGTCAACCGCAGCTTCGACCCGCACGCCGCCCTTGACGTTGGCTTCCTTCTTCTGTGCATCCGTCAACTCACTGACCGCCAAGCCATACACCTGGGCCGCCGTAGAGGCCTTGGGTTTGACCTCTGCACGTCCCGAGGCCTTGGCCACAGCGGTATCGGGTTCGATTTCAGCAATCACCACGTTCAGGTCCTTGCTGCTGCCACGGCGAAACACTGTCACCACACTCTTGGTACCCGGCTTGGTGCTACCAACCAGACGCGGCAGGTCACTGGATTTATCAATCGCCTTGCCATCGAATTTGGTAATGATGTCGCCGGCCTCCACACCCGCCTTCTCGGCAGGCGAACCCACTTCCACCGCACGCACCAAGGCCCCTACTGGCTTGCCCAGTCCAATGGACTCGGCCACCTCTTTGCTGACCTGGTCGATTTGCACGCCAATGCGCCCGCGTGTCACGCGGCCTGCGTTGCGCAGTTGGTCGCTGACACGCACCGCCTCATCCATGGGAATGGAAAAGGAAATACCCATGAAACCGCCCGAGCGGGAGTAAATCTGGCTGTTGATGCCCACCACTTCCCCGCGCATGTTGATCAGCGGGCCACCCGAGTTACCCGGGTTGATCGCCACATCCGTCTGGATGAAAGGCAGGTAGTCGCCGGTGTCACGCTGTTTGGCGCTCACGATACCGGCAGTCACGGTGTTTTCCAAACCAAAAGGCGATCCAATTGCCATCACCCATTCACCCACACGCAGGCGGCTGACGTCGCCCACCTTTACGGCAGGCAGGCCTGATGCATCAATTTTCACGACAGCCACATCGGTGCGCTTGTCCGAACCAATGATGCGGGCCTTGAACTCGCGCTTGTCGGTCAGCGTCACCAGCACCTCATCCGCCCCCTCCACCACATGGGCGTTGGTCATGATCACACCATCGGACGTCAGGATGAAACCCGACCCCACACCGCGCGGCTGCTCTTCGTCAGGCTGGGGGCGGTTTTGCCGTGGCGCCTGGCGGGGAATGTTCGGAATCGGCAAGCCAAAGCGCTTGAAAAACTCCAGCATTTCCTCCTCGCCCGGCGTACCCTGCTGGGAACGTGCGGCCACCTTCTCCAAGGTGCGGATGTTGACCACCGAAGGGCCCACTTGGTCCACCAGATCGGTGAAGTCGGGCAAGGCCCGCACCTGCGCCTGTGCGGGGGTTACCGGGGCCAGGCTGACCACACCAGCTGCGGCCAGCACAGCGGCCATGCCCAACACCCGCACCGATTGCATGCTCAAAGTTCTCATCGTTTGTCTTTCCGTCAAAGTCACAAGAAAACCACGCGACGCTCCAGTTCCCCGGAACGCTGCCTACTTTTTACGTTCCAGCCCCAGCGCAAAGCTGCTCAAGGTCGCGGCGGGAACCTCACCCACTGCCGTGATCCACCAGGCGCCCAAATGGCGGGTGAAAGTGCGGGTGGCCCCGCCCAGCTCCGTAGCGCCTTCGCGCGTGTGGCGGCGCGGATCAAAAGCCTCTACAAACAATGACACCGTTGCCAGCCCATCCGAAAACATCCATTGCATGGTTTGGTCCATGCGGCCCGAGGCACCCGCCAGCAAGGCTACTGGTCGGGTGTAGCACCCCATGGGTTTGAAACCAGCCACCCCTTTGGGCATATCCCAACCCTGGGCTTTGGCCGTGGTCTTCTGCAAATCACGGTGTTCCACCCGGTACCCGTCGGTGTGGGCCATGAGTTGCGCCAGTTTGCCCATGCTCACCGGTGCATCCAGCTGCAGCTCTGAAAACGCAGATTGCTCCAATACCTTGCCATCCGGATCCAGTGTCTGCAACTGCACCACCAGGCCAGAGCGCTTTTCGCTCCACACGCGGTAGCCGTAGCGCAGGCTATCTTTGGGCTGAAGCTGCACAACGTCCGCATCCAGCCCCGCCACACGTTCCACCCCCAGCGGTTTCAGTTGGTAAAACTCTTCAATGGTCGAATCCTGCGACTTGAGCAGGTTGGGAAACAGCCCCAGCGACTCCCGCGTTTCCGCCACTGCCACACGAGACTCCGGGAAAAAGGTCAACACCTGGTCGTTGCGGCGAAATGTGCTGCGCGGTGTACCACTGAGCGACTCCACCCGCTCCATCTGCTGCGCACCGTCGCACACGTGCCAGATGCGCGCACTGGCCATTTGCCCACCCGCCGACACGACAAAGGTGCCCGTGTAGGTGCGGTGGCGCGACGCTTCATGCAGGCGCATCAACCAGGCGTTCACGGGTGCTTCCTCAGCCTGCACGGCCCACGGAAGACCACACAGCACCAAAGCCAACCCGCCAAGAAGACGCCACCAGGGCTTCATCGTGCCGGCCTTTCAAACGTGGCGTTGCGCAAAAAGCCAGACGGCATCTGCCACGCTGAATGTCCACCCATTTGCTGGTGGGCTGCCATCAGCGCATCCAGCTGCGGGTCACGCAACATCACCGCAGGTGCATCCTGGGCCAAGACCACCGGCGGAGCAAGCGGGGCAGGCGCCACCTGACCAGTTGCGGGGCTCTGGGCCAACTGGGGGGCAACGGACGGTTCCGCCTCACGCCATACGGCCAGCGACAGCACGCTGAGCACGGCCACACCCGCCAACCCGGCCACCCAGGCCCAGCGCTGGTTCGCGGCGGCAAGAGATGACCCCCGCACCTCTGGCAGAACCTCCGCCCGTACAGAAGGGGCTGGTTCGGCATCCAGGCGCAACTGCAAGCGCTCCCAAAACGCCAGCTCCGATGTGGTGGGGGCCAACGCGTCGCTGCGCAATACGTCACCTGCCAAGTGGTAAAGATGCCATGCCTTGCGCCCCTCTTCGGACGCATGCAGCTCCGCCAATAGCGAAGGCAGCTCGTCGGTAGACAACGCACCATCTGCCAAGGCTGAGATGCGTTCATTCAAGGGAGTGTTGGGCGTATTCATCATGTGTTCCTGACGCAGGCCGCTACCAGCGTTTCCCGGTCTGTTTTTCCAGCAAGGGGCGCACTTTGGCGGAAATGGCCTCCCGCGCCCGGAAGATGCGGGAACGGACCGTTCCAATAGGGCAATCCATGGCCATGGCAATTTCCTCGTAACTCAGACCTTCAATTTCTCGCAGCGTGACCGCTTGCTTCAGCTCCTCCGGCAAATCGTCCATGGCGGCATTCACCACCGAGGCAATTTCCTTCGCCGCCAGCACCGATTCCGGGGTTTCGTCGGTAGTTGGTTCGTTTTTGGGCCGGGAAGTTTCATCTTCATCGTCATTGGCCAAAAAACTCTCGGTAACCGTAGGGTCGCGTTTGAGCTCCAGCAGGAACTTTTTGGCCGTATTCACCGCAATGCGATACAGCCAGGTGTAGAACTGGGCATCGCCACGGAACTGGTGTAAGGCGCGGTAGGCCCGCACAAAGGTCTCTTGGGCGATATCCTCCACCAAGTCCACATCACGCACCATGCGCCCGATCAGGCGCTGGATGCGGCGCTGGTACTTGACCACCAAAAGACCGTAAGCACGCTGATCGCCCGCCACGGTGCGTTCCACCAGGGCTAAATCCGAATCATTCGAAGACGACAGAGATTCCGTCACAGCAGCTGCTCGTGCGACAGCGCCATGGGGTCTGCGGACTGGCGGCCAGACACCAAGGCCCGGCGCACCGCGAGCCAATGGGTGCGGCGTACCGATGCATGGTCCAGCCACAGCCATATCAGAGCCTGTCCCTGGCATTGCACAGACACCAGCAAGAACACTTGAAAGTCAAAATGCACGGTCACATGACGCACAGGCTCTCCGACAAAGCCAGACCAATGCCAGTGGTCACCATCCCAGCGCAGAACTCCATGGGGTGCGACGCGCCAAGACCACGCGGCCGCAAGCCCGCAAACCAGCAAGGCACCCTCCAGGATGCCCATGGCCGTGATCGAGTAGTTATAGCGCCACAGTGCAATCTGAGCCAGCGTTGCGCCTAGTAACCACAGCGTGCCCAGCGTGCGGGCATGCCAAGGAGAGCGGACTACGCTGAAACTGACCGCGGGTGGTCGGTGCATAGTCCTAATGGAACGTTCAGAGACAGGTTAAACGCGCTTGAACACCAACGTGCCGTTGGTTCCGCCAAAACCGAAGTTGTTCTTCACGGCCACATCGATCTTCAGGTCCCGCGCGGTGTTGGCGCAGTAGTCCAGGTCACACTCAGGGTCCTGACTGAAGATATTGATGGTGGGCGGGCTCTTCTGGTGGTGAACCGCCAGCACGGTGAACACCGACTCCAGTCCGCCCGCGCCCCCCAAGAGGTGGCCAGTCATGGACTTGGTGGAGTTGACCACCATCTTCCTGGCGTGGTCGCCCAAGGCTGCCTTGATGGCATTGGATTCGTTGATGTCACCCAGCGGTGTGGAGGTGCCGTGCGCGTTCAGGTAGTCCACCTGGTCCGGGTTCACACCCGCATTGCGCAGGGCGCTCAGCATGGCGCGGCGCGGACCATCCATATTGGGGGCGGTCATGTGGCCAGCGTCAGCGCTCATGCCAAAGCCCGCCAGCTCGGCGTAAATCTTGGCACCACGCGCCTTGGCATGCTCATACTCTTCCAGCACCATCACGCCGCCACCCTCGCCCAGCACAAAGCCATCACGGTCTTTGTCCCAAGGGCGCGACGCGGTCGCGGGGTCGTCATTGCGGGTGGAGAGCGCGCGCATGGCAGCAAAGCCGCCGATGCCCAGCGGCGATACCGTCGCTTCCGAGCCACCGGCAATCATCACGTCAGCGTCGCCATACTCGATCATGCGGCCGGCTTCGCCGATGCAATGCAGGCCAGTGGTGCAAGCGGTCACGATCGCGATGTTGGGGCCCTTGAAGCCAAAACGCATGGACACATGGCCGGCCGTCATATTGATGATGGAGGCCGGTACAAAAAATGGGGAAATGCGGCGTGGGCCGCGGTTGGTGTACTCGGTGTGGGTGTTCTCGATCATTGGCAAACCGCCGATGCCGGAACCAATCACACAGCCGATGCGGGTGGATTCTTCCTCACCCAGCGCGTCACCGGTCTTCAAACCGCTGTCGTTCACCGCCTGCACCGCAGCCGCAATACCGTAATGGATAAAGGTATCCATGGTGCGGGCTTCTTTGGTGCTGATGTAGGACTCCAGATCGAAGTTGCGCACCTCACCCGCAATCTTGCAGGCAAACGCCTCAGGATCGAACTTGGTGATTGTGGAGATGCCCGACTTGCCAGCCAGCACATTCGACCACGCCTCAGCCACCGTATTTCCAACGGGGCTAATGCAACCTAAACCTGTGACAACAACACGGCGACGGGACATAGAGATCTGAAATTCAGCAGTTCGTCAATGAAATACCGCCAGCAGCGGCATGGGAAGCATGCGGGAACGCGGCAGCACCCCTTGGGTGCTGCCAAAGCCTATCAGGCCTTTTTGTGGGACGTTGCGTAATCGATCGCGTTTTGCACGGTTGTGATTTTTTCCGCGTCTTCGTCGGGGATCTCGATCCCGAATTCGTCTTCCAAAGCCATCACCAGTTCCACGGTGTCCAGGGAGTCGGCACCCAGATCGGCCACGAAGGCTTTTTCGTTGGTGACTTGAGACTCTTCAACGCCGAGTTGTTCGGCAATGATTTTTTTGACACGGACTTCGATATCGCTCATGGGTTCCCTCTAAGGGTTGTAAAAGAATCCGAGATTTTACCCGCCCTAGAGACTTGTCTCTAACCGGGCCGCCGCTCAGACTTCGGCGGGGTTGAATCACTTACATGTACATGCCGCCATTGACGTGCAGTTCCTGCCCTGTCACGTAGCTGGCCTGCGGCGAGGCCAAGTAGGCCACAGCGTGCGCAATGTCACTGGGTTTGCCCAGGTGGCCCAGGGGAATCTGGCCCAGCAAGGCTTTTTGCTGCTCTTCGCCCAGGGCGGCGGTCATGTCAGTCTCGATGAAACCTGGGGCCACGCAGTTCACGGTGATGTTGCGCGAACCCAGTTCGCGGGCCAACGCGCGGGTCATGCCGGCCACGCCGGCCTTGGCCGCCGCATAGTTGGCCTGGCCGGGATTGCCGGAGGCGCCGACTACCGAGGTGATGCTGATGATGCGGCCATAGCGCTGTTTCATCATGGTGCGCAGCACCGAACGGCTCATGCGGAACACGCCCTTGAGGTTGGTGTCCAGCACCGCATCCCAGTCATCGTCCTTCATGCGCATGGCCAGTGTGTCGCGGGTGATGCCGGCATTGTTCACCAGCACATGCAGGCCGCCCAGCTCCTTGGCAATGGCATCGACCAGCGCATCACCAGCGGCCCCGTCCGTCACGTCCAGCGTGCGGCCATCGCAACCGGGAAAGGCGGACAAGGCTTCGCGGATCTTGGCCGCACCGACGTCAGACGTAGCCGTGCCAATCACTTTCACACCCTTGCGGGCCAGCTCCAGCGCAATGGCGGCGCCAATGCCGCGCGAGGCGCCGGTCACCAGGGCCACCTGACCTTCAAATTTCACTTCGCTCATGCCAATACTCCCTTGACGTCTTCCAGGCTGGCGGGGTCGAACAGCGCCGCACCGGTCATCTCCGCATCAATGCGCTTGACCATGCCAGCCAACACCTTGCCGGGGCCGCACTCTACCAACGTGGTCAGGCCGCGCGCCTTGATGGCTTGCACACATTCCACCCATCGCACCGGGCCAAAGGCCTGGCGGTACAGGGCGTCACGGATGCGGTCGGCATCGACTTCCACCGCCACATCAATATTGTTGATGAGCGCGACCTGGGGGGCAGCAATCTCGATATCTTCCAGTCGCGCCTTCAGCTTCTCGGCTGCAGGCTTCATCAAACTGGAGTGAAATGGCGCCGACACAGGCAGCAACAGCGCGCGCTTGGCGCCATTGGCCTTGAGGATTTCGCAGGCCTTGTCGACGGCGGCTTTGCTGCCGGCGATCACGGTTTGGGCGGCGTCGTTGAAGTTCACGGCTTCCACCACTTCAGTGCTATTCGGGCCGAAAGCCCCCGTTGCCTCTGCGCAACCAGCTATCACTTTCGCAGCATCCATGCCGAGAATGGCCGCCATGGCGCCCACGCCCACGGGCACGGCTTCCTGCATGGCCTGGGCGCGCAGGCGCACCAGCGGCGCGGCTTGCGTCAGCGTCAGCGCCCCTGCGGCGACCAAGGCGGAATACTCGCCCAGCGAGTGACCCGCCACGGCCTGGGGGGCTACGCCAGTCTCTGACATCCAGACACGGTAGGCCGCCACCCCTGCCACCAGCATCACGGGCTGGGTGTTGGTGGTCAGTGCCAACGCTTCTTTAGGGCCTTCATGGATTAATTTGGCAACATCCTCGCCCAAAGCGTCCGAGGCTTCGCGCAGAGTCTCCGCCACCACGGGGTGGTCGCCCCAGGCGTCCAGCATGCCCACGGCTTGGGAGCCTTGGCCGGGAAATACAAATGCAAATGGTTTCATAGGAATGATCAATGAAAGTGGGCTCCAGCCCTCATGGAGTATGCGCGAGCAGCTACAAAGTCAGGAGCACAGCGCCCCAGGTGAAGCCGCCGCCCACGCCTTCGAGCATCAGCGTCTGGCCGGGCTTGACCTGGCCGGCACGCACTGCCGCGTCCAGCGCCAGCGGGATAGAAGCCGCCGAGGTATTGCCATGCTGGTCCACTGTTACTACCACTTTATCCATGGGAAGTTTCAGTTTTTTGGCAGTGCTCTGCATGATGCGGATGTTGGCCTGATGGGGAATCAGCCAGTCAATATCAGCTTCCGTCTTGCCAGCCTTGGCCAGCGTGGCACGGGCAGCGCTCTCCAGCACGCCCACGGCCAGCTTGAAGACCGCCTGACCATCCATCTTTAATAGGGGATCACCCAGAATGTGTCCATTGGCCACATGGCCGGGCACACAGAGGATGCCCACGTGCTTGCCATCGGCATGCAGGTCGCTGGCCAGAATGCCAGGCGTCTCCGACGCCTCCAGCACCACGGCGCCCGCACCGTCGCCAAACAACACGCAGGTCGTGCGGTCGTTGAAATCCAGCAAGCGGGAGAACACTTCGGCCCCTACCACCAGCGCCTTGTTGGCGGCACCGGACTGGATCATGGCGTCGGCCACGGTCAGGGCATAGACAAAACCACTGCACACGGCCTGCACATCAAACGCTGCGCCACCGTTGGCGCCCAGCTTGTTCTGCAAAATACAGGCGGTCGACGGAAAGACCATGTCTGGCGTGGAGGTAGCCACAATGATCAGGTCGATGTCTTGGGCCTCCAAGCCTGCGGCCTGCAACGCGCCTTTGCAAGCTTCCAAAGCCAGGTCGCTGCTGTAGACGCCATCGTCCACAAAGTGCCGCGCGCGGATGCCGGTGCGCTCCACGATCCACTCGTCCGAGGTTTCTACGCCAGTCGCAGCCAATTGGGCTACCAGGTCGGCGTTGCTCAGGCGACGGGGAGGCACATAGCTGCCAGTGCCGGTGATGCGTGAATATCGTCTCATGGGTGTTATGGCGGGCACCCGTTCAGGCTATTGCGTTGCGTCAGACGCAGCCAGCAAAGGGGCTGCATGGGCAATGCGGACCTGAACGCGGTCCAGCAAGTTGTTTCGGGCTGCATCATACGCGCGGTTCAATGCGTTCCCAAACGCCAGCACATCGGCCGAACCGTGACTTTTGAACACCAGGCCGCGCAGGCCCAGCAACGCAGCACCGTTGTAGCGACGGTGATCCACGCGGTTTTTAAGCGCTGTTAGCACCGTGTAAGCCGCAATTGCCGCCATTTTGGTGAAAATGTTTTTGGAAAATTCGGCTTTCAGGAAGTTGCCAATCATGGACGCCAAGCCCTCGCTGGTCTTGAGCGCCACGTTTCCGACAAAACCGTCACAGACCACGATCTCGGCCGTGCCCTTGAAAATGTCATTGCCCTCTACGTTGCCCACAAAGTTCAAATCGCCGGACTTGGCCGCATTTCGCAGCAATTCACCGGCTTTTTTGATGACTTCGTTGCCCTTGATGACTTCTTCACCAATGTTGAGCAGACCGACTGAGGGGGATTCCTGGTTGGTTAACACCGACACGAGCGCCGAGCCCATCACCGCAAACTGCAGCAGATGTTCGGCCGTGCAGTCCACGTTGGCGCCCAAGTCCAGCACCGTAGTGGCACCACCCGTGGAATTGGGAATTTGGCCCGCAATGGCAGGGCGCTCAATGCCATCCATGGTTTTGAGGACGTAGCGCGAAATCGCCATGAGTGCGCCGGTGTTACCAGCCGAGACAGCAGCTTGGGCGGCGCCATCCTTGACTTGCTGGATCGCCACCCGCATGGAAGAGTCTTTCTTCTTGCGCAGGGCCACCTCCAGCGGATCGTCCATGGTGACAACCTCGGTCACCGTCACCAGCGTGGCACGGGGGTGCGAAAAGCCCTGCAGCGCCTCGGGCAGGCCCACCAGCACCAGAGCGGCCTCCGGGTGCTGCTCCAGAAACTGGGTGCAAGCGGGCAAGGTGACCTGGGGTCCGTGGTCTCCCCCCATGCAATCGACGGCGACAGTAATCATGCGTGCATCATTCCAACGACAACGAAGTCAAACATCCGACTATAGAGCCCATAAATGACAAAAGCCCGTCGCTACAGGTCTGTAGCTTCGGGCTTTTGGAGATTCAGGCGAATCAGGCTTCGGACTTGGTCTTCAGCACCTTGCGACCACGGTAAAAACCGGTGGGGCTGATGTGGTGACGCAGGTGGGTTTCACCGGTGGTGGATTCCACAGCGATACCGGGCACCACCAGAGCGTTGTGCGAGCGGTGCATGCCGCGCTTGGAAGGAGATTTTTTGTTTTGTTGAACTGCCATGGTCGGCTCCTGAGCAAAAGTGCTGCACAGGTTGTGGCAACACGGTTAGGGTTGGTAAAACGCGACGAATTTACGCGCGAAGCCTCAGATTATAGCCCAAAGCCGGGCGCTTAGCCAGCGCCTTTATCCTTGAGCTGCTGCAACACCGCAAACGGGTTCGGCTTTTCCTCAGGCGCATCGACAAAATCCGCGTCCGCGACCGCCAGCTTGACAGGCTGAGGGCAGGTCTCATGCTTGGGTACGGGCGGGATGGACATGAGCAATTCGTCTTCCACCAGGTCCAGCACATTGAACTCACGGCTCAGTACCAGCACATCCTCTTCCGACTCCTCGTCCTCGATCTCGGCCAGCGCCTCGGTGGCCACAAAGCGAAAGTCGCGCGTGAATGCGACATCCACATCCACTGGCGTCAGGCAGCGTTGGCAGGTCATCGTCAAAACGGTACTTCCGGACAGGTGCAACCAAGGTTCATCCACCCCGGCGGCATCGGAGCGGATTGCACCGCGGGCCTCAAATTGAACGGCCACAGCATCTGCCTGGCCCTGCGTCTCTTCGCGCAAACGCAGCATCTTGGCCAAGGGCACCTGGCTCGCCAGTTGACCTTCGCCCTTGGCGAAGGTCAGGATGTTCAGGCTATTGGCTGAATATTCATAGGTCATGGGCGCAGTGTAAGAGAATCGCCCCATGCAAGACCCCGCCTCCCGAAAACTCGTTTTAGGTTCCACCTCGGCCTACCGCCGCGAACTGCTGCAACGCCTGCGTGTGCCATTTACGGTGGCCGCCCCCGATGTGGATGAAACCCCTCAGCCCGAAGAAACTCCGCTCGCCCTGGCACGTCGGCTGGCGCTGGCCAAGGCCCAGGCCGTGGCCCGGCAGTTCCCCGACTGCGTGGTGATTGGTTCGGACCAAGTGGCCGACCTGGACGGAGAACCGCTGGGCAAGCCTGGTACGCACGAACGCGCCGTCGCCCAGCTACAGAAGATGCGTGGCAAAACGGTGGTCTTCCAGACAGCAGTAGCCGTGGTCTGCCAGGCCAGCGGCTTCCAGCAGGAAGACGTGGCCCCGGTGCGCGTGGTGTTCCGCGACCTCAGCGACGCAGAAATTGAAAACTACCTGCGCGCCGAGACACCCTACGACTGCGCGGGCAGCGCCAAGAGCGAGGGCCTCGGCATTACCCTACTGGAGTCTATTGACAACGACGACCCAAGCGCCCTGGTCGGTCTGCCACTGATCCGCACTAGCCGCATGCTGCGCGCGGCGGGCATCCCATTGCTGGGGCCTGTATGACGCAAGTCGCCGCTACTACCAAAGGCACGCTGTATCTGGTACCTGCGCCGCTGGACTTTGGATGTGCAACGCAAAGCCCGCTGGACCAGAGCATGCCGGTGCACACGCTGGCCGTGGCGGCCGGACTGCGGCACTGGATTTGCGAAAACGCCAAGAGCACACGCGCCTATTTGAAGCGCGTAGATGCGAGCCACCCACTGGGCGTCTCGCTACAAGAGCTACAGATTCAAGAGCTGCCGCGCGAAGTCCACAAAAAAGGCGACCATCTGGGCGGCTTTGACGCCAAGCCACTGCTGGCTGCCGCGCTACAGGGTTATGACGTGGGCCTGGTCAGTGAAGCCGGCATGCCCGCGGTCGCAGATCCGGGCTCGTCGGTAGTGCGCGCGGCGCACGACCTGGGCCTGCGCGTGGTGCCGCTGGTGGGGCCGGTGTCCCTGTTGTTGGCGTTGGCCGCCAGCGGGCTCAATGGACAGAACTTCGCGTTCGTAGGCTATGTGCCAGCCGATCCCGGCGAGCGAACCAAGCGCATTCGTGAGCTGGAGTCGTTGGCACTAAAAACCGGGCAAACCCAGCTCTTTATTGAAACGCCCTACCGCAACACCGCCCTGCTCCAGGGCCTGCTACAAACGCTGCAGACTAACACGCGGTTGGCGACGTCCAGCGGCCTGACGCTAAGCACCGCAAGCACCCACAGCAGCCTGGTGAAGTACTGGAAGCAAAGCGGCTGGGCGCTGGACAACGCCACGCCGACCGTGTTCGCCATTGGCCGCTAAGGCAGCCAGGTTTCAGTGAATGGCGGGCAGTGAGCGCAACGCCTTGGCCGCACCGTCGCCAATCGATGCGCCAAAGCGCTTGACCAAGCGCTCAGCCACGTTGTCTTTGCGGGTGTAGTCGATGATTTCTTCTGCCTTCACCACTTCGCGCGCTACGTAGTCCAGATTGCCGAGCTTGTCGGCCAGGCCCAGTTCGATGGCCTGCTGGCCGGTCCAGAACAGGCCGCTGAACATTTCAGGCGTTTCCTTCAGGCGGGCGCCGCGGCCTTCCTTCACCACGGCAATGAACTGCTGGTGGATCTGGTTCAGCATGGTCTGGGCAAACGCGCGCTGCTTCTCGGTCTGCGGGCTGAAGGGGTCCAGAAAGCCCTTGTTCTCGCCGGCCGTCAGAAGACGGCGCTCCACGCCCAGCTTGTCCATCAGGCCGGTGAAGCCAAAGCCGTCCATGAGCACGCCGATGCTGCCGACGATGCTGGCCTTGTCCACAAAAATTTGGTCGGCACCCGCAGCGATGTAGTACGCCGCCGAGGCGCAGGTTTCTTCCACCACCGCATAGACCGGCTTGTTGTGCAGGGCCTTGAGGCGCTTGATCTCGTCGTTGATGATGCCGGCCTGCACCGGGCTGCCTCCAGGTGAGTTGATCAACAGCACCACGGCCTTGGCGGCCTCGTCTTCAAAGGCGCTGCGCATGGCGGCTACCACGAATTCTGCGCTGGCTTCGGCGCCCGAGGCGATTTCGCCCTGGATGGCGATGACTGCGGTGTGCGGGGTCTTAACATCGGTTGTGGAGCCGCCGCGCTGCATGCCCAGCCAGACCAGCACCGCCAGAAATACCAGCCAACCTATGCGGATGGCATTGCGCCAGCGGCGTGCTGCGCGCTGCTCCACCAATGATGCCATGGCGAGCTTCTCCAGCGTGGCGCGCTCCCAACCGGGAGCCGAAGTGGCTGCGCTTGCTATGTTTTTAGGAGCTGTTTGCGCAGATTCCACGGGGGCTGGACGGGGATTTTCCCCGGAGTCAGGCGTGGACGGGAATTGGGAGTCAGACATAGATATCTAGAAGACCACAGGTTGTAGGTGAGGGCCAGTATGCCAGTGCACGACCCCATCCGATTCAGTAAGGGCTATGGAAATCAGCCCTCCGCGGCAGGGGCCGGTGCGGCACTGACCGGTTTGGGGGCTGTACATGGCGCCGTGGGTGGCGCACATCAGCCAGTTGCCGGTCATGTCGAAAAAACGGTTGGGCTGGTAGTCCATCTCCATGGGCACATGGGAGCAACGGTTTAGGTAGGCATAGGCCTTGTCGGCGTAGCGAATGGCGAAGGCGTAACAGGTCTGCCCGCAGTACACCACGTCGAACGGTACGGCCAGGCCGCTATTGACCAGATCGCCCGAGTTGCACAGGGCGATCATCTGCGGCTCAGTGTTCAAGGGCATGGTGCTTGTCCTCAGGCGTTGTCCAGCAGCCAGGCGTGCAGCTCGGCCACCGAGTGCACCACGCAGAGCGGGCCCAGCTCCTCGAACATGGCCGGCGCGTGGGCACCGTAGCTCACGCCCACGCTCGCGCAGCCCGCGTTCAGGGCCAGCTGCAGATCGTGCGTGGTGTCGCCCACCATGAGCACGCGCTCGGCCGGCACGCCCAGCTCGGCCATCAGCTCCTGCAGCATGCGCGGGTGCGGCTTGCCCGCGGTCTCGTCCGCCGTGCGGGAGCTGTCGAATACGCCGCGCAGTTCCACCGCGTCCAGCACCTCGTCGAGGCCGTTGCGATTCTTGCCCGTGGCCACAGCCAGCAGATGCTGGCGCGACTTGAGGTCCGCCAGCATGGGCAACACGCCGGCAAACAGGCTGATGTCGTTCTGGTGCGCCACGTAGTGGTGCTTGTAGCGCGCGCCCAGCTCGGGGTATTTCTCTTTGGGCACGTCGGGTGCGGCATGGGCCAGCGCCTGCATCAGCCCCAGGCCGATCACGTAGGAAGCGTCCTTGTCATTGGGAATCGTGCCCCCCACGTCGCCCACGGCCAGCTGGATGCAGCGCGTAATGATGGCGGTGGAGTCAAACAAGGTGCCATCCCAGTCGAACGCAATCAGGTCGAACTGGCGGGCACGGGTGCGGGAAGAGGACATAGGCTACTGAAAATAGGTCAAAAAGGTGCCGCTTCAGGCGGCCCCGGGCAAGGCAGAGGCCAGAAAGGTACTCAATTCTGCGGGCAATTCGGCGCGCAGTTCCACGCGCTCGCCCGTGGCGGGGTGGTTGCACTGCAGGCGCCAGGCGTGCAGGAACATGCGTTTGAGCGCCACCCCGCCCTCGCCCCGGGCCAGCGCCTTGTTGCGCTCAAAGTCGCCATATTTGTCATCCCCGGCAATTGGCATGCCCTCTGAGGCCAGGTGTACGCGGATCTGGTGCGTGCGCCCGGTCTTGATGGTGACTTCCAGCAGCGAATAGTCATCGGATGCGGTTCGCACCTTCACCAGCGTGAGCGAGGGCATGCCGTCCGGGTCGTCCTTGGCCACCACCTTGACGCGCCGCTCCCCGGCATCGGCCGCGCCGTCCTTGCCGGCCAACAGGTACTTGTGCAGAGGTTTGTCCAGCACCTTCTTATTGGCAGGCCAGGCACCCAGCACCAGCGCCAGGTAGGTTTTGCCGGTTTCGCGCTCGCGGAACTGGTCCTGCAGGTTTTTCAATGCACTGCGCTTCTTCGCCACCAGCAAAATGCCGCTGGTTTCCCGGTCCAGCCGGTGCACCAGTTCCAGAAACTTGGCTTGGGGCCGCGCCATGCGCAGCTGCTCGATCACCCCAAAACTGACGCCCGAGCCCCCATGCACGGCCACCCCGGCGGGCTTGTTCACCGCCAGAAAGTGGTCGTCTTCAAACAGGACAGGAAAGGCTTTGGCTGGCACCCGGGCCAAAGCCTGGGCCGCCACCTGCTCGGCCATGGCCTGGGTTTTCTGCTCCGCCCGCTCCGACACGCGCACCGGCGGCACCCGTACCACGTCGCCCACTGCCAGCCGGGTGTCGGCGCCGGCACGGCCCTTGTTCACCCGCACCTCGCCGCTGCGGATGATGCGGTAGACATGGGTTTTGGGCACGCCCTTGAGCTCACGCACCAGAAAATTGTCCAGGCGCTGGCCCGCACTGTCTTCGTCGACCGTCACGGATTTGACTTGCGGGTTTGTCAGGGGGGGGGCTGGGGTCGGATTGCCCCCTATAATGTGTTTCACTAGCGACGCGCTGTAAGTGGTTGATTTGTCTGGAGTTTAGTCCACACCCCACAAACCGCTTCGCTGGAAGGTCGATGCCGCCGGGCTGCACTGCTTGCAAATCACACGCCACCTGCCTGTGATGGTCAGCAACAGCACGGCCAAGCCGACGAATTGAAACCCTGATACGGAATACCCCAAGTTCGCAAACCCGCGGTTTGCGAATGGAATGAAACGAGATGTTTGTGTTGCTTAGCCTGATGACCCTGTGCCTGCGGAGCGTTTTCGCTCCGTTGTTTGGCACAAATCAGCCTGCAGCCCCGGTAAAGCCTGCGCAACGAGCTATCCTTTTGATAGCAAGTTCACAAACGCACCCCCTCGTCCCCATCCCTGCGCCTACGCTTCGTCGCCTCGTGTGACCTGAAGTTCTCCGGCAATTCCACCTCACTTCAATTCGTCAGTCCGGCACCGTACGCCCAATCCGGGCATGTGCTTATTGAAGAAGGATGCAATCCATGAAACGGATGCTGATCAACGCCACGCAGGCTGAAGAACGCCGCTTGGCCATTGTCGACGGACAAAAACTCCTCGACTACGAAATCGAAATCGAAGGGCGCGAACAGCGCAAGGGCAATATCTACAAGGCCGTCGTCACCCGCGTCGAGCCCTCGCTGGAAGCCTGTTTTGTTGACTACGGCGAAGACCGCCACGGCTTCCTTCCGTTCAAGGAAATCTCCAAGATGTACTTCAAGGAAGGCGTGTCGGCCTCCCAGGCACGCATCCAGGACGTCATCCGCGAAGGCCAGGAACTGCTGGTTCAGGTCGAAAAAGAAGAACGTGGCAACAAGGGTGCAGCCCTGACCACCTTCGTCTCGCTGGCCGGCCGCTATGTGGTGCTGATGCCCAACAACCCCCGCGGTGGCGGCGTGTCTCGCCGCATCGAAGGTGATGACCGTGCCGAGCTCAAGGAAAACATGGACCAGTTGGAATACCCCAACGGCATGTCCATCATTGCGCGCACTGCCGGCATCGGCCGCAGCGCCCCCGAGCTGCAGTGGGACCTGAACTACCTGCTCAAGCTCTGGACCGCCATCGACGGCGCCGCCAAGGGCGGCAAGGGTGCTTACCTGATCTACCAAGAGTCCTCCTTGGTGATCCGTGCGATCCGCGACTACTTCAACCACGACATCGGCGACATCCTGATCGACACCGACGACGTGTACGAGCAGGCCCAGCAGTTCATGGCCCACGTGATGCCCGAGCACGCTGCCCGCGTGAAGCGCTACCGTGACGACGCCCCGCTGTTCAGCCGTTTCCAGATCGAACACCAGATCGAATCCGCCTACGCCCGCACCGTGCAACTGCCGTCCGGCGGCGCTATCGTGATCGACCACACCGAAGCCCTGGTGTCCGTGGACGTGAACTCGGCCCGCGCGATCAAGGGCGGCGACATCGAAGAAACCGCCACCCGCACCAATTTGGAAGCCGCCGACGAAGTCGCGCGCCAGATGCGCCTGCGCGATTTGGGTGGCCTGATCGTCATCGACTTTATCGACATGGAAGAGTCCCGCAACCGCCGCGAAGTGGAAAACCGCTTGCGCGACGCCCTGCGCCAAGACCGTGCCCGCGTGCAGTTCGGCACCATCTCCAAGTTCGGCCTCATGGAAATGAGCCGCCAGCGCCTGCGCCCCGCGCTGTCCGAGGGCGCTTCGATTCCTTGCCCCCGTTGCGGCGGCTCTGGCCACATCCGCGACACGGAAAGCTCCGCACTGCAGATCCTGCGCATCATCCAGGAAGAGTCGCTCAAGGACAACACCGCCTCCGTGATGTGCCAGGTGCCCGTCGATGTGGCGTCCTTCCTGCTGAACGAAAAGCGCACCGAGATCGCCAAGATCGAACTCAAGCAGCGCATCAATGTGCTGATGGTGCCTAACAAGACGCTGGAAACGCCCAACTACAAGCTTGAACGCCTGAAGCACGACGACCCGCGCCTGGACCACATCGAAGCCAGCTACAAAATGGCCGACGACATGGAAGAGGCCACCGGCGTGACCCGCCGTTCACAAGAGCCCACCAACAAGCAAACCCCAGTAATCAAGGGCGTGTTGCCCGACGCACCCGCGCCCATCGCTACGCCCAAGCCTGAACCCGTGAAGGTCACCGCGCCCGCACCGGCTGCCAAGCCTGTGGCGGCGCCTGCCCCGGCCAGCACCGGCTTCTTTGGCTGGATCAAGGGCCTGCTGGGTCTGGAAGAGGCAGCACCTGCGGCCGCCCCCACGCCCGCTGCCAAGACCGAAGAAAAACGCGAAGGCCGCGATGGCCGTGGCCGTGATGGCAACCGCAACGGTGGCCGTGGTGACCGCAATGACCGTGGTGGCGAGCGTGGCGAAAGCCGCAATGGCCGCGGCGGACGCAATGAGCCGCGTGGCGAAGGCCGTGCCCCCCGCGAAGAAAACCGCGGCGAAGCCCGCCCTGACGGCAACGGCGAACGCAGTGAACGCGGTGGTCGCAATGGCCGCAACCGTGGTGAACGCGGCGAGCGTGGCGAACGCCAAGGCGGTGCCCCACGCAATGAACGCATGGATGCCGGCGCACCCGCAGCCGCCCAGGACGTGCAAGTCAACGCGCTGGCGGACGGCGGCAACGCCCCCGCTGCGCGCGGCGAGCGCGGTGAAGGCCGTGGCGAGCCCCGCCAAGACCGCGCCCCCCGTGGCGAAGGCCGTGGCCGCAACCGCGGTGAAGGCCGTGGCCCCCGTGAGGACAACGGCGACCGCACTGCGGAGCCTCGCAACGAAGCCCGCGCTGAAGAGCCCACCGAAGGCCGCAACGACGCAGCCGGTGAACTGAACGGCGAAGCCCGTGGTGAAGCCCGCGAAGGCCGTGGCCGCAACCGCAACCGCAATGGCCGCCGCGACGAGCGTGGCCCACGCCAGGATGAAGGCAGCCGCAACGCATCCGAACAGCAATCCTCGCTGGGCTTTGCCGATACCGAACCCCATGGCACAGACGGAGCCGCACAGGCCTCTGTTGGCGATGAGGCTGGCGAAGGCCGTGCCCCCCAAGGCGAACCACGTGAACGCCAGTCCCGTGACCGCTATGGCCGTGACCGTGGCAACCGCCAGGACCGTGGTGAGCGCGCTCCCCGCCCTGCTGCCGATGCAGTGCAAGGTGATGCCGCTCCCAGCGGCGAAGCCGAGGCACCTGAAGCTGCTGTGCCTGCGCAAGTCGCTGCACCTGTTCAGCAGGCAGCGCCCGTGGCCGTTGCAGTAGCCCCTGTGGTTGCGCCAGTGGCCGCGTCGGTTGCCCCTGTGTCGGGCCAAATGCCCAAGGTGCAGGCTTACGCTTTGCCCACCGAGACGCTGCAGCAAGTGGCGCAGGGTTCCGGCTTGCAGTGGGTCAACTCGGATCTCGGCAAAGTCGCAGCGGTGCAAGCTGCAATTGCAGCAGAGCCCAAGCCGGTGCATGTGCCGCGCGAGCGCCCAGCTCCGGTGGTCATTGAAGAACAGCCGCTGGTACTGGTGGAAACCCGCCGCGACCTGCGCAACATGACCCTGCCCTTTGAGGGCAACAACGCCAGCTAAGCTGGCGCAAGTTGGGGGTTCGCAAGAACCCCCATGGTCATGCAAAAGGGGCACCGCGGTGCCCCTTTTGCATGGGTGAAACGGATCGCTCAGAACAAATCCACGGCACCAATCTTCAGGGCTTCGCCAAAGAAACCACGGCGAACCAGTTCAGCATGGCTGAACACCTTGTTCTGGCCGTTGTGCTGGGCATAGTCCACCGCACGCTCGGCGCGCTCCAGTGCGGTGCTGGGCGAATCGTCGGGTGTCACGCGGGTAAAGCCGCCACAAATCGTCAAGCGTCCCACCTGCGGGAAGTTGAACTTTTCAATGTTGGCGCGGAAGCGCTCAAAGGCCGCCAGAACCAAGGCTTCGTCGGGGCAGTGCATCAACACCGCAAACTGCTCACCACCGAACCGGTAGAGCCGGTCATAGGTGCGGAAGGTGTTGTTCATGATGCGCGCCACCAGCAGTAGCACTTCTTCGGCAATCAGATGGCCGTTTTTGTCATTGATCAAGCCAAAGCTGTCGACGCTGATGGTGCCCAGCCAGTAGTTGGGCGGCACCCTGTGGCGACGCTCCTGCCCAGGCGGGGCTGCCACTTCGGGGGCGCCTCGGGACACGGCATCGCCCTCACCGAGTTCGTCCAGCACGGCGCTGTAAAACGTGTCATCCAACGACTTGCGATTCAACAGGCCCGTGAGGGCATCGCGGTCACTGTACGCCAACAGGTGGTACATGTTGCGAAACACGTGGTGCACGGCACCAATGGTTTGCACTTGCTCGGAACTCAGCACCGAGGCGGAGTGAATCTCGAGTGCGCCTTCATCGTCGCTCAGACTTTCGGCAAACAGCGGGAAATACGTGATGCGCGGGCCGTCTTCACCGGCCCAGGCAATTTCCACCGTGCTGCGCGTCTGCAAGGCCTGCAGGCGGTCTTTGTTGTCTTCCAACAGGGGGAGCTTTTGAAAGTCCACACGCAAGGGGTCCACCACCTTGCCACCGCCCTTGGCGTCCAGCGTGGTGACCTCCAGCCATCGCCGAACCCCCTCTTCACTAACCACCCGTGCCACGATGACACGCTGGATGGGTACAAGGTCAATCAAGGCCTTGGACAAGGTGAGCTCCAACAGGTCGCGCTCGCGGTGGTCTGTGAGCTTGATGAGGTGGTCTATGAGTGTGGCCATGGGCGGATAATAGCCCTGAAAACCGGCTCCGTCACGCTTTGGCAGCTTCCTTGTAGGCCTGTGCCGCAGCGGCCATATCCTGGCGCTGTTCGGCCAGTTCAGCCAGGGCTCGCCACGCATCGCGCTTGAGCTCCCTGTCCTTGAGCATGGACAGCGATTGGCGCAACAACTGCTGGGCCTTGCCCCACAGTTCCAGACGCGCGCACATGACGCCGGCCAGGTACTGCAGCATCGGGTCTGCGGGATTGGCCAACTGCAACGACTCGATACGCGCAAGCCACGCAGCATCGGGCGCACCGGCAGCGGCGGCAAAGCCTTTCTCCAGCACACGAATCAATCGCAACCTCAACGCCGGGTTCAGCGCATCCAGGCGCTGCGACATGGTTTGCCACAGCGGGTGTACCCACAACCTGGACACCGCAACATCACCGCCCAGGGTAAGGCAGCGCTCGGCCGCTTCCAGCGCCACTTCGGGGATGCGCTGTTCAGCGGGGTCGAGGTGCTCCCACTCGCGCTGCAGTTGCGCGGGGTCATAGGCCGAACGAATCATTTCCAATGCCAGGCCACGGGCAATGCCGGCCCCCGCCACTTCAGAAAACGCGCGGTGCTTGGTCAGCAGGCGCGAAGCATCCAGCGCCATGCGGGCCTTGCCGGCCTGGCGCGCCACCTTGAAGCGCAGCCGCAGTGCAATGGTGCGACGTGCCGTTCCTTGGGGCAGTTGGTCCAGCCACTGCATGGCGGCTCCAGGGTCTCTGTCATCAAACGCCCAGCGCGCCGCACGCATGTGCACGCCATCGCGCGCGTCCTGCGCCTCCCGCAAATGGGTGTGTTCCAGCGCCAGCTGAAAGTGCTGATCGCGCACCGCGCGGTCCTGCAACGCATGTGCACTCTCGGCCGCCAACAAGTGCGACAGCGTGCGCAAGCGCGCGGCCTGCACCACGTTTTCATCGCCTGCGCGCACCGACTCTTCCAGCGTCACCACCAGCTCCGCAGCTTTGCGGGCACGCACAAAGCGCCCGGCCACCAGATGCAGCAACGCATCAATCAGCGCCGTGTGGATGGAACGCTCTTTTTGCTGCAGGCGCCAGCGCTTGGCCTGCAGCGGAATGCTGAACAGGCCCGAAAGCGCACGCAGTGCCAGGTGCAGCGTGACAAACGCCAGCGCCAAGACCAGCAGCACCAAATTCAACGACACGTCCACGCGGTAGGGCGGCCAGTACAGCGTGACCGTGCCCTGGTTGTTGCCCGCAAACAGCGCGGCCGCCACGGCCGTGCCAAACAACGCCATCAGCCACAGTGCAGCCCGCATATCAGCGCCCCGCCGCCGCCGTGGCCAATGCAGCCAAGGTCTCGTCCACGCGTGGCAGCTCCAGCGAACGCATCTGGCCCTGCAATTGCTGCAGCACACCCTGCGCGGCCTGGGTCTTGCGCGACGAGGTATCGAAATAACGAACCAGCGACGCGGAAGCCGCGGCCAGGTCGGCACGCGCCGAATCGGTCTGCCGGGCCAACAGGCCCAGGCGGGCGTTGAGCAACTTGAGCTTGAGGTTTTCGCGCACAAAGAAGGATTGCTCGGGCGACAGCAGTGGCGCCTCGGGGTTTTCTATGCGGCTCACCCGCACCAGGCCACGGATTTCCTCCCGCACCTCCGCCAGCATACGCACCCACCAGGTGGGCACGGACTCTTCAGTCTTGCGTTGCAAGCTGGCAGCAGGGCGCGCCACGGCAACTGCGTTGGCTACCGGCAAATCGTCGGCCAGCAGCACCAGTTCGTCGAGCTTGACCAGCAGCGCCGGGGTGTCTGCCAGCGCGGTGGCCTTGATGCGTGCCACGTCCTTGGCGATCGCACGTTGCAGCGGCGTCAGACGTGGCTGGGCTGCACGTGCCACCCGCAACTCGGCGGACTTGAGGGAGGCCAGCAGCGGCTCGGCACTGCCGGTGAGCTGGGCCTGCTGCTGCGCCAGACGCAGGGAGGACTCAATGTCGACCACCAGATTCTCATCGCGCGAGCGCGACAGGCTCTGCATAAGTTCTTCGAGCTGGGTGCGCTGCAGCGACACTTCGCTCAGTCGCGCCTCTGTCACGGCCAGTTTGGCAGCGGTCTCAATGGCCAGCTCTTGGGCCTGGCGAGCGGTAGCGCGCGCCTCGGTGGCCTGGGTACCGGCATCGGCGCTTTGGCGCGCCAGCTGCTCCTGGATGGAGCTGAGCTTTTGCCACAGGAACACGCTGGCCACCAAACCGACCACTGCCACCACGGCCACGCCACGCAGCAAGCGCCGGGAGGATTTGACCGCGGGCAGGATCGCGCCGGCCTGCGGCGTGACATCCACTACCTCAGGCGCCAGGGGAACCGGGGACTCAGTATTCATCAGAGAGATTCTATCGACGCCATCAACGCTGCCAGCGCAGGTTTGGACTCACGCACAGTGCCAAAGCCGGCATCGCGGGCGGCCTGACCAATGCGCGGGTGGGTCACCACCGCACGGGCCTGCTGCCAGGGCTGCTGGGGACACCAGGCCACCAGGTTGGCAATGGCTTCTGAACTGCTGAACAGCCAGACCGACCCGTCACGGGCCGCTTCGCTGATCAGCGCCTGGCTGTCGGCCGACAGATCCGGGCGCCGGCGCTGGTAAGCCACCACAAAGTCCACCACCGCACCTGCGGCAGTAGCACGCCGGGCAAACCAGTCCCGTCCCACGCCCTCGTCACTGGCCTCGCCTTGCGCGGTGGTGCCACGAACAATCAGCAGGCGAAAGCCTGGCACGATCCGGGACTGGACCACCGACCACAGGGCCTCGGAATCAAACTGACCCTTGTCATGCGGCGGAGCGTCAATCCAGCCAGGCTCGGCGCCAGCGCGCAACAAGGCCGAATAGCTGCCAGGCCCGGTCACAAATGCTCTGCTTTTGATAGCTCCTCGCGCAATGAATACGGGGGCTAGAGCCGGTTTCAATGCAAAAAAATGGTCTACCGCGTTACGGCTGACAAACATCACCGCGTCATAGTGGTTCTGCGCCAGCCGGGCCCAGGCTTCACGCACCGCCTGCGGCTGGGCCGGGGGCAATACATCGATCAGGGGCAGGCTGTGTGCTTGGTAGCCCGAATCGTTCAAGGCCTGCACCCACTGCGCGGCCTCAGCCTGCGGACGGGTCACGATGACGCGCATGGCTCAGTGCCCAGCCGCGGTCTGCGCACGCACGCCCTCTTGCAGCAGGCGCGCGACCTGCTCACCCAACGCCACGGCCGCCGCGTGATCCGTCACCGGGCCAGCGGCCTGCGCTGTCACCAGGGGCAGCACACCGTCGGCATCGCCCCATGCTGCGCGAATGTGCAGCTGCGTTCCGTCCAGCGTGGCATACGCCGCCAGTGGCATGGAGCAGCTGCCACCCATCATGCGGCTCACCGAACGCTCAGCCGCCACGGCCAACCAGGTGGGCTGGTGCGCAAGCGTTGCCAGGGCCTGGGCCACATCGGCTCGGCCCCGGCGAATTTCGATACCCAAAGCACCTTGCCCGGCGGCAGGCAGCATTTGCTCGGGGCTGAAGGTGGCGCGGATGCGCGAGGCCAGCCCCAGGCGCTTGAGACCGGCCGCCGCCAGGACAATGCCGTCGTACTGGCCATCGTCGAGCTTCTTCAGGCGGGTATCCAGATTGCCGCGTAGCGGCTCCATGCGCAAGTCGGGGCGCAGCGCACGCAGCAGCGCCACGCGGCGCAGGCTCGATGTGCCAACCACGGCGCCCTGCGGCAGGTCCAGCAGGCTGGCATAGCGGTTGGACACCCAGGCATCGCGCGGGTCCTCGCGCTCCATTACACAGGCCAGATCGAAGCCGTCAGGCAGCTCCATGGGCACGTCCTTGAGCGAGTGCACGGCGAGGTCGGCACGCCCTTCTTCGAGCGCCACTTCCAGTTCTTTGACAAACAGGCCCTTGCCACCCACTTTGCTGAGCGAACGGTCCAGGATTTGATCGCCCTTGGTGGTCATGCCCAGCAGGGCCACAGAAGCCCCCTGTTGCTCCAGCAACGCCTTGACATGTTCGGCCTGCCAAAGCGCCAGCCGGCTCTCGCGTGTGGCGATCGTAAAATTACGCAAAATCGTACCCTGTTGGTAATCGGAGGAATGCCTTCGATGCTAGCATGGGCGCGATCCTTGCTTCGTTCGAAGCGTCCTCCACTCCCACCTGTTTGACCCATGAAAAATGCCCCTGCCGCTGAGACGGCCAAGCGAAGCAAAGACAACGAACGCCCTCTGGTGGAAGACATCCGTCTTCTGGGTCGCATTCTGGGCGACGTGATTCGCGAACAGGAAGGTGTGGAAGCCTACGAACTGATTGAACAAATCCGCAAGTTGTCGGTGGCGTTCCGCCGCGATGCTGACCACGAAGCCGACAAGGCGCTGAAAAAACTGCTCAAGGGCTTGTCGGGCGACCAGACGGTGAGTGTGATCCGCGCTTTCACTTACTTCAGCCACCTGGCCAACCTGGCCGAAGACCGCCACCACATCCGCCGCCGCGCCATCCACGAACGCGCCGGTGACACGCAGGAAGGCAGCATCGAAGTGGCCATGTCGCGCCTGCGCTGGGCTGGCATTGCACCCAAGACCATCTCGCAAACGCTGGCGCAGAGTTACGTCTCCCCCGTGCTGACCGCCCACCCCACTGAAGTGCAACGCAAGAGCATTCTGGATGCCGAGCGCGACATTGCCCAGCTGCTGACTACGCGTGACGAAATCAAGCTGCGTGCCGCGATGGTGGACAGCAAGAAGGACGCGCTGACCCCCAAGGAGCTGGCCGCCAACGAAGCCCAGATGCGCGCCCGCGTGATGCAGCTGTGGCAGACCCGCCTGCTGCGCTTCTCCAAGCTCACCGTGGCCGACGAAATCGAAAACGCGCTGAGCTATTACGAGTCCACCTTCCTGCGCGAAATTCCCAAGCTCTACGCCGACCTGGAAGAGATGCTGGGCAACCAGCCCGTACACAGCTTCCTGCGCATGGGCCAGTGGATTGGTGGAGACCGCGATGGCAACCCCAATGTGAGTGCCCAGACGCTGGAATACGCGCTGCGCCGCCAATCGGAAGTGGCCCTGCGCCACTACCTGACCGAAGTACACCGCCTGGGCGCCGAGCTGTCCATCTCCGCCATGCTGGCCGACTGCACGCCCGACATGCAGGCCCTGGCCGAGCGCTCGCCCGACCAGAATGCCCACCGCATGGACGAGCCCTACCGCCGCGCGCTGACCGGCATGTATGCCCGCCTGGCCGCCACGCTCAAGAACCTGACCGGTACCGAGGCCGCACGCCACGCGGTGGCGCCGCAAAACCCCTACCTGCTGGCGCAGGAATTTGTTGTCGATCTGCGCGTTATCGAAGCGTCGCTCAAGGCACACCACGGTGCAGCGCTGGTCACCCAGCGCCTGCGTCCGCTGATCCGTGCCGTGGAAGTGTTCGGTTTCCACCTGGCCACGGTGGATTTGCGCCAGAGTTCCGACAAGCACGAGGAGGTGGTCGCCGAACTGCTGGCGACCGCCCGCGTGGAAGCCAACTACAGCGCACTGACGGAAGAAGCCAAACGCACGCTGCTGCTGGGCCTGCTCAACGACGCGCGCCCACTGCGTGTGCATGGTGTGGATTACTCGGCCCATGCCCAAGGCGAGCTGGCCATCTTTGCCGCCGCCAAGGTCATGCGCGAGCGCTTTGGCCATGAGGCGATCCGCCACTACATCATCAGCCACACCGAGACCGTGAGCGATTTGCTCGAAGTGCTGCTGCTGCAGAAGGAAGTGGGCCTGATGCGCGGCACGCTGGATGCACAGGCGGTGGCCGACCTCATTGTGGTGCCCCTGTTCGAAACCATCGAAGACCTGCGCAACGCCGCGCCCATCATGCGCGAGTTCTACGCGCTGCCCGGCGTGGCCGATCTGGTCAAGCGCAGCGGTGCCGAGCAGGACATCATGCTAGGCTACTCCGACTCCAACAAGGACGGCGGCATCTTCACCAGCAACTGGGAGCTATACCGCGCCGAAATCGCGTTGGTGGAGCTATTTGACGTGCTGGACAAGCAGCACAAGATCCAGCTGCGCATGTTCCACGGCCGTGGCGGCACGGTCGGCCGCGGCGGCGGCCCCAGCTACCAGGCCATCTTGGCCCAGCCCCCTGGCACCGTGCGCGGCCAGATCCGCCTGACAGAACAGGGCGAGGTGATTGGCTCCAAATACGCCAACCCCGAAATCGGCCGGCGCAACCTGGAAACCCTGGTCGCTGCCACGCTGGAAGCCACGCTGCTTCAGCCCACCAAGTCGGCCACCAAGGCCTTCCTGGAAGCGGCTGCCGAGCTGTCGCAAAACAGCATGGCCGCCTACCGCGCGCTGGTGTACGAGACCCCCGGCTTCACCGAATACTTCTTCGCCTCCACACCTCTGCGCGAGATTGCCGAGCTCAACATTGGCTCACGCCCCGCATCGCGCAAGGCCTCGCAAAAGATTGAAGACCTGCGCGCCATTCCCTGGGGCTTCAGCTGGGGCCAATGCCGTCTGACACTGCCAGGCTGGTTCGGCTTTGGCTCCGCCGTGCAGAAGTTCATCAGCAGCGGCACGGCCGCCGAGCAGAAAGAGCGCGTGGCACTGTTGCAGAAGATGTATAAGCAGTGGCCCTTCTTCGGCACCCTCCTCTCGAACATGGACATGGTGATGGCCAAGAGCGACCTGGCCCTGGCCTCGCGCTATGCCGAGCTGGTGGGAGATGCCCGTCTGCGCAAGAAGATATTCACCGCGATTGAGACCGAGTGGCAAGCGACGGCGCAAGCCTTGGCCACCATCACGGGTGAAAAAGGCCGCCTAGCCAACAACGCGGCGCTGCAACGATCCATCCGCCACCGTTTCCCCTACATCGACCCGCTGCACCACCTGCAAGTGGAGTTGGTGCGCCGCTACCGCGAAGGCAAGGCCGACGAGCGCGTGCAGCGCGGGATTCACATCTCGATCAACGGGATTGCGGCTGGGTTGCGCAACACGGGCTGAGTTCCTGCAGCACTGCCGCTGGCGCCAGTTTCACTGGCGCCAGCGCGCTTCAATACGCGCGTACTCCCCGGACTTGCGCACCTTCTCCAGCCCTTCGTCAAACTGGGCGATGGTGCGTTCGATGCCGGGAAAGTCACGGGCAAACGAGATGTAGAGCTGCGGCTCCACCAGCACCCCGCGTTGCTTGAAGCCTTGCGCCAGCTCAGGGTGGATGCTGGCGATCTGGGTGGCCACACGGTCAAACACCAGCGCATAGTCCACCCGGCCGGCCACCAGCTTACGCAACGAGGTCAGGTCCGACGAAGACACATCGCGCAGCATGTATGGGTCGCTGTCAAAGGCTTCACCGTAGTCATAGCCATTGGTCACCCCCACACGCGTGCCACGCAGGGCCTGCAGGTCCACCTTGCTGTCGGGTTGGTTGCTGCGGCCATAGATGGCAATGCGGGCCTTGAACAGGGGCTGCTTGTGCCAACGGTATTTGGCTTCGGTGCGGGCATCCCGCAGGGTGTCAAAACAACCAGCCAGCCGGTTGTTGTCCACCTCTTTCATGCAGCGCGCATAGGGCAAGGGCACCAGCTCCACCTCCACACCCGCAGCGGCCCAGGCGGCACGCGCCAGATCCACCGCAAACCCCGCGGGCTTGCCATCGGCCACGTAGGCATAGGGCCGCCAATCGTCTTCCGCACCAATGCGCAGCGTCTGTGCCGCACACACACCCGCCAGGGCCCACACACCGCACAGCAGCATCAGGCCACGCAGGCTCATTGGGTGATCAGCCCCCGTACCACAGCCAGTTGGCGACGCGAGACCGACAGCAACTCATCCACCCCCTGCAGCCGCACGGCCCAGCCGTCCCCCTCTTCAGGGTCAAAATGTTTCTCCAGCGCGCGCACGGCACGGCGCGCCACGATGGCGTTGCGGTGCACGCGCACGTAGTGTTCACGGTATTTTTCTTCCAGGTCGTTGAGCGAACCATCCAGGATGTAATGGCGCGCCGCAGTGCGCACCGTGATGTACTTGAGCTCGGCCTTGAAGTAGATGACCTGGTGCAGTGGCACGCGCTCGGTACGGTGGCGCTCCTGGATCACCAGCACCTCATCCGATACGAAGTTGGCCACGGGCCCTGACTGGATCTGCGCAAAGCGCTCTGCTTTTTGTAGCGCTGCCTGCAGGCGCTCGATGCGCACCGGCTTGGTCAGGTAGTCCACCGCCTCCAGCTCGAAGGCCTGAAGCGCATGTTCGGCATGCGCGGTGACAAACACCACGGCTGGTGAGTGCGGCAGCGCCCGCAAGGACTCGGCCAGGGCCAGGCCATCGGCACCGGGCATGTGAATGTCCAGAAATACCAGCTCCACTGGCTGGCGGCGCAGCAGCTCCAGCGCCTGGCTGGCGTTCGCAGCCTCGGCCACCACGTCGGCCGCGGGACTCTTGCAATCACCCAGCAGCGTGCGCAGGCGGGACCGGGCCAACGGCTCGTCATCGACCACCATGACCTGCAAACGCCGAGGAGCAGCAAGGGGCATGTTCATGCGGGAAACTCCATTCGCACTTGGTAAACACCATCCCGCAGGCCGCTGCGGAACTGGCCCTGCACATCATGCAACAGCGAGAGGCGGTCTTGCACATTGCGCAGCGCCAGGCCATGGCCTTCGGCACCCTGGCCAGCGGGCACGGTGTTGGTCACTTTCACCACCACCACCGAACCGCGACGTTGGGTGGAGATACGCACCGCGGCACCCACAGAGCTGGGTTCCACACCATGGCGCACTGCGTTTTCCACCAGCGGCTGCAGCAAAAGGGGCGGCAGCTTGGCATGGTCCGCCTCGGGGTCCAGCGACCATTGCACGTCCAGCCTGTCGCCAAAGCGCACCTTCTCAATCGCCATGTAGCGCTGGGCCAGCGCAATCTCTTCCGCCAGCGTGACCTCGGTGCCCTGGTCCATCAGCGCATGGCGGAACAGGTCGCTCAGGTCCTCCAGCAGCGTCTCGGCTTTGGCGGGCTCGGCACGCACCAGCGCGATGGCACTGTTGAGCGTGTTGAACAAAAAGTGCGGCCGGATGCGCGACTGCAGTTCGGCCAGGCGTGCGGCGGTGTCGGCCGGGGTGCGGCCCTTGGCGCGCATGACCAGTGCCGCCACCAATAGCGAGGACAAAAATGCACCGCTGAACATGCTGGCCACCCAGGGCGACCGCTCCAGCAGCCCCGCCACCGCCAGCAGGCTGCAACCGTAGGCACCCGCCACCGCGCCCAAGGCCACGGCCACCGAATACTGCACCCCCGCGGGCATGCGGGCCAGCCAGCGCTTGACGATGCAGGCCGTCAGCAGCCAGGCCAGCGTGGCTGGCAATGCTGCACCGGTCACGAGCGCCAGGCGCATCACCCAGTCCCACAAGGAACTGGCGGCGTACATGGACGCCACACCCACCGCCACCTCCACAAACAGCACCGCCCGCAACACCACACCCATCTGGCAGGCGTCGAACACCAACGCCGGCGCCTTGGGCGCCGCTGGCGGCTCGGGGGCCAGCTCCTGGAACGTCGATAATATTTGGGTGTCGTTCATGTCCACCGGATTTTGACTCCATTCTGAGAACCGCTTCCCATGTCCCAAAACCAATTCGATAAAAAGTCCCAAGCGTGGTCTGCGCTGTTTTCCGAGCCCATGAGCGATCTGGTCAAACGCTACACCTCCAGCGTGTTCTTTGACAAGCGCCTTTGGCAGGCCGACATTACCGGCAGTCTGGCGCATGCCGAAATGCTGGCCGCGCAAGGCATCATTTCCGCCGAAGACCACGCGTCTATCCAAAAAGGCATGGCGCAGATCTGGGGCGAGATCGAGTCCGGCGCCTTTGAATGGAAGCTGGACCTGGAAGACGTGCACCTGAACATCGAAGCACGACTGACCCAGTTGGTAGGCGACGCGGGCAAGCGCCTGCACACCGGCCGCAGCCGCAACGATCAGGTCGCCACCGACGTGCGCCTGTGGCTGCGCAGCGAGATTGACCTGATTGGCGAGCTGCTGGTGGACCTGCAAAAGTCGCTGGTGGAGGTGGCCGAGGCCAACACCGACGTCATCCTGCCCGGCTTTACCCACTTGCAAGTGGCCCAGCCCGTGAGCTTTGGCCACCACATGCTGGCCTATGTGGAAATGTTCAGCCGCGACGCAGAGCGCTTTGCGGAAGTGCGCCGCCGTACCAACCGCCTGCCGCTGGGCTCTGCTGCATTGGCCGGCACCAGCTACCCGCTGGACCGCGAGCGCGTGGCCAAGACCCTGGCCATGGACGGCGTGTGCCAAAACAGCCTGGACGCTGTGAGCGACCGCGACTTCGCGATCGAGTTCACCAGCGCCGCCAGCCTGACCATGGTGCACATCAGCCGCATGAGCGAAGAGCTGATCATCTGGATGAGCCAGAACTTCGGCTTCATCAAGATCGCCGACCGCTTCACCACGGGCTCGTCGATCATGCCGCAGAAGAAAAACCCCGACGTGCCCGAACTGGCGCGCGGCAAGACCGGCCGCGTGGTCGGCCACCTGATGGGCCTGATCACCCTGATGAAGGGCCAGCCCCTGGCCTACAACAAGGACAACCAGGAAGACAAGGAACCGCTGTTCGACACGGTGGATACGCTGAAGGACACGCTGCGCATCTTCTCCGAGATGATTGGCGGCCAGGTGAATGCGGCCACCGGCCAGAAGGAAGGCGGCATCAGCGTGAACGCTGAAGCCATGGAGCGTGCCGCGCTCAAGGGCTACGCCACCGCCACGGACCTGGCCGACTACCTGGTGAAGAAGGGCTTGCCCTTCCGCGATGCGCACGAAACCGTGGCCCACGCCGTCAAGGCGGCCCAGTCCCACGCCTGTGATTTGTCCGAGCTGCCCCTGGCCGTGCTGCAAGGCTTCCATGCCAGCATTGAGAAAGACGTTTACGAGTGCCTGAGCCTGCGCGGCTCGCTCAACGCGCGCAACATTCTGGGCGGCACGGCGCCGGCGCAGGTGAAAGCGCAGGTGGCGCGGCACCGCGCGCGTTTGGGTTGAACCGCGAAACCCAGAGTTTGTAGTGAAATGGGGGTCTAGCCCCCGTGGAATATGCGCTAGTAGCTACTGAATTCGTAGCATCTTCATCTCCCTTAACCCGCCAGCGCACGCTCCAGGTCATGCGCCAAATGGTCCACCGCTTCTTCCGTGGTGGCCCAGGAGCACATGAAGCGGGCGCCACCGCCGATGAAAGTGTAGAAGGTCCAGCCCAGGGATTTGAGGCGGGCGATGGCCGGTTCGGGCAGGTTCACAAACACGCCGTTCACCTCGGTGGGCAGCAGCAGTTCGGCGCCCGCAATGCCGGCAATCTTTTCCGACAGGCGGTGTGCCATGGCGTTGGCATGCGTTGCGTGGCGCAGCCAGGTGTTGTCGGTCAGCATGGCCAGCCAAGGGGCCGACAGGTAGCGCATCTTGGAGGCCAACTGCCCGGCCTGCTTGCAGCGGTAGGAAAACTCCTCGCCCAGCTGGCGGTCAAAAAATACAATCGCTTCGCCGATCGGCAGGCCCATCTTGGTGCCGCCAAAGCACAGCACATCCACCCCGGCGCGCCAGGTGATGTCCGCCGGAGCAACCTTCATGGCAGCCACGGCGTTGGCAAAGCGCGCGCCGTCCATGTGCACCTTCAGGCCGTGCTCCTGCGCGATGCGACTGATGCCACTGATCTCGCCCTTCTGGTAGATGGACCCCATTTCAGTGGACTGGGTCAGCGTGACCACCTTGGGGCGCGGGTAGTGCACATCGGTGCGGCGGGTGATGACTTCGAGCACGCCGGCCGAGGTGAGCTTGCCATGGCGGTGCGGGGCCGATAGCAGCTTGGAGCCGTTGGAGAAGAACTCGGGCGCACCGCACTCGTCCGTTTCCACATGGGCCGTGTCGCTGCAGATCACCGCCTGGTAAGACTGGCACAGCGAGGCCAGCGCGATGGAGTTGGCGGCCGTGCCGTTGAAGACGAAGAAGACTTCGGCGTCCGCTTCGAACACCTCGCGGATGCGGTCGCAGGCCAGGCGCGTGGCATCGTCATTGCCGTACGACGCGGCAAATCCCGTATTCGCCGCCATGAACGCCTGCATGGCCTCGGGGCAGATGCCGGAGGTGTTGTCGCTGGCAAATTGCAGGTAGTGGCCAGTGGACAGGGATGTGTTTGCGGTGGTCATGGTGGCGTGGGCGGTGTAAGATTGGATGAGCGGATATTTCCGGTATATCGAACAAAAATCCATTTTACCGACCAAAACCACCATGGCGCAAGTCCCCACCCCCAATCCCCTTCACGACGGCCCGCCCGCCGTCGGCTCCAAGCTGCAGGAAATCCGTAAGGCGCAGAAGCTCTCGCTGGACGAGCTATCCAAACGCGCGGGGGTGTCCAAGTCCATGCTGTCCGAGGTGGAGCGCAACCAGGCCAACCCTACGGTGGGCGTGCTGTGGCGTCTGGCCAGCGCGCTGGGCCTGAGCCTGACCGACCTGCTGGCCGGTGGCAGCGCCGACAAGGTAGCTCCCACCGTGGAACTGGTGCCGGCACACAGCATTCCGGTCACCACCAGCCCGGATGGCAAGTGCACGTTGCGCATCCTGGGGCCCATCGCCCTAGCTGGCAAGGTGGAGTGGTACGAGCTGACGCTGGAAGCCGGTGGGGTACTGGCGTCAGAACCGCACGAAGCGGGCGCCAAGGAACATTTGTCAGTGCTCAGCGGCACGCTCACCGTGCAGGCGGCCGACAGCAGCAAGGTACTCAAGGCCGGCGACAGCGCACGCTACGCGGTGGACGTGCAACACGCCATTCGCAACACCGGCAAGGGCCAGGCCAAGGCGCTGCTGGTGGTCGAATACCTCAGCTAAACAAGCCCCGAGCCCCGTTAAATAAGCCTGAGAAGCTACTAAAACGATAGCGAATTGGCCAGCACATTGCTGATCGACTCGGCCAGTTCCCGGGGCTCAAACTTGGCCACATAGGCATCGGCGCCCACGCTGGCGGCGTGGCCTTCGCTGGCGGTGCCAGTCAGTGACGAATACACGATGACAGGGATGCCGGAGAAGCGGACGTCGTTCTTGATGTTGCGCGTGAGCGTGAAGCCATCCATCTCGGGCATTTCCAGATCGGTCAGCACCAGGGCAACCTTGTCCCGGACCTTCTTGCCCTGCGCCGTCGCTTCGGCCTGCAGGCTGGCCAGCCGCTCCCAGGCTTCCTTGCCATTCTTCACGGCCACAAACTGCACGCCCATGGTCTTGAGGCTCTCCTCCACCAGCATGCGGGCCACGGCCGAATCGTCGGCAAACAGCACCACCGAGCCCGGTGGGAGCTGGACCTTGGCGATGCCGGATGTCTTGTTCTCCTGGCTGTGGGTGGCCGGGAGCACATCACGCAGAATTTGCTCCACGTCCAGCACCTGGGCCAGGCGCGAATCCTTGGCATCGCCATCAATGCGGGCCACACCTGACAACAAAAGGGACGAGCTGGAGTCGGCCGCCAGCAGGTGCTTCCAATCCAGCTGCACGATCTCCACCACCTCATCCACCAGAAAGGCCTGGGTGTTGCGGGCGAACTCGGTCACCAGCACGATGCCCGAGTCGGTCTGCGGCTCGCAGCCCGCCAGGCGCGGCAAATCGATCACGGGGATAAGCTGGCCCCGTACATTGGCAAGCCCCATGGCGAACTTGGGCGCATTGACGATGGCCGTGATGTGGGGGGCCACCACAATCTCGCGCACCTTGAACACATTGATGCCAAACAGCTCGCGCCGTGTGGAGCCCTTTTCCTGGCCCAGACGAAACAGCAGCAGCTGCAGCCGGTTGTCTGCGCTACTGTGCGCATGCTGGGTGGGTTTCATTGCTGTGTTCATGTGCATTCCCGCGATGTTTTGCACCACACGATAGCAGGATGGCGCGTCACCTCCAACTGTAGCGCGCTCAGCAGGCCTGGGCCATCCACTCTGCAGGGGGCGTCCAGGTGGCGCACCAGTCCGGAATTTGTTCGCCGCGCATGGGGCGGGCAATCTCATAACCCTGCCCCAGGTGGCAGCCCAGTGCAATCAGTCGCTGGCCATGGGCGACGCTCTCCACGCCCTCGGCAATCACCTCGCGGTGAAAGGCTACCGCCAGGCCAATGACCCCGTTCACGATGGACAGGTCGCTCTGGTCCTCCAGCATGTCGCGCACAAAGCTGCGGTCGATCTTCAGCACATCCACCGGCAGGTGCCGCAGGTAGGTGAGCGAGGAGTAGCCCGTGCCGAAGTCATCGATCGCAAAGCGCACGCCGACGCGGTGGCATTCCTGCATGATGGTGGCGGTGGAGCCAATGTCGTCCAGCGCGCTGGTCTCCAGCACCTCCAGCTCCAGGTGGCCGGCATCCACATCTGGGTAGTTGGCCAAAATGGCCGCCAACTGCTGCGGGAACTCCTGGTGCTGCAGCTGCCGCGCGGCGACGTTGACACTCACCGAAAGCTGCAGGCCCTGGGCCTTCCACAACACCATCTGCTGCAGGGCAGCCTCGATTACCCAGGCCCCCAGGGTCTCGATCAGGGGATGCTTCTCAATGGACGGCAAAAAGGCATCGGGCGGCAGCAGGCCTTTTTCCGGGTGTTGCCAGCGAATCAGGGCCTCCATGCCAATGATGGCGCCGGTGCGCATGTTTACCTTGGGTTGGTAGTGCAGCACGAACTCCCCGTTGCTCAAACCCTGCGAGATCAGCTCCTGCTGCAAGCTGCGGCTCTTGACCTCGGCATCCTGCGCAGAGTCGAACATGTGGAAGCGGTTTTTGCCGCTCTGCTTGGCCTCGTACATGGCCTGGTCCGCGTGGCGCATGAGCTGGTCGGCCTCGGCGTTGTCCTGCGGGTACATGGTCACGCCAATGCTGGCGGTCACCCGCAGGTCCCGCCCGTCAATGCGCACCGGCTCAGCGCAGGCGTGCAACACACGGGTCACCATCTGGATGCAGTCCTGGATGTTCTCCACATTGGTCAGCACCGCCACAAACTCGTCGCCGCCCATGCGCGCCAGCGTGTCTACGTCGCGCAGCGCCGCCTGCATGCGCCGAGACACGGCCACCAGCAGGGCATCCCCGGCCTCATGGCCAAACTGGTCATTCACCGTCTTGAAACCATCCAGGTCCAGGTACAGCACGGCCAGGCTCTGGTGGTGGCGCTGGCACACCGTCATGGCCTGGTGCAGGCGGTCGGACAGCAGCAGGCGGTTGGGCAAATCCGTCAGCGCATCAAAGTGGGCGCCGTGTTCCAGCTCCTCCTGCTGCAGCTTGAGCACGGTCACATCGGAGAACAGCGCCACATAGTTGCGCACCTTGCCGGAGCTGCCCCTGACCTTGCTGACGGTGAGCCAAGCCGAATAAGCCTCGCCGTCCTTGCGACGGCTCCAGAGCTCACCCTTCCACTCGCCATGGCGCGCCAAGGCACGGCGCAGGGCCTTGAACACCTCGGGCCCCTGCCGGCTGGAGCGGAACATGCCGGGGTCGTTGCCCACCACCTCCTCACGGCGGTAGCCGGTGATGCGCGTGAACGCGTCGTTCACCTCCACGATCAGCCCCTCCCGGTCGGTGATCATGATGCCCTCGCCCGTGTTGTTGAACACGCTCGCCGTGAGGCGCAGCTGGCGTGTGGCGACTTTCTGGGCTGTGATGTCGCGTGCGATTTTGGAGGCCCCGATCAGGTGGCCAAAGCTGTTGCGGATGGGCGAGATGGTGACCGAGACGTTGATCTCGCGCCCGTCCTTGCAGACCCGCACCGTCTCAAAATGCTCCACCCCTTCGCCGCGCCGGATTTTTTCGAGAATGACCGCCTCTTCACCCAAGCGGTCGCGCGGCAACAGCTTCAAAATGGGCTGCCCAATCATTTCGGCCGCCGCGTAGCCAAACATGCGCTGCGCACCCGGGTTCCAGCTGGTGACGATGCCGTCCAGCGACTTGCCAACCACCGCCTCGTCGGTGGACAGGATGATGGCCTCAGAGCGGCGCGACGACGTCAAGGCCCGCATCAGCACCGAGCTCATGACCATGCTGAACACGGACAGCAGCCCGGCCACTGCGCCAAAGATGGCGGTGTGCAGGCGCCAGGGCTCCAACAGGTCGTCCTTGCTGGCACTGACATACACCACCAGCGGGTACTCGTCCACACGTGAGAAGGTCACCAGCCGCGGCCGGCTGTCAAACAGGCTGACCTGTGACTCGTAGGCGCCCTTGGCCATTACGCCCATGAAACTGCCCCAAGCCTGCCCCTTGGCAATGGACTGGCCGATGGTCTTTTCATTCATGGGGCTGCGAAACAGCACCGTGCCATCGGTGCGCACAATACCAATGGTGCCCGCAGGCTTGATGCGCTCGGCTTCAAACGCGCTGTCAATGCGCTCCAGCTGGATGCTGATCAGCATCACCGCAATATTGCCGCCGCTGCGGTCCACCGGCGCCGAGATGGGAATCACCCACTTCTTGCTGATCCGGCCCAGGATGGGCTGGCCAACGTACAGCCCCCGCGTTTTGGGGTCGCGCTGGGCAAGAAAGTAGTCGCGGTCCGCCACATTGACGTCGTTGCCCTGCCCCAGGTCGGGCACAAACCGCAAATCGCCGGTTTGCGTGACCAGGCGAATGTCCAGCAGGCCATTCGAGGTCTCGCGCAGTTTGTCGACCTGGGCCACAAAGTCAGGACTGCGGGAGGGGTCCTGGTCCGGGTGCTCTGCCATCCATTGCTTGCTGACAATGAGCAAAGCTTCGGCCTGCTTGAAGAGACTGTGGGTTTGCGCCTGGACAGCCGCTGTCAGCTGCTCCAGCACGCGCGTGTTCGAGGTGATGGTGTGGGAATATTCCCACCACGACCAGAAGCCGACAAAACCCCAGATACACACCAGCAGCGCGCCCATGAGCCCAATCACTTCACGGTGGTTGTAGGCGTTAAAACGCTGGGTCAGTCGCTGCCACATCGGTTTCACACGGCTTTCCCCACGGGGGTTGAGAGGCCTATTGGTCCGTTTGGCAGGTTGCCCTGCCGTCGCCCCCATTCTGTGGGGGCGACGGCAGGCATGCCTATCCCCCAAACGGGTGAATTTGCACCCGTGTGTCGTCTGCGGGACCCTGGACAGCAGGGTCCGGCCTCTTTACATGGCGCGGTAGAAGATGTAGTCCGCCGTATAGGGGACCAGCTGTTTGGCGCCTTCGTTGGGCTGTGCGCAGGCGGCTTTGGGCGCCATGCCGCCCAGGGTGGCTACACGCTGGATGTACGTCACGCCCTGCATGGCACCCATGCCCATGGCAGGGTTGGCTTTCACCAGTTGCAGCGGAATGTTGGCTTCGCCGTTGGGCGCCACGGCCACTTGCGTGGCGGTAACCTTGGAGCCGTCGGTGCTCTCCCAGGTGGCGGGCGGGCCGTAGTAGCGGCCTACAACCTTGCCGCTGCGGTCTTTCAGGCCCGCGTCGGGGCCTACAAACGCCCATTCAAACTGGCCGGCCATGTCTTTCTTGGCGCGGCATTGGTAGAGGATGTCGCCCGCGGCGGCGGTCTCCATAGCCACGGCATGGCCCGCGGGCACTTTCACGGCGGTGGGCAGGCTGTCTTGGCTGAAAGGGGTGCGCATGGGCGGGTTGGCACAGGCCGCCAGGCCGGCAATGAACACCAACGAGAGAGAAACGGAAGTACGTGTGTTCATGGTTTTACTTGGGGGCGGGTGCGGACACGGAGGCCAAGTAGGCCACCACGTCGTCGCGGTCTTGGGGGATGTCCAGGCGGTAGTTCATGTCCTGCCCGGGCACCACGGTTTCGGGGTTGGTGAGCCAGGCCTTGAGCATCGGCACATCCCACACATGGGTGGCCGCGGCCATGGCCTCGGAATAAAAGTAACCCTTGGCCTTGCCCGCCGTGCGGCCCACCACGCCGCGCAGGGCGGGCCCCACGCGGTTGGCGTCCAGGCTGTGGCAGGCCACGCAGCGGCTCTCGAACAGCGCCTGCCCGCGCGCCACGGACTGGGCCTGGGCCCCGGCACACAGGCCCAGCAGCCCCAACAGCAGCACGCAGGGCAGACGCATACCGATCACGCGCCGAAAGACAAAGCGCCGGCAGGCAGCGGACGGCCCAAGGCGTTTTGCAGCAGCGTGTAGTGCATGGTCTCGTCCGCGGCCAGGCGGCCCGCCACCTTGGCCAGGTCCTTGTTACCAAAGGCGGGAATCACACCCAGGTAGGCGTTGATGGCGCCCAGCTCCAGGCGCGCGGCCAGGTCCAGCACATCGCCCTGGTTGCGCAGGGTGTCGGCCTTCAGGGCTTTGGCGTAGTCGTCCAGCTTCTTTTCCATCACCGGTGTGCCGCCCAGCTTCTGGATGGTGGCAATGAGTGCATCACGGTGGGCCTTGTGGTCGGCCTGGAAACGCACGGCCACGTCCAGCGCCGGCTTTTGCAGCAAGCCGCTACCCGCGCCCAACTGGTAGGCGTTGATGGCTTCATGCTCCAGGCCCAGGGCCACGTTGAGGATGTTCACGTCCTTGGACGTATCGCCGGCCATGCCTTGGGCCATGGCGTCCTGGCCGGCCAGCAGGGCCACGGCCACGGCAGACAGGGTGCCCGTGCGGCCCATGAAGGCGCGGCGGGAAGGAACGGAAGCACCAGCGGTGAGGGTTTGAATCAGGGAAGTCATGGTCAGATCCTTTGAAAAGGTGAGAGACGAAACAGGCGGGACGAAAAATGCCGACCCACGCTCTCAATACGCACCCAGCCCCGACACTGGATTCAGATTGCCCCACTGCCGCGCTCGGACATTGACGGGGTGAATCCAGTGGGCCCGCTGCCGCGTACTCCTTACAAGCCCCCAGGGGTCTTCCACCAGGTGATTGAGCATGTTTTTACCCTCTAGCCCCCATCAAACCAGCACAGGCCGCTCTACTTTTCATAGCAAGCTGCGTGCGTTCATGCGCAAGCCACGCCCGCCCGCCGCGCCGCCGCCCATGCCAGACAATGGCAGCATGACCCTCGACAACCACGACACCCGGCTCATTGCGCTGCTGGACCGCATTGCCCAGAGAGACGAGGCGGCGCTGAAGGCCCTGTACGACCTGTGCGCCAGCAAACTCTATGGCCTGGCCTTGCGTGTGGTGCCGCAGCGCGAGCTGGCCGAAGACGTGTTGCAGGAGGCGTTTTTGACCGTATGGCGCTCTGCGGCCGACTACCGCGCATCGCTGAGCCCGCCCATGGCCTGGCTGGGCCTGATCGTGCGCAGCCGTGGCCTGGACATGCTGCGCCGCCGCGCCGCCGAGCGCAGCCACCTAACCGACGAGCTGGACGACACGCTGGCCGACACCCTGCCACTGGACGGCCCCACCCCCCTGGACACGGCCCAAGCCAGCGAACAGGCCTGGGCCCTGCACCAGTGCCTGGGCCGACTGGACAACAAGCAGCGCGAGGTGGTCAGCCTGGCCTATGTGCGCGACCTGAGCCACAGCGAACTGGCCCAGCAACTGAGCCTGCCACTGGGCACGGTCAAAACCTGGATCCGCCGCGGGCTGGACCAGCTGCGCCTGTGCATGGCGCGCTTTGCGTAAGGAGCCCCACCATGAATCTCATCCACCACCCCGAACTGCTGGACCGCCTGGCCAGCAGCTATGCCCTGGGCACCCTGCGTGGTGGCGCACGCCGCCGCTTTGAAACACTGGCCCGCGAACAGGCCCCCGTGCGCGCCGCCGCCCTCATCTGGCAGAGCCGCATGTCCAGCCTCAACGAGCTGCAACCGCAGGCCCAACCCAGCCCCGCCGTGTGGACGCGCATTGACAACCTGGTACAGGGCGAGAAACAGAGCGCAGCGCAGCAAGCCGTGCACGCGCAAGCCACAGCGGCCGCAGCAGAGCCCGCAGGACTGGGCGGCTGGCTGCGCAGCCTGACCGTGTGGCGCACCGCTACGGCAGCTGGTGCGTTTGCCACCATCGCCGCCGTTTCGCTGGGCATCGGCATGCGCCAGGAACTGGGTGGCGAGATTGCGCGCCTGCAAACGCAGCTGCAAAGCACACCGCAGATTGAATACGTGGCCGTACTGGCCGACGACAAGGCCGCCGCGTCCATGCTGGTCACCTTTGACCCCAAAGCCAAAAAACTCACCCTGCAACGCGTGGGTGCTTACCAGGAGGCGGGTGACCGGTCCTTGCAACTCTGGGCCCTGCCCCCAGCCGGTGGCCCCAAATCACTGGGCGTGCTGGGCAGCGACAAGCTGCTGCGCCTGACCGCTGGCGAGAGCGATGTGCGCGAAGTGCCCACACTCGCCATCAGCCTGGAGCCCAAAGGCGGCGTGCCCAGCGAGACCGGGCCGACGGGGCCCGTGCTGTTCAAGGGTGCGTTGATTCAGAAAATGCTGTAAGGCATCCACAGAGCACTAGCCCCGTCAAACATGCGCAACTCGCTACCAAATAGATAGCATTCGATCTGTAACTCAGTACGCAACCATTGTCTCCCGCATGTCCACATTGGAAACACCGCACCACCAACAGCTGGTCGAGATCGTTCGCCAGTCGCCCTGGCTAATGGCTGCACTGGCCACCGTGAGGCAGTTGGGCTTGCCCCACTGGTGCATCGGCGCCGGCGCGATTCGTAACCTTGTATGGGATACCCTGCACGGCAAACCGTCGCCGTCGCAGCTGCCCGATGTGGACGTGGCCTATTTCGACGCCTCAGACATCTCTGCGCAACGCGATATGGGACTGCAAGCCCGGCTGCATGCGCTGGCCCCCCATGTTCCATGGGAAGTGACCAACCAGGCGGGTGTGCACCTGTGGTTCGAGGCCCAGTTCGGGCACCCCGTCGAGCCCTTGTTGTCCCTGGAAGAGGGCATCGCCTCTTGGCCGGAATTTGCCACCGCCGTAGGTGTTTCCCTGGACCACGACAACACCCTCAAGGTCATCGCGCCACATGGCTTGGAAGATCTTTTCGCCATGGTGGTTCGCCGCAATCCCGCCCGCGCGAGCATGGAAACCTACCGCCAGCGCGTCGCGCAGAAGCGCTTCACGGAGCGCTGGCCAAACGTCAAAGTGATGCCCGCCAGCTAGCCCGCCAGCGAAGAGAGGGCGATGTATCAGTGACTGGCCAGCACCTGCTCCAGCTGGGCAAATGTCTGTGCGCGGTCATGCCGCGGCAGCGTCTGGCCCAGTTGGCGCTCCACCTGCGCCTGGGAGATAAGGCCGCGGATGCACGTGCTGCCGTCTTCAGCGGAGGTGTCCACCACCAAAAGATGCGGTTGCCCATGCTGCACGAGGGTCTCCACCACCTCGGCCACCGTGGCACGGCGCAAGGCCGCCAAAGGCACGGTATCGATGTCGGTGAGCGGTGTCATCAGATCACCGACAGTCAACTCGTGGTGCTTGATCTTTCGCTGTTGCACCAAGAGCGTGGGACGTTCGCCCGCGATGTCTACATAGGTCAGCACGCCATCGACCGCCGGCATATCGGACACCACAAAAAGCAGACGCACCCCCAGGTAAATCATCTTCAACTCCGCCTGGTCCAGGGTGGTATGCGCCTGCACAGTGGCAGCCCGCACCTGCGACAAATCGGTGAACACCGACATGGCCGGAGACGCCAGCGTCACGGGTCCGTGCGTATTCAACTGGAATTGCACAATGGGTGTTGCCTTGTGGAGGCGGGAGGTGGCCAGCGATGCAGAGGACATGAACATCTTTCATAAATTCACCCTGAGCGTCCGGGGAGCCTTTGGCTAGGCGGGTGCTAGTCGCTGGTGGGCAGTTCTGGAGCGACTGTTACTTTTATACGCCTGCTGGCCCACTTGATCCAGATCATTTACGCAGGTTTTCCTCGGGTTTACCGCGGCTTTGCACAAACAGTCCCGGGCCAAGATGCTCAACCGCGTCGCCGCGGCACCACATCCAGCTGAAAGCTCACCTTGGCCGGCGGGTGACTCACAGACAAGACCAGTGGCGCCTTCTCCACCAGCTGCGCTGCGTGCCACACCCTCAGGGTCGCAGCGCCTTCCGGCACATCCTCCAGCACGGCCACGCCTTCGGCGTTGGTCTTCACCGTCCAGGGGGAATCGGCCACGTACACCACGCCGCTCATGCGGCTGTGGATGAAGCAGCCCAGCAAGGCCGCGCCGGTGGCGCCGGGTTTGTCCATGGTGAACACCGCGGAGCTGGCGGGTTTACCCTCGGCCTTGCCCTCCAGCAGTGCGGACTGCCCGTCCGAGTTGCCCACGGGCGCACCCGCCGTGCCCAGGCGCACGTGGTGGTTCCAGGGGTCGGTGTTGGTGAAGCGCACGCGGGCACCCACCGCCACCACGGTGACGGCAGGCACAAACTGTTGCTTCTCCTGGTTAACCACGGCGCTATTGGGCAGCGGTGTTTTGGGCTGGCCCTTGCCGCTGGGGGTGACGATCACCACGGCATCGGGCGTGGGCTTGCCGTCGCGGTCCAGCACCAGCACCTCCAAGGTGCCAGCCGTAGCGGCACCGCTGGCAACCATGGCCCAGGCCGCGCAGGCGGCGGTCATGCAAAACGTCAAACGCATGGTGCTGGTCTCACTTGGCGGTGATCACATCGCGGTGCATTGGGGCCAGACGCGCCAGCAGCTGGTTTTGCGTGGCAAAGGGAATGCCGCGCGCGTCCATGGCACCCTGCAGCACTTCCACCAGCGCGTTGAACTGGGCCTTGTTGATTTCCATGCCCGCGTGGGCAGATTTCATGTCGGCGCCCTGGTATTGGCAGGGGCCGCCGCTCACCACGCAAAACTGGTCCACCAGCTGCTCCTGCAGATACGACGATTTGGTGTCCTTGAACTGCCCGCCAATCCGTGGGTCGGATTTCAGGCCGGCTACAAAAATTTCCATCAGGGCTTGCAATCCGGGCTTGGCGCCCAGGGCTTGGTAGAGCGTGTCGTTGGGCGCGGAGGCCGCACTTTGCGCCATGGCGGGAGCGGTGGACAGGCCAAGAGTGGCCAGGGCGAGTGCGATGAGGAGGTGTTTCATGTCAATTCCTTGCGGTGCTTCAGATCAGAACGCCACTTGGGCCGAGAGGTAATAGCCGGACTGGCTGCGGTTGGCGGTGACGCCGGGCAACACGCGCCCCAGGTCCACATAGGCCAGGGTGATGGAGGTGTGTTTGTTGGGTGCCCAGGCCACAAAGAGGTCTTTCCAGGCGTCCTCCTGCAAGCCCTCGCCCAGGCCGTTTGCCATGCCTATGGCGCGCAGGTTGTTGGGCTTGGCGCGGTACTCAGCGCCCACGGCCAGGTCTTTGCGCAGCAGGTAGGCCACCGACACCTCGGGCACCCAGCTGCCTTCGTTGGTGCCCGGCACCTTGCTGCCAAAGCCGACCAGGCCGTTCTGGTTGGCGTTGGTGTAGCGCAACGTGCCGTTTAGCAGCAGGCTTTGGCCCAGAAACAGCTTGGTGGCGGTGACATAGAAGTCCGTTCCACTGGTTTTGGCGCCGAGAAAGTCCACCACTGGGGTGATGGAGCCCGCATCCACCGACTTTTGCTCGACACCTACGGCGATCTGGGGCATCCAGGTGTCGCTGTCCAGCACAGCGTCGCCGGCCACTTTCACCTTCACCCCCAGCACGTCCATCTTCACGTGCTGGCCGTTTTGCACGGCAAAGCCCAGGCCGTTCAGCGCCGTAGCGGGGGATGCGTCAAAGTCCTGCCGCGCCAGCGAGATTTCCAGCCGGTCGTTGAAGGCAAAGGCTACGCCCATGGTGTTAAGGCTGTAATCCTGCGTGGTCGCGCGGCTCAGGTGGGCGGATACGCCTACTTCACCCTCGGTGGCGTTGGTGCCGATGACGGCCCAGGGCGTCAGGCCTCCGCCGGCAGCGCCGTCCAGGGAGCTGACGCCCCCGGTAAGCAGGAGTTTGCCGGTATCGGCGTGTGCCAAGCCGCTGCACAGGCCTGCGGCACTGAGCAGCAGTGCGGTACGAAGGTGGTTCATGGGGCGTCCAATCGATCAAAGTTAGGTGACGGGGGCGTGCAAGCGTGTTCGTTGCGGCTTGTTACAGGTACGCAGCCCAGTCGCGACTGGATTCAATTGGTTTCAATTTTTTTCGGCTACCCTTCCAGCTGCTTTTCGGGAGCTCGCGTGAAAACACCAAAAATCATCATCGCCTGCGGCCTGGCCGCGTCCTCTTGGGCCGCGCTGGCCCTGCAAATCACCAGCCTGTCCCCCCAGGGCGAAATCGCCCAGGTGCGCCAGGTGGTGGCCAAATTTGACGAAAGTGCCGTCAACTTTGGCGACCCCAAGGCCGAAGCGCCGCTGACCCTGAGTTGCAGCGACGCCCAGGTGACCAAGGGCACCGGCCGCTGGGTCAACGACCGCGCGTGGGCGTTTGACTTTGAGAACGACCTGCCTCCCGGCATCAGCTGTACCGTGCAGGCCAAAGCAGGCTTCAAATCACCCAAAGGCGCAGAACTGACGGGCACCACTAGCTACAAATTCAATAGCGGTGGCCCGTTTGTGCAAAACATCCGCCCCTATTCGGGCAGCCGCATTGACGAGGAGCAGTTCTTCACAATGCGCCTGAACGGCTCGGCCACGCTGGAGAGCCTGCAGGCGAATGTGTGGTGCGCGGTGGAGGGCCTGGGCGAGCGCGTGGCAGTGCGCCTGCTGAGCGGCAAGGAGCGCGAAGGCCTGCTGCAAGCCCAAGGTATGGAGAACGAGGCCAAGGCCAACCCGCTGTCCATCGTCACGCTGGCCTGCAATCGCAAGCTGTCGTCCTCGGCCAAGGTGCAGATCGTGTTTGGCAAGGGTGTGACGACGCCCGCGCGCGGCGGTGCGGCCACAGGCGTGCCCAACAGCGTGGAGAAGCGCTTCAACTTCCAGGTGCGCGAGCCATTTGCGGCCAACTTCAGTTGCGAACGCGAAAACGCACAAAGCGCCTGCTTGCCGATTCGCCCCATGACGCTGAACTTCAACGCCCCGGTGCCGGTGAAGCTTTTGCAGGGCATTCGCCTGAAGAGTGGCCGGGACACCATCAAGCCTGACCTGGCCGAACAAGGTGGCGACGGGGATGACGTGGTAAACGGCATTTCCTTCGCCGCGCCACTGGCCGAACAAACCCAATTCAGCATCGAGCTGCCCAAGGACTTCAAGGATGCCTCGGGACGCGTGCTGCGCAATGCGGATAGCTTCCCGCTCAAAGTCGCCACCGGCGCCATGCCGCCATTGGCCAAGTTTGCCGCGGCACCGTTTGGCATCGTGGAGCGCTTTGCCGAGTCCAATGGCGTGGCCCTGCTGCCGGTCACGCTGCGCAATGTGGAAGCGGCGCTAAATGTGAAAGGCCTGAACGCCGAGCAAGGCAAGCCCAGCGCGCCCAAGGCGCCCGCTGGCAAGGTCAGCACCTTCCAGCCCGGTACCGACGCCGAGATCATTGCCTGGTGGCGCAAGGTGCAGCGCTATGACGCCTACACCGTGTCACGCAAGCAGGCCGCGGCCGATGTGCAGGGCCCTCTGCCCAAGATCGTGAGTGATGCGGACAAATACGGCGTGCAGACGCGCATGCTGTCACTGCTGCAAGGCCAGCCCAATGTGAAAACGCTGGACCTGCCCAAGCCCGAGAACAACGACCCGCGCCCCTTTGAGGTGGTGGGTATTCCGCTTTCTCCTGGCTTCCATGTGGTGGAAATTGCCTCGCAAAGGCTGGGCACCAGCCTGCTGGACGAGCGCCATGGCGATGGCCGCACGATGATTGTTCGCACCTCGGCCCTGGTGACCAACTTAGGCGTGCACTTCAAGCTGGGGCGTGAGAACGCCCTGGCCTGGGTCACCTCGTTGGACAAAGGCACCCCTGTGGCTGGCGCCACGGTGCGCGTGTCCGACTGCCGTGGCCAGGAAGTGGCCAACGGCGTAACCAATGCCCAGGGCATTGCCAACCTGAGCGGCATTTCGCCCCAGGCGCCGCGGTGCAACGGCGAAGAAGGCTACAGCCAAGCGTACTTCGTGAGCGCGCGCGCCACGCAGCCCGCGGGCGATGGCAAGGGCACCGTGCAAGACCTGGCCTTTACCTGGAGCGACTGGAACCGCGGCATTGAACCCTGGCGCTTTAACCTGCCCACCAGCCGCGACGTGGTGCCCGACGAACGTGCCCACACCATCTTCGACCGCACGCTCTTGCGCGCAGGTGAAACCGTGTCGATGAAGCACCTGCTGCGCACGGAAACCTCCAAGGGCTTTGACCTTCCCGCCAAGCAACCCGACACCCTGCTGATCACCCACGTGGGCAGTGGCCAGCAATACGAAATGGACCTGAAATGGCGCAAGACCGCCACGGGCGGCCTGAGTGCGGAAAACACGTTCTCCATTCCGCCTGGTGCCAAGCTGGGCGTGTACCAGGTGCAGCTGTCCGGTGGCACGCGCGGGCAGGATTTCTACACCGGCCAGTTCCGCGTGGAAGAGTTCCGCCTGCCGGTACTGGAAGGCCGCGTTACACCGGCTGACAAGAAAGCGCTGGTGAACGTGGACAAGGTGCCGGTGGATGTGCAGATCAACTACGTATCCGGCGGTGGCGCCGTGAACCTGCCGGTGCGCGTGTCGGCGCTGGTGCGCGCCAAGTCGCTCAACTACGCGGACTTCAGCGAATTCAATTTCTCGGCACCGCGCGGCGGGCGTGAGGTGTCCAACGGCGAAGGCGAGGAAGACGCCAACGCGGGCAGCGATGCGCGCGTGATTGCCGACAAGCTGGCGCTGACGCTGGACAAAAATGGCGCGGGCAAGGTCGCCATCGACAAGGTGCCCAAGAGCCGCCAGCCACAAGACCTGCTGCTGGAAGCCACCTACTCCGACCCCAATGGCGAAGTGCAAACCATCCGCAGCACGCAGACCCTGTGGCCTGCGGCCGTGGTGGCGGGCATCAAGACCGAGGGCTGGGTGTCGAGCAGCCAAAAGATCAAGTTCCAGGCCCTGGCGCTCGACCTGACGGGCAAGCCGCAAGAAGGCGTGGCGCTGGAAGTGAAAGCCACCGCCCGCATCACCACCACCACGCGCAAGCGCATGGTGGGTGGCTTCTACACCTACGACAACAAAACCAACACCAAAGAGCTGGGCAGCGTGTGCAGCGGCAAGAGCGATTCTCGCGGCCTGCTGCTGTGTGAAACCGCACTGAACGAAGCCGGTGAAGTGGAACTGGTGGTGACGGCCAAGGACAGCAGTGGCAACACTATCCAGGCCGCCAGCAGCGTGTATGTCACCAAGCAGGGCGAGCTGTGGTTTGGCGGTGAGAACACCGACCGCATCGACCTGCTGCCCGAGAAAAAGAGCTACCAACCCGGTGAGACCGCCAAATTTCAGGTGCGCATGCCCTTCCGCTTTGCCACGGCGCTGGTGGCCGTGGAGCGCGAAGGCATTGTGCAGACCGAAGTGGTGCAGCTCAACGGGCAAGACCCCACTATCAGCCTGAAAATTCAGGAAGGCTGGGGACCCAATGTGTATGTGAGCGCACTGGTGCTGCGCGGCCGCCTGCGCGAGGTGCCGTGGTACAGCTTCTTCACCTGGGGCTACAAGGCCCCGCGTGAGTGGTGGACCAGCTTTTGGTACGAGGGGCGCGAATATGTGGCGCCCACCGCACTGGTGGATTTGAGCAAGCCCGCATTCCGCCTGGGCGTGGCCGAGATTCGTGTGGGCACCAAGGCCCACCAACTGGACGTGAGCGTAAAGGCTGACAAGGAAAGCTACGCCGTGCGCAGCAAGGCACAGGTCACCATCACCGTGAAGCTGCCCAACGGCCAGCCCGCTGCCAATGCCGAGGTGGCGCTGGCCGCAGTGGACCAGGCGCTGCTGGAGCTGATGCCCAATGGCAGCTGGAATGTACTGGACGCCATGCTGCAGCGCCGGAGCTGGGGTGTGGAAACCTCCACAGCGCAGATGGAAATCATTGGCCGGCGCCACTATGGCCGCAAGGCCGTGGCGCCCGGTGGCGGCGGTGGCCACAGCGGCGCACGTGAGCTGCTGGAGACCCTGCTGCTGTGGAACCCGAGTGTGAAGCTGGACGCCAACGGTCAAGCCGTAGTCACCGTGCCGCTGAACGATGCGCTGACCACCTTCAAGATCGTGGCCGTGGCCGATGCTTTTACCGGCATGTTTGGCACGGGCTCTACCAGCATCCGCGCCACGCAAGATTTGCAGATCATCAGCGGCCTGCCGCCGCTGGTGCGCGAGGACGACCAGTACCGTGCCCAGCTGACGCTGCGCAACACCACCAAGCAGGCCATGAAGGTGCTGGTGACGCCACGCGCCACGTTGCTGGATCTGCCACCGCAAACGGTGGACATTCCCGCCGGCGATGCGCGCGAAGTGGCCTGGAACGTGACGGCACCTGCGCAACTGGCGTTGACGCGTAACGAGGCCATCCTGTGGGAGATTGAGGCCAAGGACACCATCACTGGCGCGCGCGACGCGCTGAAGGCGCGCCAACGCATCGTGCCCGCCGTACCGCTGACGGTGCAGCAGGCCACGCTGGTACAGATTGACGGCCCGCTCACGCTGGACGTGAATGCCCCTGCCGACGCCCTGCCCGGCCGTGGTGGCCTGAAGATGGCACTGCAACCCAAGCTGGCCGAGGGCCTGCCGGGCGTGAAGGATTGGTTTGCGCTCTACCCCTTTGCCTGCCTGGAGCAAAAGACCAGCAAGAGCGTGGGCCTGCGCGACGGCAAGCTGTGGCAAAGCGTGGCCGCGCAAATCCCCAGCTACCTGGATAGCGATGGCCTGGCCAACTACTTCCCGCCGCGCGATGGCGAGGCCAACCGCGGCAGCGACACGCTGACCGCATATCTGCTGGCCGCCACGCATGAGGCATCCGGCATCAACCCTGCGTTTGCACTGAGCGACGAGATCCGCGCGCCCATGGAGCGTGGCCTCATCGCCTTTGTGGAAGGGCGCATCCAGCGCGAGTTCTGGAGCCCGCGCAAAGACCTTGACATGCGCAAGCTGGCCGCCATCGAAGCGCTTTCGCGCTACGGCAAGGCGCAGGGCCGCATGGTCAACAGCATCACCATTGCGCCCAACCAGTGGCCCACGCATGCGGTGATTGATTGGCTCAACATCCTCAAGCGCGTGAACGACGTGCCCGAGCGCGACAAGCGCATTGCGGAGGCCAACCAGATTCTGCGCAGCCGCATCAGCTACCAGGGCACCAAGATGATCTTCAGCAGCGAGAAGGACGACTACTGGTGGTGGCTGATGCAGAACGGCGACGTGAACACCGCGCGCCTGATCCTCAGCGTGCTGGACGACCCGGCCTGGAAAGACGACATGGGCCGCCTGGCCAACGGCTTCATCAGCCGCCAGCAGAACGGCGCCTGGCACACCACCACCGCCAACCTGTGGGGCGGCCTGGCACTGGAAAAATTCAGTGCCAAGTTTGAAGCCGTGCCGGTGGCCGGCAGCACCAAGGCATCCATGAGCACGGGTGCAGCCAGCGTGGACTGGAGCAAGGTCGAACGCGTCAAGACCACCGATGCTTCGGGCGCTGCGCACCAGACCACCATGTTTGGCGCGCCTGCATCGCCTGGCAACCTGAAGAACAACACCATGTTCCTGCCCTGGGGCACCACCGCTGCCAAGGACACGCTGAATGTGACCCACCAGGGCGCGGGCAAACCCTGGCTCACGCTGCAGTCCGTCGCCGCAGTGCAGCTGAAGGCGCCCTTCTTTGCGGGCTACCAGATCAAAAAAACTATCACCCCTGTGGAGCAAGCCAACAAGAACCTGCCCGCCGGCAGCTACACGCGCGGTGACGTGCTGCGCATCAGCATCGAGGTGAACGCCAGCGCCGACATGACCTGGGTCGCCATCACCGACCCGGTACCCGGCGGCGCGACGATTCTTGGCAGCGGCCTAGGCCGCGACAGCGAAATCGCCACGCAAGGCGAGAAGAAGGAAGGCTACGGTTGGGCCGCATTCGAAGAACGCAGCTTCGAGTCGTTCCGCAGCTACTACGAGTACCTGCCCAAAGGCGTGGTGAAGATGGAATACACCATCCGCCTGAACAACGTCGGCGAGTTCTCGCTGCCCCCCTCACGTGTGGAAGCGATGTATGCGCCAGAGATGTTTGGTGAGACGCCGAATATGAAGGTGAAGGTGGAGGCTGCGAAGTGATCAAGATGCATCCAATGTCCGAGATATATTGCGAACTATCCACAAGGGACACAACATGCGTTTTCTGATCTATGTTTTCTGCCTACTTGCGCTATTCGGTTGCGCGTCCAGCAGCATCACCTACCGCGACGCCCCTTCAGTAGATGGCAATACAGCGACCATTTATATCTATCGTCCTCAGAAGTTGCTTCTCGGAGCGTATGACGCGCGCTTGGCGATTGATGGAGAAAGTGCAATCAAACTCGGCGGCGGCGCGTATACCTACGTGCGTGTCAGTGAAGGATGCCACCGCATTGAACTGTCATGGCCTTATGGCGCAAGTCTTGGTCATACCGCGGACTTGGACGTTTGTGTGCAAAGCAAGGACTCCCGCTATGTGCGCATCGAAGGCCTCAATGTGGTTTCATGGCGCCTTCAGCTCATTGGCCGGACAGAGGCACTTCCTGAAATCAGCACAGCCACCTACGAGCCGGCAGGCGGAGCATCCAAGTAGGCTTGATTCAAACCTGCGCTAGGCTTGCACCATCACATCACCAAACCTGAGGTGATGCAAGCATTCCCGTAGGATCACCATTGCCGCATAAAACTCCGGCGCCGTAGGCAAAGCCTCCTGCCCGCTGGGCCGCCCTTGGCTGACCATGGCGATTCGGTTGAAGAGATCTTCCACCTCGTCCAGATTCCATCGCAGCACGGCATCTGGTGCAGCCCCCACCCCCTGCAGAATCAACGCGGCACCCGGGCCCCGCAATAGCAACTGCTCCGTTCGCACCAGCTTCGCGGCGAGCGGCATTACCACATCTTCGGTCTGCTCAATCGCGTGTTCAATGTCCAGCGGCGTGGGCGGTGTGTGGCGCATCCATTGGCGAGCCAGCGAGGCTGTGCCCAGCGGCAGCTCTTGCTCCAGAACAACGCGGCCATCTTCGGTGCACAGCACCCTGCTGGTATCCGATCCGAGTTCAAGTCTGGTCTGTACGGTCATGGAACATCCTTGCTTCGCAAACCTTCGAGCATGGCCACCAGGCATTGCCGGGTGTCGGCCAAGGCATCCTGCACGCCTGCCTCGTCGTCCGGCAGTGAATCCATGCCGCCATAGAGTGCCCCCAGCACGACGCGCGCCAGGCGCTCGGCGTCGTGCCCCCGAAAAATGCCATGCGTCTGCAGGTCGGCAATGCTGGCCCGCATGGCGCCCAGACCCTGGCGTTGCCGGATTTCGCCCCACTGCGCGCCCAGCACCGCAGGCGCATCCACCAGCATCAGGCGGCGCAGTGGCGCGTTGGTGCCGGCTTGCAGCACGGTGTCGATAGACGCCAGAAACGCATCCCAGGCGCCGCCACCGCCGTTGATGACCGCCTTGCGCGCGGCAAACGCCTGCTGCACCAGCCCCGCATCCACTTGCTCCGCCACGGCGGCAAACAGGCCCTTCTTGTCCCCGTAGTGGTGGTAGAGCGCGCCCACGGTCACGCCGGCCTCGGCACAGATGCTGCCGACCGGTGCTTTTTCAAAACCTTGTTCACTGAACCAGCGCAATGCAGCCTGCTGCAGCGCGGCCTGCGTGGCGCTGGCGTTTTCTTTGCGGCCATCGCGTTTGGTGGAGGTTTCAGCCATGGGTAACGGGGGCGACAGCGAATTGCTTTACAAACATAACGTGATTATATATTCTTCGCTTCACTTCATCAACCCGAGACTTTTCCATGTCACTCCCCGCCCAGATTCTCATCGCCTTGGTCTGCCTGATCCACGTCTACATCTTTTTGCTGGAGACCGTGCTGTACAAGAGCCGCGGTGTGAAAACCTTTGGTATTCCGCCCTCCGAAGTGGAATCCCGCAAGGCTGCCATGTCCAACCAGGGTTGCTACAACGGCTTTCTGGCCGTAGCCCTGCTGCTCGCGCTGGTCTTGCCCGATCCATCCATTGCCAAAGCCTTTGCTGCCTACGGCCTGGCCTGCGTGGCGGTGGCTGGCATCTGGGGTGCGGCGACGGTGATGGTGCGGATCCTCTACATCCAGACCGTGCCCGCTGTGTTGGGCTTGGCTGCGCTGTACCTGCTGTGATCCGAGGACCGCTAGCTGCCGTGCGCAGCTAGCACCTCAGTTCCCCTCAATTCCATTTGCAGCCGGTTTCGGTATACGCCGCGTTGTCTTGCGCAAACGCGATTTCCTTGCCGGTGCGCCGATTCTTGTAGTCGAAACCATAGACGTTGGCGCCCTGGGTGGTGACACGGTATTCACCCGATATCTGCCCGTCCACCACCTCCAGCCACACCGATTCAAACTCCATCGGGCGACCAGGCGCAGTCTCGGTCGCCTTGGTTGAGCGCAACACCAGCGAAATGGGTTGCTTGGCGCCTTTGTACTTCACATAGCTCGCCGACCAATTGCTTTTATCCTCGGAAAACAACCGCCATTCAAGCCGGATGGGCTTGCTCCCTTCGGTGGCCAGGCAGCGGAAGTCGACAGACACCGACTCTGCGGCGGATGCCGACAGGGCCAGTGCCATGCAGGGTGCAAGTAGCAGTGCGCGCATCAAATGCCCGTTACACCAAACTCGCCAAAGCCGCCGGCGAAAAGTCCGACAACTCATCCATGCGGCCATCGCGCACCTTCAGTGCCCAGTCCGGGTCGCTGATCAGTGCGCGGCCCACGGCCACCAGGTCAAAGTCACCGCGGTCAAAGCGGCGCAGCAGTTCGTCCAGCGATGCGGGCTTGGAGCTTTCGCCACCAAAGGCCGCTATGAACTCGCCACTCAGGCCCACGGAGCCCACAGTGATGGTGGGGCGGCCGGTGAGCTTCTTGGCCCAGCCGGCAAAGTTCAGGTCGGAGCCGTCAAACTCCGGCTCCCAGAAACGGCGTTGCGAGCAGTGGAAGATGTCGGCGCCTGCGTCAGCCAGGGGTTGCAGCCAGGCAGCCATCTCGTCGGGGTTTTGCGCCATGCGCACGCTGTAGTCCTGCTGCTTCCATTGCGACAGGCGAATGATGACCGGGTAGTCGGGTCCTACTTCGGCGCGCACGGCTTTCAGGATGTCGGCCGCAAAACGTCCTCGCGCCACCAGGTCGCTGCCGCCAAAGCGGTCGTCGCGCTGGTTGGTGCCGTCCCAGAAGAACTGGTCGATCAAATAACCGTGGGCGCCATGCAGTTCGATGCAGTCAAAGCCCAGGCGCTTGGCCGCGCCCGCAGCCTTGGCAAAGGCGGCGATGGTGTCGGCGATGTCCGAATCGCTCATGGGCGCGCCAAACTGTTTGCCGGGACGCGACAGGCCGGAGGGTGAGTCCACGGGCGGTGGCGCTGTCCAGGTGGTGCGGGGGTTGCGCGCGGCACCCACGTGCCAGAGCTGCGGCGCCATCACACCACCGGCACTGTGCACGGTGTTGATCACGTCTTGCCAGCCGGCCAGGGCAGCGTCACCCCAGAAATGGGGCACGTTGGGATCATTGGCGGCCGACGGACGCTGGACCACGGTGCCCTCCGACACGATCAGCCCCACAGCCGATGCGGCGCGCTTGCGGTAATACTCGCTTACCGCAGGGGTGGGCACGCCACCCGGCGAGAACGACCGCGTCATGGGAGCCATGACAATGCGGTTGGCGAGCGTGAGGCCCTTGAAGGTGAGGGGTTGGAACAGCGGAGCAGCGTGGGACATACAGACAGGGATAGATAAGTTGCAAGACAAACCAGTTTACGGGGACGCGCCCGACCCATGGGGCCGCAGGGTCACCAAGGCTACAGCCCCCCAGGGCCGGGGCGACCGCGGGGTTTTGCACCGTCCCGCCAAGGCAATCGCTATATTTTTAATAGCCGCTTGCGCATATTCCACGGGGGCTGCAGCCACTTTTAATGAAGTAAAGGCCAACTACCAGTCGTCCGACACGCTGATTCTGGACCGCCACGGTGTGCTGCTGCACCGCCTGCGCACCAACGCCACGGTGCGCCGTGGCCAATGGGTGGCTCTGGCCGATGTGTCCCCTGCCCTGCGCACGGCGCTGGTGCTGTCAGAGGACAAGCGCTTTTACGAACACAGCGGGGTGGACTGGCGCGCCGTGTCCGCCGCGGCCTGGGGCAACCTGTGGAACACCAAAACCCGCGGCGCCTCCACCATCACCATGCAGCTGGCCGGCCTGCTGGACGAGGACCTGAAGCGCGGCAGCGGTGGGCGCAGCGTGGTGCAAAAGCTGGGTCAAACCTTCTCGGCCCAGAGCCTGGAGCGCGGCTGGCGCAAGGACCAGATTCTGGAGGCCTACCTGAATCTGGTGCCGTTTCGCGGCGAGTTGGTGGGCATCGACGCGCTGAGCCAGACCCTGTTTGGCAAGGCCGCCCACGGCCTGGACAACCGCGAGGCCGCCGTAGCAGCGGCCCTGGTGCGCGCACCCAATGCCAAAGAGCCGCAGGTGGTGCAGCGCGCCTGCAGCGTGATGAAGACCCTGGAGCCAGCGGGTGCGGCCAATTGCGACGCCATGGACCTGTTCGTGGCCGGCGCGCTGCAGCGGCGCGACTACGCGGCCAGCGAGGGCATTGCCCCACACGTGGCCAGCCAATTGGCAAGGTCTGCTGCCAGCAACACCCATCGCATCACCACCACCCTCAGCGCGCCGTTGCAGCGCTTTGCGGTGCAAACACTGCAAACCCATGTGCGCGAACTGGCCGGCCGCCATGTGGAAGACGCGGCCCTGTTGGTGCTGGACAACGCCACCGGTGAGGTGCTGGCCTGGGTCGGCTCCAGCGGGCCACTCAGCAACGCGGCCGATGTGGATGCGGTCACCGCACTGCGCCAGCCCGGCTCCACGCTCAAGCCCTTCCTCTACGCGCAGGCCATTGCGGAGCGGCACATCACGGCGGCGTCTCTTCTGGAAGACTCCGCCACGCAGATCCAGACCACAGGCGGCCTCTACATTCCGCAGAACTACGACCGGCATTTCAAGGGCTGGGTGTCGGCGCGCACAGCGCTGGGGGCCTCGCTGAACGTGCCCGCGGTGCGTACGCTGGTCATGGTGTCGCCCGACGCCTTCCAGAAACAACTGGTGCGCCTGGGCCTGCCGCTCAAGGAAAGCGGCGACTACTACGGCTACAGCCTGGCGCTGGGCAGTGCCGAGGTTTCGCTGTTGAACCTGACCAACGCCTACCGTGCGCTGGGCGATGGAGGCCGCATCAGCCCCACCACACTATTGCCCGGCAAAGCCGCACCTGCGACCCAAGTGCTGGACCCGCGCGCGGCCTTCATCGTGGGTGACGTGATGAGCGACCCGCTGGCACGTGCCCGCACCTTTGGCACCGACAGCGTGCTGGCCACGCGCTTCTGGACCGCGGTGAAAACCGGCACCAGCAAAGACATGCGCGACAACTGGGCGCTGGGCTACTCACAGCGCTACACCGTGGGCGTGTGGGTGGGCAACGCCAGCGGCGCCCCCATGTGGGACGTGAGCGGCACCACCGGGGCGGCGCCCATCTGGGCCGCGGTGATGAATTTTCTGCACGCCAAGCAGCCCAGCCGCGCGCCCAAGCCGCCCGCAGGCGTGGTGCAAAAGGCCGTGCAGTTTGCCAGCGCTGACAACGCGCCCAGCCTGGAGGCCGCCCGCACCGAGTGGTTTGTGGACGGCACGCAGCAAACCGCATTTGCTATGGATTCAGGAGCTGCTCGCGCAATGAATACGGGGGCTAGAGACCAAAAACCCTCAAAATCTGGCGCGGCACCCACGGCCCGCATCACCGCGCCCACCACGGGCACCATCATCGCGCTGGACCCCGACATTCCGCCCAACCGCCAGCGCCTGACGCTGCAGGCCGAGGGCAGCAACCTGCGCTGGCTCATGGACGGCAAACCGCTGGCCAGGGGCAACACTGCCCAGTGGGCCCTGTGGCCAGGCCGCCATGTGGTGCAGATTGCCGACGCCAAGGGCCAGGTGCTGGACGAGGTGCGCTTGGAAGTACGCGGCGCCGGAGTGAGAATGCGGCATGAATGAAGAACTGAAGGCGCTCGAATCCATGGGCCTGGTGCTGCCCAGCCCGGCTTACCTGGTGGGCGCGCTGCTGTTTGGCATCGTGGGCTACATCGCGTTTCGGCGCGGTCGCAAGACCACGCAGCCCGTGCTGGTCTGGGCCGGTGTGGCGCTGATGCTCTACCCTTATGCCGTGCCGCAGGTCTGGTTGTTGTGGGGCATAGGGCTGGTCCTCACCGCCTGGGTCTACCTCAAATGGAACTGACGCAGCCCGGCCCCTGCACGGGTGGTATGGTCAAACCATGAAAACACAAATCGATCATCTGGTGGTGGCCGCGTCCACGTTGGAACAAGGCGTGCAATGGTGTGAAGCCACGCTGGGCATCACCCCAGCCCTCGGCGGCGAACACCCGCAGTACGGCACCCACAACCGCCTCTTCAAAATCGCCACGCCCGCACACCCGCTGGCGTACTTTGAAATCATCGCCATCGACCCTGGCGCCAAGCGCGCGGCCAACGCGCCCACCCGCCGCTGGTTTGACCTGGACGATGCCGCCCTGCAAGCCGCCGTGGCCAGCGAGCCACGCCTGGTGCACTTTGTGGCCAACACCGACGACATGCGCGCCGCGCGCGCCGCGCTGAAAGCGCTGGAGATTGACCGTGGCCCCGCGATGCCCGCCAGTCGCCACTCGCGCCGCGGGCTGCTGCAGTGGCAGATCACCGTGCGCGAAGACGGGCAGCGCCTGTTCAACGGAACCCTGCCCAGCCTGATCCAGTGGGGCAAGCCAGACGATGCCGAGCCCCTGCGCCTGCACCCACGCAACAGCCTGCCGCGCTCCGGCGTGGCGCTGCATGGCATCTCCATCACCCACCCCACGGCCGCCAAGCTGCAAGCCGCCTATGACGCCGTGGGCCTGACGGGCATCGACATCACCACTGGCCCTGCCAACCTGACAGCGACGCTGAAGACCCCCAAGGGCCTGGTCACGCTGCACAGCCAGGGCGTTTAGCACCTGCAAGCCATGGCCACCCTCGCCTATGCCGTGTTTCCCACCCCGTTGGGCACCTGCGGCATTGCCTGGGGTGCGGCCGGATTGACCGGGGTGCAACTGCCCGAGGCGGATGAGGCCGCCACGCGGGCCCGCATGGCGCGACGCTTTCCGGGCTGCGCAGAAGCCCAAGCCCCGGCCGAGGTGCAAACCGCCATAGACGCCATCGTGGCCCTGCTGGAGGGCCACCCCACAGAACCCACCGATTTGTCCCACCTGCCGCTGGACATGGCGGGCGTTCCTGCGTTTCACCAGCGCGTGTACGAACTGGCACGCCGCATCCCCCCGGGCGAAACCCTGACCTATGGAGAACTGGCCCGCCTGATGGGGGAGCCCGGCGCGGCCCGCGCCGTGGGCCAGGCGCTGGGGGCCAACCCGTTTGCGCCGGTGGTGCCCTGCCACCGCATCCTCGCGGCACACAGTGGCGCAGGGGGTTTCTCGGCGCCAGGCGGGGTGTCCACCAAACTGCGCATGTTGCTGACCGAGCGCGCCCGTTTCAACGGCCCCGGCCTGTTTGACGACTGAAAAACTTACCCCGTATTCATGTGGGCCACGTTGTGGATAACCCACCGCACAACTGCCGGGAGCCGCGCCAGATGGGCCTTCCAACGCGGCGCCCAAAATTTAGACAGGTCGTGCTGCAGCGCCGCAAATAGTTGGCAGATTTGCCAATGGGAGAAAAATTTGTGGTATCGCTCATGACAAATTTGTGTATGTGGAGAAAACGATTTCCTTGACCAGCCAGTTACCCACCCAGACTGTGTGCCACTTTGTGGATAACTATGTTCACAAGCCTCAAAAACCGCGCCAGTACTGGGTTTGCAGACGGTGCCTCAGAAATGACCACTTGGGGAACCTTCCGCGCCCGGGCACACTCCACCAGCGTTGACCTTTTCATTGCCAAGCACCATGCCCCACACCCCTGCCTATCCCGCCACCAACCCCTCCCGCCGCCAACTCCTGGCCCTGCCCATGGCTGCCGCCTTGACCCTGAGCCTCGCCGCTTGCTCCCGGCAAGACGCCAGCCCCGCCAAAGCCGCGGCCACCGGTGTGCCACCGGCCCAGGCCTACGACAAGATAGCCGCCGAGGGCAAGGGCTTCACGGTCGGCGCGCTGATGAGCGCCAACCCGGTGTATGTGCTGTTTGACCCCCAGTGTCCGCACTGCGGCCACCTGTGGCAGGCCTCGCAGCCACTGCTGGGCAAGGTGAAGTTTGTGTGGGTGCCCGTGTCGTTCCTGAACGGCAAGAGCGCGCCGCAGGGCGCCGCCATCCTGAGCGCCAGCAGCCCGGCCGACTTCATGTCCGCGCACGAGGCGTCCATCCTCGCCGGCACAGGGGGAGCACCGCTGCCCGCCAGTGTCGCGCCCGAGCTGGAGGCCACCATCAAGGCCAACACCGTGTTGTTCAACAGTCTGGGGGTGGAGTCCGTGCCATTCGTTGTGGCCAAGAACAGCAAGACCGGCGCCGTAGTCAGCAACACCGGTGCCATGGACACGGCAGCGCTGGCCGATTTTGTGGGCGCGAACTAGGCAGGGGGCGCCTAGCGCAGGCCGTCCAGCAAGTCCTTTTGCAGTTCGGCCTGGGTGCCAATGCCATCATGCCGGCGCAGCAGCTTGCCGTCCTGGTAGGTCAGGAACACGGGCAGGCCACCCACGCCCAGTGCCTTGGCAAACGGGTCCTGGCCCACTCCCGTCCAGGGGCGGTACACCACGCGGATGAATTGCGCGTCGGCCGCGCTGTCCTTGGCCAATGCCTCATAGGTCGGATTGCCGCGGATGCAGAAGGAACAGGTGGTTTCGAACGAGGTGAGCTGCACCACCACCAGACCCGGCGTCTTGGCCAGGTGCGCTTCTACACGCGTGGGGGCAAAGAGGGCCAACGCCGGCACTGACTCCTGGCGCACAGCAACTGCTGCTACGGCTGGGGTTTCATTGGCCTGGGCCAGCATGCAGGCGCTGGCAAAGCAAGTCGCCAAAAGGGCTTGGCGCAGCCTTGGTCTGGTATGTTTCACGGTCCACTCCCTGTCTAGTCCAGTATGTTTGTTCTTATCTGGAGCGGCGAGTGTACGCATGCGCCCCGCCAGGTTCAAGAAAAAAACCCAAGGAGACCCCGTGAAACGCAAACTATTCCTCATTTTTGCCGTGCTGCTGGTCCTGGGCGCAGCGGTGTTCTTCACGCTGCCCGGCATCGTGGACCAGCGCATGAACGGTATCGCGCATGCCGCGCCCTATGCCGCCAGCGCCCGTGCCACCGCCCTGCACAACACGCTGTTCGTGGCCGACCTGCACGACGATGCCCTGCTCTGGTCGCGCGACCTGCTCACGCGCTACCGCTATGGCCACTCCGACCTGCCCCGCCTGCAGGAGGGCAAGGTCAGTCTGCAGGTTTTCAGCACCGTGACCAAAAGCCCCAAGGGCCTGAACTTCGAGCGCAACGCCAGCGATACCGACAGCCTCAACGCCTTGGTCATGGCCCAGCGCTGGCCGGTGCGCACCTGGAACAGCCTGCTGCAGCGCGCCCTCTACCAAAGTGAGAAGCTGCACACCGCCGCGACCAACAGCGGGGGCGCCATGCAGGTGGTGCACAGCCAGACCGAACTGGCGGCGCTCACCCAGGGGGCAGCACCCACCGGGGGCAAGCTCATTGCCGTACTGGCCACCGAGGGCCTGCACCCGCTGGAAGGCAAGCTGGAGAACATCGACACGATGTACGACGCGGGCTTCCGCATCATGGGCCTCACCCACTTCTTCGACAACGAGGTGGGCGGCTCCGCGCATGGCATGGAAAAAGGCGGCCTCACCCCGTTTGGCAAGCAGGTGGTAGCCCGTCTGCAAGAGAAAAGTCTGTTGGTGGACCTGGCCCACGCATCCCCCAAGGTAATTGACGACGTGCTGGCCATGACCCAACGGCCGGTGCTGGTCTCGCACACCGGCGTGCAGGGCACCTGCCCCGGCCCACGCAATCTCAGCGATGCCCATATCAAGGCCATTGCCGCTACGGGAGGTGTCATCGGCATTGGCTATTTCGAGGGTGCAGTCTGCGGGTTGAACACCGCCGCCATCGTGAAGGCCATCCGCTACGCGGTGAACCTGGCCGGCGTGAAGCATGTCGCGCTGGGTTCCGACTTTGACGGCGCCACCACCGCGGCGTTTGACACCACGGGCCTGGTGCTCATCACCCAGGGACTGCTGGAGGCGGGGTTTTCCGAAAGCGATGTGGCGGACCTGATGGGTGGCAACGTGCTGCGCCTGCTGCAGACCCAGTTGCCCGCCAAGTGAGGCCAGGCGCTACAGCACCGCATAGCGCCCGGGCCGGTGGTTGATGGCGATGAACAGGTTCATCACCACCGCGGCCAACACCGAATAGGCCACGCGCACCGGGTCCACCACGGTCAGGGCCAGCAGCACAATGGTGCAGTCCATGCCCATCTGCACCACGCCGGCGCGCCAGCCGCGCGACTGCTGCAAGTACAGCGACACGATGGTGGCCCCGCCCAGGCTGGCCCGATGCCGGGCCAGAAACAGACAGCCCGAGCCCAACAGCAATCCGCCCAGCACCGCGGCATAGGCCGGGTGCAGCCGCTCAATGGCAAACAGGCGTGGTGACCATTCGGCCATGGCAGACAGGAACGTGATGGCCACAAAAGTCTTGAGCGTGAACTCCCGCCCCATGCGCTTCCAGGCAAACCAGTAGAACGGCAGGTTGATGAGGAAGAACAGCTTGCCCAGGCTCACACCCGTGGCGTAGTGCAGCACAAAGGCCGCGCCGGCCGTGCCCCCGGTGAGCAGGCCCACCTGGCCAAACAGGATCAGCGCCAGGCTGACAAACAGGGTGCCGGTGAAGATGGCCTGAGCGTCTTCAAACAGCGTGTGCGTCTGCACGGGGGTGGTCGGAGCGTTCATGTCAGGCATGGAGCAAGCATTGTGCCGCGCCCTGCCCGTGGGCCTGACGGCTTACCAGGTAGCCGGGTCGACCTTGAAGTAGCCGCGCAGCTCGGCGTACAGCGCGGGGTACTCGGCGGCCAGCGCGCGCCCCTGCTCAAAAAACACCTCGGTCACCACGGCAAAGAACTCCGCGGGGTCCTGCGCGCCATAGTGGTTCAGCAGCCCCTGCTCATGCATGAAGACCTGGCCGCGCAGGTGCTCATAGGCATCCGAGAACACCTGTTTCCAGCGCCTAGCGTTGTGCTGAGCATCGCCCCAGGCTGGCAGGGGTGCTCCAATGGCCTGGCCGTTTTCCTGGTCCAGTTGGTGGGCAAATTCGTGGATCACCACGTTGCGGCCATCGTCGGGCGTGGTCGCCCCTTCCAGCACGTCCTGCCACGACAAAATCACTTGCCCCTGTGACCACGACTCGCCGGCCAGCGCCTGGCGCTGCTCCTGCTGCACGCCAGCAGCATCGGTGTGGCTGCGGTTGACCGCAAAGGGGCCGGGGTACAGGAGGATCTGCCGCACCTGGGGGAAATAGTTGGCCGCACCGGGACGGTTAAGCAGCAGCAGGCAGGCCTGGGCGGCCACCACCACGCGCATGTCTTCGGTCACCTGCAGGCCGGCGCAACCAATGAAGGTTTTTTCGGCCACAAACACCTGCATGTGTTTTTTCAGCTGCAGCTGCAGGTCCACCGGCAGACGCCCCACCAGCGGCACGCGGCGGCGCAGCACCTTGCGCCAGTGCGGGGGGAACGGCTGCTGTTGCAGACGCTGGCGACGCCAGCGCTGCCAGCGTGGATAACCCAGCAGGCCCACCACCAGCAGGAGCGCGGCGAGACACATCACGAAAAAGGCCACAGGGCTCCGATCACAGGCGTTGGTGGAACCCTGTAACTGGAGGCCTGGTGGCCTTTTTCAAGCGCTAGCGCCTAACGCGCCACCAACACCGGCACCGGGCTCTGCGTCACGACCTTGGTCGCCACACTGCCCAACACCAGGCGCGCCACGCCGGAGCGGCCATGGGAGCCGATCACAATGAGGTCCGCCCCTTCGGTCTGGGCCGTTTGCACAATGCCATTCACCGCCGTAGCGTCCTCCACCAGACGCGCCTGCAACGCCACCGGGGCGCCACCGGTTTGGCACAGGGCATCCACCTGTGCGTGGGCCTGCGCCGCCAGCTGCTGGCCTGCCGCCGCATACGCCTGCAGGCCCATAGGGTTGATTTCTCCCACGCCCATGTACGGATAGGGATCGGCCACGTACAGCGCGGTCAGCTTGGCACCATGGGTGCGGGCCAGGTCCACCGCCAGCGCCGCGGCGTGGGCGGAAGATGCCGATCCGTCGGTTGCCAAAAGAATGTGTTTGAACATAGGAGTCTCACAAGGTAAGGGGTTGAAACAAGCCTCCATGCTGCAACCCGGCTGCGATACAGTCTTTGATCTGGGTCAGCGAAGCAAGAGACACCCTCACCCTCGCTGTTTGCTACTTTTTGTATAGCGGCTGTCGCACATAGCGTGCGGGCCAGAGTCATTTTTTGTTACCAATCGTCACTATGAGCACTACCCTTCTGCGCGGCCTGATGATGACCGCCCTTCTGACCCACGGCGCCCTGGCGCTGGCCGTGCAAGACTGCGAATTCAACGGCAAGTCCATCGACACCAATAACGGCAACGCCACCAAAGGCCTGAACGGCATGGTGCGTTGCAAGGACCGCGACAGCGGCGAGATCGAGCGCGAGTACGAGTTGCGCAATGGTGATTCGGTGGGCCTGTCGCGCTACTACCGTAAGGGCCAGCTCTACAAGGAATTCACTATCACCGCCAACGGCCCGCACGAAGGGCTGGAGCGCGAATGGGCGCCCAACGGCAAGCTGGTGCTGGAGTTCACCAACGTCAACGGCAATGCCCGCGGTTTGCGCCGCACCTGGTATGACGATGGCACGCCCAAGAAAGTGGAATGGGTGGCCGAGAACGAGCGTGAAGGCGCCTCGGTGCAGTACACGCCCAGCAAGCAGCTGGCCGCCCTGCGCTGCGGCCCCAAGCCACTGCTGGCCCCGCATGTGGATGACGCCGCGCTGTGCGGCTTCGGCGGCAAGCCCAGCACCGTGTCCACCTACAGCACCGAGGGCGTGGTGCGCAGCACCCAGACCCTGCTGGCCGGCGTGGTGCAAAAGGCCACCAGCTTCTACAGCAACGGCAAACCCCAGGACGAAGAAGAGCGCCAGGGCAGCAACCGCATCGAGCGGTTCTTTGCCGACGACGGCAGCAAGCGGCGTGAAAAGCTGTGGACTGAGGCCGAGAAACCCGCGGCGCTGCTGCGCGACTCGGAATACCACGCCAGCGGCACCCTGGTGCGCGAGCGCCTGTACGCGCTGGTGGATGTGGGTGGCCGCAAACGCAGCCGGCTGGCCAGCGAGGCCAGCTTTTATTTGAACGGCCAGCCGCAGACCAAGGACGTCTACACGCAGGAAGGCAACACCGAGATGCGCGACGGCCAGCGCTTTTCCGACAAGGGCACGCTGCGCGTCCAGGGTCGTTACGCGCTGGACGGCCGCTATGGCGAGCGCCCCGTGGGGGTGCACAAGTCCTACTTTGACAGCGGCAAGCTCGAACTGGAAGAGCACTACGACGACAAAGGCAACGTCAAACGCCAGCGTTTGTGGGACGAGGCCGGAAAACTGCTCAGCGACGATGAGTTGTTTGAAGACGGCTCACGCAAGGCCTACGCCCGATAGAGGCGCCCGCCGCTTCTGGCCTACACTGGGTGGACTGCGGCACCTGAGACCGAAGCATGAACCTGTCGTTGCGATTCCGCGTGGCCTGTGCTCTGCTGGCCTTGGCCCTGCCATGGCTGGCAGCGGCCCAACCCATGCGCTATGTCTTTCCGCCCCCCGAGAGTGGCGCCGATGTGCGCATGAACTATTACTGGGAGCTGCTGCAGGCCGCGCTCGATGAAACGGCGCCCAAGTGGGGGCCCTATACCCTGGCGCCCTACGCCAAGCAGATGAATTCGGGGCGCGCCGAAATATTGCTCACCAGCGGCAACGACATCACCGTGATGGCGCGTACCACCAGCGTGGCGCGTGAGCAGGTGTTGCATCCGATCCGCATCCCGCTGGACAAAGGCTTGACCGGCTACCGCCTGTTCCTGATCAAGGCCGGCACCCAGCCACGGCTGGACACCGTACGCACGCTGGCACAGCTGCAAACCTTCTCCATTGGCCAGGGTGCGGTATGGGTGGACACCGAGATCCTGCGTGCGCAAGGGTTCACCGTGGTCACCAGCCCCACCTACGAGTCCTTGCTACCCATGCTGGATTCCAACCGCTTCGACATGTTCTCACGGGGCGTGAATGAAATCGGCCCGGAATTCGCGGCGGGCAACAAAGTGTTTCCCAGCCTGGCCATCGAGAACAAGCTGCTGCTGTACTACCCACTGCCGCGGTATTACTTTTTTCCCCGCACGCCGGAGGGTGACCGTCTGGCGCAGCGCGCGGAGGAAGGCCTGCGACAGCTGATGAAGAATGGCAAATTCGAGCGGCGTTACCAGGCCTTCAAAAAATCGCTGCTCAGCGACCTGAACCTGGCGGGCCGGCGCGTGTTTTTCCTGACCAACCCCTACCTGCCGCCGGAGACACCGCTGGCGGAGCGCGAGCTGTGGGACACCCTGGATGCGGAGCTGAAACCCCGGCCCTGAGCCGCTATATGATCCCCCTGAAAAACAGAGGGCTGCCACAGGCCCCATTCACATTCAAGGAGGATCCCCATGACCCACGACAACCTGGACGCGCCCCAAGCACTGGATGTGCCGGAGGCCCAAGACACCCTGGTGGCAGCGCCACCTTCCACCAACCTGCTGCACTTGCGCTTCACCGGTTCGGGCAGCGAGTATTTCCGCATCTGGATCGTCAACCTGCTGCTCACCATCGTCACGCTGACGCTCTACCTGCCCTGGGCGCGCGCGCGCAAGCTGCGCTACTTCATGGGCAACACGCTGGTGGACGACCAGCCGCTGGGCTTCCACGGCAAGCCCCTGAAGATGTTCAAGGGCTATCTGCTGGTGTGTGTGCTGTTTGGCTTGTATTCGGTGGCCGGCAAGTTCTCCGCCATGGCGGGCTTTATTGCGTTGCTGGTGATTGCACTGCTGTGGCCTGCACTGTTCAAGTCGTCCCTGCAGTTCCGCCTGGCCAACACCAGCTGGCGCGGGCTGCGCTTCAGCTTCCGCGGCTCGCTGGCAGGCGCCTACCGGGCCATGCTGCCCGTCTTCGTTCCTGGTCTGGTGCTGGTGGGGGCGCGCTTCTTCGGGGTCGATGAAATCAACAGCCCCCAACGCTACCTGCTGGTGGCGGGCGTTGTAAGCCTGAGCGCGTTGCTCGTCGCGCCCTGGATCTTCTGGAACATCAAGCAGTACCAACACAACCACTATGCGCTGGGCAATCTGCAAACCACGTTCAAGGCCAGCGTAGGTTCGTTCTACGTGCTGGCGCTGAAGGTGATTGGCGTAGTTCTTCTGGTCACCTTGCTGCCAGCCGCGGTGGTGGGCGTGGTGGGCTTCGGGTTGGCGTCCAACTTCAAAGACGGTGGTGTGGGCGCCATGATCGTGGGCCTTGCCGTTGGCTGGGTCTTCATGGTTGTGGCCATGGTGTGCATCCAGCCCTACAGCATCTCGCGCCTGCAAAACCTGGTGTGGACCCAAACCGGCAATGTGCAGCTGCGCTTTGTCAGCGCCCTGCGTTTCAAGTCCCTGCTGTGGCTGACGCTGAAAAACACGTTCCTGATCGTGATCACGCTGGGCCTGTACTGGCCCTTCGCCATGGTCGCACTGACCCGCCTGCGGCTGGAGGCGGTTACCGTCAAAACGCGTATCGACCCCGCCCTGCTGGTGGCCGACGCCCAGGCGTCGAATGTGGACGCTGTGGGCGATGCCGCCGGCGACTTTTTTGGCCTGGACGTGGGCCTGTAAGGCATGGAACTGGACGCTACGTACTTTGATGGCCAGAGCGGCCGCGCGCACCCGGTGCGCATCCGCGTGGTGGCGGGCCAGCTGCACATAGACGGCGCGGGCATCGCACTGCGCGTGCCGCAAAAGTCGGTGGACTGGCCCGAACGCACCCGCCACGGCATGCGGGTGGCGCACTTGCCCAGTGGTGGCCTGGTGCAAAGCGAAGACAGCGCGGCCTGGGACGCCTGGGCCCGGGCCCAAGGGCTGGGCGAATCCATCGTGGTGAAGATGCAGCAGAACTGGCGCTGGGTGGCTGGCAGCGTGGCGGTGCTGGTAGCGCTGGTGGTGGGCCTGCAGCAATGGGGCCTGCCGTTGGTGGCACAGGCCGTGGTGGCGGTCACACCCCACTCCGCGGACGTGGCGCTGGGGGAGTCCACCCTGCGTGCTCTGGACGGCATCATGGCACCGACCGAGCTGCCACAGGCAGACCAGCAGCGCATCCGCGAGGCCTTCGCCCAAGCGGCGGCACTGCAGCCCTCCAATAGCGTGCCCGCCTGGAACCTGGAGTTTCGCCATGGCCAGCGCATCGGCGCCAACGCCCTGGCCCTGCCCGGCGGCACCATCCTGCTGACTGACGAAATGGTGAAGCTGGTGGACGGCGATGCGGCCGTACTCACCGCAGTACTGGCACATGAACTGGGCCACGTGCAACACCGCCATGGCATGCGCATGGTGGTGCAAGCCGGGGTGCTGGGCAGCCTGGGCGCGCTGGTGTGGGGCGACTTCAGCTCGCTGCTGGCGGCGGTGCCGGTGCTCATGGGCCAGGCCGCCTACTCGCGCCAGGCCGAACATGAGGCCGATGTGCATGCCGTGCGCTTCCTGAAAGCCGCCCACCTGTCACCCGCACTGATGGTCACGCTGTTTGACAAACTGGAGGCTGCGCGTCACCCCAACCAGGATGGTGACAAGGACGCAGACAAGCGCAGCCCGGACGACTCATGGCTGGGCATCGCGTTCTCCTCCCACCCTTCCGACACCGCACGCGTGGCATTCTTTCGGGCTGCAGCCCTCTAGAAATAAGCACGAGCAGCTCCTCTTTCAATAGCAAATTACTCTCCATGGCGCACAGCACACTCCAGGTCCACGGCACCGAAGTCTGGGTAGAGGGTACCGGGGCCGACACCATCGTGATGATCCACGGCTGGCCCGACACCCGCCGCCTGTGGGACGGCATGGTGACCGCGCTGGCGCCGCACTACCGCTGCGTGCGTTTCACGCTGCCCGGTTTTGAGACCCCACCACCCAGCGCCACACGCAGCCTGGCGCAGATGACGGCACAGCTGCTGGCCATCGTGGACGCCGTGAGCCCAGGGCAGCCGGTCACGCTCATGCTGCACGACTGGGGTTGCATCTTTGGCTACGAACTGGCCGCCCGACACCCGCAGCGCGTGGCACGCATCGTGGGCATCGACATTGGCGACCACAACAGCAAGGCCTTCCTGCGTTCGCTCACCGGCAAGCAGAAGATGCAAATCCTGGGCTACCAACTCTGGCTGGCACTGGCCTGGGGAATGGGCACGCTGGGCGCCACCGGCCTGGCCAACCGCATGACGCGCTGGATGGCGCGCACGATGCGCTGCCCCACACCGCAGGCGTCCATTGGCTGGCAGATGAACACCCCCTACGCCATGGCCTGGCTGGGCGTGGCCGGCGGCCTGCGCCGCACGGCGCCCGTGCGCCTGCAATGCCCCACCTTGTATGCCTACGGCGCGCGCAAGCCCTTCATGTTCCATTCGCCCGAATGGCTGCACACGCTGAACATCACCCCGGGCAGCGCAGTGCAGGAATATGCCTGCGGCCACTGGGTGATGGTGGACCGCGCCGCTGCGCTGCAAGCGCAGGTGCTGGCGTGGCTCGTGAGCACGCCGTCCTCGCCCAAGGCTTGAAACTCAGGCCGCGCCGCGGCCCTGCTGGCTGACAAAGTACACCGCCTTGCGGGCGCGCATCACATCGCCCAGGGGGCGGTGTGCGGCCAGGGCGTGCCAAGGGTCGAACACTGCCGCCTCGGCCTCCTTGGCAAAGGCCTGGGCCGCGGCACTGCCCGTGTCCTGCACCGGCAGCGTGAGCCGTGCCACCGTGGTGTAGGGCGTGGGCCAGTCGACCGAGGCGTCCTCAATCGGCGTCAAGGTCTCGTTCACATAGGGCTGCAGCTGCAGGTCCCACTGCAAGGCATGTTGCTTCAGGCGGCCTGCAAACTCGGCGCCCCAGTCGCCTTGCGCGCCCTGCACCGCGGCGCCATTGGACGCGGCTGGCACCAGGCGCACGCGCACGGCATATGGCCCGCACGCAATGGGCGCAGCGCTGAACATAGGATGCGCCGCAAAGCCCCCAAACGGCTTACCAAAGGTTTTGGCCGTTTGCGCCAGTTTTTTCACGGCGCCCAGCACGCCATAGCGCTGGACCATGAACTTGAGCAGCGCGCCGCCGCCGTGCGAAGCTGCCACCACAAAGTCCACGAACTCACCGCTTTGGGGGAAGGCAAATTTCTCCTGGTTGATCAGGGCAAAGTCCTGGCTCTTGCACGGGCCACCCAGGGCCGAATCACCCTGCACGCCCAGCACGCGAATAGAAAAGCCCCGGATGTCGGGCTTGCGGTCACTGGCGTGGTCCATGCCGCCGTTGGACAGGCGCAGCCACACGGGGTAGCTGGCCGTCTTGGCAAACAGGCCCTGCTGTGCAAACGCGGGCAGGCCGTCCAGCACTTCCAGCGTGCCCTGGGCGGCGAGGAGCTGCTTGCGGTGCAGCGCGCGGCCGTTGCCGTACTTCTTCGACTTGCGCGCCTGCAGCTCGGCAAACTGCCGGCCGTAGCCCGCGTAAAGCTGGTCTTCGTTCGGGGCGATCTGTTCTTTCCAATCGGTGCTGGGCGTGAGGGACTGGGACATGGAAGGCCTTTCCTAAAAAAGCTGCAGGGTTTGCGGGGGGGCGGGGATATCGGGGTTCAACGGTGCGGGCACGGCGGTCAGCTCGCTGGCGGGGGCAGCACGCATCATCTCCAGCGCCTGCGCCGGGCTGGCGTTCAGCCAGTCGGCGTAACGTTCGGGCGGCACGATGACGGGCATGCGCTTCTCTTCATCCGGACGGTGCATGCGGCCAGCGACCGCGTGGCCATCGGCGTTGACGGTGAGCACCGTGAAGCTGCCAGCCTGTGCACCCGAGACCGGGTCGGTCCAGCGGTCCCACAGGCCGGCCACGGCAAAGGGCTGGCCGTCCGCGCGGCCTATGCGCCAGCGCGTGGGGCGGCCACCGTTGGCGGGCGCGTCTTCCCAGCAGGGTTCAAAAAAGCATTCCATGGGCACCAGCACCCACTGGCCGGCGGCCCAGGCACTGCGAAAGCTGGGTTTGCTGGCGGCGGTTTCGCTGCGTGCGTTGTAGGTCTTGCGACTGATGTCGCGGGCCTGCACGGCATCGGCACACCAGTGCGGCACCAGGCCAAACTGGGCCAGGCGCAGTGCGGCAGTGCTGGCGCCCTGCTTGCGGCGGCGCACGGCCACGGGTGCGACGTAACCGGGGTAGATATCCTCCGGCCACTGGCCTACCGGCGGCTCCAGCGGGCCCAGGCGCTCGGCCATGTAGGCGGAATTGACCGCGGGCTGGAAGTTGATGCACATGGGTTTGCTACCAATTCAGGAGCTATTGGTGCATAGTTCACGGGGGCTAGAGGCCATTTTCATCCTCACTCTCCACCCGCGGCGGTCGCGGAATCTTCTTGAAACGGATCTGGCGATCCAGCTCGATCGCGTCTTTCTTGAGCTGGCGCTCGGCGTCCAGCTTCTGGCCCGCGGCCAGCCACTGGGCGAATTCCTCGGGCGTTTCCAAGGTAATGCGGCCCAGCACGGCGGCGCGAAAGTCGTGGATCACGATTTCGGCGGCCTTCTGCAGATTGATCTTGCCGCCGCTTTGCAGTGCGCCGCGCTTGCGGCCCACGGCGTCCAGCAGTTGCTCGTCGGTCATCTCGGCCACACCGCTCAGCTTGTAGCGCACCTCCAGTTCGGTCGCGTAGTGCTGGCGCAAGTAGTCCAGCAGCTCCAGAGCAACCTCTTCCTCGTCAAACGCATTCTTGCCAATGGCGCCGCTGGCGGCCAGGTTGTAGCCGCTCTTGGCCACGATAATGCGCGGCCACAGCACACCGGGTGTGTCGTAGAGGTAGAAGTCGTCCGCAATGGTGATGCGCTGCTCCAGCTTGGTCACGCCGGCCTCGTCGCCGGTCTTGGCGGCGCGCTTGCCCTTGAGGGTGTTGATCAGCGTGGACTTGCCCACGTTGGGGATGCCGCAAATCAGCACGCGCATGGGCTTGGCCATGCCGCCGCGGTTGGGGGCCAGTTCATGGCAGGCGGCCACCAGCGCACGCGCGGGGGTGGTCATGCTGGCGTCCAAAGACAGTGCGCGCACGCCAGGCATAGCGTTGTAATGGGCCAGCCAGAGCGCGGTGCGTGCGGGGTCGGCCAGGTCTTGCTTGTTAAGCACCTTGAGCGCGGGCTTGCCCGCCGTCATCTCGGCCAGCATGGGGTTGGCACTCGATCCGGGCAGGCGGGCATCGAGCAGTTCGATCACCACGTCAATGGCCTTGATGCGCTCTTGGATCGCCTTGCGGGTCAGGTGCATATGCCCGGGGAACCACTGGATGGCCATGCGCGCGTTCTTTCTTGGGTTGGTAAAGGGTCAGGGCAGGATTGTCGGGCAGTTTGGGGGCAACTACGCATTCCCCCGTCTGGGGGAGCAGGCTACACTTTGACGGACCAGAAGAATATCTGGAGGCACCCAGCGCGTCGCCACGCTTTTTAACAGGGACTCCCGCACGTGAATTCACTTTTAAGCGCCAGCGTGCTGCTGGTGGAAGACATGGAAGAGATGCGCAACATCGTGCGTCGCCTGCTCGGTGCCATGGGGTTCACCAACATCACGCTGGCACGCAATGGCGAAGAGGCCTGGCAACTCATCCAGTCCCACTCGTTTGACCTGGTGCTTTGCGACTGGAACATGCCCAAGATGTCCGGGCGCGAACTGCTGGAGCAGGTGCGCCAGAACCCTGACTACGCCCTGCTGCCCTTCATCATGATCACCGGCGAGAACGCGCAGACATTTGTCCAAAGCGCGATCGACGGCGGTGTGACCGATTTCATCCTCAAGCCCTTTACCGCCGCCCTGCTGGAGCAACGCGTACACCACGCGCTGGGCCTGCCACCGGTGCCCACCCCATGAGCCTGCCTGAGACGCCTGAAGGCACCGCGCCGCTGAACCCTGCACAGCTGACCGAAACCCTGCGCGAGCTGCAGGCCCGCGAGAGCCACCTGCAGGGCCTGCTGGGCTCCGCGCCCGATTCCATCCTGGGCATGGACACCGAAGGCTTGGTCACCGACTGGAACCCCGGCGCTGAACGCGTGCTGGGTTGGACGCGCGAAGAGGCCCTGGGCCAGCGCATGTCTGAGCTCATCATTCCCCACCGATTCCGCGAGGCGCATGAAAGCGGCATGCGCCGCTTCCTGCGGACCGGCCATGCACAGGTGCTGAACCGCATCATCGAGATCACGGCCTTGCACAAGGACGGGCGTGAGTTTCCCGTCGAGCTGTCGATCTGGAACATCAACAACGAACGCGGCCAGGGCTTTGGTGCCTCCATCCGCGACGTGACCGAACGCCACAAGGCCCAGGAGTCGCTGCGCAACTCCGAAGAGCGCTACCGCTCGGTGGTGGAGCACCTGGGCGAAGGCATGTTTGTGGCGCAGTACAACCGCATCGTGTTTGCCAACCAGCAGGCCAGCGAGATCTTGCGCGTGCCCAACGAGGAAATCCTTGGCTCCGACCCGGTGGAGTGGATCCACCCCGACGACCGTGCCGACGTGCTGGCCCTGCGCCAACGCCTGGCCAGTGGCCAGGAAATTGCCCGCCACTACGAGGCACGTCACATTGGCCGCGATGGTGTGGTGCGCTGGCTCCACATCCGCCCCACGCCTGTGGCCTGGGAAGGTGGCATGGCCACGCTAACGTTCTTCTCCGAGATCACCGAGAGCAAGCAGATCGCGCAGGCTCTGCAACAGTCCGAAGAGCGCTACCGGGCCGTCATCGAGCATGTGGACTCCGGCATGGTGGTGTTGCAGGGCGATAAGCTGGTGTTTGCCAACCGCCGCGCGGCCGAAATCACGCGCATGGATCCGACGGAAATTCTCAACGTCGGCTTCTTGCACCGGGTACACCCGGACGACCACACGCTGATCCTGGAACGCCGCCGCCGCAGACTGGCTGGCGAGAACGTGCCCAGCAGCTACGAGATCCGCCTGCAGTTTGACGACGGCAGCGTGTGCTGGCTGGAGCTGGGCGTGTCCGTGGTGCCGTGGGGCGGAGAGCCGGCCACTATCACCTTCTTCTCGGATGTGACCGCGCGCAAGAACATGACGCTGGCGCTGCACCGGTCTGAAGAACGCTACCGCGCCGTGATCGAGCACTCTGGCGAAGGCATGCTGGTGGTGCAGGACGGCCGCTTTGTGTTTGCCAATTACCGCGCTGCTGAACTGGTGCAAATGACGCGCGAAGACATGCTGCGCGAAGGCTACCTGCACCGCATCCACCCCGACGACCGCGCCATGGTGGACGACCGGCGCAAGCGCCGACTGGCGGGCGAGGATGTGCCCAACCGCTACGAGATCCGCCTGCTGCTGCCGGGCAATGTGGTGCGCTGGATCGACATCGGCGTGACCGTGGTGCCCTGGGATGGCGCACCGGGCACGCTCACCTTCTTTTCTGACATCACCGAGCGCAAGCAAGCCGAGGAAGACCTGCAGCGCACGTCGTCGGAGCGCGAAGCCATCCTGCACAGCGCACTGGTCGGCATCGTGCTGTCGGTAGACCGCAAGCACCAATGGGTGAACGACAAGTACGCCGAGATGGTGGGCTACACCCGCGAAGAACTGCTGGGCCAGTCCACCGCCATGGTGCACACCGACCTGGAAGCCTGGGCGCGCTGGGGTGAAGAACAACGCGTGGCACTGCAAGCTACCGGCAGCTTTTCCAACGAACGCCAGTTGAAACGGCGCAACGGCGAGGTATTCTGGGTGCAGATGGCGGGCAGCCGCGTGCGTGCGGACGACCCTGATTCGGGCGTGATCTGGACGCTGCTGGACATTACCGAGCGCATCAAGGCGGAACAAAGCACGCGCTTTGCCCTGGAGCAGCAAAAGGAGCTCAACGAGCTGCGCAGCCGCTTCGTGGCCATGACCAGCCACGAGTTCCGCACGCCGTTGGCCACCATCCTGTCGTCGGCAGAGCTGCTGAAGTACTATGGCGACCGCATGCCCGCGGCCGACAAGATCGACGTCATCCAGACGATCGAAAACGGCGTGCAGCGCATGACGCGCATGCTGGACCGCGTGTTGCTGCTGGGCAAGGCCGAGGCCCAGATGCTGGATTTCAAACCCACGCTGTTGGACCTGGTGGCGCTGGGCCACACCCTGGTGGAAGACGCCAAGACCCAGCAACCCGACTGCCGCTGCACCCTGGTCACCGACTTTGATGTGCACCCCCCCACGGGCCTGTACGACGAAAAACTGCTGGGTCACATTTTTGGCAACCTGCTGTCCAACGCCATGAAGTACTCGCCCCAAGGCGGTGAGGTGCGCTTCAGCATGCGGCGCGAGTCGGACCAGGTGGTACTGCAAGTGTCCGACCAAGGCATCGGAATTCCAACCGAAGAGTTGCCGCACCTGTTTGAGTCCTTCCACCGGGCCAGCAATGTGGGTGAGATTCAGGGTACGGGCCTGGGCCTGGCCATCGTCAAAAACTCCGTGGACCTGCATGGCGGCAGCATCCACGTGACCAGTGCAGCAGGACAGGGCACCAGCTTCACGGTGCGCCTGGGCTACACCAGTGGTGCTGAAGGAACGTCGGCATGAGCGCGAGGATCGTGATCGCGGAGGATGAAACCGATATCCGCAACAACCTGAGTCTTCTGCTGCGCCTGGAAGGGTTCACCGTGTTCGCAGCCCCCAATGGGCGTGAGGCGCTGGAGTTGATCCGCACCGAACAGCCCGACATGGTGCTCAGCGATGTGATGATGCCGGAGATGACCGGCCACGAACTGGTGCGTGCGCTGCGTGCCGACGCAGCGGTGGCCCACACGCCCATCGTGCTGCTGACGGCCAAGGCCGACCGCGGCGATGTGCGCCAGGGCATGAACCTGGGCGCAGATGACTACCTGACCAAGCCCTTCCAGCGCGACGAGTTGCTGACCTGCATCCAGGCGCAACTGGAGAAGGCAGCGGCCCAGCAAACGGCCAGCCAGCGCCGCGTGGAACAGGCCCACCATCTGCTGCACTATGACGCGGCAACGGACCTGCCCAACCGCGCGCATTTCTTGCTGCTACTCAACGACGCACTGCAAGCGCCGCCGGAGCCAGGGGTGGCGCCCGTGCTGCTACTGCTGGGGCTGGACAACCTCGCGCAAATGGCCCAGGTACTGGGTGCCGGGCCGATGGACGCCTGCGTGGGTGCGCTGGCACGGCGACTGGCTGCGCTCACACTGAGCGAACCCATGGCCGAGGCCGGGCGCTGCGTGCTGGCGCGGCTGGGCGATGACCGGCTGGCCGTGCTGGCACCACGCTGGCCAGAGGGCCTTTCGCACCACGCCATCGCCACGCACCTGTTGGGTGCCATGGCGCAACCCGTGGCGGTAGGTGACGAGGAACACTTCCCCACCATCTCGGTGGCCGCGTGCACCCAGATTGCTGCGGGCGACCGGCCCGAGGTGGTGCTGGCCCGGTTGGACTTGGCGCTGGCTGCGGCCCGCGCACAAGCCGGTCAGCGTATCGTGGTGCATGACGCGAGTACGGCGCCCGACCTCAGCTCGGCCTTTCGCCTGCACAACGACCTGCACCGCGCCGTGGACCGACAAGAGCTGGCGGCTTTCTTCCAGCCCCAGGTGCTGGCGATAGGCGGCGCGGTCAAAGGCTTTGAGGCCCTGATGCGCTGGCAGCACCCCACGCTGGGCCTGGTTTCGCCGGCCAAATTCATCCCCATTGCCGAAGACAACGGCCAGATCGTGGGCATGGGTGCCTGGATGCTGCAACACGCCTGCCAACAGGCCGTGGCCTGGCAGGCCCTGCGCCCCGCAAGCGCGCCGCCACTGCGTGTGGCGGTCAACCTCTCGCTGCGGCAGTTTGGCGACCCGCTGCTGCTCCGCCACGTGGAGGCTGCGCTGGAAACCTCCGGCCTGCCGCCGGAGCAGTTGGAGCTGGAGATCACCGAAGGCACGGCCATGCTGGACCTGCACCACACGCTGGAGCTGCTGCGCCGATTCAAGGCCATGGGGCTGAAGCTGGCGATTGACGACTTCGGCACTGGCTATTCCAGCCTGGCCTACCTCAAGCGCTTTCCGCTGGATGTGTTGAAAATCGACCAGTCCTTTGTACGCCAGATCTGCACCGACCGCGATGACCAAGTGATTGCCCAGGCCATCATCTCGCTGGCGCACAGCCTGGGCCTCTCCGTGATTGCCGAGGGCGTGGAAACCCAGGCCCAGCACACGCTGCTGCAGGACATGGGCTGCGAGGAAATCCAAGGTTATCTTCATGGTAAACCCATGCCAGGCAACGAGGTGGCGGGCTGGCTACACGGCCACGCCGCGGGCTGAAGGACTGCACAACTTAGGCAGTTGGCTCTAGGAAAGAGGCAGGTTTTAAGGTGCCTTCACTAGGGGGCCTTTGGAGAATGCAAGGCAGTGTTTCTCCATTCAACCTACCCTGCAGGAGTTTTCCATGGCTAACAAGAAGCTGTCCACCGTGACCAATGAACTGATCGAGTCCTACGGCAACACCGCCAAGAACGTGATCAACGCCTACCGTGTGGGCAACGCCCGTGCCGTGGGTTATGTAGACCAGTCCTGGGCCAATGCCGTCAAGAAAGCAGGCAACCGCATTAGCGCCGAAGTGCGCACCAATGCCGTGGCTGCCCAGAAGAAGATCACCTCGCTGTATACCCAGGGCGTGACGCTGACCACCGACAGTGCCGACACTGCCGTGAACAAGGCCGTGGAACTGGCCGGCAAGGGCTTGGAACAAGTGGCCGCCAACGCCAGCCGCTTTGAAAAGAGCACGGGCCTCACCACACTGAACACCATCGCCGTGGCCGCCGTGCCTGCGGCTGTGGCCGTGACCAACGTGGCTTCCAAAATCGAAGCCAAGAGTGGCGCCCTGGTGAGCAAGATCGCCGGCTCCAAGGTGAAAGCCAAAGCAGCGACGGCCAAGCGCGCCGTGGCCAAGAAGGCCACGCGCGCCCGCAAAGCCGCTTAATTCAGCGGCAGCGAAAGCCGGTCAGGCCAGTGCGGCTTTGACCGGCTGGGCCTGCAACCTGCGTGGGGCCAAGTACTCCTGCAGGTAGATGCCAAAGGGCATGGTGTCGGCCGCCTCAATGGCGCGCTGCGCATCCCACGACTTTTGGGACTCCTCAGCAAACCCAGTAGCAGCCTCGGGCGCCAGCGGGAGCTCCAGCATGGCCGCGCGCGTCTGTTCGGACTGGCTGCGCACAAAAGACACGAACGAACCGTCGTGGCGCTCGGTGATCTCGCGCAACACGCGGGCCGATGGCAAGGTGTCCGGATGCTGCAAACCGTGCTCTGCGGCGCGCAAGGCATCCTGGTACTGGCTGCCACCGTGGGTGGCGTCCAGTGCCTGTGCAAAGGGCAGCATGCCATGCAGCAGTTCCTCGCCCCAGGCCTTCAATTCCACCATGGCATCACCGCGCTGCAGCTGCAAGCCAGGCTCGCGGCCGCGCTCGGCCACGGCATGCTGGTTGCGCGCCACGGCGGCAATTTCCTGCGGCGTATCGGGCGCGCTGGCGGACGACAGGCAGTGCAGCAGGAACACATCGAGAAAGCGCATGGTCTGGCTGTTGATGCCCACCAGCTCGAAGGGGTCCAGGTCCATCAGGCGCACTTCCACATACTCGACACCGCGCTCACGCAGGGCGTGCAGCGGGCGCTCACCCGCAAAGGTGACGCGCTTGGGGCGGATGGTGCCGTAGAACTCGTTCTCGATCTGCAGTAGGGTCGTGGCCAATTGTTTGTAGCTGCCATCAGCCGCCTTGACGCCAATCGCCTCATACGGTGCGTAGGGCTGGGTCAGCGCGCCGTGCAGTGAATGGGCGTAACCCTCCAGGCTGTTGTAGCTCACGGCGAGGGAAGACTGCGCATCGCTCTGATAACCCAGGCGCCCCATGCGCAACGAGGTGGCGTAGGGCAGGTACATGGTGCCGCTGCTGAGCGACTGCAACTGGTGCTGGCGCCCAGCTACAAACGATGAACACACCGCAGGCGATGCGCCAAACAAATAGAGCAGCAAAAAGGCGTGGCGACGGAAATTGCGGATCAGCCCAAAGTACTGCTCGCTGGACACATCGGGCAGCGACCAGTTGTAGTGGATGCCCGAGATGGTTTGCATGCGCCGGCCATAACGATGGCCCAGACCCATGCGGTACACGCTCTTGGACTGCCCCACGTTGGAGCTGCCGTACTGGCCAATGGGAATGGCATCGTCTTCGGGCAGACAACAGGGCATGCTGGAGACCCACAGACGCTCGTCACCCATGGCGCTCAGCGTGAATTGCTGGACCTGGGTGAGTTCGTCCAGACAGGCATCGGGGTCGGCGTGGACGCCCGTGATCAGCTCCACCTGGGATTCGCTGAAGTCCGTGGTGATGTGCGGATGCGTGAGGGCCGAGCCCAGGGCCTGGGGGTGCGATGTCATGGCCAGCATGCCGCTGGGCAGCGCGCGCAGGCTTTCCTTCTCCACCCCACGGCGGATTCCGCGCAAACGCGATGCTGTCAGGGCGCTCAAGGCCACTTGATTACTGTCCATGCCTACGGGCCCTTCCTCTTTCTGTGGGGCGCAAAGGTACCACAGGCGGCCGTTTGCTGCTGACCAGTGGAATAATGCCGCCCATGGAAACCTCGGAACTCATCGTCTGGTCCTGCATGCTGGGGGGATTCCTCACGCTGGCCCTGGTGGCGGTATCCGACTTGGTGATCAATCCTACTGTAGGTGCCTGGCGTGCGCTGGTCTTTGTCCTGCTGACCGGCTGGAGCTGCGTGATCATGTCGGGCCTGGCGGGCCAGCTTTTCCCGGAAATTCCGGCTCTGACCATGCAGGTCATGAAAGTCAGCATGGCACCGCTAAGTGGTGCGCTCGCGCTGACCTACCTGGGCCTCTGGCTGGGGGTGAAGCGGGATGACCGCACGGTCTACCGCAGCATGGTGTTTGTGTCCATGGGACTTATCACAACCTCGGTGGTAGCGACAGCCTGCGTCTTGTATGGCGAGGATCCCCAAAGTTCATCGCCCTTGCTGGTCACCGGGCTGTTGAGCGTGGTGGGCGCGCTGGTGGGATTGGTCATCACCATCCGCGCAGCCTTGCTGGGGGATGATCTGGCGCGCTGGATGGTGCTGGCCTGTCTGTTCCTGGTGGCCATGGTGGTGGGCATGTTTGGGCAGGCCCTGTCGCCCGGTGCGCTGGACTGGCCACTGATGGCCTTGATTGCATTCTGCACGCTCTGCCACTTCTTGCTGATCACGGCGCTCACCGTGCAGCGCAACCGCATCAACAAGCAGCTGATCCGCCTGACCAAAAAGGCCTCTAACACCGACCCGGCCACGGGCCTGCACACCGGCTCGGTCCTGGTATCCAAAGTGGACGATGCGTTTTGGCGCAGCGCCCGCCTGAAGCGGGAATGTGCGGTGGTGTGCCTGCACCTGGGCAATCTGTATGAGCTGGGGGAGTCTGCCGGCCATGGCGTGGAGCAACAAATCCTGCAGGCCATGACGGCGCGCATCCGGCGTGCTGTGGGTTTTCGCTATGTGGTGGGCCTGTACCACCCGCGCTGCTTTGTGGTGGTGATCTCTGCTGCGAAGAATGCACAGGAAGTGGAGCGCATGGTGCTGCGTTTGCGCACCGTGCTGAACCGGCCGCTAAAGATATTGGGCCTCAAAGAGGCCAGCCACACCTTCCAGCCGCGCTTTGGCATTGGTATTGCGCACAAAAGTGCGGTAGAAACCGACCCTACTGCGGTGATGGATGTGGCCGAACGGCGTGCGTTGGCGCAGTCTGGCGCGCCCCGCACACCGGAAGAATCTGCGCCCACCGCAGCAGGCGCACTGTAGAGCCGCTCAGCCCGCCAGCCGCGCAGACGCTCTGCTCACCTCTTGCGCCCCTTGGGCTGCACCGCTTTGCGGCACGGCTTCACCCACGCGGTCCATGGCCTCTTGCAGTTGTGCAGCCAGGCGCTCGGGGCTTTGCGCATCCAGCCCTATCCAGGTGCCCTGGGTCAAGGTGATGTGGGCGGCCTCCACACTGCCAGCACCCGCACACAGCGTAGTACGTGTGGGCGCATCTTCACTCACCAGCACCAGCATGGCGGGCACCACGGCTTCGGGCTTCAAGGCCTCCAGCACCGCAGGCGGCATCAGGTCTTCGGTCATGCGTGTGGCGGCCGTGGGAGCCAGGCTGTTCACACGGATATTGTTCTTGGCGCCCTCAATCGACAGGGTTTGCATCAGCCCTACCAGCGCGAGCTTGGCCGCGCCATAGTTGCTCTGGCCAAAGTTGCCATACAGCCCCGAGCTGGAGGTGGTCATGAGGATGCGGCCGTACTTCTGCTCGTTCATGTAGGGCCACACGGCCTTGCAGCAGTGCACGGCACCCATCAGGTGCACGTCTACCACCAGGCGGAAGTCGGCCAGCTCCATCTTGGCAAAGCTCTTGTCACGCAGGATGCCGGCGTTGTTCACCAGAATGTCCACGCGGCCCCAGGCATCTACCGCCTGCTTCACCATGGCCTGCACGGCCTCAAAGTCGGTAACGGACGCACCATTGGCCATGGCCTCGCCGCCGGCCGCGCGAATCTCGGCCACCACCGCTTCGGCAGCCGACAGGGAGCCGCCCGAGCCATCGCGTGCGCCACCCAAGTCGTTCACCACCACCTTGGCGCCACGTGCGGCCAGGGCCAGCGCGTGCTGGCGGCCCAAACCGCCGCCAGCGCCCGTTACGATGGCCACACGGCCTTTGAAATCCAGATGCATTGCTTATCTCCTTGGGTGATTGAAAGGCTAAGGGCTTGTGCGTATGGCCCCGACCTGCTGCACGTACTTTAATTCAAGCAATTGCTCACTAAAAAACAAAACAGAAAAGACAGTCCCATGCACGACATGCTTGAACCCGCCACTGGTGCACCGCGTGATGCCGCCACCGTAGTGTTGCTGCGCGACCGACCCCAAGGTCTGGAGGTGTTTTTAATGAAACGCAGTGGGCTGTCGGATACCTTTGGCGAAGCCTATGTCTTCCCGGGCGGCAAGCTCGACGCCCATGACAGCTCCCCCGCCGCCGTGGCCGCACTGGATCTCCCGGTTGACACGTTGGCCCGGCAACTGGGCGAGCCCGGTCTGGGTGGCGATATCGCCGCAGGTCTGTATGTGGCTGCGCTGCGCGAGCTGTTTGAAGAAGCCGGCGTGCTGCTGGCCACTGGCGGCACGCGCCCCGTGAGCCCGCAACCCGATGACTGGCAGGCCTGGGTAGCTGCTTCTCGCGCCACGCTGCAAGGCAGCGCGCTGCTACCCTGGAGCCGCTGGATCACACCCCGCATGGCAGCCCTGAGCAAAAAACGCTTCGACACACGCTTCTTTCTGGCGCTGGCTCCCGGCGACCAGGAGGCCAGCCACGACAACTTCGAAACCACAGCCAGCATCTGGCTTGCCCCCAAAGAAGCCTTGCTGCGCTACCACCGTGGCGAGATCGAGATGGCGCCACCCCAGATCATGAGCCTAGCCCATCTGGCGCGCTATGCCAGCACGGCAGAGGCGCTGCAGGCCGCACAGCACCAGCCGCCGGCCTGCATTTGCCCGGAAAATTTCACCGACAGCGGCGAAGTGATCCTCTGCTACCCCGGCGACCCGCGGCATTCGGTGCCCACCCGCGCCCTGCCCGGTCCCACGCGCCTGGCCATCCGCGATCGGCGCTTTGTGCCGGTGGACGGACTGGAGAGTTTGTGGGCCTAGCGCCCGCTGCAAATTGCTATTAATTCAGGAGCTACTAGTGCAATACTGACGGGGGCTAGAGGCCTATTTTCTTCTAAACCGGGATGGCGGATCGTATCCAGGCATCCACATCGCTAGGTATGACCAGCGTGCGCACCTCATCAAACGCGGTCTGCGCTTGCGGGTAGTGGCGGCGCAGCAGGTTGAGCCATTGCTTCACGCGGCCGGCCTGCTGCTTCCGCTCCAACCGTGTGCTGGCCACCTGCCAGAAGGCGTGCATCAGCGGCCCCAGAGCCTCCCAGCTCCAGTCGTCGCCCGGCTGGGCAATACTGCCCGGCACCGTGCCCATGGCCGCCAGCACACTGCGCCCCAGCGCGGGCCGCGCCACGATGCCACGGCCCAGCATGAGGATGTTGCAACCACTCTGCGCGACGGCGGCCTGCGCGTCTTCCACGCTCCATATCTCGCCATTCACCGCCACCGGCACACGCACGGCTTCGCGCACATCGGCCACACGGTCCCAATACGCCGGGGGCCGGTAGCCCTGGGCCTTGGTGCGGGCGTGCACCACAATCTCCGCCGCACCACCCGCCTCCAACGCCCGCGCGCAGTCCAGCGCCAGGCTGTCGTCGTTGTAGCCCAGCCGCATCTTGGCCGTGACCGGAATGTGGGCCGGCACCGCCGCGCGCACTGCAGCCACGATGGTGTGGAGAATCTCCGGGTCTTGCAGCAGCGTGGCACCGCCGCCGTGGCGGTTCACCACCTTGGCGGGGCAGCCAAAGTTCAGGTCAATGCCGGGCGAACCCATCTCGGCCAGGCGGGCCGCGTTCTCTGCCATACACACCGCGTCTGAGCCCAGCAACTGAGGCCACACCGGCACACCCGCATAGGTTCGCGCGCCAAAAGCCAGCTCGGGCACCGTGCGCAACAGCGCCTTCTCCGACATCAGCGTGTGCGTGATACGGATGAACTCCGACACGCATTTCTCCACCCCGCCCACACGGGTCAGGATGTCGCGCAAGACAAAGTCGAGAAGCCCCTCCATGGGGGCCAGGTAGATACGAACTGGCACAGAAGTAAATGCAAATGGGTGGACGAGCGATTGTCCACCGGAAGCCCAGGGGGGCAGGCGGGGCCAAGTGGCGCAGTGTGGCAAAAGACACAGGGTGCCGCAGCACCCTGTGTTATCAAGGCCCAACGCCGCGCCTGCGCGCCACGCTCAATGGCGAATCAAGTGGTCAAACGCACTCAGCGCCGCCTTCGATCCCTCGCCCGCTGCGATGACGATCTGCTTGAACGGCACCGTGGTGCAGTCGCCCGCCGCAAACACGCCCGAGGCGTTGGTGTGGCCCTTGGCATCCACGATGATTTCGCCAAATTTGCTGAGTTCAATCGTGCCCTTGAGCCATTCGGTGTTGGGCACCAGGCCGATTTGCACGAACACGCCTTCCAGCTCCACGTGGTGTTCCACGCCGGTCGCACGGTCCTTGTACTTGAGGCCGTTGACTTTGCCCTCGGCACCGGTGATCTCGGTGGTTTGGGCGTTGGTGTGCACGGTCACGTTGGGCAGGCTGTTGAGCTTCTTGATCAACACGGCATCCGCCTTCAGCTGCTCGGCAAACTCGATGACGGTAACGTGGGCCACGATGCCGGCCAGGTCAATCGCCGCCTCAATGCCCGAGTTGCCACCACCGATGACCGCGGTGCGCTTGCCCTTGAACAGGGGACCATCGCAGTGCGGGCAATAGGCCACGCCCTTGTTTTTGTACTCCTGCTCACCAGGCACGTTCACATTGCGCCAGCGCGCGCCGGTGGACAGGATCACCGTCTTGGCTTTCAGCGTGCCGCCATTCGCCAGCACCACTTCGGCCAGACCACCAGCCTCTGTCGCGGGCACGATCTTGTCGGCGCGCTGCAGATTCATGATGTCCACACCGTAGGAGCGCGTTTGTGCTTCCAGCGCCGCGGCAAACCTGGGGCCATCGGTTTCCTGCACCGAGATGTAGTTCTCGATGGCCATGGTGTCGTTCACCTGGCCGCCAAAGCGTTCGGCCGCCACACCCACACGGATGCCCTTGCGGGCGGCGTACACGGCGGCCGCAGCACCTGCAGGGCCACCACCGACGATCAGCACGTCGTACGGGTCTTTGGCGGACAACTTGGCCGCATCCTTGTCAGCCGCGCCGGTGTCCAGTTTGGCCACGATTTCTTCCACCAGCATGCGGCCGGAGCCAAACACCTGGCCATTGAGGAACACGATGGGCACGGCCATGATTTCGCGTGCGTTCACCTCTGCCTGGAAGGCACCACCTTCAATCACCGTGGTCTTCACCTTGGGATTGAGAATGGCCATGAGGCTCAGCGCCTGCACCACGTCCGGGCAGTTGTGGCAGGTCAGGCTCATGTAGACCTCAAAACTGAAGTCACCGTCCAGGCTCTTGATCTGGTCAATCACGTCCTGCTCCGCCTTGGGTGGGTGGCCACCGCTCCACAGCAGGGCCAGCACCAGCGAGGTGAATTCGTGGCCCAAGGGCAAGCCAGCAAAACGCAGGCTGGTGGCAGTGCCAGCACGTTGCAACGTGAACGAAGGCTTGCGGGCGTCCGTACCATCGGTGCGCAGGCTGATCTTGTCGCTGCGCAGAGCTTGAATCGTCTGCAGCAAGTCCAGCATTTCGGCAGAGGTGCTGTCATCGCCCAGGGAAGCCACCAACTCAATCGGCAGCGTCACGCGCTCCAGGTAGGCCGCGAGTTGGGCTTTGAGTGTGTCGTCGAGCATGGTGGTGTCCTTTTCTCAATTCTTTCGGGAATAAAAAAGCCGGACGGCCTGGCGCACATGCACCAGGACGCTGTCCGGCGTCCTACGTCAGAACCTGTTTTGCCGCAGGACCGCCCCAAGGCGAAACGCGGCCCCTCGGGGGGCAGGAAGCTACACGTAGTGAGCGACCGTGGGGGCTATCAGATCTTGCCGACCAGGTCCAGGGAAGGCGTAATGGTCTTGGCGCCGTCGTTCCACTTGGCAGGACACACCTCGCCGGGGTGGGCAGCGGTGTACTGGGCAGCCTTCAGCTTGCGCACGGTTTCCTTGACGTCACGGGCGATTTCGTTGGAGTGGATTTCCAGCGTCTTGATCGTGCCAGTGGGGTCAATGATGAAGGTGCCGCGCAATGCCAGGCCTTCTTCGTCGATATGCACGTCGAACGCGCGGGTCAGGGCATGGGTGGGGTCACCGATCAGGGGGAACTTGGCCTTGCCCACAGCGGGGGAAGTTTCGTGCCACACCTTGTGGGCGAAGTGGGTGTCGGTGGTCACAATATAGACCTCGGCACCAGCTTTCTGGAATTCTGCGTAATGCTCAGCAGCGTCTTCCACTTCGGTGGGGCAGTTGAAGGTGAACGCTGCGGGCATGAAAATGAACACGTTCCACTTGCCCTTGAGGGTCTCGTTGGTCACGGTCACAAACTTGCCGTTGTGGAAAGCTTCGTTCTTGAATGGGACGACTTGGGTGTTGATCAATGACATGGTGGTTTTCCTCTAGAAGTTGCTGTTCTGAACATGAACAGCCTGAATCTTAGGGCCTGCGCACCATGTTTTGGTTTGATTGATCCAATCAATCGAATTGGCTTTTCCTATGACGACCGAAATACCCGGTGGTGCAGGCGACGCAGGGACCACCACACGCTGACCCCCGCCACCGGAATGGCGACCGCAGCCGTCATCTCCGGGCTCCAAGGCCAGCCCCAGTGTGTGGCGCCCTTGGCCAAGTAGCTCACCAGTCCCACGATGTAGTAGGTGATGGCCGCCACAGAAAGTCCTTCCACCGTGGACTGCAGCTTGAGCTGCATGTCCTGGCGGCTGTTCATGGTGGCCAGCAGGGCCTGGCTGCTTTGCTGCTGCTCAATCTCCACCCGTGTGCGCAACAGGTTGCTGATACGGGAGACGCGCTGCGACAGCGCATCCTGACGCCGGCTGGACCACGCGCAGGTGCTGCGCGCAGGCGTGAGGCGGCGCTCCATGAATTCGCCAATGGTTTGCATGCCGGCCAGACGCGACTCGGCAATGTCCTCGATACGCTTGTCCACCAGCTCGAAGTAGGCCGCGCTCGCGGAAAACCGGGAGTGCGTGGCCGCGTGCTGGCTCTCCACCTGCCCTGCCAGGCGGGTGAGCCGGTCCAGCAGCGCCGGTTCGTCGTCCCGCGTAGCACTGCGGATGGCTTCGGCCAGCTCCGCCAGCTCGCGCTCGGCCGATGCCAGCACCACCGAGGCCTCGCGCGCAGCGGGCAGGCCCAGCAGGGCTGCCATGCGGTAGGTTTCAATCTCCAGCAGGCACTGCACCAGCCGGCCCAGGCGGCGCGGGGTAACACCGCCGGCCAGCAGCACCATGCGCGAGAAGCCATCGGCGTGCACCGCAAAGTCGGTGTACACCTCGCCAAAACCATCGGCTACGGTGGAGGCCACCAGCGTGTCCTCATGCAGCAGCTGGCGTATCCAGGGGCCGGTGTCCACTTCGTTGGTGGACAACACCCACAGGTGCAGGCTTGCCAGGCAGCCGCCCGGCAGATTCGCCAGCCACTGCTGGGGGACTGCGTTCAACGCCAGTTCGGGCTCGCGCTCTGCCCCCACCTGGTTGCTGATGGGGCGCATGAAGGTCCAGGTCACAAACTCGGTATGCAACTCCCAGCGCAGGCGGTACAGCCCCAGGTCCATGCGGATATGGATGGAATCTGCATCGGGCGCAGCCAGATGGTGGTCGCGCGCCAGCGCAGCGATATGGGCGCGGCTGGCCTCTCGCTGCTCGGCATTGCAAACCATGACCACATGCGAGAGCGCCATGGGCGCGGCCATGGACTCCGGCGGGCGGGCGTGAACTTCGTTGTGAAGCGAGAGGCGTTGGGGGTGCTGCGCGGTCTGGATGTTCAAGGGATGGAGGGACTCAAAAATTAATCTTCAACAAACGCCTCTTCGCGCTTGGCCTTGATCGATGGCATGAGCACTACGATGAGCAGCAGCACGGCCGCAGCCAACAGGCCAGCGGAAAGCGGACGGGTCAGGAACACGCTCCAATCACCCCGCGAAAGCAACAGCGCACGGCGCAAATACTCTTCCATCATGGGCCCCAGGATAAAGCCCAGCAACAGCGGAGCAGGTTCTGTGCCCAGCTTGATGAACAGATAACCGATGACGCCGAACAGGCCCACCATCCAGATATCGAAGGTGTTGTTATTGGTGGAGTACACGCCAATGGCACAGAACAGCACGATGGACGGGAACAGCCAGCGGTAGGGCACGGTCAGCAGCTTGATCCAGATGCCGATCAGCGGCAGGTTCAGGATGATGAGCATCAGATTGCCGATCCACATGGACGCAATCAACCCCCAGAAAAGCTCGGGGTTGCTGGTCATCACCTGAGGGCCGGGCTGGATGTTGTGGATAGTCATCGCCCCGACCATCAGCGCCATCACGGCATTGGGCGGAATGCCCAGGGTGAGCAGCGGAATGAACGAAGTCTGGGCGCCCGCGTTGTTGGCTGACTCAGGCGATGCCACACCGCGGATATTGCCTTTGCCAAACGGAACTTCACCGGGGCGCAGCCTGGTCTTCTTCTCCAGGGTGTAGGCTGCAAACGATGCCATCACAGCGCCGCCACCTGGCAAGATGCCCAGAATCGAGCCCAGCGCCGTGCCCCGCAAGACCGCGGGGATCATGTTGCGGAAGTCTTCCTTGGTGGGCCACAAGCCGGTGACGTTGGCCACGAACACCTCCCGCTCACTCTCATGTTTGGAGAGGTTGCTGATGATTTCGCCGTAGCCAAACACACCCATGGCGATGACGATGAAGCCAATGCCGTCCGTGAGCTCCGGAATGTCAAAGCTGTAGCGGGCCACACCGGAGTTCACGTCGGTGCCCACCATTCCCAGCAGCAGGCCGAGCACGATCATCGCAATGGCCTTGAGGATGGAGCCCGAGGCCAACACCACCGCACCCACCAGGCCCAGAATCATGAGCGAGAAGTACTCTGCCGGGCCAAACTTGAAGGCGAGTTCGGTCAGCGGCCCGGCAAAGGCGGCCAGGATCAGCGTTCCCACGCAGCCGGCAAAGAAGGAGCCCAGACCTGCGGCCGCCAACGCGGGGCCGGCCCTGCCATTGCGTGCCATCTGGTAGCCGTCAATCACCGTCACCACCGAAGACGACTCGCCGGGCAAGTTCACCAGAATGGCGGTGGTGGAGCCACCGTACTGGGCACCGTAGTAAATGCCGGCCAGCATGATGAGCGCGGCCACAGGGGGCAGCGCATAGGTAGCGGGCAGCAACATGGCAATCGTGGCCAACGGGCCAATGCCGGGCAGCACACCGATGAGCGTGCCGAGCAGACAGCCGACAAACGCGTAAATCAGGTTCTGGACCGTGAAGGCCACACCAAAACCGAGCGCGAGGTTGTTAAACAAGTCCATGGTCAGTTTTCCTCAGACGGGGATCAGGCGGCCAGGAAAGCGGGCCAGACGGGGAACTGCAACTTGAGCAGGACGATAAACGCCAGGTAGCTGAGGACGGCCAGGATCGTGGCGAGAATGACCACCTCCTTGAACTTGAACTCATCGCCAGCGTTGCTGGAAATGAAGGTGAGCAGGTAAATCCCCACCACCATCCCCAGAGGGGGCAGGCCCACGCTGGGCAGGCCGCCAATGGCAGCGCCAAAGGCCAGGTTGGCCAAAATGATGAACACCAGAGGCTTCCAGGCAAAGGCACCAATCTTGTCGCCGTCCTGGGTTTCCACCACCAGCGATTTGAAGGTGATGACACCCCCCAAAATGCTGAGCAGAATGCCTAATACCAGAGGGAAGTAGCCTGGGCCCATGCGCGCACCATTGCCGATGGTGTAGCTGCTGGCGCCCCACGCAAAGGCCACGCCAACGCACATGAACATCAGGCCCGAGAAAAAGTCTTTTTGGCTTTTTATATTCATCGTCTGTCTCCTGGTTTTCAACCGGTTTCGCATTCTGCCTGCAAATGCAGGCGCTTCTCTCACCCCATTCTTCACCCGTTCAGTGGTGGTGTGGAGGACAGAACTTCCTCCATCACCGTCAAGCCTTCGGCCACCCGCAAAGCCCCTGCCAGCCGCAGAGGCCGCATTCCATCGGTCACCGCTTGGCGGCGCAAGGTGTCAATACCTGGCTCCCCGCTGACCCGTGCCTTGAAGCCCTCGGATACCACCAGCAACTCATACAGCCCCATGCGCCCCATGAAACCTGTCATGCGACAGTCCACGCAGCCCACGGCCTTGTAGGGTTTGTAGCCGCCGTTGATCTGCCAAGGCTTGACCATTTCGCTCAGGGCATCCCGGCTGGCCTCTTCGTCACGCACCTTGCACTGTTTGCACAGCGTGCGCACCAGACGCTGAGCCAGCACGCCCAACAAGGTCGCGTTGATCAGGTAAGGCGGGATGCCCAGCTCCATGAGACGCGTGACCGCTGACGGCGCATCGTTGGTGTGCAGGGTGGAGAACACCAAGTGACCCGTGAGCGCAGCCTGCACCGCCATCTCGGCGGTTTCCAGGTCGCGGATTTCGCCCACCATGATGATGTCCGGGTCCTGCCGCATCAGGGCGCGCAGGCCCTGCGGAAACCCGAAGTCCAGCTGCGGCTGCACCTGAGTCTGGTTGAAGGACGGCTCGATCATTTCGATCGGATCCTCCACCGTGCTGACATTCACCTCTTCCGTGGCGACACGCTTCAGGGTGGAGTACAGCGTGGTGGTCTTTCCCGAGCCGGTGGGCCCCGTCACCAGAATGATGCCGTGCGGCCTCTGCACCAGTTGCTCCCAACGCGTCGCGTCGTGGCTGGAGAAGCCCAGTGCGTCCAGGTCTTTCACCGCGTTGTCGGGGTCAAAGATCCGCATCACCATCTTCTCGCCAAATGCGGTGGGCAGTGTGGAAATCCGCATTTCGATTTCATCACCGCGCGGGTTGCGCGTCTTGATGCGGCCGTCCTGGGGGCGGCGCTTCTCGATCACGTCCATGCGGCCCAGCAGCTTGATGCGCGCCGTCATCGCGTTGAGCACCCCCATGGGCATCTGATAGACCGGATGCAGCACGCCATCGATGCGGAAGCGGATCACGCCCTGTTCGCGGCGCGGCTCCAGATGGATATCGCTGGCGCGCTGGTCAAAGGCGTACTGCCACAGCCAGTCCACCACCTGCACCACGCCCTGGTCATTGGCGTCGAGTTGCTTGTTGCTCTTGCCCAGCTCCACCAGCTGCTCGAAGCTGGCGCCATTGTTCACGCCCGACTTGGTAGCCGCTCGCACCGACTTGGCCAGGGCATAAAACTCGGCGGTGTAGCGCGTAATCTCCTGGGGACTGGCCACCACGCGCTTCACACTGCGGCGGCTCTGGCGCTCCACCTCGGCCACCCAGTCGGTGATGAACGGCTCAGCGGTGGCCACGGTGATTTCACTGGGCGTCACCGCCACCGGCAGGATGCGGTGGCGTTCGGCATAGGCCGCGCCCATGGCGTCCGCCACCTTGCCCACGTCCACCTTGAGCGGATCAATGCGCAGATAGTCCAGGCCAGCGCGCTGCGCCAACCACTGGGTCAGCATTTCAATATCCAGCGGCTTCTGGTCGGAGGCGCGGCGCATAGATACGGCCGCCAGCCGCACCAGCGGATGCTGCGCGCTCTCGGCCTGGGAACAGCGGCTGATCGTGCGCTGCGCCTCGTCATCCGCAATCACCTTGTCGTGCTGCAGCCACTCCACCAGGCGGCGCCAATCCACTGGGCCGGAGTGCGGTACGGGTCTTTTGGAGGTTGTGCTCATGCTTGCACCGGTTTGAAAACACGCACCCACTTGTCGGCAGGCAGCCCCCATTGCGACTGGATGAAATCAGCGCGTTCCATCAGCACGGCGCGATTGGGTTGGCTGGGGGTGCGCTGGGCCAGCACCACGGTATTGCCCTCGCGCGTGGCCTTGAAGGCCCAGATGGCATCGGCACCAAAAGCCTGGGCAATCTTGTCCACACTCTTTTGAAAGCTGGAGCTGCGCCCAAACAGGTTCACCGTCATGCAGCCTTCCTCAGTCAGCGTGGCACGGCAATCGGCATAAAACTCAGCACTGTCGAGTACAGGTGCAGCGGCCTCTTCGTCGTACAGGTCTACCTGCAGCGCGTCCACCGCGCCCAGCCAGTGGGCTTGCTTGATTTCTTGGGAAGCATCGGCCAGCACCACTTGCATGCGGCTGTTGTCGGCCGGCAGCTTGAACCAGCCGCGGCAGGCGTGCAGCACCTGGGGGTTGAGTTCGATGGCCGTGGTTTTCATCTTCAGTTCTTTATGGCAGAACTTGGTGAGTGACCCCGCCCCCAGGCCCAGCTGCAAGGCCTGGCGCTTGGGCACCGTAACGGGGTCTACAAACAGCAGCCACGCCATCATGCGCTGGATGTATTCGTGCACCAGCGCTGTAGGTGCATCCACCTGCATGGAGCCCTGAATCCACTGGCTGCCCAGGTGCAGGTGACGGATATCGCCTTCTTCGGAAAAATTGACTTCGGGGAGGGAGAGAGATGCTTTTCGTGCCATGGGGATTTATACCAGCAGCGCGGCCAGCTTCGGCAAGGCATCGCAGGCGTTCTGCGTGGTGGCGTCGGCCAGCTCGACCAAGGGCATGCCACGCAACTCGGCAATGCTTTGGGCGATGCGTGGCAACTCGGCCGGGGTGTTTCGGCCCTGGGGCGTGCCGGCTTCACGCTCCGCGGCGGTGGCGTACAGCCAATGCGGCGGAATGTCGGGCGCGTCGGTCTCCAGCACCAGGGCGTCCAGCGGCAGGGTTTGGGCCAGACGGCGCAGCTGGTGGGCGCGTTCAAACGTCACCGCACCGCCAAAGCCCAGCTTGAAACCCAGCTTGATAAATTCCTGCGCCTGCACCTCACTGCCATTGAACGCATGGGCAATGCCCTGCCAGCGGCCGCCGGGGCCGGCCACCTCGCGCAAGTGCTTGAGCAGGCGGTCCGCCGAGCGTCGCACATGCAGCAGCACGGGGAGGTCAAACTGGCGCGCCAATTTCAGTTGGGCGCGGTAGACAGCCTCCTGCCTCTCGCGCCAAGGACTCTGCGTGAGCTGGGGCACAAAGTAATCCAGCCCGATCTCCCCCACAGCCACCAGACGTGGATCCGTGTGGTGGGTGTTTAGTTGCTGCTCCAGCACGACCAGCGCGTCGTCCTGCGCCGTGGGCACGTACAGCGGGTGGATGCCCAGGCCGTAGCTGTGGCCGCCGCCTTGGGCCAGACCGCGCACGGCATCCAGATTGGCGACCTCCACGGCCGGAATCACGCAATGCACCACATTCGCCTGCCGCGCGCGCTGCGCAACGGACTCCCGTTCCGGGCCCGCGGCAAAGGCGTCAAGGTGGCAGTGGGTGTCGATCCAGCGCATGCCCCCATTGTCGGGGCTCTGGAGGGGTCTACCGTTTGCGCTGCACAAACAGGTTGCGCGTGCGGTCTTCGGGGTAGGCGAAGGTCACCAACCCGTTCTTCACCATGCCCATCACCAGCATATTGCTGGTAATGGCGTCTTTGTCGTCCTTGCTGAACGGCCGTTCGTGGGTGGCGGTGACGCCGTAGTAGACGCGGGGCATGTTCTCCAGCGCGTTCTTGACGGAGGGGCCGGACAGGTTGCCGTCACGGATGGAGAGCACGGCGTAGGTCAACAGGTAGACCGTGTCATAGGCCTGGGCTGCGGCCATGGGTACGGAGATCTTCTTGGTGTTGAACTTGCGGGCATAAGCGCTCAGAAAGGAAATGCGCCGCTCGTTGCTGGGTTCGGCAATGAAGGTCTGGGCCATCAGTGCACCTTCGGCGGCTTCCTTGGCACCATCAATGAAGAAGGGGAACGACAACGGCCAGGCACCGACCTGTGGCACGGTCCATTTGAGGGCCTGGCGGCCCTTGGCGATCACTGCGTTCTCAGGCCCTACGGTATAGCTGAACACCACATTGGCCCCCGCGGCCTGCGCGGCTTTCAGCTCGGCCTGCAGGTCTTTCACACCCAGGTCGAAACGCGCAACAAACACGGGTTGCAGGTTCTTGGCCGCCAACGCTTTCACCACGTCGTTCATGCCGCCTTCCCCGTAAGGCGTCTTGTCGGCAAAGATCGCGACCTTGGTCCACCCGCGCGAGACGATGTCATCCACCACAAAGGGGGCCTGGATACCGTCACGTGCCGAGGTGCGAAAGATGTAGCTCTCAGGCGCCGGGTATTTGGTGGTGATGGGGGTACCGGTAGCGCAGGGAACAATGAGTGGGGCCTTCGCAGCCTGGAAGGTTTCCAGTGACTTCATCGCCACCCCGGTGTTGCAAAACCCGATGGTGCCCACCACGCCTTCTTTCAGCACCTCTTGGGATTGCTGCAAACCCACGTCCGCGTTGGCGGTGTCGTCCCTGATCACCAGTTCCAGCGGCCGGCCCAGGTAGCCACCCGCCGCATTGATTTCGTCCACCGCCAACTTGGCGCCATTGAGCATGGGCAGGCCAAAGTCAGCAGACGGGCCGGTGAACGGACCAATGAGCCCGATGCGCAGCGGCTTGACCTCCTGGGCGGCCACGCCCCAGGACAGGCCCATACCCACCAAACACCCCACAACGAAAGACCAACGACGGCTCATAGTGCTTCTCTGAAAACTGGATGTGTCCAGCTTAGGACGCACCGCGCCTGCGCGTCATCCGCGGGAACCCTCGAACCGAGGGCTTGGAACCGGCACCGTCAGCAAACCGCAAGCCAGGCGCCCTGCCCGGCCAGCCCGGCGAACCTAGGTTGCGAAGCGGCCCGACACCAGCTGCAACTGACGGCGGCAGCGCGCGGCCAGCGTGGCGTCGTGCGTGACCAGCACAAAGGCCGTGCCTTGGTCCCGCGCCAGCGCCAGCATTAGGTCAAAGACACCATCAGCCGTGCTGCGGTCCAGGTTGCCCGTGGGCTCGTCGGCCAGCACGCAGTCGGGGTTGGTCACCAGCGCGCGGGCGATGGCCACCCGCTGGCGTTCTCCACCCGACAGCTCGGCCGGGCGGTGGTGCAGGCGGTGCTCCAGACCCACCAACGCTAGCATTTTTGTAGCTGCTTGCACAGCACCTACGGGGGCTACACGTCGAATTGTCAATGGCATGGCAACGTTGTCGAGTGCGCTGAACTCGGGCAGCAGGTGGTGAAACTGGTAGACAAAGCCCAAGTGCTGGTTCCGCAGGCGCCCCTGTGCTGCGGCATCCAGTCCCGCCAGTGCCTGGCCGCACAGCGTCACACTGCCGCCACTGGGTGCATCCAGTCCGCCCAGCAGGTGCAACAAGGTGCTCTTGCCAGAGCCCGAGGCGCCGACGATGGCCAGTGTCTCGCCGCGGCGCACCTCCAGATCAACACCGTGCAACACGGTGACATCGAGGCGACCTTCTTGGAAACGCTTGGTCAGGCCGGTAGCTTGCAGCAATACATCACTCATAGCGCAGGGCCTCGGCAGGGTTCACTTGGCTGGCGCGCCAGCTGGGGTACAGGGTAGCCGCAAAGGCCATGATGAGCGCGATCACCGCAATCGGCACGATGTCACCTTGCTGCGGCTCACTGGGCATGCGGCTGATCAAGTAAATGTCTTTGGGCAAGAAGCTGGCGCCTAGTGCGTGCTCCAGCGCGGGCACGATCACATCAATATTGAACGCCACACCCAGTCCCAGCAGCAGGCCGGCCAGCGTGCCGATGACGCCCACCATGGCGCCCTGCACCACGAAAATGCCCATGATGCTGCTCGGGCTGGCACCCAGGGTGCGCAGGATGGCGATGTCGGCGCGCTTGTCGGTCACCGTCATCACCAGCGTGGACACCAGGTTGAAGGCGGCGACGGCCACGATCAGCGTCAGGATGATGAACATCATGCGTTTCTCCACCTGCACCGCGGCAAACCAGGTGCGGTTCTGGCGCGTCCAGTCGCGCAGCAGCAGGTCGCCGGTCATGGTGTGGCTGAGTTCCTCGGCCACCTCGCGCGCCTGGTGCAGGTCCTTGAGCTTCAAGCGCACGCCCGTGGGACCTTCCAGGCGAAATATCCTGGCGGCGTCTTCCCATTGCATAAACACCAAGGCAGAGTCGTATTCGTAGTGGCCCGAATCAAAGGTGCCCATGACCGTCATCTGCTTGAGACGCGGAACCACGCCCGCCGGCGTGACCTGGCCGCTGGGCGCCACCAGCGTGACCTTGTCCCCCTTGGCCACCCCCATGCTGCGCGCCAGCTCACCACCCAACACCACACCAAACTCGCCGGGTACCAGCTGTGCCAGCACGGCCCCCTGGGCACCGGTGGCCACGTCGGACACCTGGGGCTCCAGCGCGGGGTCGATGCCGCGCACCAGGGCGCCCTTCATTTCTTCACCGCGCGCCAGCAGGGCCTGCGCGGCAATGAATGGCGCCGCGCCCACCACCTGCGGATTGGTCTTGGCCTGAGCAATGGTTTGGTTCACATCGGGCAGGGCCACGCCGCCCGCGGCATAGACCTCGATGTGCGAGACCACGCCCAGCATGCGGTCACGCACTTCCTTCTGAAACCCGTTCATCACGCTGAGCACGATGATCAGGGCCGCCACACCCAGCGCGATGCCCAACATGGACACGCCCGAGATGAAGGAAATAAAGCCGTTGCGCCGGGTGGCACGGCCGGCGCGGGTGTAGCGCCAGCCAATGGTGAGCTCGTAAGGCAGTTGCATTAATACGTGACAAAGTGCTGGGGTGCCCGGATTGTGGCATCCATGCGGGACAATCCTCCCATGCACACCGTTATTCCCCACGCTGCCCCGGCCGGACCCCAGTGCCAGGCGGCCATTGCGCAGCTGAGTCTTCCCAACCTGGGCGAGCTCATCAGCCTGCTGGACCCGACGCCACCCTTGCTGGGCTCGGTCGAGTCGCTCACGCCACTGCACGAGCGCGTGCGCGCCAAGAGCCTGGGCCTGCAGGGTGCCGATGGCCTGATCCCCTGGGCGGCGCTGGACGCCGAGCACTTGGGCCTGACCAAGGTGCACGGGGCCACCGGCTGGGCCTGGATCACGCCCTGCCACTGGCAGATCAACGCCGACCATGTGGCCATGGACTACCCCGACACGCTGGCGCTGGGTGCCCACGCATCAGACGCACTGCGCGCCACCATGCAGCCCTACTTTGCCGAAGACGGCATCAGCCTGCACGCCCTGTCCAACAGCACTTGGCTGGCGCACGGTGCGGTGTTCACCGACCTGCCCACCGCATCGCTGGCACGCGCCTGCGGTACCCAGGTAGACAACTGGATGCCCCGCCAACCCGAAGCCCAAGGCCTGCGCCGCCTGCAAAACGAGATGCAGATGTTGCTCTACACCCACCCGGTGAACGACGCGCGCAGCGCCCAGGGTCAGCCCACGGTCAACTCCTTCTGGATCAGCGGCACCGGCCGCCTGCCGGCCCACACCCCGCTGGCCCCCGAAGAGCGTGTGGACATGGTGCAGGCACTGGAAACTGCCGCGCTGCGCGACGATGCCTACCAGTGGCTCAAGGCCTGGCACACGCTGGACAGCACGCTGATTGCCACGCTGCTGCAACGCGCCAAGGCCGGCCAGCCCCTGCAGCTCACGCTGTGCGGCGAGCGCCTGGCCCCTACGTTTGAACTGAAGAAGGGCGCCTGGTGGAACCGCCTGCAACGCCGTTTCACCGCGCCCCCACCGCAAGAATTGCTGCTCACGCTATGAACATCGTCCACCGCGACATCCCTCCCCGCTCGGTCTGGGCCCTGGAACAGGCGGGCGTGCACCCGCTGCTGGCGCGCCTGTACGCCGCCCGCGGTGTACTCGGCCCCGATGAGCTGGACGATGCGCTGGCGAAGCTGCTATCCCCCGCCACCCTGCTGGGGGTGGACCGCGCCGCCGTGCTGCTGGCCGATGCCATCGCGCAGAACCTGAAACTCTGCGTCGTGGCCGACTACGACTGCGATGGCGCCACCGCCTGCGCCGTCGCCGTGCGCGGCCTGCGCTTGCTGGGTGCGCAGCGCGTGGACTACCTGGTGCCCGACCGCGTGGTGGACGGCTATGGCCTGACCGCCCCCATCAGCGATCGCGTCAAAAAGTCCGGCGCCGATGTGCTCATCACCGTGGACAACGGCATTGCCAGCGTGGACGGCGTGGCCCGCGCCAAGGCCCTGGGCCTGCAGGTGCTGGTGACCGACCACCACCTGCCCGCCGCCGAGTTGCCCAACGCGGATGTGATCGTGAACCCCAACCAGCCCGGCTGCACATTCGAAAGCAAATCGATTGCCGGTGTGGGCGTGATGTTCTACACGCTGCTGGCCCTGCGCGGCGAGCTGCGCAAGCGCGGCGTGTTTGACGCCGCCACCCAGCCCAAGCTGGATGCCCTGCTGCCCCTGGTGGCGCTGGGCACCGTGGCCGACGTGGTGAAGCTGGACGCGAACAACCGCCGCCTCGTCGCCCAAGGCCTCAAACGCGTGCGGGCCCTTGCCATGCCTGCGGGACTAGCTAGCCTTTTTATAGCAGCGGGACGCAAGGCCGAAGTCGCCACCACCTTCGACTTTGGGTTTGCCCTGGGCCCTCGCATCAACGCGGCGGGCCGCCTGTCGGATATGACTTTAGGCATTGAATGCCTGCTGACCGACGACCCGGCCCGCGCCGACGAGTTGGCCAAAACGCTGGATGGCATCAACCGCGAGCGCCGCGAGATTGAGGGCGATATGCGTGAGCAGGCCATGATGATTGCGGAAAGCCTGTTTGACGAAGGCGACGAACCGCCGCCCGCCATCTGCGTGTTCGACCCCGACTTCCACGAAGGCGTGGTCGGCATCGTGGCCAGCCGCATCAAGGACAAGCTGCACCGCCCCACTTTTGTATTTGCCGCCAGCGCCGCTGAAGGCAAGGAGCACGAACTCAAGGGCTCAGGCCGCAGCATCCCCGGCTTCCATTTGCGCGACGCGCTGGACCTGGTGTCCAAGCGTTACCCCGGCGTCATCCTTCGTTTTGGCGGCCACGCCATGGCCGCGGGCTGCACGGTGGCCGAAGAGTTTTTTGACGACTTCGAGAACGGCCTGAACGAAGTGGCCCAGGAGTGGCTGGACGCCGCCACGCTGACGCGCCGCCTGGAAACCGACGGCCCGCTCAACCCCGAATACCGCCGCGTGGACCTGGTGGACACGCTGCACAAAGAGGTCTGGGGCCAGGGCTTCGCGGCCCCCACCTTCAGCGAAGAGGTGGAGGTCGTCTCCCAACGCCTGGTGGGCGAGAAACACCTGGCCCTGAAGCTCAAACACCAGGGCCAGCCCGTGGACGGCATCTGGTTCGGCCACACCGAACCGCTGCCCCCCAAAGTGACGCTGGCGTTCCGCCTGGATGCCGATGAATGGAACGGCGTGCGGCGCGTGCGCTTTCTAGTGGAGGGGGCGGAGCTTTAAACGGCCTGTCACAGGCCTTGGGTACCATGGGCATCCCTCTCTTCCACGGCGGATGACCCTGACTACCACCCCTTCCCTGCCCTCTGGCGCCACTGCATTTCTGGGGCAACTCAGCGCTGCCGAGCGTGGCGTTTTGACGCAGCAGCCTTGCGAGCAACCGCAGCCCGTCGGCTGGACCGAGTGGCGCACCCCATCGCGGCCCCTGGGATGGCTGCGCACAGCGCGGGCACAGCAACTATCGAATCAGCTGCAGGCCTGCCGCTGGGAGCATGACCACCTGGTCTGGGACAGTGATTCCTGGAGCAGCGATCAGCGCAGCACCGTACTGCAAGACTTGCTGGAATACCACCACGCCCAGGGCCTGCTGCCGGGCTGGCGCGGCGAGGCTTTTGCGTTTTGGCATGACGGCTGCAGCGCACCTCTGCCGGACCAGGCGCCTTTCTTCAGCGCAGAGCGCGCAGGGTTTCGTTACCTGGGGCTCATGAGCCACGCGGTGCACATCAATGGATTTACCCCTGACGGTCGGCTGTGGTGTGGCCGCCGCGCCGCCGACAAGGCCACCGACCCGGGCCTGCTGGACAACGTGACGGCGGGTGGCCTGCCAGCGGACGAATCGGTGCTGGGCTGTGCGCTGCGGGAGTTGCAGGAGGAAGCCGGACTGCGACTACCTGTTGAAGCACTGGTGGACGCCGGTGCGCGGCGCACTGCTCGCCCCGAAAAGGAAGGCTGGCACGACGAGACCCTGCTGGTATTCAACCTCACGCTGGCGCCTGCGCTGGTGCCACACAACCAGGATGGCGAGGTGCAGGAATTCTTGTGCCTGCCCCCAAGCGAAGTGGTGTGTCGGGTACAACAGTGGGAATTCACGCCGGATGCCGTAGCCTCGCTCGCGCAGGGCCTGGGGCTTTTGTCCACCCAACCACACAACCATTCATGAGCACGACCCCACCCACCCCTTACGGCGCAGATTCCTCCGGGCTGATTTACGGCTTCCAGTTCGGCGCGCAGGGCCAGGGTATTCCAGTCGATACCGAGCAGGCCCTGCAGTGGCTCAACGCCCGGGAAGGTGAAGGCCCAGAGGAAGGTTTTGTCTGGCTGCATTTCAACCTGTCACAGGCCGCGACCGCACAGTGGATGCAAACCCATTTGCAGCTGTCCGATCTGTTCTACGAGTCCCTCAAAGACGGATCCCGCTCGACCCGCGTAGAACTGGACGACGAGATGTTGGTCGCCGTGGTGAACGATGTGCACTACGACTTTGCCTTTGAGCCCGCCGACATCTCCACCCTCTGGCTGTCGGTCGGCCCCCGGCTGGTGGTCAGCGCACGCCTGCAACCCCTGCGCTCCATCGACCGGCTGCGTGATGCCGTGCGGCGTGGCACCCGGCTTGCGTCATCGGTGGCCCTGCTGGTGCACCTGATGCATGACCAGGGCGATGTACTGGTGTCCATCGTGCGCAACACCACCACCCGTGTGGACGCCATCGAAGACCAACTGCTGGCGGGGCGGCTCAACACCAAGCGCGCAGGGCTGGGCAGCCTGCGCCGCCTGCTGGTGCGCTTGCAGCGGCTGCTGGCCCCCGAGCCCGCTGCCCTGTTTCGGCTGCTGCACAAGCCGCCCGTGTGGATCGCCGAGGACGATTTGCAGGACCTGCGCCAATCCACCGAAGAGTTCACCGTGGCGCTCAGTGACATGGCCGCGCTGCAGGAGCGCATCAAATCCCTGCAGGAAGAAGTGGCGGCCCAGGTGGCGGAGGCAAACAACCGCAGCCTGTTTGTGCTGACCATCGTGACCGTGCTGGCGCTGCCCATCAACATCATTGCGGGCTTGCTAGGCATGAATGTGGGGGGCATTCCGTGGGCGGACCATCCGCATGGCTTCTGGATCGTGGTGGCCATCATCGTCAGCTTCACCGCGGTGGCCGGCTGGTTCGCGCTGCGCAAACAGCGCGAGTAAATCTCACCTGCGCAGCTTGCGCTCCAGCACATCAATGCGCTTGGTGCGCTGCAGCTCGCGGTAGCCAGCGTCAAAGGCGTCCATGAGCTCCTGCGCATTGGGCACCTTCTTGGACACCACAAAGTGAATGGGTACGGTCCAGAACGGCTTGTCCTGCACCACCAGTTGCGACGCCTCGCCGGCGTCCAGCTTGGTGTTGATCAAATAGCGGGCCACCGACTCTTCCAGCGGAAACAGGTCCACGCGTTTGCGCAGCAGCTTTTTCAGATTGCCAATATCGTCACTCGCCTCATCCACCGCCAGCACGCCTTGGGTTACCAGATCGGCAAAGGGCTGCGAGTAAAAGTTACCCCTGGTCACGCCAATGCGCAGCTTGCCCAAGTCGGCCAGCGAGGCCCAATCCAGCCGCTCCCCCACCCGCTGCACAAACACCATGCGGTACGTGTAAATGGGTTTGCTGGAGAACAGCAAGGCTTCATCGCGCTCTGCACTGTGGGCCCAGCCAAAGCTGCCGTCAAAATGGCCCGCCATGACCCCTGCAATGGCGCGGTTGTTGGGTACCCAGTCCACGGATGCACTGATGTTCCTGGCTTTGAAGGAGTCCACCACGATCTCGGTCAACGGCCCGCCGCCCAGTTCGGCTTCCACTTTGAACGGCGGATACTCACCAATGCCAAGACGCACGGAGCTCGTGGCAGCCCAAGCCCACGGCATCGCGCAGGCCACCACAAGGGTGACCACCAGGGCGTACAGACACGGGCGTGCAGAAACTTGCATAGGCCCATATTACGCCGGTCACGCTAAAGTGCAGCCCTCATCTGTTTGATTGACACCGCCCATGCAACACCACCTCACCATTCTCACCGGCGCATCCCGTGGCATGGGTCTGGCCATGGCCCAGCAATTGCTATCACCCCAAGCCTTGCTGCTGTGCATCTCCCGCCAAACCAATCCCGCCTTGGCCGAACTGGCCCAACACCTGGGCGCCACAATGGTGCAATGGCCGCTCGACCTGGCAGATGGCGCGACCGCCGCCGCGCAGTTGGGCGTCTGGCTGGCGCAGCAACGGCCAGGGACACTGGCCAGCGCGACACTGATCAACAACGCAGGCGTCATTCCCGCGCTGGTGCCGCTGCGCGATGCGGCCCCTGTTGACCTGGTCCAAGCGCTGCGGGTCGGCCTGGAGGCCCCCATGCTGCTGACCGCTGCGTTTCTGGGCGCCACTCGCCACTGGACGCTGCCACGCAAGGTGCTCAATATCTCGTCAGGGTTGGGGCGGCGTGCGATGGCCTCCCAGGCCGCTTACTGTGCCGCCAAGGCGGGCATGGACCACTTCACACGCTGCCTGGCCTTGGATGAAGCCTTGCAGGCCCATGGGGCCCGGGTGTGCGCATTGGCGCCCGGGGTGATTGACACCGACATGCAACTGCAACTGCGCAGCGCCGATGCCGCGCAGTTTCCAGACCACGGCAGCTTCGCAGACCTGCACCGCCAACAGCAACTCACCTCGCCCGAGGAAGCGGCGCGGCGCGTGCTGGCCTACCTTGCACGCAGCGACTTTGGCGACCAGCCCGTGGCAGACGTGCGTGGCTAATAGACCTCAGGGACGATGATGTCCTGCGGCACCGGCTGGCGCTCGTAGTCGTCGTGTCGCACCCGCTGTGGCAAAGTCACCGGCGGGTGCTCGGTTTCTTCGTAAGGCATCTGCTGCAACAGGTGGTGAATGCAGTTCAGGCGGGCCTTCTTCTTGTCCACCGCCTGCACCACCCACCAAGGCGCTTCGGCAATATGGGTGCGCTCCAGCATCACTTCCTTGGCGCGGGTGTAGTCTTCCCAGCGGGCGCGTGACTCCAGGTCCATGGGGCTGAGCTTCCACTGCTTCAGCGGGTCGTGGATGCGCCCCAGAAAGCGGCTGTGCTGTTCTTCATCCGAGATGGAGAACCAGTACTTGATGACCTGGATGCCCGAGCGCACCAGCATTTTTTCAAACTCGGGCACAGTGCGGAAGAACTCTTCCAACTGTTCGTCATTGCAGAAGCCCATGACGCGCTCGACCCCGGCGCGGTTGTACCAGCTACGGTCAAACAGCACGATCTCGCCCGCCGCGGGCAGGTGGCTCACATACCGCTGAAAGTACCACTGCGTGCGCTCGCGGTCGTTGGGGGCTGGCAATGCCGCCACGCGACACACGCGCGGGTTCAGGCGCTGGGTGATGCGCTTGATGGCGCCGCCCTTGCCGGCCGCGTCGCGCCCTTCAAAAATCACCACCACCTTGTGGCCTGTTTTCACGACCCAGTCCTGCAGCTTGACCAGTTCACCTTGCATGCGGAACAGTTCTTTGAAATAGGTACGGCGCGCCACGCGGGCGTCGGCACTCAGGTCACGTGGGGCGCCATCGTCCAACTCCATTTCCAGCTCTTCGTCGTAGCTGTCCAGCATGTCGCTCTGGATACGGCGGATCAATTCGTCTTCACTGGAACTCACGGGCTACTCCTGAATGGGCGGGTGTTTACCCCCTGAGACTAGGCAAGTCTTGTGTCAAATGTGTGAACAATCTATGGCATCTCCCGGTCGTAAGATGGCATGTATTTGCCAACAGGAGCCCTCCATGTCCCGTGAAGTCGTCGTCGTCAGCGCTGTGCGCACCGCCATTGGTACCTTTGGCGGCAGCCTCAAAGACATTCCCCCTACCGAACTGGCCGCCCAAGTGGTGCGCGAGTCGCTGTCGCGCGCCAGCGTGGATGGCAAGGACGTGGGCCACGTGGTGTTCGGCCATGTGGTCAACACCGAGCCCAAGGACATGTACCTCAGCCGCGTGGCAGCCATCAACGGCGGTTGCGCCGAAGGCACCCCGGCCTACAACGTGAACCGCCTGTGCGGCTCGGGCCTGCAGGCCATCGTCAACGCGGCACAGACCATCGCGCTGGGCGATGCCGACATTGCCATTGGCGGCGGCGCCGAAAACATGAGCCGCGCGCCCTTTGCCAGCCTGAACATGCGCTGGGGCGCCCGCATGGGCGACACCAAGATGGTGGACATGATGATTGGCGCCCTGCACGACCCCTTCCACACCATCCACATGGGTGTGACGGCAGAGAACATTGCCGCCAAATGGGGCATCAGCCGCGAAGAGCAGGACGCCCTGGCCGTGGAAAGCCACCAGCGTGCCCAGAAAGCCACCGAGGCCGGCTACTTCACCAGCCAGATCCTGCCCGTCATGCTCAAAAGCAAGAAGGGCGACGTGGCCTACGCCACAGACGAACACTTCCGCGCCAACGCAACGCTGGCCGACATGGCCAAGCTCAAGCCCGCCTTCTTGAAGGAAAACGGCACAGTGACTGCGGGCAACGCCTCCGGCATCAATGATGCCGCGGCAGCCGTGGTACTCATGGACGCGGCCACTGCCAAGGCGCGTGGCTTAAAGCCGATGGCCCGCCTGGTGGCCTACGCCCATGCCGGCGTGGACCCCAAGTACATGGGCATTGGCCCGGTGCCTGCCACGCAGTTGGCCTTGAAAAAGGCGGGCCTGACCGTGAACGACCTGGATGTGATTGAGGCCAACGAAGCCTTTGCGGCGCAGGCCTGCGCCGTGACGCGTGACTTGGGCCTGGACCCGGCCAAGGTCAACCCCAATGGCTCCGGCATTTCACTGGGTCACCCCATCGGAGCGACCGGGGCACTCATCACCGTGAAGGCGCTGTACGAGCTGGAACGCGTCAATGGCCGCTACGCGCTGGTGACTATGTGTATTGGCGGCGGCCAGGGCATTGCCGCCATTTTTGAGCGCACGCGCTAAGGCTACGTTCCGTGGGCCTGTCTAGAACAGGTCCACATCCATGCTCTCGGCGGCCTGCTCCACGATCATGCCCGACGCTACCAACGATTGGTAGTTGCAAACCTGGTTGCGGCCGTGCTCCTTGGCGTGGTAGACCGCCTTGTCAGCCCGGCCAAACGCACCGCTGGGCGTGTCATTGGGCAGCAGCACCGAGCAGCCGATACTGACCGTGATCGTGCCTACCTGCGGAAAGGCGTATTCCTGCACCCGCTGGCGCAGTCGCTCCAAAGCGGCGTGGGCGTGGTCCACGCTGTCGCAGCGCATTAGGATCACAAACTCCTCACCTCCAAAGCGGTACAGCTGGTCATGGAACCGGAAGCTCGCACGCATCAACCGCGCCAGCAACAGCAACACTTCGTCGCCGATCAGATGGCCAAAGTTGTCATTCACCCGTTTGAAGTGGTCAATGTCCAGCACGGCCAGCCATACGCCTTCATCGGGCAAGGACACGCGGCGGTCAGGGCCCTGGTTGTCGTCGTCCGTACGGTGATCGGCCGTGGCCTTGAAAAAGGCGCCGTCAAAGGTTTTCCGGTTCAACAGCTCGGTCAGGGCGTCTTTTTCGCCATAGTCCAACAGGCCCAATAAATTGTTGTATGTTTGCAACACACCTTGTACCAAATCCAGCGTGTGGTCGCTCAAGGTGTGGGTGGAAGTGATCTCCAGCAACGCAGCAGCGCCCGGCACCCCTGGCAGCGGCAACACACCGGTAAACGGAGCGGCCTTGGAATGGACGGCACGTACACGCTCCAGCGCCTGCTGGCGCATGGGGTAATCCGTCACATGGGGAAGCAGCGTCCAGTCGGTCCAGACCACATCCCGTGTGGGCTGGTCCTGCCCGACCTCCAACCGTGCCAGCGTCAGGCAGCGGCGGTCATCCCCCTCCCCGACCACACGCACCAAGCAGGCGGACTGCACAGCGCCGTCGCTGCATTCGAGCACCAGTTGCACCAAGGCGAAGTCCAGCGCGTCACGGTCACGCAGACCGCTCATCTTCGCCAAACTTTGCACAAGTGCATTCATTCTCGGTGTCTACCTATTTTTTTGTAGTGAACGGAGTCCAACTCCCGATTGTCGGTCAACTTGACCCAACTCAAAGCACTGCCCGCGGCCGCGCCCTAAGCTGTGTGACCCGCTAACAATGCCCCATCTTAGAGCAGACCATGATCTACGCAAGTACTGAATCCCCGTATTTACCCCCTGATTCCAGTGATTGGCTGCGCCAAAGTGGCCTGCAATCGTTGCGCCTGGCCGGGCGTACGCTGCTGCCCATCGTGCAGGGTGGCATGGGCATCGGGATCTCGGGTAACCGGCTAGCTGGCAGCGTGGCCGCACTGGGTGGGGTCGGCACGCTCTCCAGCGTGGACCTGCGGCGACACCACGAGGATTTGATGGACCAAACGCGGGAACTCGCACCAGGCGAAGCAGCCAAGGCTGGCATCAACCAGGCCAACCTGGAGGCCATCGGCCGCGAAATAGCGGCCGCACGGGCACGCACCGGTGGGCACGGCCTGCTTGCGATCAATGTCATGCGCGCCGTGAGTGAATACGCCGCCAACGTGAAGCGGGCGCTGGAGTGCGGCATCGACGCGGTGGTGGTGGGCGCGGGCCTGCCGCTGGACCTGCCGGACCTGGCCCAGGACCACCCCAAGGCGGCCTTGATACCCATCTTGTCAGATGCACGCGGCGTGCAATTGCTGGTGAAGAAATGGGAGCGCAAAAAGCGCCTGCCCGACGCCATCGTCATCGAGCACCCGCGACTAGCCGGCGGCCATCTTGGCGCAGCGAAGATTGCCGACCTGCAGGACCCGCGCTTCGACTTTGAAACCGTGGTGCCGCAGGTGCGCCAGTTCTTCAAGGACGCGGGCTACGAGCAGCACATCCCGCTCATCGTGGCTGGCGGCATCCGCAGCTTTGAGGACATTGCGCGCCTGCAAGCACTGGGAGCAGACGCGGTGCAACTGGGCACGGCATTCGCCGTCACCGAAGAAAGCGATGCACACGCAGAGTTCAAGCGCGTGCTGGCCGAGGCCCGCCAAGAAGACATGGTGGAATTCACCAGCGTGGCGGGCCTGCCCGCACGGGCCGTGGGCACCCCATGGCTGCGCGCCTACCTGAAGATTGAGCCCAAGCTGCAAGCGGTCGCCCACGCAAAGACACGCTGCACCAAAAGCTTTGACTGCCTGGCCCAGTGCGGCCTGCGCGATGGTCTGCCGGGCTGGGGCCAGTTCTGCATCGACAACCAGCTGGCCGCAGCCCTGCGCGGCGACACCAAGAAGGGCCTGTTCTTCCGCGGTGCGGGTGAGCTGCCTTTTGGCAGCCAGATCAAAACCGTGCGCGAGTTGGTACAGCGCCTGCTGACCCCCGGCGCAGCCCTGGCAACTGCCTGCTAGGCGGTCCCCAGGGCCACCTGGTTGCGGCCCGCGCGCTTGGCCAGGTAGAGGGCTTCGTCGGCGCGCTTGAGCAAGACCTCGGCGTCCAGGTCGGCATTCCACTGCGCAATGCCGCCAGAGAAGGTGCAGGAGAACCAGCCATCCTCCACCGGTTGCCGAATGTGCGAAAAGTCTGTGCGAATGCGGTCCAACACGGCATGTGCCTGCTGCGCGTTCGAGCCCGGCAACAGCACCACAAACTCTTCGCCCCCATAGCGCCCCACCGAATCGGTTTTGCGTACGCGCTGCCGAAGCAACCAGGCCACGTTGCGGATCACCTGGTCGCCCATGGGGTGGCCGTAGGTATCGTTCACCGCCTTGAAGTGGTCGATGTCTATCATGGCCACACAGAGCTGGCCGCCCTGCTGGCGCGCCGCGTTGATGGCGGCTTGCAAATGCTGCTTGGAGGTGGTGTGGTTGAACAAGCCGGTCAGGCTGTCGTGCAGCATGGTGCGGCGCAGCGTGCGGTAGCGGTCGATCTTGCTTTTCACCACCGCGTTGAGGATCACGGGGTTGAAGGGCTTGGTCAGGAAGTGGTCGCCGCCCAGGCGCAGGGCATCCACCTGCAGCGCGACGTTACTGTCCCCCGAGAGGTACACCACCGGCGTGGACAAGAACTCGGCGTGCTGGCGGATCACGCGCGTCACCTCCACCCCCGTGCAACCGGGCATGTACATGTCCATCAGCACCAGATCGGGCTGGAACTGGGCCAGCGCGGTCAGCACCTCCTGCGGGCGCGTGATGGCCAGCGACTCCATGCCACTCTCTGACAAGGTGCGCCGAATCAGGGCACCCGCGGTTTTGGAGTCTTCCACCACCAGCACGCGGTAAGGCGGCTCCTGCTCATTGCTGCACAGCTTGATGATGCGCGCGATGATGGCCGAATGCTGGGTTCCCGCTGCAAAGCAGGCATCACAGCCCGCACCCAGCGCGTGCTGCAGGCTTTCAAAATCGCTGCCCAGGTTCAGTCCCATGATGGTACTGGCCGAAAACTGCCCGCGCAGGGCCTGTACTCGGGCGACAAAGTCCGGCAGCGCCAGCCCCACCGCATCCACCAGCACGATGGAGGGTTCGGGCGCAGCTGGCAAAGCCTGCACTGTGGCAAACAACTCCACCTGCACGTTGAAGTACCCCACTTGGGCTACCAGGTCTTTCCAAGGTGCCGGTTGGGTGGTGACAAACGCCACTTTGTGCACGGGTACCAAGCTGGCAGTCTGCGGAGCGTCGGGCTGGTTGCGCCGTTCTTCTGCCGGGGCCACCTGGCCGCGGGCAAACGCCTGGGCACGGTCCAAAAACTCCTGCACCTGCTGGCTCAGTGCCTGCAAGGCCTCGGCTCCCAAGGCCGACCCCGCCGAGGTCTGGTCAAACAGCGAGAGCACCTTTTGCTCCAACGCATGGGCGCTCTGGTGCAAGCCCGAGAGACCGCGCGCCTCCAAAAATTCGGTGAGGCTGGAGACGGTGACCGCAAATTCCACCAGCCCGTCAAAGCCCGGCTGGGCCTGGCAAGCCTGCCACTTGGCCAGCAACTCCTGGCCTTTCTTCTGCAGCTCTTCGGGCGAACAGGACATCATGGGTTCAGCTCTCCGCGTCGCCCTGAAAACCGCCACTGCGCAGCGTAACCACCAGGGTATCGCGGTGCCCGCCCTCCGCCTCAGGCTGAATGGGTGTCGATTCGTGGATGACCCGCGCATCGTCCAGCAGCAACAAGGACCAGGGCTGCGTCAGCGTGAAGCGCTGGCCGTTGGGGCCGGCCGCATCAAACACGCGGGTCTCCCCGCCTTTGATGCCCTCACGATTCACCAAGAACACGGCCACCAGATCCACGCCATCACGGTGCGCACCTTCGGGCGTGGGGCGGCCAATGCCGTCGGTGGTGTCAATACGGAACTGGTGCGCTTCGGCGTACCAGGTGTGCTGGCCTTTGAGCGCACTGGCCACCTGGCCCAGCCAGGCCAGCAACTGCTGCCAGACCGGCTGGCTGACCATAGTCGGCTGCATGGGTTCAAAGTGGCGCTGCATGCCTCCATGCAAGGCGTTGTAAGCCACGGGCTGCCAGTGGGGTCGATGGGGGGCTTGGGTTACCGCAGAGCCCTGAACCACAAAGCAGCTATGGCGGCGGCGGCGGTAGCGGCCACCATCGCGCAGGTAGGCGTCGGGAGGCAGATCGCCCCAGAGCGGGCGCCAGGCCATCAAGGCTGCCAAATTGATCGCGGCCAGAGTCCCGACCTGCTCCGCAGCCAGCACTGCATAGCCCTGGCGTTGCAAAGTGGCATCCAGCGCATGGGGATCGGCAATGGCGGGGGGCGGAAAGGAAATGGTCATGTTGGCAACAAGCACAGAGGGCGCCGCAGGTTCGGCTGCGAGGCATTATCAACCCAGAAGAGTGCACGCTGCCTGATGTGGGTCAATGCCGCCGGGGCCGCTGCGGGCTACTCTGACGCACCCCTTTGGAGAGTGCCCCATGACCGCCACCCTGACCCCGCCCCCGTTCACTCCCGCGCCCCTGCAGTGGAGCGATGCCCTGTCCCTGGACATGCCGCTGATGGATGCCACCCACCAAGAGTTTGTGACACTGCTGGCCGACGTCGTGCAGGCCCCGGACGCACTGCTGCTGCCCCGCTGGGTCGCGCTGATCGCGCACACGCAGAACCACTTTGACCGCGAAGACCAATGGATGCAGGACACCGGCTTCGCTGCCGGCAACTGCCACGCCACACAACACAAGGTCATCCTGCAGGTGATGCGCGAGGGCGAAGCGCGTGGCCATGCGGGCGATCTGGATGTGGTGCGCCAGATGGCACGTGAGTTGGGCTTGTGGTTTCCACAGCATGCGCAGAGCATGGACGCCTCGCTGGCTCTGCACCTGCGCTCGGCCGGCTATGACCCGGCTACGGGCGCCATTACCCAGCCCGACCGCTTGCCCGCCCAGGCAATCCAAGGCTGCGGGGGCAGTTGCGGCGATTAGAGCCAGCACCCCAGCCGTTTGTCACCTTGGCTACCCCGCGCCCGCAGGGCCGGCGCTACGATGCGCTCCCGGCTGGCACGCGGTGCCCGTCGCCCCTTTTTCAGGAGCCCTCCATGTCCCTCGCCAACCTCGTCAACCTCGTCAACCACCAGATTCGCCTGGCAGCCCGCCCCGTGGGCATGCCCACCGCGGCCAACTGGAGTCACACCACCGAACCCGTGGCCGAACCGGCTGAGGGCGGTGTGACCCTCAAGACCCTGGCACTGAGCCTTGACCCCGCCATGCGCGGCTGGATGAACGAAGGCAAGAGCTACATCCCGCCCGTGGGCATTGGCGAAGTCATGCGCGCCGGCGGTGTGGGCGTGGTGGTGGCCAGCAAGAACCCCCAATACGCCGTGGGCGACTACGTGAGTGCAGGCTTTGGCGTGCAGGAATACATCACCATCGCCCAGGACGAGATGAAGCGCAACGGTCTGGTGAAGATCGACCTGCGTGCCGGCACGCTGACACAGTGGCTCAACGTGCTGGGCATGCCCGGCATGACCGGCTACTTTGGCCTGATGGACGTGGGCATGCCCCAAGCCGGTGAGACCGTGGTCGTGTCTGGCGCGGCCGGTGCCGTGGGCCAGACCGTGGGCCAGATGGCCAAGATCAAGGGCTGCCGCGTGGTGGGCATTGCCGGCGGCGCTGCCAAATGCGACTGGGTGGTGAAGGAGCTGGGTTTTGACGCGTGCATTGACTACAAGGCCGGCCCCGGCGCCGTGCGCGCAGGTCTGAAGGAACACGCGCCCAAGGGCGTGGACATCTACTTCGACAACGTGGGCGGCGAGATCCTCGACGACGTGCTGGCCCGCATCAACCGCAAGGCCCGCATCATCATCTGCGGCGCCATCAGCCAGTACAACAACACGACCGCCGTGCAGGGCCCCAAGAACTACCTGAGCCTGCTGGTGAACCGCGCCCGCATGGAAGGTATCGTCGTGTTCGACTATGCCGACCGCTACCACCTGGCCGTGGCCGAAATGGCTGGCTACCTGAAAGACGGCCGCATGAAGAGCAAGGAAGACGTGGTGGTGGGCCTGCAGACCTTCCCGGAGACATTGCTCAAGCTGTTCAACGGCGAAAACTTTGGCAAGCTGGTGCTGGAAGTGGCAAAGGGCTGAGACTCGCGGGTGCGCGGCTTGCTACTTTTTTGGTAGCTACCTGCGCATATTCCACGGGGGCTAGAGGCCTATTTAATCCTTAAGCCACCCTGCCCGGTGCCCAAAGGGGGCTCAGTCGTTCAGCGCCGCGTACACCAGGTTTCGGAACAGAGGCCGGTAGTAGTCGCGCTGGTTGGGCGCCTGCGTCATCAGGATGGCGAAGAAGTCTTTGGCCGGGTCCACAAAGAAGGTGGTGCCCGCAATGCCACCCCAGTAGTACAAGCCCTTGCTACCAGCCATGGAGGCAACGCCCTCGTGCGTGCGCACGGCAAAGCCCAGACCAAAGCCGTGGCCGGGCGGCAGCAGCTCGCCAGAGCGGCCTGCACGGTAGGGCTCGATGCTCCCCAGGTGGTCTGCCGTCATGGTGCGCACGGTGGACGGGCTCAGGATGCGCGGGCCCGCAGGCGCTGCGCCACCGGACAGCAGGCACTGGAGAAAGCGCGCGTAGTCCATGGCCGTGGACGCCAGACCAGCACCGCCCGCCTCCATGGGCGCGGCCTTGCGGATGTCCATCAGGCGCATGGGAACGCCACCGTCCGGGTCGTGCGCAAAAGGTTCGGCAATGCGGTGGTGTTGCGCGGGGGGCACCACAAAGGCGGTGTCCACCATGCCCAGGGGGGCGAGGATGTGTTGCTGCAGGTAAGCGCCAAGCGCCTGGCCGCTGACCACTTCGATAAGCGCCCCCAGCAAATCGGTAGCGCGGCTGTATTCCCACACGGTGCCGGGCTCAAAGCGGTAGGGAATTTGCGCCAGCGCCTGGGCAAACTGGGCATTGCTGTGTTCGCGTGATCCCAGGCGCGCTTTGGCGTATTGCACTTGGATGGGGTCATTGCCCAAAATCTCGTACGTGAGGCCCGAAGTGTGGCGCAGCAGGTCTTGCACCGTGGGCTGCGTCTTGGGCGGCTGCAGCACCATCTCACCATTCACCTGCGTGGCCACGGGCACATGGGCAAACGCGGGCAGGTGCTGCGCCACGGGGTCGCTCAGCAGCAGTTGTCCGCGTTCCACCAATTGCATCACCGCCACCGAGACCAGGGGTTTGGTCATGGAATAGATGCGAAAGATGCTATCCAGCGCCATGGGCGTGCCGTCCGCCGGATTTTGCTGGCCTACGGCACGGTGCAACACCACCTGGCCATGGCGGGCGATGAGCGCTACCGCGCCCGGCAGCCGGGCCTTGGCCACTTCGCGCTCCAGCACTTGCAACACGTGCGCGGTGCGGTCCGCATCAAAACCCACGCTGTCCGGTGCCGCCGCGGGCAAGGCGGCGCCTGCGCTCATGCGCCAGCCCCGTAGCGCTGGCGCGCTAGCGCCGCGCCCTGGGCCAGCGCCTCGAGCTTCTTCACCGCCACCTCGCGGCTCATAGGGGCCAGGCCACAGTTGGTGCAGGGGAAGATGCGGTGCTTGGGCACGTGCTGCAGCGCCACGCCGATGGTGTCAGCCACCTGCTCAGGCGTTTCGATCACATCGCTGGCCACGTCGATCACACCCACCATGACATCCTTGTTCTTGAGCAGCGCCATAAGGTCCGGCGGCACGTGCGAGTGGTAGCACTCTAGGCTCACCTGCTGGATGCTGCTGGCCGCCAGCGCGGGGAACACCTGCGCGTACTGGCGCCACTCCTGGCCCAGCGTTTCCTTCCAGTCGTTGTTGGCCTTGATGCCGTAGCCGTAGCAGATGTGCACGGCGGTGGTGCAGGTCAGGCCACGCGCGGCAATCTCCAGCGCCTGCACACCCCAGTCCACCGCGTCCTGCATATAGACGTTGAAGCCCGGCTCGTCGAATTGAATGATGTCCACGCCGTCAGCCTGCAGGGCCAGGGCTTCCTGGTTCAGCAACTCAGCAAACGCAAACGCCATTTTCTTCTTGTCGCCATAGAAGCGGTCCGCCACGGTGTCCACAATCGTCAGCGGGCCGGGCAAGGTGAACTTGAGTTTCTTCTTGGTGTGGGCGCGGGCCAACTGCGCTTCAAACGCATGCACACGGCCCTTGAGGCGCAGCGCGGCAATCACCTGGGGCACCTGCGCGTCGTAGCGGTTGTTCCGGATGCCCATGGTGACCTTGTTCTCAAAGTCGATGCCGTCCACCTGCTCCAGAAAGCCGTGCACAAAGTGCTGACGGCTTTGCTCGCCATCGCCCACCACGTCCAGCCCGGCGTCCTCTTGTTCCTTGATCCACAAGAGCGTGGCATCGGCCTTGGCCTGCTGCAGCTCGGGGCCGGCCAGCTTCCACTGCGGCCAAAGTTTTTCGGTTTCCGAGAGCCAGGAGGGTTTGGGCAGGCTGCCGGCGATAGCGGTTTCAAACATGGGGATTCCTCGGTCGATCAGGTGGGGGAGCGGCGTTCATTGTCCTGCAGCAGGCGCCACATGACCTTGCCGGCGCCGCTCTTGGGCAGAGCGTCGACAAACTGCACCACGCGTGGCACCTTGTACACCGCCATGGTGTCGCGACACCAGGCGATGATGTCTTCCTCGGTGGTGCTGGCATGGCTGGCACGGCGCACCACCACGGCCTTGACCGACTCGCCGCGGTAGTTGTCCTGCGTGGAGATGATGCAGGCCTCTTGGACCGCGGGGTGGCGGTACATCAGCGCCTCCACCTCGGCCGGCCAGACCTTGAAGCCCGACGCATTGATCATGCGCTTGAGCCGGTCGGTGATGAAGTAGTAGCCCTCGGCATCGACATGACCGAGGTCGCCGGTGCGGAAGAAGCGCCTGCCTTCGCGTTCAAAAAACACGGCGCGCGTAGCGTCCGGGTTCTTCCAGTAGCCCTGGAACACCTGCGGCCCATGCACCACGATTTCGCCCTGCTCCCCAACCTCCAGGTCTTGCAGGGTTTCGGGGTCCACCACGCGGGCGTCCACCCCCATGAAGGGAATTCCCAGGCACTGCTGCTTGGGGTTGTCCGTCGGGTTGCTGTGGCTGGGCGCAGCGGTTTCCGTCAGGCCATAACCCTCTGCATAGCGCAGGCCGTATTGCTCCCACAGGCGCTGCGCCACGGCCTGCGGCATGGCGGCACCACCGCCCCCGATGTAGAGCAGGCTGGAGAGGTTGAAGCTTGCAAAGTTGGGGCTGCCCATCAGGTCGATCACCATGGTGGGGATATTGGTCCAACTGCTGACCTGCCAGCGCGAGATGAGCTGGCCGGCAAGCTCGCGGTCCCAGCGCGGCATCAGCACCATGGTGGCGCCGATGTAGATGCTGGTGTGCATCAGGCTCACCATGCCGGTGATGTGGAACATGGGCACCACCATCAGCGTCACCGTCTGCATGGTGGCACCACCCCACAGGGAACTGGCCACCGCGTTGTGCATGATGCCGGCGTGCGTGTGCATGCAGCCTTTGGGCAGGCCGGTGGTGCCACTGGTGTAGGGCAGCAGGGCCAGGTCGGTCGGACCGGTCTCCAGCGGGGGCGGCGTGGCGTCTTTCGGCATATCCCCCCAGGCCTGCACTTGGCCCCCAGCCAATGCGGGCAAGGCATGGCGGGTGAGCAGCCAGTCGGTCCAGGCCGGGGGTGGCGCATCGTCCCCTGCGGCCGGGTCAAAGGCGTCGGTGAATTGGGTCACCAGCAGGTGCTGCAGGCGCTGGGCCTGCGGCAAGGCATCGCTGGCGCGGGCCAGCTCGGGCGCCAGGTCGGCGGTGGTGATGGCCACGCGCACATCGGGGTCGGTGATGTAGTGCTTGAGCTCTTCGGCCCGGTTCATGGGGTTCACCGGCACCACCACCGCGTTGGCCCGCAAGATGCCAAAGTGCGCGGCCACCAATTGGGGGCAGTTCTGCATATTGAGCAGCACACGGTCACCCTTGGCCACGCCCTGGGCGTGCAGCCAGGCAGCGACCTGCTCTGCTTGTGCGGCCAGCTCCGCGTAGGTGATGACACGGCCAAAGAAAATCAGCGCCGCCTTGTCGGGGTAGCGGCGTGCATTGGTGGCGAGGTTGTCCCACAGGGACGTGGCGGGAATGGTGATCTGCTTGGGTAGCCGCTTGGGCCACACCGCGTGGTGCGCGTGGGGGTTCATGGTGCCGTGTCTCCGTATCGTTGTGCGTGCACGATACGTGAACCCGCACGGCTTGAAAAACACACCTGTCACCGCAGCGACCAACCTCATCCGGACATGCAACCCGATCGTCTGTACGAAAGCGCTAAAGCCCTGTACCCCGTTGCCGCACTGCAGGCCCGTGGCATGCTTTCTGCTTTACGGGTTCACTGCAGAGCGGCGCGCGCAAGAATTAGGTTATTACTTTTTTGCATGCTGCTCGATGGTAAACCCCGATGATCCCGCCTTGGGAGCGACGCTAAAGTTCAGCGTCAGAAACGGGCGCAAACACCACTCTGGTGCACCCTGCTGATTCATTTATTTGGAGTAATGACTTATGAGCATCAAGAAACTGAAAACCCTGGCAGCCGTAGTGGCCGCACTGGGTGCTGTGATCGCAGCCCCCGCCCACGCGGGCAAAACACTGGACGCCATCAAGGCGCGTGGCCAAGTGGTCTGCGGTGTGAACACTGGCTTGGCAGGTTTCGGTGCAGCGGATTCCAACGGCAAGTGGACCGGCCTGGATGTGGACGTGTGCCGTGCAGTGGCCGCCGCTACCTTGGGTGATGGCGAAAAAGTCAAGTACGTTCCCCTGAACGCGCAGGCCCGCTTCACAGCGCTGCAGTCTGGTGAAATCGACATCCTGTCCCGCAACACCACCTTCACGCTGACCCGCGATGCCTCTCTGGGCCTGACCCAGACCGCCGTGACCTATTACGACGGTCAAGGCTTCATGGTGCCTGTGAAGAGCAAGCTCAAGAGCGCCAAGCAGCTCAAGGGCCAGACCGTGTGCGTGCAGTCCGGCACCACCACCGAGAAAAACCTGACCGACTACTCCAAGGCCAATGGCCTGGGCATCAAGCCCATTGTGTTTGAAAAACTGGAAGCTGCTGAAGGTGCGTACTTCGCTGGCCGCTGCGTGGCCTACACCACCGACGCATCTGGCCTGGCATCCACCCGCAACAAGGTGGCCAAGAACCCCGCTGACCACATCATCCTGCCCGAGCTGATCTCCAAAGAACCCTTGGGCCCCTTGGTGCGCCGCGGCGATGACGAGTGGACCACCATTGTGAAATGGGTGATCTACGGTCTGCTGGAAGCCGAAGAGTACGGCGTGACTTCCGCCAACGTGGATGACCTGAAAACCAATAGCAAAGACCCCGTGGTGGGCCGCCTGCTGGGCTCCACCGAAGACACCGGCAAGCTGCTGGGTCTGGACAAGGAATGGCTGGCACGCGCCGTCAAGACCACCGGCAACTACGGTGAAATCTTTGAACGCAATGTGGGCCCCAAGTCGCCCCTGCAATTGCCACGCGGTTTGAACAACCTGTGGAACAAGGGCGGCGTGCAGTACGCGCCTCCTGTCCGTTAAAGAGGCCATGCGAAGCGCTGTGATCCAGCGTTTCGCACCGCAAAAGGGCAGCCGCAGACACCATGCGCTGCCCTTTTCAACTGGTTGAGCGAATTCTCTGTGACTACAAGGGCTGACATGTCCACACCCTCTTCTCCTCCCAAGAAATCATGGTCCTGGCGCAGCCAGGCATTCCGTGGTTTGGTCTACCAGATCATTGCCGTCGTGGTAGTGCTGGTCACCGTGCTGTACCTGGCCCACAACACCACCACCAACATGAAGTTGCGTGGCATCCAGAGCGGCTTTGATTTCCTGTCCAACCCCGCGGGCTTTGACATTGGTGAAAGCCTGTTTGCCTTTGACTCGGGCGAGTCCTACTGGCGCGCCTACCTCGTCGGCTTTGTGAACACGCTGCGCGTGGCCGTGGTGGGCATCATTCTCACCACCATCCTGGGCACGCTGATCGGCGTGGGCCGCTTCTCGCGCAATGCCCTGATTCGCGGCCTGTGCACCGCCTATGTGGAGTTCTTCCGCAACATCCCGGTGCTGCTGCAACTGCTGATGTGGTACCTGATGTTTACCGAGGTGCTGCCGGCCTCCAACGAACCCCTGGTGGTCGGTCCGTTCTTTTTGAGCAAGGGCGGCATCAATTTCCCCATCCCCGAGTGGGCCACGGGCCACGTTTGGGGCGCGTGGGGACTGCTGCTGGGTGTGGGGCTGGCCTGGGCCTACCGCCGCTACGCCTACCGCGCGTTTGAAAAAACCGGCAAGCCCAAGAGCATGTTCTGGGTGCCAGTGGCCATCGTCGTAGGTACGGGCGTTGTGGGATGGCTGCTGGGTGGCGCCCCGACCGCCATGAACATGCCGGTGCAAGGCGACTTTGCCATTGAAAATGGTGGCGCGCTCACACCCGAGTACCTCTCGGTGCTGCTGGGCCTGACCATCTACACGGCGGCTTTTGTGTCCGAGGTGGTGCGAGGTGGTATCCAGTCCGTGGCATTGGGCCAATCCGAGGCTGCTGCAGCCCTGGGTCTCGGCCGTGGCCAGACCATGCGCCTGGTGATGCTGCCGCAGGCTCTGCGCGTGATCATTCCGCCCGTCACCAACCAGTTTTTGAACCTGACCAAAAACTCGTCGCTGGCCGTGGCCATTGGCTATCCCGATGTGGTGTCTATCGCCAACACCGCGATCAACCAGACCGGACGCGCCGTGGAATGCATCGCCATCATCATGCTGGTCTACCTGAGCACCTCGCTGTTCACCTCGATCAGCATGAATTGGTACAACACCCGCTCTGCCATCAAAGAACGTTAAGGGACGCACATGAGCGCAACTACTTTTCAACCCATTGCCGCGCGCCCCGCTCCCGTCAAAACGGAAGGCTTGGTGGCATGGATTCGTACCAACCTGTTTGGCGACTGGAAGACCACGCTGGGCACTGTGGTCATCGGCGCGCTGCTGCTGACGCTGCTGCCCCGTTTGCTGGGTTGGGCGCTGGTCCACGCCGTATGGGTACCCAACTTTGACGCCTGCCATGCCGAGGGCGCTGGCGCCTGCTGGGGCGTGGTGGTGGAGAAATTCCGCATCATCATTTTTGGCCGCTACCCGTTTGAAGAACAGTGGCGTCCGCTGGTCTCCACCCTGCTGCTGTTGAGCCTGCTGGTCATCAGCTGCATGCGCATGTTCTGGAAAGCCTGGCTGGGCCTGGCCTGGATTGCCGTACTGGCCTTCTTCTTCGTAGTGATGTACGGCGGCGTGCTGGGCCTGAGCCGTGTGGACACGGACCGCTGGGGTGGCTTGCCGCTGACCCTGTTGCTGTCCTCCCTGTCCATGGCCATGGCCTTCCCCATCGCCTTGCTCATTGCCCTGGGCCGCCGCTCCACCTTGCCCGCCATTCGCAGCTTTTGCACCATCTATGTGGAGCTGATCCGCGGCGTGCCACTGATCTCGGTGCTGTTCATGGCGTCCTTCATGTTCCCGCTGTTGATGCCGCAGGGATTCAACATCGACGTGTTGATCCGGGTGCTGGCTGGCATCACACTGTTCGCAGCAGCCTACATGGCCGAGGTGATCCGCGGTGGCCTGCAGTCCCTGCCCAAGGGGCAGATCGAAGCTGCCGCCACGCTGGGGCTGAGCTACTGGCAAACCCAGCGCAAGATCGTGCTGCCCCAAGCCCTGGCCATGGTGGTGCCCGGCATCATGAACAACTTCATCTCCACCTTCAAGGACACCTCGCTGGTGACCATCGTGAGCCTCTATGAACTCACGGGTTCCATGAGCCTGGCCCTGAACTCGGATGCGGACTGGCGCCCCTTCAAGATCGAGGGCTACCTGTTCATCGCCCTGATCTATTTCGGCTTTTGCTTCTCCATGTCGCGCTACAGCCTGTGGATTGAAAAGCAAGTCAACAAGAGCAAACTCCGCTAAGGAACGAATATGTCTGAACCCATCATTACCTTCAACAAAGTCAACAAGTGGTACGGCAACAATTACCACGTGCTGCGCGACATTGACCTGACCGTGACCAAGGGCGAGCGCATCGTGATCTGCGGCCCATCCGGCTCTGGCAAGTCGACGCTGATCCGATGCATCAACCGCCTGGAAGAGCACCAGCAGGGCCACCTGACGGTGGATGGCGTGGAACTCACCGACGATGTGAAAGCCATTGACGACGTACGCAAAAAAGTCGGCATGGTGTTCCAGCAGTTCAACCTGTTCCCCCACCTCACGGTGCTGGAGAATCTGACACTGTCGCCCATGTGGGTGGGCAAGATACCCAAGAAGGAAGCCGAAGAAAAGGCCATGCAGCAGCTGGAGCGCGTGCGCATTGCCAACCAGGCTGACAAGTACCCGCTGCAGCTTTCCGGCGGCCAGCAGCAACGCGTGGCGATTGCACGCGCCCTGTGCCTCAAGCCCAAGATCATGCTGTTCGACGAGCCCACCTCGGCGCTGGATCCCGAAATGATCAAGGAAGTGCTGGACGTGATGATCGAAATGGCCAACCAGGGCATCACCATGATTTGCGTGACCCATGAAATGGGCTTTGCTAAGGCCGTGGCCGACCGCGTGATCTTCATGGACCAGGGCCAGATCGTGGAGCAGAACACGCCGCACGAGTTCTTCAACAACCCGCAGAGCGACCGCAGCAAGGACTTCCTGTCCAAAATCCTCGGCCACTGACACACCGTGACCACTTTGGCACAACAGCAATGGGAGGTCCTGCACACAGGGCTGGCCCAGCTGCGCAGTGGCAGCCTGGGTGCGCACGGCCTGTCGGACCTGGCGCGCAACCAGCACGCCCTGCTGGACGCACTGGGGCCTCGCTACCGCGAGGTGCTGCTGCAGCTCATGGACCGGTTGGAATCCAGCGCCATGTTTTCGGAAGAGAGTTGCTCGTTCAGCCAGCAAGGCCTGCTGGACAACCTGCAGATTTGGCTGGAAAAAGCCAGCGCCCAACTGGGCGCAGCCCAGCCCAACCGCTGAACCCTACTGCGTAGCAGCCACGTGGGCCGGCCCCAGCCGGTCGGTGGTCCAGCGCAGCAAATCCATCCACATTTGTCGCGTCTCAGCCTCTTGTGGCATACGGGAGGCACTGGGCAACTCGATGGTGACCACCGGTACACGTTTGTGGATGCCCCCGTAATTGCCCAGCGACCCCGGGAAAATGCCGACCTGGTCCAGGTACAAGCGCCCGAGCTTGCTGGGAGGCACCGAGGGGCCGTCAAAGTCCAACACGCCATAGGGCGCGTGCACGCTGACAATCAGGTTGGGCTTGAAGCTGTCCATCTGCTCCAGCAGGAAGCGCGATTCGGGTTCAGACAGCGGCTTGTTGCCAGGCCAGCGACGCGGGTCGCGCTTGGTGCGCGTTTCCCAATACTCGCGGGCATCGCGCGCCCAGTTGGGTGTGGGAAAGTTGCGGTTCAGGTCTACGCCGTTGGCATTGGTACGGCGTGAGGGCCGGGCAAACAGGCCATCGGGATTCAGTGCGGGAATGAAGCGCCAGTGCACAGACAGGGCCATGTCCGACGGCGGGGTTTGGGCCAAGCCTATCCAGTGGAAAACCAGCGAGCTCGAAGCCATCTCGTCGCCATGGATACCGCCCACCACCAGCACGCGGAAGTTGGCGTCTGCCGGCTGGATGTCACGTCCCCACAGCGTACGTCCCTGCACTGATCGCACCTGCATGTCATGCAGCGCCGCCGCCTCGCACATGCCGGGGCTCACGTTCGGAATTTTGGAAGAATAATCGGCACAAGCCCTCGCCATATCTGCGCGAGCAGCTATTGAAACGATAGCAATACAACAGGCCAGCAGGGTTCGAATGTGCATAAGCCGGATTGTAGGGCGCGCAGGTTACAGGAGTTTTCAGCACTGGCGACCGCAGGAGGCTGCAAAAACCAGTTAAATTGCGTGCATGTCGTTGCCCCCCTCGCCGCAGCACGCGGTGCCGCCCAATTTCTCGTCCGCTGAATTCCGCCTGGCCTTGGGCATGTTTGCCACGGGTGTGACCATCGTGACGGCCCGTGCACCCGACGGCAGCCTGGTGGGGTTGACGGCCAACTCGTTCAACTCGGTGTCACTCTCCCCCCCACTGGTGCTGTGGAGCTTGGCTCGCACGGCGGGCTCGATGGCTGCCTTCAGCACGGGCTCCCACTACGCGATCAACATTCTCGGTGCCGAGCAGCAGGAGCTGGCCCGCCAATTCGCTGCCCGCCAGGGCGACCGGTACGCCGGTGTGGCATTCGCCACGGGTACCGGTGGCGCCCCCTTGCTGGAGGGCGCAGCTGCCACTTTCGAGTGCTTCAACCGCAGCCGCTACGAAGAAGGCGACCATGTGATTTTTGTGGGCGAGGTCGAACGCTGCAGCCACCGAATGGGCGCGTCCCCCTTGCTCTTCCACGGCGGGCGGTTTTACACCGAACACCCCCTCTGACCACACGTCCATGCCATCTTTGCCCCGCTCCGTACGCCATGTTCTGCTGTCCCTGCGCGACCTGCTGACCTCGGCCAGCCCCTTGGTCCTGGCTGCTGCCGGTTTGCTGTGGCTGGCCTACTGGTGGCTGGACCCCATGCCGCCCAAGCGCCTGACGCTGGCCACCGGCCCCGAGCAAAGCGCCTACGCCGAGCTGGGCAAGCGCTACGCCAAAGCCCTGGCCGCCAGCGGCATTGAGGTGGTGCTCTTGCCCAGTGAAGGCTCGTCCGCCAATCTGAACCTGCTGCGCACCGGCCAGGCCGACGCCGGGTTTGTACAGGGCGGCACGGGCAACGGCAATGTGCCCGACGACGAAGCCGAGGACTTGGTCACGCTGGGCAATTTGTTTGTCGAACCCATCTGGCTGTTCTACCGCACCGCATCTGCGCGGGCCGTGGTGCCCAGTGGACGACTGAGCTCGCTGACCCAGCTGAGCCACATGCGCGTCAACGTGGGGGCGGCCGGCAGTGGTGTGCCCAGGCTGATGCAAACCTTGCTGGACATGAACCGTGTGGAACCTCGCGCACTCAAGCTCTCGCAGCTGGAGCAGACACCCGCCACCGTGAAACTGCTGGACGGCCAGCTCGATGCGGTGGTGTTTGCCTCGGCCCCGGAAGCGCCCATTGTGCAAATGCTGCTGCAAACACCAGGCATCCGGCTCATGGACTTTTCGCAGAACGAGGCCTACGCACGGCGCCTGCCCTTTGTCAGCCCGGTCGTGCTGCCCAATGGCATTGTCGATTTAGCACGCAACATGCCCAAGGAGGATGTGCACCTGATTGCTACCACCACCAGCATGCTGGCACGCGACGGCCTGCACCCGGCCCTGCGCCAACTGCTGTCCCAGGCAGCACTACAGGTCCATGGCCAGGGTGGCTGGTTCAACCGGGCCCGCGAGTATCCCAACGCAGCCAATGCCGAATACCCGCTGGCCCCCGAAGCCGAACGCACGCTGCGCAACGGCACGCCCTCGTTGCAGCGCTACCTACCTTTCACGCTGGCCAATCTGATCGAGCGCATGTGGCTGGCCATGGGCATCATCATTGCCGTGCTGCTGCCGCTGGGCAAGATTGCACCGCCGTTGTACGCATTCAGGGTGCGCTCGCGCGTGTTCCGCTGGTATGGGCAGTTGCGCGAGATTGAGGAACGGCTGGAGAAGGACACTGAGCAGGCCCCCACCTTGCTGGAGGAACTGGAAGTGCTGGAAGCCAAAGTGGAGAAAGTGATCGTGCCACTGTCCTACACCGACGAGCTGTACACGCTGCGCAACCACATCGGGCTGGTGCGCCAAAAGCTGCAGGCCAAGCTGGCCGGCAAAGCCGCTTAGAGCGTCGAATCCACGCTGTTGCGCATAGCCTGCTGGGCCACGGCATCCAGCGCTCCATCGACCACCGGCTGCCCGGAAATCACTCGTAACTGGCCACCAGCGACCAGTTTGTCATGCGTGCGCCGCGTCATCGACTGGGTCGTGCCAGCGCCGCTGGTGAACAGGAAAAGCGTGCCATGCGGGCTGGCCCAGGTGAGTTGGGTACGCACCCACTGATCCCCGACCATCAGCTCAACCCAGGATCCCAGCGGCAGGTTGCCTGTGCTGACCACGGCAGCCTGGGCCGGCTTGGCTGGTGCAGCATCTGCTGCGACCGCAGGTGCCACCGTCTCGGTGGTCTGCGCTGGTTCTGGCAGTTCGATGAAATTGGAATCGTGGGCCTCTTCGGGCGCCACCCACGGGTCGCCGTCCTCCACCGGGCGGGTACGCACCACGGGCGCTGCAGGCACCGCAGGGGTCACTGGTTGTTCTGCGGGCTTGGCACCTGCACGGAAGGCCAGCTGGTGCAAACCCATCAAGGCCTCCAGGAAGGCACTGGTCTTGGTCGCCGGGTAGCGAATGGTGTCCAGTCCCTCGCGCAGGGTGCTGATCAGCAGCGGCACCAGGCGTGTGAGCTTGGCGACGTTCATGCGGGCCAGATCCGGGTGGGCACTCCACAGCGTGGCCGAGATCAGCGCCTGGTATTTGTCCGCCACACTGGAACCCGCACCGCCCTGCAGGCGCGCCTGTGCCACCACCTGGGCCCACGGGCCACAGAGAAACGCAATCACCACCTCAGGCACCTTGGCGGCGTCCGGGTGGGAATCAATTTCACGCGCAATTTTTTCGGCCAGCAGGTTGCGCTGCTCGGCCTGCTGCAGGGCCCGCACGGCCTGCGCGCGGGAGGCTTCCTGCGCCCGGGCCTGCGCATCCCAGAGCTGGCGCAAATCGGCCAGCACATTTTCAAAGGGCTCCGCACTGGTGATATCCACGTCCACCACCGGAGCCAGTGCCACTTGCACTTGCTGGAAGAAGTCGGCAAAGCCCGGGCTTTGCGGCGATGTGAATGCCAGGCTGCGATGGGTCAGCTCCTGCACCAGCACACGGGCCGCGTGCTGCTTGTCGGTGAAGATGCGCGGATCCACCAGCGCCAGACGCATCAATGCGGGCTCCAGGCCCCGAACCACCTGCTGTACCGGTGCCACCAGACGCGGATCGCGCGCAATGTTGTCCACCATCAGGTTGACCACTTCCAGGCTCAGGGCCTGTGCAATACCGGCGGCACTGCGGCGTATGGCTTCCCGGGTTGCGTGGGCGGCTTTTTCATCGGGCGCCACGAGAGCACCCGCACTGCGCCGTTGCTCCAACCGCTGGACCACGCGGTCCACCTGCTTCATTTCGGTCAGCGCTTCCAACGCGGCAGGCATGGTGGCGTCGAAATCCTGGTCCGCCCCCGGCATGGGTAAGCCGCCACTTTCAAACTCACGGGCGAATTGCTGGGCAAAAGCCGCCACCCGGTGGGGCGTACCATGCTGGTCCAACTCTCCGGCCAGCAGGCGGCGCAGACGGTCCAAGGTGAGCAATGCCGGATCACTTGCGCGGCGCGCGGCGCGCATCTCGGAGGCGATCAGCGCTTCGCGCTCGGCACTGCCCGGCGCACCTGAACTGATGGCCTGTGTGGCGGCACTTTTCGCCCCCCCCCCACCAGCAGTGCCACCACCCGGCGTAGGCACCACCGCATAGCCGGCAGCAACCACGCCCTGTGAACGCATTTGCTGCGACAGGCTGGTGTACAAATCGCGCAGCTCGCTGCCCAGCGAGACCCCCATGGTGGTCATCCAATCCAGCCGCAACGCCGCAGGCACCGCCAGGCGCTCGACCACCTGCTTGAGCGCCTGCAGATAAATCTCGGGTCGCAGCGGGTTGCGCTCAGGCCGCACCGTGGCCAAGCCCAAGGTGGCACAGATAAGGGTATTGAGATCCGCGAGGCTGGCTTCGGCCGCGAGCATGGCCATTTGCTGGGCGCGCGCCATGTTCACGCTCTCCTGCACCTGCACTTCGTCCATCAATTCCAGTTGGTCAAAATGCACCTCAGCCAAGGAAAGGCTGGGCGCTTTCGCGGTGGGCACGGGCTTGTTGAATGCTTCCAGCAGCACCTGCGGGTACTGGGTTCGCATGCCGGGCTCTTGCGCCAGCAAATGCCTGAGGGACTCCTCATGCACCTCCCGCTCCCGCAGGTCGCGTGCACTGGCAACCCGTGCATGCAGGGTTTTGCGCACCGCTGCGATCAGCTTGCCCATGATGGACGCACCTCCCGCAGCCGCCTCCCTCACCGTGGATTGGTACAGGGCGGCGTACTGAGGGCTGGGCTCATTCATGGTGTGGGCACTCCACAGGCGGGATGGGACAAGATTACTTCAAGGCCTTATAGCGCACGCGCTTGGGCTTGGCGCCCTCTTCACCCAGACGCTTCTTCTTGTCGGCTTCGTACTCCTGGTAGTTGCCGTCAAAGAAGGTCCACTGGCTGTCACCTTCGGCGGCCAGGATGTGCGTGGCAATACGGTCCAGGAACCAGCGATCATGGGAGATCACCAGCATGGTGCCGGCGAATTCCAGGAGCGCGTCTTCCAGCGCGCGCAGGGTTTCCACGTCCAGATCGTTGGACGGCTCATCGAGCATCAACACGTTGCCGCCAGCGATCAGCGTCTTGGCCAGGTGCAGACGGCCGCGTTCACCGCCGGACAGCATGCCAACCTTCTTCTGCTGGTCCGCGCCGTTGAAGTTGAAGCGGCCGCAGTAGGCACGGCTGGCCATCTGGAACTTGCCGACGTTGAGGATGTCGAGTCCGCCTGAAACATCTTCCCAGACGGTCTTGTCGTTGGACAAGTCGTCGCGGTGCTGGTCCACAAAGGCCATCTTGACGGTGGAGCCGATGACGACCTCGCCCGAATCCGGCTTCTCGCGACCGGCGATCAGCTTGAACAGCGTGGATTTACCGGCGCCGTTGGGGCCGATGATGCCGACAATGGCGCCAGCGGGGATGTTGAAGCTCAGATTGTCGATGAGTACGCGGTCACCAAAGGACTTGGTCACACCCTTGAACTCGATGACCTGGCTGCCCAGACGGTCGGCCACCGGGATGAAGATTTCATTGGTCTCGTTGCGCTTCTGGTATTCGAAGTCGCTCAATTCCTCGAAGCGGGCCAGACGGGCCTTGCTCTTGGCTTGGCGCGCCTTGGGGTTCTGGCGCGACCATTCCAGTTCCTTCTTCAAGGCCTTGGCGCGGGCTTCTTCACCCTTTTGCTCGGCTTCCAGGCGGGCTCCCTTTTGCGTCAGCCAGTCGGAATAGTTGCCCTTGTACGGAATGCCGGAGCCCCGGTCCAGTTCCAGAATCCACTCGGCGGCGTTGTCCAGGAAGTAGCGATCGTGGGTGATGGCCACCACGGTGCCGGAATAGCGTTGCAGGAACTGCTCCAGCCAGTCCACCGATTCGGCGTCCAAGTGGTTGGTCGGCTCATCGAGCAGCAGCATGTCGGGCTTGGACAGCAGCAAGCGGCACAGCGCCACGCGGCGTTTTTCACCACCGGACAACACGCCGATGTTGGCATCCCATGGGGGCAGGCGCAGCGCGTCGGCGGCGATTTCCAATTGGTGTTCAGAGTCGGTGCCGGCGGTGGCAATGATGGCTTCCAGTTCGGCCTGCTCGGCGGCCAAGGCGTCAAAGTCGGCGTCTTCGGCACCGTAGGCGGTGTAGACCTCTTCGAGGCGGGCTTTGGCGGCAAACACCTTGCCCATGCCGGCTTCCACGCTTTCACGTACGGTCTGGGTGGGGTCCAGTTGGGGTTCTTGGGGCAGGTAGCCGATGTTCAGGCCAGCCATGGGGATGGCTTCGCCTTCGATTTCCTTGTCGATGCCCGCCATGATCTTGAGCAAGGTGGACTTGCCCGAGCCGTTGGTCCCCAACACGCCGATTTTGGCGCCCGGAAAGAAGCTCAAAGAGATGTCTTTAAGAATGTGACGCTTGGGCGGCACGATCTTGCCGACGCGGTTCATGGAGAAAACGTATTGGGCCATTGCGAGTCTGGTTGTTTCAGCGGGAAAACCGACATTATCGACTGCCGCACTCCCGTTAGACCGAGCGGCCGCCGAATTAGCCTGCGCTACCCACGTTTCCGAGGTCGTTGCGCAGGGCAGCCTGGGCCACGGCGTCCAGCGCGTTGTCCATCACGTGGCCATCGGACACCAGATGGATCAGCCCCAGACCACGCAGGCGGTCCATGGTGCGGCGGGACATCGAGTGCGCCAGACCGCCCGACGAGATGAACATGAACAGCGTGCGGTGCGGGCTGGCCCAGGTGAGCTGGGCCCGTACCCACTGACCGTCCAACGCCAGGTTCACCCAAGACCCCGTCTGCAAACTGTCGGCACCCCAGGCACTTTGCAGTGCAGGGTCTGCCACGTCTGCAACTTCGGGAGACGAGGGTGGGGGTTCAAAGCCCTCGCGCAAAAAGCCTGAATCGGCGGCCTCACTCTCCGCCATCCAGAAGCCCGCAGGCTCCGAGCTGGCGCCGTCATCGTCCTCGTTGGGGTCGTGCGCCACGGTTTCCGCGGGGGCCATGCTGGCGTCCTGCGACGCAGCCCTGGCACTCTCAAACACCTGCTCGTGCACGGCTATCAGTCCGTCAAAAAACACCGGAATGCGCTCTTCCGGGTACTCGATGAGCTGCAGCCCCTGGCGAATTTTCACCAGCATTTGAGGTACCAACTCGACCAAGCGTGTGCGATTGCGCCGCGCCAGGCGCAGGCGCACGCTCCAGATCAAGTCGTCCACCAGGGCCAGGTAGCCGTCCGCATCCTGTGTGCCATCGGCACAGCGCAGTTGGGACTCGGCCACCACCTGGGCCCAAGGGCCTTGCAGAAACTTCACGACGAGCTCGGGCACGGTCTTGCGGCTCAGGCGCTCGGTAAAGTCCTGGCTGAAGCGCTCGGCCAGCAAGTTGCGCTGCTCGGCATGCAGCAAACCACGCGCCGCTTCTTCCGCACGGGCACGTTGCACCTTTTCGTCCTGCGTCCAGCCCTCTTCCAGCTTGCGCAGTAGGCGCGCGAAGGCGTTGGCATCTCCCTCGCCGCCCGTCAGTACGCTCAATGCGTTGTCAAATGTCTTCTGGAACCGGCTGAAACCGGGCTCGTCCTCCGAGGTGAAAGCCAAGCTGCGATTGGTGATCTTGTCCAGAAACAGGCGTGCCGGATGCTTTTTCTCACTGAAAAAGCGCGGGTCGGACTGGGACAGTCGGATCAGCACGGACTCCAAGCCTTTGAGACCCTGGCGCACTGGCGCGAGCAATCGGCGGTCCTGCATCAGGTTTTCCAACATCAGGCGCACCACCTCCTCCCCCAACTGCTGGCCCAGCGCGCGGCCTTGCACGCCATCTTTTGTCTGGCCCTTGCCGGCGATTTTTGCCTTGGGTACAGCTTGGCCAGACAGGTTGGCACGCTCGGCCAGCCGCTTCATCATGGGCTCGACCAGTTTCATGTCCTCCAGCGCCAGAAACGATGCCGGTACCGTGTGGGTGAAGTCCTTGATCCCCCGGGCTGCACCACTGGGGTCCAGCTCGCCCGATAGCAGACGGCGCAGTTTGTCCAGCGTCAACAAGGTGCGCGTGACGGAGTTTTCGGCCACCTTGACCTGCGCGCCAAAGGGTCCCGTGCTGGAGGTGGCAGAAGCCACTGGCTCCACGCCTTGGGAGCGCAACCAGTCCGTCACCTCACGGTACAGCTGGTGCAAGGCCGCGCCCAGCAGCCCGGCGGCAAGCGTCATCACAGCGCCACGCGCTTCATCTTCGGGCACCAGTTCGCCCAGCGCCTCGCGCAAGGAAAACACGAAGGCCTCCGGTTTGATGGGATTCAGGTGCGGCTGCACGCTGGACCAACCCAACAGGCTGCTGACGTAGCCATTCAGGGCAGGGAGCACGTCGTCCACCGCGGAGGTCACCTCCTGCTCGGTCAACGCCAGTTCAATGTTGGCATCGATTTGCTCGTCGTCCAGAAACTGGAAATCATCGAACTTGACCCGCGCCGGACTGACGCGACGCTGGGTGTCACCGCCATACACGGCGGCGCGCAGGGATTTGGAGAAAATGGATTTGAGTTCAGCCTGGCGCAGCACCAGTTGCTCGACCGTGACACGACGCAGCGGGTTTTGCCGGGCATGCAGGTTTTTGCTGTTCACGGGAGACAGGGCCGACTGCAACCCCAAGAGCACGTCGTCTACCAGTGCATCGCTTTGGTCCAACACCGCCTCAATGCAGGTTTGCAGCGAAGGCTTGGTTTGCCCCGGATCTTGGGCCACACCCAAACGCCGCAAAAGGTATTTTTTCATTGTGCCGACATTCTCCACATACGGGCGTGTTGCGCCAGTGGTTTGACAGTTTGTTACCGCACTTTAACCCCCTGTTTTGACCTGAACCAAACGCCTGTTTTCGGGGCCTGGGCCAGACCGTGCGACAATACACCCCATTGCGGCGCTTCAGTTGCCCGCAATACCAGCACCTTGCTGGGGACTGCCAAACCACATGGCGTCCCACTTTTGAATCCATCTGCCTTTGACTGACTGCTCGCCTTGGTGCCTGCAGAACGGCCGATTCCCAAGCGTCCCGGACGGACGCATCTATCCAATGAACTTTGAAGATCTGAAACTGGCACCCGCCATTGTCAAAGCCGTGCGTGAGCAGGGTTACGAGACCCCCACCGCGATCCAGGCCCAGGCCATTCCCCTGGTCCTCGAAGGCCACGACCTGCTGGGCGGCGCCCAGACCGGTACCGGCAAAACCGCGGCCTTTACCCTGCCCCTGCTGCACCGCCTCTCCATGAGCCGCAGCGCGCAAAACAAATTTGGCGGTACCGGCATCCGTGCCCTGGTGCTGACCCCCACCCGCGAACTCGCCGCCCAGGTGGAAGAGTCCGTGCGCCAATATGGCAAGTACCTGCAACTGTCCTCCACCGTCATCTTTGGCGGCGTGGGCATGAACCCGCAAATCTCCAAGGTCAAAAAAGGCGTGGACATTCTGGTGGCCACCCCGGGCCGTCTGCTGGACCTGGCGCAACAAGGCATGCTGGACCTGGGCCAGGTGCAAATGCTGGTGCTGGACGAGGCCGACCGCATGCTGGACATGGGCTTCATCCACGACGTGAAGAAGGTGCTGGCCTTGGTGCCCAAGGAAAAGCAAAGCCTGCTGTTCTCCGCCACCTTCAGCGACGAAATCCGCGAACTGGCCAATGGCCTGCTGAAAAACCCGCAAAGCGTGCAAGTCACGCCCCGCAACACCACGGTGCAGCGCATCACCCAGGTGATCCACCCCGTGGGTCGCGGCAAGAAGAAGGCCCTGCTGGCCCACATCATCAACGAGCAAAACTGGAGCCAGGTGCTGGTGTTCACCCGCACCAAGTTTGGCGCCAACAACGTGGCCGAGTTCCTCGAGAAAAACGGCATCACCGCCATGGCCCTGCACGGCAACAAGAGCCAGGCTGCGCGCACCCAGGCGCTGTCGGGCTTCAAGAGCGGCGATGTGCGCGCCCTGGTGGCCACCGACATTGCGGCCCGCGGTATCGACATTGACGACCTGCCGCACGTGGTGAACTACGAAATCCCCAACGTCAGCGAAGACTATGTGCACCGCATCGGCCGTACCGGCCGCGCGGGTGCCGACGGCGCTGCCGTGAACCTGGTGTGCCTGGACGAAGAAGGCTTCATGCAGGACATCGAGCGCTTCACCAAGCAAAAGATTGACGTCAAGGTCATCGAAGGCTTTGGCCCCGAACCCGGCGAAAAGGGCGAACCCATTGCCATGGGCCGCCAGACCATCTGGGGTGGCGCAGGCAAGCCCCCAAGCCGCGACGTGATGCAGGCGGCTGCCAAGGCCGCCCGCACCGAAATGCTGCAACGCGTGCGTGACAGCAAGGCCAGCCAGGGTGCACGCTCTGGCGGCGGCAACGGTGGTGGCGGCCACCGCGGTGGAAGCGGCGCAGGCAATGGTGGTGGCAATGGCGGCGGACGCGGTCCCCGCAGCGAACAGCAACCCCGTCCGCAGGGCGCACGCCCTCCACAAGGCCAAGGCCGTGGCCGCCCCCAGGGTGGCGGCAATGCCGAGTACCAACCTCCCGCAGGCTTCACGCATGAAGGCCGCGCACCGCGTCCCTCCAGTGCCCAACCCGACCCCATGCGCACCAGCGTCGATATGATGGCCGGACGCGGCGGTCGCCGTGGTGGTGGTGGATTTGGCGGCGGTGGCCGCAGCGGAGGTGGCAATGGCGGCGGATACGGTGGTGGTGGCGGAGGCTACGGCGGCGGTGGCCGCTCGGGTGGCTTTGGTGGCGGGGGCAACGGGTCTCGTGGGCCGCGAGGTTCTGGCGGCTCTTCTAGCCGATAACAGCTACAGCGCGGTACACAGTCTGGGGCGGCGCACGTTGCCCCTGACCCACCCCAAGCTGACCCAACACATCGTCGACTTCGCGGCGCTCCCCGAGCCGCCGCGGACCGACGATGTTTTTATTTGTCTGGGCACCACCATCAAGGTGGCGGGCAGCCAGCAGGCCTTCCGCGCCATAGACTACGAGGCCGTTGTGGCTGTAGCCCGCGCAGCCTATGCGCAAGGTGCTACTAAATTAGGAGTGGTGAGCGCCATGGGCGCGGACGCCCAATCCGGCATTTTCTACAACCGGACCAAGGGTGAGATGGAGACTGCCGTGTCTTCCATCGGCTATACCAGCGTGTCCATCGCACAGCCGTCCATGCTGGCGGGCAACCGCAGTTCGCTGGACCAGCCGGTGCGCAGCGGGGAAATCTGGGCGCTCAACATCTCGCGCTGGCTAGGGCCGCTGATTCCGGCCAACTACCGTTCCATCCAGGTAAAGGACGTAGCCGCGGGACTGATCCAGGCCGTGAAGGCTGGGCAACCCGGGGTGCGGCGCATTCTCTCGGGCCAGCTACAAGGCGCAGCCAGCCGCGCCCAGTGAACGGCGCCTAGCCGCGCACAAACAGGGTGACTAGCGGCTGGTCGCCGACCTGCTGGCTCCAGTGGCCATGGATGGCGGGGTCAAACGTAGCGCCTTCGGGCAGCAAGTCGGCGGAGTAAAAATGCTCACCCGCCTTGAAGATGCGCGATTCGCCATGCACGCCGATTTCCATTTGCCCCTGCAGGATGAAACACCACTGCGTGTGGCCCGAGCAGTGGAACTGGCTGCGAAAGCCCACCGGGCTGGTGCGCAGCTGGTAGCCGCCGGAGGCAAACACCGCGGACAATGCGGACTGCGGCGTGCCGCCGTCCAGCGGGATCTCTTCCTCGCGGAATTTGGCAAACCCGTCGGTGTCGGTGAACAAAATGACTTTGGTGAAGGTGCTCATGCGGCCGGAGTTTACGCGGGCTAGCGGACCAGTTTGGCCTCTTTGATCGGCAGGTGGATCAGCGCAGCACCCACAGCCAGCACGATGTCCATGTACCAAACCCAGTTGTAGCTGCCGGTGGCATCAAAAATCTTGCCACCCAGAAACGCCCCCAGGAAGCCGCCCACCTGGTGCGTCAGCATCACCAGGCCAAACAGCGTGGCCATGTGCGCCGTGCCGAAGAACTTGGCCACCAGCCCTGCCGTGGGCGGCACGGTGGACAGAAAGCTCACACCCATGACCGCGGCAAACACGAGTACCACGGGGCCGGTCTTGGGGGCCAGCAGGAACACCAGTACGGCGATGGCGCGCACGCTGTAGACCAGCGACAGCAGCGACTTCATGCGCCAACGGCCCACGGCCCAGCCCATGGCGATGCTGCCCACGATGTTGAACAGGCCCAGGATGCCGAGCGCCCAGGCGCCCCACTGCGTAGGCAGACCACAGGCGGCCACCACGCCCGGCAAATGCGTGGCCAGAAACGCCACGTGGAAGCCACACACAAAAAAGCCCGCTGCCAACAGCAAGAAACTGGGCGTGCGCAGCGCCAGGCGCACCGCCTCCCCCGTGCTCATGGTCTTGGCGCCAGGCGCTGCCACCTGTACGTTGTTGCCCTTGAGGAAGAAGGCCGCCGGCAGCGCCAAGAGCACCAGGCCCGCCATCACCTGCATGGCGTTGCCCCAGCCCACGCTGACCATGAGCGCCCCGGCAATGGGCGCCATGATGAACTGGCCGAACGAACCACCCGCATTCACGATGCCCGTAGCCATGCCGCGTTTGTTGGCGGGTAGCAGGCGCGTAGTGGCAGCCATCAGCACGGCAGGGCCGGCCATACCCGCGCCGCCAGCGGCCAGCACGCCAATGGCAAAAATCAACCCGGCGGTGGTGGTCATCAAGGGCGTGATGAAGGTGCCCAGCGCCACCAGCGACACCCCCAGCAACAGCACGCGCCCCGCGCCCACGCGGTCGGCGAAGGCGCCCGCAAACGGCTGGGTGAGCCCCCACCAAAGCTGGCCAAACGCGAAGGCCAGGCTGATGCTGCCCACGCCCAGACCCGTGGACGTGTTGAGCGAACTGAGGAATAGGCCCATGGTCTGGCGCGTGCCCATGGTCAGCGCGAAAGCGCCGGCCGCGGCCAGCAAAATCACCCAGACCGCAAAGCTGCGGGGGGCGGAAGTTGTGATTGGGGTATCAGACATCATCGTCTCCAGTGTCCAAGGGGGATAACAGTTCCAGGGATTCGTCAATCAGGGCGTGCAGCGCGTTCACGCGCGCCGCACCCAGGATGTGGTTGATGGCCTCTTGCGCCACGCGCCATCTGCGCTGCGCCTCAGTGCGCTTGGCCTGGCCGTCAGCGGTGGCGGTGATGAGGCGGCTGCGGGCGTCGTTACCCGCGTTCACTGCGATCCATCCGGCGGCAATGAGGGGCTGCAGGTTGCGCGACAGCGTGGAGGTGCTCATGCGCATGACTGCCGCCAGATCAACCGCCCGAAGCGGCCCCAGCTTCACCACGTGGGAGAGCAAGGAGTATTGGGTGATCTTTAGCCCGACCTTGCCCAACTCGGTGTCGTAGTGCACAGAGACGCGGCGCATCAGCTGGCGCAATTTCAGGTTGGTGCAGCCCTGCGGTTTGGGAACGTCGGTGACAGCAGCCGGCTTGACAAGGGTTTTCATGCCAATTATTGTAGATACATTAGTTGTATATGCAACAATATATTCTCAATAACCCTACCGCCGAGATTTCCATGAACACCATGACCACTCCCTCCACCCTGGATGCCTGGCTGGCCGAAGAAGCCGATGTTGTGAGCCGTTTGAACGCTGGCCCCGGCCCTGGTGTGGCCCGCCCGGACCAGATCGCGACGCTCACGGGCCTGGAGCAGATGCAGGCCATGCTGCGCGGCGAGCTGCCCTACGCTGCCATTGCCAAGACACTGGACTTCACCATCCTGGAAGTGAGCGAAGGGCGTGCCGTGTTCCAGGGCACACCGGGGCCGGCCCACCTCAACCCCATGGGCACCATCCACGGCGGCTGGTACGCCACGCTGCTGGATTCGGCGCTGGGCTGCGCGGTGCACACCATGATGCTGCCCGGGCGCGGCTACACCACGGCAGAACTGGGCGTGAACCTCGTCAAGGCCATCGGCCCCAAGGTGCAGCGCATCCGCGCCGAGGGCAAGGTGATCCACTGCGGCCGCCAGCTCGCCACCGCCGAGGCCCGTCTCTACGGCCCCGACGGCACGCTCTACGCCCATGCCACCACCACTTGCCTGGTGTTTGACCTCAAGCTGCCCCGGTAAACGCAGCCTACGGCACAATGTTCAGCATGCGATTCCTCCACACCATGCTGCGCGTTGGCAACCTTCAACGCTCCATCGATTTCTACACCAGCGTGCTGGGCATGCAGGTACTGCGCACCTCGGAAAACCCCGAGTACAAATACAGCCTCGCCTTCCTCGGCTTTGAGGGTGGCAACCCCGGCCAGGCCGAGATCGAGCTGACCTACAACTGGGGCGTGGAAAGCTACGAGCTGGGCACCGCCTACGGCCACATCGCCCTGGGCGTGCCCGACGCCTATGCGGCCTGCGAGAAGATCAAGGCCGCTGGCGGTAACGTGACGCGCGAGGCCGGCCCGGTCAAGGGCGGCACCACCGTGATTGCCTTTGTGACCGACCCCGATGGTTACAAGATTGAGCTCATCCAACGCAAAGAAGACGCAGCCGGCGCCGGACTGCGTTAAGCGATCCGCTACCAAATAGATAGCGGATAGTTCAATATCCACGGGGGCTAGGCCCCAATTTTGTTCATACACCCTCCCCATAGCAGACCTGAATCGCTTGCAGGCGCTGCGCGATGGCCCGGCGCAGGGCCACGGGGGACACCACCACCACATGTGGCGCCATGCGCAGCAGCTGGTAGCTGGCGTTTTCCAGCGTTTCTATCGGGATCTTGAGGCGCACCGTCTCGCCCTCGGGCGCTGACGATGCCTGGGCCGCCAAGGCCTTGGCCACCGCGCTGCTGAGCTGGCGCAGCTGCTTCACGCCCTGCGCCGTGGCCTGAACCATGGCATGGCCCTGGTACAGCTCGGCTTCAAAGCGCTGGATGGATTCAGTCCAATAGGCGGGCAGGTCAAAGCGCTTGGGCCGCGTGCTGGCCTCGTCCAGCAGCACCGCGCCAAGGATGTTGGAGATGCGGTAAGTGCGCGGCTTGGCATCGGAGCTTGCCACCAGATACCACACACCCGCCTTCAACACCAGCCCCAGAGGGTGCACGGTGCGCTGCACCTCGGCCTTCCAGCTGTCGTAGCGCAGGCTGAGCTGCCGGTCTTGCCACACGGCGGCGGCCACCGTGCCCAGGTGTGGCACGGGGTCGGCCTCACGGTACCAGTCGGCCGGGTCCAGGTGAAAGCGGGCCTGCACGCGCTGAGCATCGTCGCGCTGGTGCGCGGGCAGCGCGGTCATCAGCTTGAGCTGCGCATCCACCACCTGCTGACCCAGGCCCAGCTCGGCCGCAGGGCCGGCCAGCCCGCTCATGAAGACGGCTTGTGACTCGGACGCCGTGAAGCCCGTCAGCGTCGTCTTCCAGCCCTCTACCAGCTGAAAGCCGCCATTACGGCCCTGCTCTGCATAAATGGGCACGCCGGCTGCGGTGAGCTGGTCCACATCGCGGTACAGCGTGCGCACCGACACCTCCAGTACCTGGGCCAAGGCCTGTGCGCTCATGCGCCCGCGGGTTTGCAACAGCATCTGGATGGTGAGGAGGCGGCTGGCACGCATGGCTGCATGGTAGCCATAAAAGCTGACATTCGGTGGCAGCTATTGCCGAACACACTCATACCCATCTTCAGCAATTAACAAGGAATCGAGATGGAACACCTCTGGCTTTACGCGGTTTTGGTGGCGGGCATCGTGGTGCTGCCCGGCATGGACATGGCCTTTGTGCTGGCCAGCACGCTGGTGGATGGCCGGCGCTCCGGCGCTGCAGCCGTGGCGGGCATCGTATTGGGCGGCATGGTGCATGTGGCCATGGGTGCGCTGGGTGTGGGTCTGCTGTTGCAGCACTTTCCGCTGGCGTTCAACGCACTGCTGCTGGCCGGCAGCCTGTATGTGGCTTGGATGGGCTGGGGCTTGCTGCGCAACACGCAGGCGCTGTCGGAGGTGCAGGACCAGCCTTCGCGGCCCTTGCACAACACCTTCCTGCGGGCCACCCTCACCTGCCTGATGAACCCCAAGGCGTACATCTTCATGCTGGCCGTGTTTCCGCAGTTCATTCGCCCGCAGCTGGGCAATATCGCCGCCCAGTCCGTCGCCCTGGGCGCTATCACCGCCGCGGCGCAAATTGCCGTGTACGGTAGCGTGGTGCTGGTGGCCGCGCAATTGCGCGTGTGGTTGCGTGGAAGCTCCAGCAGCCAAACCACCTTCAGCCATTGGCTGGGCGGCTTGCTGGTGCTGACTGCGGTATGGACCCTGTGGATGGGATGGCGGGCCGCCTAAGCCAAGCGCGCCATCTGAAGCGGTGCCAACCGGACGGCCTGGGCTGCAGGTGCGCGCAACGCTGTTGCATCATCGTCGTTCAGCTTGAAGATACCTACCGTGCGCACCAAGTCGTGTGCCTGGGCTTTGAGACTGCTGGCCGCTGCAGCCATTTCCTCTACCAGGGCCGCGTTCTGTTGGGTGACTTGGTCCATTTGCATGACGGCCTCGCCAATTTGGGAGACCCCGGCGCTTTGCTCACCGTTGGCCGCACTGATTTCGCCCATCAAACTCGTGACGCGCTGAATGGAATCCACCACCTCGGTCATCGTGACACCCGCTTCGTCTACCAGATGACTCCCGAACTCCACCCGCTCCACGCTGGCATTGATCAAGGTCTTGATCTCCTTTGCGGCCGCGGCTGATCGGCCGGCCAAGGAACGCACTTCCGAGGCCACCACCGCAAACCCTCGCCCCTGTTCACCCGCACGGGCAGCCTCCACCGCGGCATTCAGCGCCAGGATATTGGTCTGGAACGCGATGCCGTCAATCACACTTATGATGTCGGAGATTCGTTTGGACGAATCGTTGATGCCCCGCATGGTCTCCACCACCTGGCCTACGACGGAGCCGCCTTTGATGGCCACATTGGACGCGTTGATCGCCAGCTCGTTAGCTTGGCGGGCGCTGTCCGCGTTTTGCTTCACCGTTGCACTCAGCTGTTCCATGGAAGCCGCGGTCTGCTGCAAGGCACTGGCCTGCTCTTCCGTGCGGCCACTGAGGTCGTTGTTGCCTTGGGCAATCTCTGAACTGGCAGCCGACACCCCCTCGGACCCCGAGCGCACCTTGCGCACCACCTGGGCCAGACTCGCTTGCATCATCTGCAGGTGAACCATCATGCTGCTGCTGTCGTTGGGACGCACCGCAATCTGCAAACTCAAGTCGCCATTCGCTACCGCTTTGGCTACCTCTGCCGCTGCAGCGGGCTCGCCCCCCAACTGCGAGGTGATGGAACGGGTCACCAGCCAACCCAGAACAATGGCCAATGCAAAACTCAAGGAGTTCGCGGCAATCAGCAGCGTGCGCGCCTGCTGGTAGTCGGCCTGCGACTCGGCGTATTGTTTTTCACTGTTGGCATGCTGGAATGCAATGTTCTCGGCCAATGCATCCTGCCATTTCTGCGTCGCGGGGATGGACTCTTTGAAGAGAACCTCCTTGGCCTCATCGTCCTTGTCGGCCAACCCAAGCTCCAGCACCTTGTCGTTCAACGGACGCGCGGCGTCACGGGCGCTCGATATCTTCTGGCGGTTTTGCCGCCCCGTCTCGCCGGCCGGGAATTTCTCCAACTCCGCCCATGCGCGGTCATAGTCGGCACGGGCTTTGGTGATCTTGAGAATCTCGCGCTCCATCTCAGCTTTGTCGGTCAACAGCACCACACTGCGCATCACCCGTGCAACCACGTGAACAGAATCGGACATCTCGGTGTTCAACCGGATCTTGACGTTGTTGTCGAGCACGACATCCTTGAGGTTGTCTTGGATAGCTGTCAGCTTGGAGATGGACAGCGCAGCGGCAAGCACGCTGATGAAGAGGACGATGCCAAAGGCGTAGGCCAGCCGACGGGCAACCGTCAAATTCTTGAAATTCATGTATTTCCTCCTTGAATTGCGTGTGGATTCGACAAGCACCTGTAGGCTTGTGTGACAGCCAAGCGAACAGGTTCCGGCACCCATAATGGCTAAAAAGGCAGGCTTGTCAATACGCAAAGCAGCCACGCACATGCCCCGACGGCGATGGGAAATACAGGCCCGGCTATTGGCGACGCCAGAGCGTTCGCTCTCAGCGATTAGCCCCGACGGGCCGCCTCGATTTTTGCGATGTCGATCTTTCCCATTTCCATCATCGCGTCGAACACACGCTTGGCCGCGGCACGGTCTGGGTCCGCCATGGCGATGGTGAGAGCCCCCGGCGTGATCTGCCACGACAGGCCCCAGCGGTCTTTGCACCAACCGCACTGGCTCGCCTGACCACCATCGCCCACGACGGCATTCCACAGGCGGTCCGTCTCCTCCTGGTCGTCCGTCGCCACCTGGAACGAAAAGGCCTCAGTGTGCTTGAACATGGGCCCGCCGTTGAGGCCTAGGCACGGAATGCCCATCACGCTGAACTCCACCGTCAGCACATTGCCCGCCTTGCCCATGGGGTAGTCCCCGGGGGCGTAGTGCACCGCACCCACCGCACTATTGGGAAAAGTCTTGGCATAGAACTGTGCGGCCTCCAGTGCGCCACCGTCGTACCAGATGCAGATCGTGTTCTTGGGGGTCATGGGGCTGCTCCTTGGGTGGGCTTGGGTGTGATCACTGCCGCGTCAATACCACGTGCGTTGCCAGCGGCGAACTCTCATGCCGGGTGCAGGCATAGCCCAGCGCCGGCAGGTTGATGCCTTCAAACAGCCGCTCACCCGCGCCCAGCAACACCGGGGAGATGGCAATGTGCATTTCGTCGATCAAGCGCAAACGCAGGTACTGCTGGATGGTGTTCACGCCACCGCCTACCCGCACGTCCTTGCCGCCAGCTGCGGCACGCGCACGCTCCAGCGCCACGGCGGGACCCTCGGTGACAAAGTGGAACGTGGTGCCGCCCTCCATGACCAGCGGCGGGCGGGCGTGGTTGGTCAGCACAAACACGGGCACGTGGTAGACGGGGTTGTCACCCCACCAACCGCGCCAGCTCTCGTCCGGCCAGGGCCCGCGCACGGGACCAAACATGTTGCGCCCCATGATCCAGGCACCCATGTTCCGGAAACCCCGCTGGGCAAAGTCGTCATCAAGGCCTGTGGCCCCGCCATCGTTACCAAACAGGTGCTTCTGAAACGTGCGTGTGGACATGGCCCAGCCATGCAAGGAGGTACCGCCGACACCCAGGGGATTGGCCAGGTCCTGGTCTGGCCCGGCACCGAAACCATCCAGCGAGATGGTGAAACTTTCTACGCGTAATTTGGACATGGGTTTTCCTTGGGTTGCGGGCAACAGTTTGCCCCAGACGGCGCCATTTGGCCAAAACTCTGTTCGACTCCCTGGGTCTGCAGGGTTACTTGGCTAGCCGCGGGGCGCACTGAACACTACAAAATTCATAGCTACTCGGGCAATAAAAAAGAGGGCCTCAGCCCCCTTTGTTATTGAATCACCTGCGCAGCCTTACTTGCGCAGTGCCTGCGTATCCTTCGCCAACTGCGTGATCTTGTCCCACTCGCCCTTGGCCATGGCATCGGCCGGCACGATCCACGAGCCGCCTACGCACACCACGTTGGGCAGGGCCAGAAACTCCGGCGCGTTCTGCAAAGTCACGCCGCCGGTGGGGCAGAACTTCACGTCGAAGAACGGGCCACTCCAGGCCTTGAGCATGGCGAGGCCGCCGGCTTGCATGGCGGGGAAGAACTTGAGCTGGGTGAAACCATCTTCCTGCGCCATCATGATTTCGCTGCCAGTGGCCACACCGGGCAACAGCGACAGGCCCAGGTCGCGGCAGGCTTGGCCCACGGCGCTGGTGTAGCCGGGGCTCACCGCAAAGCGTGCACCGGCGTTGGCGGCGGCTTGTGCATCGGCCTTGCTGCGTACGGTGCCGGCGCCAACCACGGCTTCGGGCACGTCACGGGCAATGGCTTCCATGCAGGCCAGGGCCTGGGGAGTGCGCAGCGTCACTTCCAGCATGCGCACGCCGCCAGCCACCAAGGCGCGGGCCATGGGCACGGCATGGGCCACGTCGTTGAGCACGATGACGGGAATAACAGGGGCGTCCTGCATCACTTGCAGGGCGGTAAAGGCGGGGGCTTGAGACATATAAATTCCAGATCGACGTTATAGATTGTTGGTTTAAAACCAGGTGCAGGCGCCCTCTTCGGCGGCCAGTGCGTTGCGGCGGAAGTTGGCAAACAGTTCGCGGCCCATGCCGATGCCGTTGGCAGCGCGCAGTTCTTCGGGCATGGTGTCCAGCGGGCGAGCCGCCCATTCGGCGTCGCTGACAAGCACTTGCAGGGTTTCTGCATTCGCATCCAGGCGGATGATGTCGCCATCGCGCACCTTGGCCAGCGGGCCACCCGCGGCGGCTTCGGGCGACACGTGGATGGCGGCAGGCACCTTGCCCGATGCCCCACTCATGCGGCCGTCGGTCACCAGCGCCACGCGGAAACCCTTGCCTTGCAAAACGGCGAGCGGCGGTGTGAGCTTGTGCAGTTCGGGCATGCCGTTGGCCTGCGGGCCCTGCCAGCGCACGACGCAGATGACGTCGTGGTTCAGCTCGTTGGCGCTGAAGGCCTTGTGCAGCGCATCCTGCGAGTCGAACACGCGGCAGGGTGCTTCGATGATGTGGCGATCGTCCGGCACGGCGGACACCTTAATGACGCTGCGGCCCAGGTTGCCCTTGAGCAACTTGAGGCCACCGCTGGCGCTGAAGGGTGCGCTGGCGGGACGCACCACGCTGTCGTCTTTGCTGACACCGGGGTCTTGCCACTGCAAGCTGCCGTCGGTCTTGGCCGAGGGGATGGTGGTGAATTCACGCAGGCCGTTGGCGCGCACGGTCAACACATCGGCGTGCATGAAACCGGCGTCCAGCAGTTCGCGGATCACATAGCCCGGGCCGCCAGCGGCCTGGAACTGGTTCACGTCGGCGCTGCCGTTGGGGTACACGCGGCTCAGCAGCGGCACCACATCGGACAGGGCCGAGAAGTCATTCCAGTCGATCACGATGCCGGCCGCGCGGGCCACGGCCACCCAGTGGATCAAATGGTTGGTGGAGCCACCGGTGGCCAGCAGGGCCACCATGGCATTGACGATGCAACGCTCGTCCACCACCTTGCCAATGGGCGCAAAACGTTTGGCCTTGGTGATGGCCAGCACGGTACGCACGGCTTCGCGGGTCAACTCCTGACGCACGTCCTGGCCGGGGTTGATGAAGGCAGTGCCGGGCACGTGCAGGCCCATGGCTTCGAGCAGCATCTGGTTGCTGTTGGCCGTGCCGTAGAAAGTGCAAGTGCCTTCGCCGTGGTACGCAGCACTTTCGGCGGCCAGCAGCTCGGGGCGGCCCACCAGGCCTTGGGCCGCTTTTTCGCGCACCTTGGCTTTTTCGTTATTGGGCAGGCCCGAGGTCATGGGGCCGGCAGGCACAAACACGGTGGGCAGGTGGCCAAAGTGCAGCGCGCCAATCAGCAGGCCGGGCACGATCTTGTCGCACACGCCCAGCATGAGCGCGGCGTCAAACACATCGTGGCTCAGCGACACGGCGGTTGCCATGGCAATGGCATCGCGGCTGAACAGGCTCAGCTCCATGCCCGGGGTGCCCTGGGTCACGCCATCGCACATGGCAGGCACGCCGCCGGCCACCTGGGCCGTGGCGCCGTGCTTGCGGGCTTCCACCTTGATGAGGTCGGGGTAGTGCTGCAGTGGCGCGTGGGCCGAGAGCAGGTCGTTGTAGGCGTTGACGATGCCAATGTTGGCGCCCTTCTCTTCCACGATCTTGAGCTTGTCCAGACCGGTGACGCGAGTCTTGTCGGCGTCGGGCATGGCGGCAAAGGCGTGGGCCACGTTAGCGCAGCCCATGCGGTCAGCGCCAGGCTTGCGGTTGGCGGCCTGGTCCAGTTGGGCCAGGTAGGCGGTGCGAGTAGCCACGCTGCGCTCGCGGATGCGGCGGGTGACGGCCTCGACAACGGGGTGCAAAGCGGCGGGGGATGGGGTGGTGTCTGGCATGGTGGTCTTGTAACTAAATTACACTTCCTGATGGTAACTGGGAAAGCACTGCTTGTGTGCAGGCAGAGTTACCAGGCGGGTACGAACTAGCGGGATTGCCGCCACGCGGCGCGGGCCCGCTCCAGGTCATCCAGGGTGTCAATGTCCATCACGCAACCCGCATCACTCACTATCATTTTGCTAGCTGCTCGCGCAGATACGACGGGGGCTGCACCCTGATTTCCCTGCAAACTGGCAAGCGCGTCACCACAGCGGGCGGCGAAGCGGACCGGGTGGCCGCGCTGGCCTTCAAACCACGGTACCAGAACATCCCCTTCCAGAGGCGCGCGGGCGATGGTAACCAAAGTATCCGGTTGTACCAGCGGCAGGTCCGCCGGCAGCACCATCCAGCCTCCCGGTGCATCGCGCGTGGCGCGCACGGCGGCAGCAATGCTGTCGCCCATGCCGGGGTGGCCCGCGTCTTCCAGGTGCCAGCGCAGACCGCTGGCGCGCACGGCGTCCAGCGTGCGCTGCAGCACGGTGGCGCCACACAGATCGGCCTGCAATTTGTGGGTGGTGCCGCCCGAGGCTAGAAAGCGCTCGCCCCGACCCGAGGCCAATACCAGCACCACGGGCAGGTGCTGGGCTTCAGGTGGCACAACTGGATGCGGCGTGGGTCACGGCAGGCGTAGCCACCGTGTTCTTGACCTGGATGATTTCGGCCAGGATGGACACGGCAATCTCGGCCGGCGTGCGCGCGCCAATCTTCAGCCCCACCGGACCATGCAAGCGGGACAGTTGTGATTCGGTCAAGTCAAAGTGCTCGGCCAGGCGCTGCTTGCGTGCCTCCTGGTTGCGGCGGGAGCCCAAGGCCCCCACGTAAAACGCATCGCTGCCCAGCGCCTCCAGCAAAGCCATGTCGTCCAGCTTGGGGTCGTGGGTAAGCGCCACGATGGCGGTGTGGGCGTCTGGCTGCAACGCGCGCACCACATCGTCCGGCATGCCCTCCACCCGGCGCACGCCGGGCACGCCCGCCATTTCCAGCACCGCGGCATATTCCTCACGCGGGTCGCAGACCAGCACTTCAAAGTCCAGCGCGGTTGCCATGCTGGCCACCGCCTGCGACAGCTGGCCCGCGCCTATAAGCAGCAGGCGCCAGCGCGGGCCAAACAGCGTGGTAAGTGTGGAGCCGTCAAACTGCATGGCTTGGCCACGCACCGCGTCATGCAGCGTGACCAAGCCGGTGGAGAGCGTGAGGGTGCGCGCCACCAGCTGGTGGTCTGCCGTGCGCTGCAGCACGGTACGAATCCAGCCGGTGTCTTGCAAGGGCTCTTGCACCAGGCGCAGGGTGCCGCCGCAGGGCAGGCCGAAGCGCGCGGCCTCCTCCTTGCTCACGCCATAGGCCATCATGGACGGCTTGCCCGCTGGTGTTGGCGCAGGTTGGTTCAGCGCGGCCTTGGTACGGGCGATCAGATCGTCCTCCACACAGCCGCCCGACACCGAACCGCTGACCACGCCATCGTCACGCACGGCCAGCAGCGCCCCGGGCGGGCGCGGCGCGCTGCCCCAGGTCTCCACCACCGTGACCAGCGAAACGGCGTGACCGGCCTGCTTCCAGGCCAACGCGTCCCCCAATACCCTTAAATCCAGACTTTCCATAGCTGCACTGTAGCGGCGTGGCCGCTCAGGCCGCGCGGATGGCCGCTTCGGTGATCGGTAGCTTGCGCACGCGTTTGCCGGTGAGCGCAGCCACCGCATTCGCAATAGCAGGCGCCACCAGGGCCGTGGCGGGCTCGCCAATGCCGCCAGGCTTCTCGGTGCTATTGACCAGCGTGATGTCGATCACCGGCGTTTCGTACATGCGCACCAGCGGGAAGGTGTTGAAGTTGGTCTGCTGCACGCGCCCGTTGACCAGCGTGATCTCCTGCATGGTGGCGGCCCCCAGGCCAAACACGATGCTGGACTGGATTTGCGCCTCCACGGTGTCCGGGTTCACCATGCGACCCAGATCGGCCGCCACGGTGACTTTGTGCACTTTCACGGCACCGCCCTCCAGGCTGATCTCGGCCACCTGGGCCATGTAGGTGTCGTAGCCTTCCATGAGCGCAATGCCGCGCGAGCGGCCCGCAGGGAGCGGTGTGCCCCAGCCGGCCTTGTCCGCCGCCAGCTTGAGCACATTGGCAAAGCGGGGCTGCGAGCCCAACAGGCTCATGCGGTAGGCGTAGGGGTCTTTGCCTGCGGCGATGGCCAATTCGTCAATGAAGCTCTCGTTGGCAAAGGCGTTGAGCGCGTGGCTCACCGAGCGCCAGTAGCCCACGCGCAGGCCAGCGTCGTGCTTGACCACGTCGTGGCGCGAGGCGGGGACCTCGTAGCCCGCTACGGCGGCCTCCGTCATCAGCGGGTCCTGCACCGGCGCTGGCAGGCCAAAGATGCGACCGGTAACCGACTGCGAAGTCAGGCGGAAGGTCATGGCGCTGGGCTTGCCGTCCGCACCCAGGGCTGCGGCCATGGTGTGGATGGCCTGCGGGCGGTAGAAATCGTGCGTCATGTCGTCTTCGCGCGACCACACCAGCTTGACCGGCTTGCCCACGGCCTTGGAAATTTGCGCGGCCTGGATGATGAAGTCGATGTCAATGCGCCGGCCAAAGCCACCGCCCAAGAAAGTCGTCTCCACGCTCACGTCTTCAGGCTTGACACCCACCGCAGCCGCAATCGCGCTTTGTGCGGCGTCTTGCCACTGCGTGGGCCCGATCAGGCGCACCTTGCCGTTGTTGTAGTCGGCGGTGAAGTTCATGGGCTCCAGCGGCGAGTGCGAGAGCAGCTGGCTCGCGTACTCAGCCCGCACCACTTTGTCCGATGCGGCAATCACCGCATCTGGGTCGCCCACGGCCTTCAGCGGTATCGGCGTGCCGGTCTTGGCCGCACCGCGCAGACTGTCGAGCATGGCTTTTTCATTCAGCGCAGCGCCCGCACCTTCGTCCCAGGTGATGTTGACGGTCTTGCGGGCGGCGTTGGCACGCCACCAGCTGTTGGCCACCACGGCCACACCGTCAGGGATCTCCACCACGGCAATCACGCCGGGCATGGTTTTGGCCTTGGTTGCATCAAACGACTTGACCTTGCCGCCGATCACCGGACACTGCTCCAGCGCCGCGTAGACCATGCCGGGCAGCTTCACGTCGATACCGAACTGGGCCGTGCCGTTGACCTTCATTGGGGTGTCCAGGCGCTTGGTGCGCTTGCCCACGATGGTGAAGTCTTTGGGGTCTTTGATGGCCACTTTTTCGGGCACCGGCAGCTTGGAGGCTTCCGCGGCCAGCGATCCGTAGCTGGCTTTTTTGCCGTTCGGTCCTATCACCATGCCGTCGGCCGCTTTGAGCGTGGAGCGGTCCACATTCCATTGGTTGGCTGCGGCAGTAATCAACATTTCACGCACCTGGGCGCCGCCGATGCGCAGCTTCTCCCAGCCATCACGCACCGAGGTCGACCCGCCGGTGAGCTGCGGGCCGCCCAGCAGCGGATTGCCATACAGCTTGGCATTGGGTGGGGCAATGCGCACCTTGACCTTGCGCAGGTCCACGTTGAGTTCTTCGGCAATCAGCATGGGCATGGAGGTGTAGACGCCCTGCCCCATTTCCGAGCGCGCAGAGATCAGTGTGATGGTGTTGTCGTCGGCAATGTGCACCCAGGCGTTGGGCGTGTGTACGGTGCCTGCAGCCTGCAGCGCGCCGGGCACCGCAATGCCCATCAGCAGGCCACCGCCGGCAATGGCGGAAGACGTCTTGAGGAAGTCGCGGCGGGAAGTGTTTTGGATAGTGGTCATGGTGCGGCTCCTCAGGCTTTGCGCATGGTGGAGGCCGCATCCTTGATGGCGGCCTTGATGCGGGGGTAGGTGCCGCAGCGGCAAAGGTTGCCACTCATGGCGGCGTCGATGTCCGCGTCTGTCGGGTTCTTGTTGCCCGCCAGCAATGCTGCCGCGCTCATGAGCTGGCCAGACTGGCAGTAGCCGCACTGCGGTACGTCATGCTTGATCCATGCCACTTGCAGCGGATGGGTGTTGTTGCGCGACAGCCCCTCCACAGTGGCCACTTTCTTGCCGGCCACGGTGGACAGCGGCGTCTGGCACGCGCGCACCGGCGCGCCGTTGACATGCACCGTGCACGCGCCGCAGAGTGCCGCGCCGCAACCGAATTTGGTACCGGTCATGCCCAGTTCATCTCGGATCACCCACAGCAAGGGGGTATCTGGCTCCGCATTCGCGGTCACTGCCTTGCCGTTGACTTGGAATTTGACGCTCATCGTGACATCTCCTGGTGAGAGGGGCATGGCGCGCACCGCCTGCCCTTCGGTTGTTGGTGCAAAACACAGCCTAGTACTCGGCACCACCGCCAGTTAGCGGGTAAGCCCTAATGCCAGGATGGCAACCGCTTGGCGGCCCCACCCCACTGTCCGCTGCGCGACACCTGTGGGCCTATGACCCAGCGCAACGCGTGGGCTGCGCGCACTTCCTATACTGCGGGCATGACCTCCATTGCTGACCTCCGCAAAAGCTACGAACGTGCCGAACTGGACGAAAAAGCCTCGCACGCCGATCCCCTGCAACAGTTTGACCAGTGGCTGAAAGAAGCCATTGCGGGCGAGGTACCCGAACCCAACGCCATGACGCTGGCCACGGTGGGCAGCGACCTGCGCCCCAGCACCCGCGTGGTGCTGATCAAGGGGTATGACGCGCGTGGCGTCGTCTGGTACACCAACTACGACAGCCGCAAGGGCCACGAGCTGGCCGGCAACCCCTATGCCGCCCTGCAGTTTCACTGGGTGGAACTGGAACGCGTGGTGCGCATCGAAGGCGTGGTGGAAAAGGTGAGCGCTGAGGAAAGCGACGCTTACTTCCACAGCCGCCCACTGGATTCACGCATTGGCGCCTGGGCATCCCCCCAGAGCGAAGTGATACCGGGACGTGGTGTGTTGGTGACCAATGCGGCCAAGTACGCCGCGCAGTTTTTGTTGCAACCACCGCGGCCGCCACACTGGGGCGGCTACCGGCTCAAGCCGGACAACTGGCAGTTTTGGCAAGGGCGCAAGAGCCGGTTGCATGACCGGTTGCGGTATTCCTTGGAGGCGGACGGCTCCTGGCGGAGGGAACGGTTGGCGCCTTAGGCCCCAGCCGCGTCAGGCAATCAAAGGCACCAGCGTCATCACTAGCGTGACGCTGAGCAGCGCCACCAGTGTGGACACCGCAACACTGGCCGTTACCAAATCCTCCGCCCGCTGGTAGCGCTGCGAGAACAAAAACACATTGGCACCAATGGGCAGCGAGGCGGCCACCACGAGCACCGTGAGTGACATGCCGCGCAGGCCAAATACATAGCCCGCCAGCGCCATGAGTGCGGGGTGCAGCAAGGTTTTCACCGCAGACACCACCAGCGCGCCCTTGAGGTGCTGGCCAATGGAAGCCTGCGACAGCGTGACCCCCACCAGCACCAGTGCCACCGGGCCGAAGGCGTTGCCCAGCAACAGCAGCGGGCGGTCCACCACCTCGGGCAGGGTCCAGCCCGTCTGCGCAAACAGCAGGCCGGCGATGATGGGCATGGGCACAGGGTGCACCACGGCGTTGCGCACGGCCAGGCCGATGGAGACCAGCGGGTGGCGCTCAGGCGCATCGCTGTGTTGGGACTGCTCACGCGCGTGCAGCAACTCCAGCACCACGGTGGCCATGGTCAGCAGCACCAGGGCGTGCAAAGAGATCAGGGTGAACAGCAGCACCAGAGCGTCTTTGCCATAGGCCAGCCCCACCAGCGGAATGCCGATCATCACGGTGTTGCTGAACGTGCCCGACAAGGCGATGACCGCCGCCCGGCTGCTAGCACCCTGGATTAGCAAGAGCGTCGTGAATAGGCCCGCGGCCACGGCAAAGTAGAGCGAGACGGGGCGAAAGTCCAGCGTCTCGACGTGCACGCTGCTCATGGTGCGAAACAGCAGCGCCTGGGTTAGCACCAGGAAAACGAGGTTTGAGAGATCGCGTACCGCCTCCTGGCGGATCAGCTTGGCCTTGCCGGTAACGAGGCCCACCACAATCAGCAGGACCACCGGCAGCAGGGAGGAGACGACCGGGTTGTCCAGCGGCATGCGCGGCCTGCCCGCTTACTTCACGGGCACCGCATCGGTGATGCGGTAGTACAGGCCATAGGGATCGTCGTTGAGCACCGCAAACTGGCCTTCCACCACCACGGCTTCCATAGAGTACTTCACCGGGGTTTTGGTTTTCACCTCCACCATGCTCTCGGGTCCGCCAGGCACACAGAAGGGGCAGGTCAACGGCACGGAGCTCAGCAGAAAGTGCTTCTGCTTCTCACCGGGCTCCAGCGGCATCATGAAGCCCTGGATGCGCTGGCTCTTTTTGTTGAGCGCCTGCACGTCCGACGGGAACACGGGCAACAGGCGGTTCTTGTCGTTCTTGGTTTTCACCGCGGTCAGCACCGACCAGGGCAGCACATCGGCGCGGTCCTTGAGCGGGGCAAACGGGCTGTTGGGGCCGTGCACACCGGGGCCGCTGCCCAGCGGAATGCCGCCCGGCGGAATGGCCGCTCCGCCCATGGGCGAACTGAGCTGGGCGATGGCAGCCCCAGCCAGCAGGCTGAGGGACAGGGCAAACACGCGGGCCAAGGGTTTCATGGTGTGGTCTCCAACGGGGCTAGTTTAAAGCCCAAGCCCGATTTTCAGTGTTCGTGTTTCATGCCGCAGAACTTGCCAATCGCCAGGCCCTTGCAAGCAGCTTGCAGGTCCTGGTTGCAGATGTCTTCATCCTTGCCCGACTCGCGGCAGGCCGCCGCTGCCAGGTGCGCGGCAGCGATGGCACGGTGCTTGAGCACGTCCTGCTTGGTGTCTTCGGCGCTTTCTTTTGCTATGGAAAAAGTAGCTACTTGCGCAAGAAATACAAGGGCCAGGAGTGTTTTTTTCATAAATACCTTGGAAAAGTAAGTTAGCGGGACTGGAGAAGTTCTAGAACGCTGACGCGGTACGCGCCGATGGCGGGTAACAGTGCGGACACCAGGGATACCCCCAGCGCCAGCGCGGGCACCACCCACAGCTCCACGGGCCAGACCACGCCACCAATCAGCAGCGAGTTGTCCAGCTGCAGCAGCCAGGCCAGCGCGGCAGTGCACGCCTGCCCCAGCAGCACGCCCAGCACGGCGGCCACCAGGCCCAACCACAGCGCCTCGCTGAGCAACAGCGCGGCCACCTTGCGCGGTGGTGCGCCCAGCATGCGCAGCAGAGCGAGGTCCGCCCGGCGCTCACGCACCGCGCTCCACAGCGCGATGAATACGCTCAGGCCTGCGGTGAGCAGCAGCACACCGGCAAAGGCGCGCAGCACATCGGTGCCCAGGCCCAGCATGTGCAGCAGGCGGCTGATCTCCAGCGCGGGGGCCGCGGCCTGCATCTCGGTACTCGTATTCACATAACGCGGAAAGCTCAGCGCGGCCATGGGCGTCTTGTACTGGACCAGCGCCATGGTGATCTCGCGCTCTTCTTCCATGACCTTGCGGTCATCGTCGTCCACCGCCGTGTAGTCCTCGTGCACCTTCCAGACAGATGCGGTGTCGGTCAGGACGAGCCGGTCCAAAACGCTGCCGCTCGGCGCGAGGATGCCAACCACCGTGTAGGGATTGTCACCATGCAAGTGGCCGCCCGCACCCAGGCCGTGCGAGCCCACAAAGGTCTGCCCCAGCTGCAGGCCCAGCTTGCGCGCCGTGGTGGCGCCCAGCACGGCCTGCATGGGCACACCCGGCGCCCACACCCGTCCCTGCGCCAGCTTGGCCTCGTAGTGGTCGATATAGGCCAGAGACGTACCGACGATGCGGTAGCCCGCCAGGTTGTCGCCCAGGCTGATGGGAATGATCTGCGCCACCAGCGGGTTCTTGGCCAGCTCTTTCACCGCTTTGAGCGGCACATTGCCGGGCGGCACGTCGATGTGCAGCACGCCCGAGAGGATGAGCTGCATGGGGCTGCCCTTGGCGCCCACCACCACGTCAATACCGGCCAGGTCGCGGTCGAACGCCTTGGACAGTTGCGCACCCACCAAGAGCAAAAAAGTAATGGAGGCCAGCCCCAGGCTCAGCAGCAGCACATTCAGCGCCGCACCCAGCGGACGCGACCACAGGTAACGCCAGGCGAACGATAAGGTCTTCATGCGGTTTGCTCCTGTTTCAGGAGCGGCTGGCGCAACAAGCGCAGGGGCTGGAAGCCGATTTGACCATCAACCGTGGGCGGAATGAGCGCTGCCACGCGTGCATCGTGCGTGGCAATCACCAGCGTGGCGCCGTGGGTGCGGGCCGTGGCCAGCAGCAGTGCCACGGCGTCGGCCGCGGCCTCGTCGTCCAGGCTGGCCGTGGGCTCGTCCGCCAGCAGCACGCGCGGCTGCAGCAGCACGGCGCGCGCCAGCGCCACGCGCTGCGCCTGCCCGCCGGACAGCTGCGCGGGCTTTCGATCTGCCAGCTCGGCCACGCCCAGCGCCTGAAGCGCGGTGTGGATGGCATCAGCGTCTTCGGGCTGGCCCGCGGCCCATTGGGCCATGGCCAGGTTCTGCTGCACGGTGAGTGCAGCACTGAGGTGCAGTTTTTGGGGAAGAAAGCCGATAGCCCCCGCCCGCCATGCGTCAGCCGCTACGGATTTGAGAGCATTCAGTGGCTGCCCGGCCACTTCCACGGTGCCGGCCGTGGGCGCCACCAGCCCGGCTACCAGTGCCAGCCAGGTCGATTTGCCGCAACCGGATGGACCACTGAGCAGCAGCACGGCGCCCTGGGCCACATCCACATCCGGGAACTGCAGCGCCACATCGGCGCCCGCGTAGTAGTAGCGCAGACCCTGCGTGCGGATCATGCGGCGGGCCCTGCCGCCGCTTCCGGTGCCGCTGTGCCGGTGGCGCAGTCCACGCAGACGCCGCGCACCGCAAAGTCCATGCTCATGCCCTGGTAGCCCAGCGCCGCCAGCGTTTCCAGCGCGGTCTGGGCGGCCTTTTCCAGGTCGTTGGCATTGGCCTTGAGCGCGCCGGCCAGCGGGCTGTCGCGGTGGCAGCTCTGACATTCGAAATGGGGGATGGCGTGCACGCTGGTGGGCATGGCCTGGTAGCGGCGCACGCGCTGGCTGTCCACACGGCACAGCAGCAGGCCCACTTGTGTGAGCCGGTCGATCAGGCGGTATAGCGTCACGCGGTCCAGCGCAGCTTCGGCATCGTCCGCTAGCGCGGCCTGCAGCTGGGCATGGGTGTAGCTGGTGTCCGGGTGGGCCAGCAACCAGCCCAGCACCTGGCGGGCAGCAGCCGTGCGGCGCAGGCCGTGGGCGGATAGCAGGGCGTCAATGGGGTCGGCGGATGGGGGCAAGGAGGCCATACAGCGCTTTCTAAAAATGCAATTGTGTTGCATTAAATGGAAATACGCAACCAAGTTGCGTTATATTCGCTTTCCATTTACTGCAATCCAGTTGCATTATTAACCATGAAATCCAATGCGCCGCCCCCGTTTACCCCGTCTTTACACCGCCACACGGCGCCAATCCGCCCCAGCGTGCTGGCCTGGCCCGCCTGGCGGCGTGCGGCGGTGGTGCTGCCCGCGCTGATGCTGCTGTGGCTAGCCGTGGCCTGGGCCAGCATGGACGTGGCGCCTTTATGAGCGCGCTGGTCACCCTGGACAACCTGACGGTGAGCTACCGCCGCCACCCGGCGCTGCACCACGTCAGCGGGCAGTTCGCCGCGGGCTCGCTCACCGCCGTGGTGGGGCCCAACGGCGCGGGCAAAAGCACGCTGCTTAAAAGCATGGCCGGGCTGCTGCCCACAGCGGGCATCCACCTGGGCCTGCCGCGCCACCAACTGGCCTACCTGCCCCAGCAGAGCGAGCTGGACCGCAGCTTCCCCCTGCAGGTGCGCGACTGCGTGCTGCTGGGCCTGTGGCGCCGCAACGGTGCCTTTGGCGTTACCACCGCCGCCATGCTGCGCGACGTGGACGCGGCCCTGCACACCGTGGGCCTGCAAGACTTTGCGCACCGGCCCGTGGGCACGCTCTCCAGTGGCCAGGTGCAGCGCGTGCTGTTTGCGCGCCTGCTGGTGCAGGACGCACAACTCATCCTGCTGGACGAGCCCTTCAACGCGGTGGACGCCAAAACGACGGCTACGTTGCTGGGCCTGGTGCAGCAGTGGCACGCGCAAGGCCGCACCGTGGTGGCCGTGCTGCATGACGATGCCCAGGTGCGCCAGCACTTTCCGCACACGCTGCTGCTGGCGCGCGAACTCGTGGCCTGGGGCGCCACGGACAAGGTGCTGACCGCACCCAATTTGCAATGCGCCCGCGCCATGGCTGAAGCGTGGGACGAGCAAGCACCCTGGTGCGAAGCCGATACCCCGGCCGCCACGCCCCAACTGCAAACTGCGAGCTAAGCCCCATGGACATCCTGTTTCCCCAGGCTTGGGACCTGCTCGTCGCCCCCTTTGCCGATTTCGCCTTCATGCGCCGCGCGCTGGTGGCCACGCTGGCGCTGGCGCTCAGCGCGGCGCCGCTGGGCGTGTTTCTCACACTGCGGCGCATGAGCCTCTTGGGCGATGCGCTCAGCCACGCCATCCTGCCCGGCGTGGCGCTGGGCTTCATGGTCAGCGGGCTGTCGCTCACGGCCATGGCGCTGGGCGGCGTGCTGGCCGGGCTGCTGGTCGTGGGCGTGGCGGGTGCAGTGAGCCGCTTCACCACGCTGAAGGAAGACGCCAGCCTGGCCGCCATCTACCTGGTCGCGCTGGCGCTGGGCGTGACGCTGATTGCGCGCAACGGCACGCAGCTGGACCTGCTGCACATCCTGTTTGGCAGCGCACTGGGCGTGGACATTGCGGGCCTGCGGCTGGTGGCCGGTGTGGCCACGGTGAGCGTGCTGGCGCTGGCCCTGATGTACCGCGGCCTGGTGCTGGAGACGCTGGACCCCGTGTTTCTGGCCGCCCACCGCCGCGGCCTGCCGGCCTGGGTGTGGCACCAGGGCTTTCTGGTGCTGGTGGTGGTGAACCTGGTGGCAGGCTTTCAGACCCTGGGCACGCTGATGGCCGTGGGCCTCATGATGCTGCCCGCCGTGAGCGCGCGCCTGTGGCACGACACCCTGCCCGCCCAACTGCTCAACGCCAGTGCCCAGGCGGCCCTGGCCGGCGTGGCCGGCCTGCTGCTGTCCTACCACTGCGACACGCCTTCGGGCCCCACCATCATTGGCTGCGCGGGTGCGCTCTACGCCACCTCACTCCTCCTGGCGCCCGGCGGCTGGCTGCCACGCCTGCGCAGCACGGCCCACCGCGTGGCCTGACCGCTCTTTCCCCTTCTGTATTTCCAACCCACTGGAGCTTCCATGCCGCACTCCCCTGTCTTTGCTGTCCTTCCGCGCCGTTTCCTGCTCGCCAGTGCTGCCGCCCTGGCGCTGCTGGGCACGCAGGCGCATGCCGACACGCCCTTGCCTGTCACTGCCAGCTTCAGCATCCTGGGCGACCTGGTGCGCGTGGTGGGCGGCGACCGCGTGGAAGTCACCACCCTGGTAGGCCCCAATGAAGACGCCCATGTGTTTGAACCCACACCCGGCCACGCCAAGACCGTGCTGGCCAGCAAGCTGCTGGTCACCAACGGCCTGGGCTTTGAGCCCTGGGCACACAAGCTGGTCAAGTCAGCCGGCTACCGCGGCACCGTTCTCGTGGCCAGCAAGGGCGTGAAGCCGCGCAGCATGGCAGACGAACACGGCCACACCGAGGCCGACCCCCACGCCTGGCAAAACCCGCAAAACGTCATCCTCTACGTACGCAACATTGCCGCCGGCCTGGCCCACGCCGACCCGGCAGGCGCTGGCAGCTACCAGGCCCATGCCGAGGCCTACGTCAAGGAACTGGAAGCGCTGGACATCTGGGCGCAGGCGCAGATTGCCAGCATCCCCGCGGCCAAGCGCAAGGTCATCACCTCGCACGACGCCTTTGGCTACTTTGGCGCGCACTACGGCGTGCAGTTCCTCGCGCCGCAAGGCATCAGTACCGAGACCGAGCCCAGCGCCAAGCAGGTGGCGCAGCTGATCCGCCAGATTCAGCGCGAAAAAATCCGCGCCGTGTTCCTGGAAAACATGGGCAGCCCCAAGCTCATTGCCCAGCTCAGCAAGGACGCAGGTGCCACGCTGGGCCCCACGCTCTATGCCGACGCGCTGTCGGCGCCCGACCAGCCCGGCGCCACCAGCTATCTGCAGTTGGCTCGCTACAACGTGACACACCTGGTCGCGGGCATGCGCTTGAACTAAGGCGGGTTTTTGCTATACCTACCGTAGCTGCCCGCGCAGCGTGCGCGGGGGCTACCGGCCAGGAAGGCACAATATCGGCCAACTGGAGAAAGTGCCATGAAGCGCAATGAAGAACCCAAACTCTGGGTCACCGTCCTGAAACTCGTTGTTGGAGCCATCATCCTCATTGGGGGCGTGGGCCTCGCCCTTTGGTATGTGGACCAGGTACAGGGACCGCCGCAGATTGCCAAGCCGGTGTCCGACTGGGGCATCGTGGGCGACTCGCCCCTGAAAGGCAGACGCTAGGCTTTTTGCAGCCGTGCAAAGGTCTTACGGAACTTGGCCACCTTCGGGGCGGCCACGGCCATGCAATAGCCCTGGTGCGGGTTGCGTTCAAAAAAGTCTTGGTGGTAGGCCTCGGCTGGCCAGTAGTTGTCCACCGGCAGCACCTCGGTGACGATGGGGCGGCTGTAGACGCCACTGGCCGCCATCTCGTCAATGACCTCACGTGCCACGGCCTGCTGTTCGGGGGTGGAGACGTAGATGCCGCTGCGGTACTGGGTGCCCACGTCGTTACCCTGCCGATTCAGCGTGGTGGGATCGTGGATCACAAAGAAGATCTCCAGCACCTCGCGCGTGGAAATTTGAGCGGGGTCGTAAACCAGCTTCACCACTTCGTTGTGGCCCGTGCTGCCGGTGCAGACGTCTTCGTAGGTGGGCTGAACCACGTGGCCGTTGCTGTAGCCGGATTCCACATCCACCACACCTTTGACTTGCACAAACACCGCCTCGGTGCACCAGAAGCAGCCGCCGCCCAACACCAGGGTTTGAAATGATTCCGACATGGGTTCTCCAATAATATTGACAGGGTTTATGCAACTTAGTCGCGCCAGACCGCTCCATCTTACGTAGCGTCCCCAAAACCCTGCGCTGCCGACCCGCTTTACAGCCCCCGCGTTTGACAGCCTGCAGGCGGGCGGCTACATTAATAACCAATCAGTCATTAATTTCATGCCCACCCCCCTCAACCTCTGCGAGATCGCCGCCAATGTGCGCGCCAAGCGCGAGCGCCGCAAGGACGCACGCCCCGGCGAGCTGCTGGCCGCCGCGCTGGAGCTGTTCGTGGAAAAGGGCTTTGCCGCGACCCGCGCCGAGGAAGTGGCCAAGCGCGCCGGCGTCTCCAAAGGCACGTTGTTCCTCTACTTTTCCAGCAAAGAAGAGCTGTTCAAGGCCGTGGTGCGGGAGAACCTGTCCGGCCGCTTTGTGGAATGGCGCACGGAACTGGAGCAGTACCAGGGCAGCAGCGCCGATCTGCTGCGCTACTGCGTCAACACCTGGTGGGAGCGTGTGGGCTCCACCCAAGCCGCAGGCATCTCCAAACTCATGATGAGCGAGGCTGGCAATTTCCCCGAGCTGGCAGCCTTCTACCAGACAGAGGTCATCCTGCCGGGCCGCGAGCTCATTCGGCGCGTGCTGCAGCGGGGCATCGACAGTGGCGAGTTCCGTCCCATGGACCTGACCTACGGCGTTTACAACGTGCTGGCACCCATGCTGTTCCTGGCCATTTCCAAGCACTCGGGCGGCGGCTGCATGCCTGCCTCCGATTTGTCGGACGTGGCGCAGTACATCAACTCCCAAGTCGATAATATTTTGTTCGGCCTGTGCACGCGCACGGCGCCTGTTACTCCCTCCTCTTCGAACTGAGCCCCCATGAAACGCTGGCTGAAATGGATTGTTATCGGGTTGGTGATCGTCTTGATCGTTGGGGCCGCTGCACGACTTCTTTCGGCCCGCAAAGCCAAGAAAGAAGAGCTGGAAGCCCAGCAGGCATCCCAAAAAGCCCAGGCAACGCTGGTTCTCCCCGCCAGCGATCTGATAACCGTCAAGACCATGGAGCTCACCCAGGGCCTGTCCATCTCCGGGCCGCTCAGGGCCGTCAACTCGGCATTCGTCAAAGCCCGTGTGGCAGGCGAGTTGCAGGGCCTGACCGTGCGCGAAGGCGATTTTGTGAAAGCCGGGCAAATCGTTGCCCGGGTGGACCCCACCGAATTCCAGGCGCGTGTGCGCCAGGCCCAGCAGCAGGCCGAAAGTGCCAAGGCCCAGGTGGACATTGCCAAACGCAACTTTGACAACAACCGCTCGCTGGTGGACCAAGGCTTCATCTCCAAGACCGCGCTGGACTCCTCCATTGCCACCTTGACATCGGCCGAGGCCACCTACCGCGCGGCCCAGGCCGGTGTGGACGTTGCCACCAAATCGCTGGACGACGCCGTGCTGCGCGCCCCGATTTCGGGCCAGATCGCCCAGCGCCTGACGCAACCCGGCGAACGCGTGGCGATCGACGGCCGTGTGGTGGAAATTGTGGACCTGAGCCGCTTGGAACTGGAAGCCAGCCTTAGCGCAACCGACTCTCTCAGTGTCAAGGTTGGGCAAACCGCCCAACTGACCGTGGAGGGCGCTACCAAGCCGCTCACCGCCAAGGTGGTACGTGTGAACCCCAGCGCCGTCGCGGGCAGCCGCGCCGTGCTGGCGTACCTGTCGATTGAAGGCAACGCTGAACTGCGCCAAGGCCTGTTTGCCCAGGGCACGCTGGCCACTGGCAGTGGCAGCAGCCTGGTCGTGCCGCTGAATGCCGTGCGCACCGACAAGCCCCTGCCCTATGTGCAGGTGCTGAGCAACGGGCAGGTGAAGCACCAAACCGTCACTCTGGGCGCGCGCGGCGACATCGCCGGCCAGACCATGGTGGCGGTGCAAGGCGTGGCCGAAGGCGCACAGGTGCTGGGCGGTACGGTGGGTACCGTGCGCGAAGGCACCCTGGCCCAAGCCCAAACTGCCGCAAAGTAAGCCATGTGGTTTACCAAGGTCAGCCTTAAAAACCCCGTGTTCGCCACCATGGTCATGCTGGCCCTGGTGGTGCTGGGCCTGTTCTCGCTGCAGCGCCTGCAGGTGGACCAGTTCCCCAACATCGACTTTCCCGTGGTGGTGGTGATTTCCGACTACCCCGGCGCCTCGCCCGAGATCGTGGAGAGCGAAGTCTCCAAGAAAATCGAGGAAGGCGTGAACTCGATTGCCGGCATCAAGGCGCTGACCTCGCGCAACTACGAAGGCCAGTCCGTCGTGGTCATCGAGTTCGGACTGCATGTGGATGGCCGCAAGGCGGCCGACGATGTGCGCGAGAAAGTGGCCTCGGTGAAACCTAATCTGCGCACCGAGGTGAAAGAGCCCCGCGTGCTGCGCTTTGATCCGGCGGCGCGTGCCGTCTGGTCGGTGGCCGTGCTGCCCGACACCACGGCCGGCGCCAAGGCGCTGAGCGCGGTGGAGCTGACCAACTGGTCCGAGCAAACCCTGAAGAAACGCCTGGAGAATGTGCGCGGTGTGGGATCGGTCACCGTGGTCGGCGGCACCCGGCGCGAGATCAACCTCTACCTGAACCCGCAAGCACTGGAGGCCTTCGGCATTACACCCGACCAGGTGGTGAACGCCGTACGCAACGAGAACCAGGACGTGCCCGTGGGCACCATCCACTCCATCGAACAGGAGCGCGTGATCCAGATCGCCGGGCGCATGGAGCGCCCGGAGGACTTCGGCAAGATCATCGTCGCCCGCAAGAATGGCGCGCCCGTATTGCTAGAGCAACTGGCCCGCATTTCTGACGGCGCCCAGGAAGTGGACAGCCTGGCGCTTTACAACGGCCAGCGCACGCTGCTGCTCAACGTACAAAAGTCGCAGGACGAGAACACCATTGCCGTGGTGGACGGCTTGGCCCAAACACTGGCCGAAATGCAGAAGCAACTGCCCCCCGGCGTACGGCTGGAGCCCATCATGGATGGCTCGCGCCAGATCCGTGTGTCGGTGGAGAACGTGCGGCGCACGCTGATCGAGGGTGCGGTGCTCACTGTGCTCATCGTGTTCCTGTTCCTGAACTCCTGGCGCTCCACCGTCATTACGGGGCTCACACTGCCCATTGCGCTGATCGGCACCTTCCTGTTCATGAACCTGTTTGGTTTCACCGTCAACATGATCACGCTGATGGCGCTCTCGCTATGCGTGGGCCTGCTGATTGACGATGCGATTGTGGTGCGCGAGAACATCGTGCGCCACGTGCAGATGGGGAAAAACGCGTTTGATGCCTCCATGGACGGCACGCAGGAAATCGGCCTGGCCGTGCTGGCCACCACGCTGTCCATCGTGGCGGTGTTCCTGCCCATTGGCTTCATGGGCGGCATCATCGGCAAGTTCTTTCACGAGTTCGGCATCACCATCGTGGCCGCCGTGATGATCTCCATGTTTGTGAGCTTCACGCTGGACCCCATGCTCTCCAGCATCTGGCACGACCCCAGCATCGAATCCCATGGCCGCAAAGGCCCACCCATTACCTTCTACGACAAGACCATTGGTCGGGTCACCGGCCTGTTTGACAGCGCCACCGAGTGGCTGGCTGACGGTTACCAGGGCATTCTGCGCTGGTCGCTGGCCCACAAGCTGGCCACCGTGCTGCTGGCCGTGGCCATTTTTGTGCTCAGCATTTTCATGGTGCCGCTCCTGGGCACCGAGTTTGTGCCGAAGTCAGACTTTTCCGAAACTTCACTCAACTTTTACACACCGGTGGGATCATCGCTGGAAGTGACCGAGGCCCGGGCCCAACAGGTCGAATCCATCATCCGTGAATTCCCCGAAGTGCGCTACACGCTGACCACCATCAACACCGGCAACGCCCAAGGCAAGATGTACGCCAGCATCTACGTGCGCCTGGTGGACCGCAAAGCCCGCACGCTGGGGGTGGACGCCATGTCCGTGGTGCTGCGCGAACGCCTGCGCCGGGTGCCCGGCATCACCGTGACCCACGTGGGCCTGCTGGACTCGGTGGGCGGCAACAAACAGATCCAGTTCTCCATCCTCGGGCCCGATACGGGTGAGCTGGAGCGCCTGACGCAGTTGGCCATCGAGAAGGTGCGCCCCGTGGTGGGCTTGGTGGACCTGGATTCCAGCGTCAAACCCAACAAGCCCACGCTGGACGTGCAGGTGCAGCGCAATGCCGCCTCGGACCTGGGCGTGGGTGTGGCACAAATCGGCTCCGCCCTGCGCACCCTGGTCGCCGGTCAAACCGTGGGCAACTGGCGCGCACCGGATGACCAGACATACGACGTCAACGTGCGCCTAGCACCCGAAGCACGCAGCAGCGCGCTGGACATGGAGCGCATTCCCTTCGCATTGGGCACCAATGCCGACGGCAGCCAGCGCATCGTGCGCCTGAACCAGGTGGCCAAGGTGGTCGAGTCCACTGGCCCGAACCAGATCAACCGGCGCGACCTCACGCGTGAGGTGTCGTTCAGCGCCAACGTGTCAGGCCGCTCGGCCGGTGAGGTGTCGGCCGACATCAAGACCGCCATGGACAGCATTGCCCTGCCCCCGGGCTACAGCTACCAGTTCAGCGGCTCCACCAAGGACATGGCCGAGTCGTTTGCCTACGCGGTGTCCGCGCTGGCCATGGCCATCATCTTCATCTACATGATTCTGGCCAGCCAGTTCAAGAGCTTCCTGCAGCCCCTGGCGCTGATGACGGCATTGCCGCTCACGCTGATTGGTGTGGTGCTGGCGCTGCTGGTGTTCAACTCCACGCTGTCCATGTTCTCCATCATCGGCGTGGTGATGCTCATGGGCCTGGTGACCAAGAATGCAATTCTGCTGGTCGACTTTGCCATTCGCGCCCGTGAAGACGGCATGGAGCGCAGTGAGGCCCTGCTGCTGGCCGCCAAGGTGCGGCTGCGCCCGATTTTGATGACCACGCTGGCCATGATTTTTGGCATGGTTCCGCTGGCGTTTGCGTTGACCGAAGGGTCTGAGACCCGTGCCCCCATGGGCCAGGCCGTGATTGGCGGGGTGATTACCTCGTCCCTGCTGACACTGGTTGTGGTGCCTGTGGTGTATTGCTACATGGACGATCTGGCCCACTGGGCCAAGCGCCTGTGGGGTGGTGCCAACAGCACCCCGGCCCCGTAGAATTTGGCCCCCTTGCCGCCGCCCCCCGATTCCGAAGGAGAGATAACGATGAATTTTGCCCAAGCCCGCTTCAACATGATTGAGCAGCAGATCCGCCCCTGGAACGTGCTCGACACCGACGTGCTGGAACTGCTGAGTACTGTACCGCGCGAGGATTTTGTTCCCAAGACCCACCAGATGCTGGCGTTTGCCGACCTGGAAATTCCGCTGCCTGGCGGCCAGTGCATGCTGGCACCGCGCCTGGAAGCGCGCCTGTTGCAAGACCTGGCCATCCAGCCGCACGAGTCGGTGCTGGAAATCGGCGCCGGTTCCGGCTTCATGGCCGCACTGCTGGCCCACCGCGCCCACCATGTGCTCAGCGTTGACCTGGTGCCCGAACTGGTGTCCCTGGCCCGCGCCAACCTGTCCGCCGCTGGCATCGCCAACGTCACCGTGCGGGAAGCCGATGGCGCCAAGCTGGCCGTGGGCGAAGGCAATTTTGACGTGATCCTGCTCAGTGGCTCCGTCACCCAAGTGCCGCAAGACCTGCTGCAGCGCCTCAACGTAGGTGGCCGCCTGGCCGCCGTGGTGGGCGATGAGCCGCAGATGCGCGCCACCTTTGTCACACGCACCAGCACCACCGAATTCCGCACTACCCAGCCTTGGGACGTCAATGCGCCGCGTCTGCAGCACTTTGCCGAACCCTCGCGCTTTTATTTCTAAGCTGCCAGCCCACGCTTCGCGCCCTGCCCATGATTGACCAAGTCCGCCCTTCCCAACTCACGCCCTGGTTTGCCAGCGTGGCCGAACACGGCGCGCCGCTGGTGCTGGACGTGCGCGAGCCGCATGAACTGGCCCTGGCCAGCGTACAGGCGGACGGATTTGAGCTGCTGGCCATTCCCATGGGGACGGTGCCGCAACGACTCGCAGAGCTGGACGCTTCCAGGCCCATCGCCTGCCTGTGCCACCACGGTGCACGCAGCATGCAGGTGGCGATGTTTCTCCACAGCCACGGATTTACCCACGTGGCCAATATTGCCGGCGGCATTGACGCCTGGTCGGCAGAGCGCGACGCCCGTGTGGCGCGCTACTGAACCGGCGTCATTTCCCACCCCAATCGTTCCACCTATCCGAGCCTGAGAAAGCACCCCATGTCCCGATCCACTGCCTCCCCCCGCTTGCGCCTGCTGCCCCTGTTTGTGGCCATGGCCTCCTGCCTGGCTGCATCCGCACAGGCCCAAAGCCTGGTAGACCTGTACACCGCTGCCCGTGGCTTTGATGCCAGCTACCAATCGGCCAAAAACCAGTATGACGCCACCCTGGCCAAGGCCGACCAGGCCAAGGCACTGCTGCTGCCCACGGCCAACCTCTCGCTGGGCGCCAACACCAACAACCAAGACGTCAACTCCCCAGTGGTGAGCCGCAGCTTCAGCTACGACTCCCAAACCGCCACCATCAGCGCCGCCCAGCCGCTGTACCGTCCGGCCAACAAGGCCAGCTACGACCAGGGTGTGAAGCAGGTGGAACTGGCCAATGCCCAATTGCTCGCGGCCGAGCAAGACTTGATCGTGCGGGTGAGCCAGGCTTACTTTGATGTGCTGGCCTCCAGCGACAGCCTGACCTTCGTCAAAGCCCAGAAAACGGCCGTGGCCGAACAACTCGCCTCAGCCAAGCGCAACTTTGAGGTGGGCACCTCCACCATCACCGACACCCGCGAAGCCCAGGCGCGCTACGACCTGGTCATTGCCCAGGAACTGGCCGCCGAGAACGACCTGCGCGTGAAGGCCATCGCGCTGAACCAACTGGTGGGCAAGAACGACGCCACTCCCAAGCCACTGGCCGCACCCATGGTGCTGCCACCGCTGGAGCCGGCAGACGCGGAAGTCTGGGTGCAACAGTCGGAAGACCTGCACCCCGGCCTGGCACAGCTGAAAGTGGCGCTGGAAGTTGCAAAGTTGGAAACCGCCAAAGCCGAAGCCGGCCACAAACCCACGCTGGACCTGACCGGCAGCTACACCATGGCCAATAGCCAAAAGGGCAGCTCCAGCGGCCCGGCGGCCTACGACACGCGCAGCAATGTGGCCACCGTGGGCCTGGCCTTCAATCTGCCGCTGTTTGCGGGCTTCTCCACACAAAACCGCATCAAGGAAACGCTGGCCCTGGAAGACAAGGCCCGCAGTGACCTGGAAGCCACCCGCCGCAATGTGGCGCAAGGTACGCGCACCGCCTTCTTCGGCGTGCTGTCGGGTCAGGGCCAGGTGAAGGCGCTGGAAGCTGCCGAGGCCTCCAGCCAGAGCGCGCTGGACGCCAACAAGCTGGGCTACCAGGTGGGCGTGCGCATCAACATCGATGTGCTCAACAGCCAGAGCCAGCTCTACAGCACCAAGGCCAGCCTGGCCAAGGCGCGCTATGACGTGCTGGTGGGTGGACTCAAGCTGCGCCAGGCTAATGGCACGCTCAAGGCCGAAGACCTGAACGCCATCAACAGCCAGTTGGCAAACTAAGCGGCTGCCAGCACCGCCGCCACGGCCTGCGCCGTGCGCAGCGCCGCACCGCGGTGGGCGGCCCCCAGCCCCAGGGCGGCTTGCCGGGCCTGCGCCAGTGCGGTGGCGTTGTGCAGCAACGCGCTGGCCTGGTCCACGGCCTGCGCCAGATCGGTACAGACAAACGCTGCCCCTTCTGCCGCCGCCAGTTGCGCGGCTTCGGCAAAGTTGTAGGTGTGCGGCCCCATGAACACGGGCACGCCGCAGGCCGCCGCTTCAATGAGGTTTTGCCCCCCCAGGCGCGCAAAGCTGCCACCCAGCAGGGCCGCCTGTGCCAAGCCAAAGTACAGCGCCATCTCTCCCACCGAATCGCCCAGCCACACATCGGCCGCCACGGGCGCATCACCCCACTGGCTGCGATGCGCCACGGTGTAGCCCGCTGCGGTGAACAGCGCAGCCACTTCGTCAAAGCGCTGCGGATGGCGAGGCACGATCAGCCACTGCACCCCTTTTGCTATGGTTTTAGGAGCTGTCTGCGCATACTCCATGGGGGCTGGAGGCATTTTTCTTTTCAAAACCTCCAACAGCATGGCCTCTTCGCCTTCGCGTGAGCTGGCAAACATCAACACGGGGCGCGCAGCCGCGGCGCGCCAGTCCAGACCTTGGGCCAGTTGCGCCGCATTGGGCGTGGCATCGAATTTGAAATTGCCCAGAACACCGCGCACGGGCGCACCGAGCTGCTGCAGACGATCCGCATCGGCCCGGGACTGCGCCCACACCGCGTGCAAGCGGCGGTAGGTGGGCCGGGCCAGCCAGGCCAGGCGCTGCGCCTGGCGCATGCTCTTGTCGCTCAGGCGCGCATTTAACAGGCACAGCGGCACTCCGGCTTGCGCGCTCTCGGCCACCAGGTTGGGCCAGAGCTCGGTTTCCATGAGCAGGCCGATGCGTGGCCGAAAGTGCGCAAGGAAACGGCGCACCGCGCCCACCGTGTCCCATGGCTGCCACACCTGTACATCACCCGGCTGCAACAGGCTGCGACCGGCCTCGCGCCCCGTGGCCGTGCCATGCGTGAGTAGCAGACGCATGCCGGGCAAGGCCAGGCGCAGCTCTTTCACCAGCACGGCAGCGGCCCGGGTTTCCCCCAGCGACACCGCATGCAGCCAGACCAGCGGACCTCCGCCTGGGGGCGTGGGCTGCGTGTAGTGGCCAAAACGCTCGTCCATGTGTTCGCCATACAGCGGCTCGGCCACCGCGCGGCGGCGCAGCTTGCGGCGCACCAGCGGCTGCAGCAGCCAGGTGGCGCAGGAATAGGCCGCGCGCATCATCGGCACAGCACCGGGGTGGCCAGGCTGTCCCAAGCCTGCCAGACGGCATCCACCGTGGGCTGCGGCTGGCCAAACACGCTGAGCTGGCGCTGCGGCAGGCGCGGTGCGGTGGCGACGTCGGTACCCGCCAGCACCTCGGGCCCGGTGCGCCAGGCAGTGTCAAAGTTGTAGATCTGCACATGCGGCAAATCCAGCGCCACGGCAATGTGGCTCACGCCGCTGTCCACGCCCACCACGCCGGCGCAGTGGGCCAGTGTGTCGGTCATCGCGTCCAGCGCCATAGCAGGCCAGACCCACGCGTCCTGCAGCTGCTTGGCAATGGCCTCACTGGTGATTTTTTCACGCGGCGAGCCATGGGGCAGGGCCACGGCAAAGCCCGCGTGGTTCAGGCGCTGGCCCAGCTCCACCCAGGCGGCCAGTGGCCATTCCTTGTCGGCACGCGAGGTGCCGTGCACCAAAGCCACCACGGCCTTCTTCGGTGTAAACGGGTTGTCGATCTGGCCAATCGGGCCGGGCTGCACACAGGCCAAGGCACCAGGCTTGAGGCCGCACAGCGCGGGGCCTTGCAAGTCATAGCCTAGCGAGGCAGCGCACAGGATGCGCGAGCGCTGCACAGCGTGCACATGGGGTTCGATTTCGATAGCCACGTCGGCCACCCAGCGGGCGGGTGCCTCAAAGCCCGAGCCTTCCGTCTGGTTGGCCAGGCCATAGCGCTTGCCAGTGGGCGTGGTACGCGCCAGCCAGGACACCAGGGCCGATTTGCTCAGGCCCTGCAGGTCAATGACTGCGTCGTAGGCCTGCGCTTGCAGCTGCGTCTTGAAAGCCTTCCATTCACGACGCGTGGTGGCCTGGAAAGGAGACTTGCGCCAGCGCCGCAGGTCGCAGGCGATGACCTGGCCCACGCCTTCGCAGCGCGCCACCAGCGGTGCAAACGCGCCCTCCACCACCCAATCAATCTGTGCCTGCGGATAGGCGCGGCGCAGGTCTTGCACGGCGGGCATGGCATGCACCACGTCGCCCAGCGACGACAACTTGACGATGAGGATGCGTTGGATGTTTGCGGCTTTCAATGGACGGCCTTTTGCAGTTCTGCCTGCGGCAGCACGGTGCGCAGCAGCGCCAGCATGTCGGCTTGGATGCGTTGCAATGCGGCCTCGGTGTGGCCCTCAAAGCGCAGCACCAGCGCCGGCGTGGTGTTGGAGGCACGCACCAGGCCAAAGCCATCGGGCCAGTCCACGCGCAGGCCATCCACCGTATGCACCACGGCGGGCGCTGCGAACTGCACACGTGCCATAAGCTGCGGCACCACCGCATGCGCCTGCTCGCAGGCCATGGTGAGTTCGGGTGTGGAAAAACTGGTGGGCAAGGCCTGCAGCTGTGCCGAGGCATCGGGCGCACGGCTCAGAATTTCGAGCAGACGGGCTGCAGCATAGGTACCGTCGTCAAAACCATACCAGCGCTCCTGGAAAAAGATGTGGCCTGTCATCTCGCCACCCAGCAGCGCGTTCACCTCACGCATCTTGGCTTTGATCAGCGAGTGGCCGGTCTTCCACATCAAGGGTGTGCCGCCGGCAGCCGCAATGGCCGAAGCCAGTTGCTGGGAGCACTTCACGTCAAACACCACAGTGCCACCGGGCGCACGTGACAGTGCATCGCGCGCAATCAGCACCATCTGCCGGTCGGCGTAGATAGTTTCTCCATCGCGTGTGACCACGCCCAGCCTATCGCCATCGCCATCGAAAGCCAGGCCCAACTCGGCATCACCGGCTTGCAGCGCGGTAATGAGATCACGCAGGTTCTCGGGCTGGCTGGGGTCGGGGTGGTGGTTGGGAAAATTGCCGTCCACGGTGCTGAAGAGCTCCTGCACTTCGCAGCCAATGGCGCGCAGCACGCCCGGGGCCGAAGCACCGGCCACACCATTGCCACTGTCCACCACAACATTGATCGGCCGCGCCAGTTGGATATCGCCCGCAATGCGGGTTGTGTAGTCTGCCAGCAGGTCTGCGCTGCGGCAGCTGCCGCCGGGCTGCAATACCCAGGTCTCGGCTTCCATGGTCTGGCGCAGGGCCTGGATGGCATCGCCATACAGCGCGGCGCCGGCCAGCACCATCTTGAAGCCGTTGTAATCGCGCGGGTTGTGGCTGCCGGTCACCTGAATGCCGCTGCGGCACAGGGTGCTGGTGGCGAAGTACAGCATGGGCGTGGTGACCATCCCCACGTCAATGACCTGCACGCCGGTGTCCTGCAGACCCTGGATGACGGCCGCCACCAGCGTGGGGCCGCTCAGGCGGCCATCGCGGCCCACAGCCACCGTGGTCTCGCCCTGCGCCATGGCCAGCGTGCCAAATGCGCGGCCCAGGCCCAGCGCCACCTCGGGCGTGAGGGTGGCGGGAACGATGCCGCGAAGGTCATAGGCCTTGAACAGGCTGGCCGCTACTTGCATGGGAGGAAAGGCACTTTCAGGTTGGCCGTGGATTGTAGGGTGCACCTGTGCACTGCGGCCGTAGGCACATGTCCGAAAACGGCGCATTTGTCGCCAACGGCTGCGTATCATGACCCCATGCCCACCCCAAAAGCGCCCCACACCACCGACACGGCCAGCAGCAGCGACCAGGCAAACTACCTGGCGCTGAAGGCGCGCGATGCACGCTTTGACGGGCGCTTCTTCACCGGCGTGACCAGCACCGGCATCTACTGCCGCCCGGTCTGCAAGGTGCGCACGCCACGGGCCGAAAACTGCCGCTTCTTCACCCTGGCCTCGCAGGCCGAGGCCGCGGGCTTCCGCCCCTGCATGCGCTGCCGGCCCGAGCTGGCCCCGTCCAACCTGCATGCGCTGGGTAGCCGCGCCTGGTCCACGCAAGACGCCTCTGCCATCCTGGCGCGCCAGGCCGCGGGCCTGCTGGATGCGCCGCAGCTGTGGAGCGATGGCAGCCCCAGCATGGCGCAGACTGCAGAGCGCCTGGGCGTGAGCGAACGCCACCTGCGCCGAATCTTCGAGACGCACTGGGGTGTGTCGCCCCTACAGTATTTGCAGACCCGCCGCCTGCTTACCGCCAAGCAGCTGCTGACCGATACGCAGCTGCCCATCGCCCAGGTGGCTGCGCTCAGCGGTTTTGCCAGTGTGCGGCGCTTCAACACTGTGTTTGCCGAGCAATACCGCTTCCAGCCCCGCGCGCTGCGCAAGGCCGGCAGCGATGCCGAGGGCGCCGCACCGGCCGACCACAGCGGCATGCGCTGCAAGCTGGCCTACCGCCCGCCACTGGACGCCACAGCACTGCTGCAGTTCTTTGCCACGCGCGCGCTGGACGGTGTGGAGCACGTGGACCTGCCCACCCACACGCTGGCCCGCACCTTGGCGCTGGACTGGGCGGGTCAACACCTGCAGGGCTGGGTGCAGTTGCGGGTGGACGAGGCCCGTTGCGAAGTGCAGGCCCTGGTCAGCGCATCACTGGCCGCCGCCCTGCCGCTGGTGCTGGTGCGCCTGCGCGCGCTGCTGGACCTGGACGCCGACCCCAATGCCATCCACGCCGTACTGGGCACCAGCTTCCCCCACAGCGCGGGCCTGCGCGTGCCCGGCACGCTGGATGGCTTTGAGCTGGCCGTGCGGGCCGTGCTGGGCCAGCAGATCACCGTGCAGGCCGCGCGCACGCTGGGTGCGCGGCTGGTCGCGCGCTTTGGTGGGCCGCTGACCACACCGGTGGCCGGACTCACGCACCTGTTTCCCACAGCCCAGGTGCTGCGCCATGCCAGTGACGACGACCTGGGGCAACTGGGCATCGTGCGCCAGCGGCAAGTCGCCATCCGCGCGCTGGCCGCTGCCGTGGCCGATGGCGCACTGGTGCTGAACCCCAGCGCCGACGTGCCCGGCACAGTGGCTGCTCTGCAAGCGCTGCCAGGCTTTGGCCCCTGGACCGCGCAGTACATCGCCATGCGCGCACTGCGCTGGCCCGATGCGTTTCCGGCCGGCGATGTGGCGCTGCACAAGGCGCTGGGCGTGCGCGATGCCAAGCGGCCCGCACAAGCGGCCGAGGCCGCCTCGCAGGCCTGGCAACCGTGGCGCAGCTATGCCACGGTGCGCGCCTGGTCGGGCGACCACGCCGATCCATCCACCACCAAGGCGCTATGAAAACCATAGCTTCTCACGCAATATTTACGGGGGCTACAGGCCTATTTCTATGAAATATCCATCCACCACCACACGCAGCACCCTGCGCAGCCCGTTGGGCACCATCATCCTCGCCGCCACCGACACCGCGCTGGTCGGCCTGTGGTTTGACGGGCAAAGCCACCAACCCGATACCAGCATTTGGCCAGAAGCGACACGGCACCCCGTAATGCAGAGCGCCAGTGACCAACTGCAGCAGTACTTCGCCAAGGAGCGCACGGTGTTTGACCTGCCACTGGACCTGTCAGGCGGTACCGCATTCCAACAACAGGTGTGGGCGCAGTTGCGGGCGATTGCCAGTGGCGCTACCGTGAGCTACGGCCACATTGGTCAGCAGTTGCACAACCCGCTGGCAGTACGGGCGGTGGGTGCAGCGGTGGGGCGCAACCCCATCAGCATCATCGTGCCCTGCCACCGCGTGCTGGGGGCCAACGGCGCATTGACCGGCTACGCTGGCGGCCTGGACCGCAAACTAGCGTTGTTGAAACTCGAAAGCCCCCTGTGACTGAACCCACCACGTCTCTTCCTTCGCACGCACCCGCCTGGGTACAAGATTTTTTGCTACTGGCCGCCATCTGGGGCTCCTCGTTTTTGTTCATGCGCCTGGGTGCGGTGGAGTTTGGTGCGCTGCCCACGGCCGGTGTGCGCGTGGGCATTGCCGCGTTGTTCCTGTTGCCAATGCTGGTGTACAAGGGCCAAGTGGCGACATTGCGCCAGCACTGGAAATTGCTGTTTGCCGTGGGCGTGATGAACTCGGCCATTCCGTTTGCCTGCCTGTCTTTTGCACTGCTGTCCATCTCCACGGGCTTGTCATCCATCCTGAACGCCACGGTGCCGTTGTTTGGCGCAGCGGTGGCGTGGCTGTGGCTGAAGGACCGCCCCCATGGCATGCGCATTCTGGGTCTGCTGATTGGCTTTTTGGGCGTGGCGCTGCTGGCCTGGAACAAGGCCAGCTTTAAGCCCAATGCCGAAGGCGTGTCCACCGGCTGGGCTGTGCTGGCCTGTCTGGCGGCCTGTTTCTTCTACGGCTTTTCCGCCAGCTTTGCGCGGCGCTACCTGGCTGGTGTGCCCTCGCTGGTACTGGCGACCGGCAGCCAGTTGGGCGCCACGCTGGGCCTGTCACCCTTGGCCTGGTATTTCTGGCCGGACCACACCGTGAGTGCCAAGGCCTGGCTGGCCGTGTTGGCACTGGGTGTGGTGTGCACCGGCATTGCCTACATTCTTTACTTCCGCTTGATCGAACGCGCCGGGCCGGCCAAGGCGCTGGCAGTGACCTTTGCCGTGCCAGTGTTTGCCGTGCTTTACGGCGTGCTGCTGCTGGGCGAGGTGGTCACGCCGTGGATGGTGGGCTGCGGCCTGGTGATCTTGCTGGGGACGTCGCTGTCCACCGGCATCATTGGATCGCGCCGGCCATCACGTTGATGCTGAGCGCCAGCACCAGCATGTTGAATCCAAAGGCGCTCACGCTGTGCATCAGGGTCAGGCGGCGCATCTGGCGCGAGGTGACCACCACGTCCGACACCTGCGACGTCATGCCCACCACATGGGCGTAGTACATGAAGTCAAAGTAATCCGGCGGCAGCTTGCCCGGAAACTCCAGCCCCGCGCCCCGTGGATGGCCGCGCAGCTCTTCCTGGTAGTACAGGTGCGCGTAGCGAAAGGAAAAAATGGTCTGCATCAGCAACCATGACGCACCCAATGCCAGCATGGACACCGCCAGGTGTCCGGCGCGCTGCGTGGCCGACAGGTCTTTGACATGCTGCAGCATCAGCGCGATCGCGGCAAAGCTGGCAAAGACGGACAGCAACAAAATCAGGAACAGCAGAACGCCGGGCTGGTCCTGCGCCTGGGCGCGTTCGCGGGTGCGCTCGGCGTCAAATTCCACCGCCAGCCACCAGGCCAGCACCAGGTAGGTCAGTGCGCCGGCCGACCAGGCCAGCAGGCCATGGGTTTGCGCCGCAAGGGGGATGGGGACCATGGCCACCGCCGCGGCAACGATGCCGCCGTATACCAGCCGTTGGTGACCTGTTGTCTCCGAGAAATGTTTGCGCATGGGCCATTGTCGCCGTGTTGCGGCGCAACAAGCCTGGGCGCCCTGCGCTCAGCTTTACACGAACCCTGTCAACGCGCGGCAGAAGGCAGCGCGTTACAGGGGGAGACTACAGATACCAACACCACAAAGCCGTTGAAACCCACGCCATGAAATTCCTTGCCAAAACCCTTGTGTCCTCTGCCGTCCTGGCCTTGGGCGGTGCGTGCCTTGCGCAAACCCAGCCGCAAGACGTGGGCCGTGTACTCTCATCCACGCCTGTGCAGCAGCAGGTGGCCGTGCCACGCCAGGTGTGCTCCAACCAGCAAGTGGCGGTGCAGCCGCAAAAATCAGGCGCCGGTGCAGCCATGGGCGCCATTGCAGGTGGTGCCATGGGCAACGCCATTGGGCACGGCTCTGGCCAGGCAGCGGCCACGGTGATTGGGCTGATTGGTGGAGCCATCGTGGGCGACCGCATCGAGGGCAGCCCTGCGCCGCAGATACAAACCGTACACAACTGCGGTACCCAAACCTTTTACGAAAACCGCACGGTGGCTTACAACGTGGTCTACGAATATGCGGGCCGACAGTATTCGGTGCAGATGCCCAACGACCCTGGCCCCACCATCCAACTGTCTGTCGCACCCGTGGGCGCCAGCCCGCAGCAAGAGGTAGCGCCAGCGTATGCCGTGGCACCGCCGCAGCCCGTCTACACCCAACCACCCGTGGTTGTGATGTCGCAGCCGGTGTACCCCCTCTACTACACGCGGCCCTACTACCCACCCGTCAACCTGCACTTTGGCTACGGCTGGGGCGGCGACTGGCACCACCATTGGCGTTGAAGGAAGAACGGGAGTACATGTTGCGCCCCGGAAATGGCCAAAGAAAAAGCCCTTGCATTTGCATGCAAGGGCTTTTCAATTTGGCGGAGTGGACGGGACTCGAACCCGCGACCCCCGGCGTGACAGGCCGGTATTCTAACCAACTGAACTACCACTCCTGGTAGACAACGTTCACTCTTGCGAGCCAAGTGTTATCAACTTGTGCCGTCTTAGCTTGCGCTAAAAACTTGGCGACCCTACGGGGATTCGAACCCCGGTACTCACCGTGAAAGGGTGATGTCCTAGGCCTCTAGACGATAGGGTCAAAACCTTGGAACTTGTCCGTTTCAGAAGATTTGGTGGAGGTAAGCGGGATCGAACCGCTGACCTCTTGCATGCCATGCAAGCGCTCTCCCAGCTGAGCTATACCCCCTAATCCTAAGAACTTTGCTAACGATTGTTTTGCAGTGTTCTTATCTTCCGAGCCTCAAATTATATACAAGTTTTTCAGCCTCTGGCAAGTCTGGCAATAACTTTTTCTCTTCCGCTCAATTCGAGCACTGCATCCAGCGATGGCGTCTGCGCCGTACCCATCACCAGCACACGCACGGGCATCGCCAGTTGCGGCATCTTCAAACCATTCGCAGCCAGCACTTCCTTGATCACCGCGGCAATGCTGGCCTTGTCCCAGACGCACGTCGCCAGCTTGTCTTTCAGCAAGGCAATGGCAGGCAACACCGCATCGGTCACGTGCTGCGCCTTCTCCGCGGCATCCACCGCAACGTCGCTGTAAAACTTGGCGGCCCAGGTGGCCAAGGCCACGGTGGTGTCGCAGCGGTCTTTGAGCAATCCGCAGACCTGCGGCAAGTGGGAAGCAATGACGTCTTCCGACAAACTGATGCCTTGCTTGACCAACTGCGCAGCCACCAGCGCGGCCAGGCGCGCGTTGTCGGCCTGTTTGATGTACTGCGCGTTGACCCACAGCAGCTTGGCCGGGTCCCATTGCGCGGGGCTCTTGTTCAGGTGCGTGCCGTCAAACCAGCTCACCAGTTGGTCGCGTGTGAACAGCTCGTCATCGCCATGGCTCCAACCCAGGCGGGCCAGGTAGTTGAGCATGGCTTCAGGCAGGTAGCCGCCCTCTTCGTAGGCCGTGACGCTGACAGCCCCGCGGCGCTTCGACAGCTTCTGGCCATCGTCGCCCAGGATGACGGGGCAGTGGCCGAACTGTGGCAACGTTGCGCCCAACGCGTGGAAGATATTGATCTGCCAGGGCGTGTTGTTGATGTGCTCGTCACCGCGGAACACATGGCTGATCTGCATGTCCCAGTCATCCACCACCACCGCAAAGTTGTAGGTGGGGATGCCATCGGTGCGCACGATGATGAGGTCGTCGATCTCGCGGTTGCTGATGGTGATGGGGCCCTTGACCAAGTCGTTCCAGGTCACATCGCCGTCGGGCGGATTGCAAAAGCGCACCACAGGCTTGACGCCTTCCGGCACGGGCGGCAGGGTCTTGCCGGGCGCGGGGCGCCAGGTCCCGTCGTACAGCGCTTTCTCACCACGCGCCTTTTTGGCTTCGCGCACCGCGTCCAGTTCTTCGGGTGTGCTGTAGCAGTAGTAGGCCTTGCCCTCGGCAATCAGTTGGTCCACCACGGCTTTGTAGCGGTCCAGGCGTTGCATCTGGTAGACCGGCCCTTCGTCGTATTCCAGACCCAACCAGCGCATGGAGGCCAGGATCTGGTCGACCGAATCTTGCGTGGAACGGGCGACATCAGTGTCTTCAATGCGCAGCACAAACTCACCACCAAAGTGGCGTGCATAGGCCCATGAATACAACGCCGTGCGCGCGGTACCGAGGTGCAGAAAACCGGTGGGAGAAGGCGCGATGCGCGTGCGAATTTTGCTCATGTTCACAGGGTGTTCAGACCACGCGCCAGATCGGCGGTGATGTCATCAAAATGTTCCAGGCCCACGGCCACGCGGATCAGGCCTTGGCCAATGCCAGCCAATTGGCGTTGCGCCTCACTCAGGCGACCATGCGAGGTGCTGGCAGGATGGGCCGCCAGCGTTTTGGTGTCCCCCAGGTTGGTGCACAGCGAGAGCACTTGCATGCTGTCCAGTACATGGAAAGCGTTCTTGCGCGCGGCGTCCCCATCCGTCGCCTTCACTTCAAACGACAGCACCGCACCGCCCTGCCCCGACTGCTGGCGCATGGCCAGCTCGTGCTGCGGGTGGCTGGGCAGGCCGGGGTAGAACACGCGGGCCACCTGCGGCTGGGCTTCCAGCCACTTGGCAACGGCGAGGGTGTTTTCAGACTGCGCCTTCACGCGCAACGCCAGGGTTTCCATGCCCTTGAGCAGCACCCAGGCATTGAACGGCGCCAGCACCATGCCGGCTGTGCGGATGACGGGCAGGAAGAGTTCGTCGCGCTGCTTTTGCGTGCAGCAGATGGCACCCGCCATCACACGGCCCTGGCCGTCCAGGAACTTGGTGCCCGAGTGGATGATGAAATCCGCGCCCATGCGCGCGGGGCGCTGCAGCACGGGCGTGGCAAAGCAGTTGTCCACGGCCAGGAAGGCGCCCGCGTTGTGCGCCACATCGGCCAGCGCCTGGATGTCGCACACCTCGGTCAGTGGGTTGGTGGGCGTCTCGGCAAACAGCAGCCTGGTGGTGGGGCGCACGGCGGCCTTCCACGCGGCGAGATCGGTTTGCGGCACAAAGGTGGTTTCCACGCCAAATTTCGCAAACTCGCGGCTGAACATGGGAATGACCGAACCGAACACCGACTGTGAACAGATCACATGGTCGCCCGCCTTGAGCAGAGCCATGCCCAACAGCAAAACGGCGGACATACCGGACGACGTGGCAATGGCGGCCTCGGTGCCTTCCAGCGCAGCCAGTCGCATCTCCATGCTGCTGACCGTGGGGTTGCCCACGCGCGAGTAGGTGAAGCCCTCTTCCTCCATGGCAAAGCGGGCAGCGCTGGAGGCAGCGCTGGACTGCACGTAGCCGCTGGTGAGGTACAGGGCTTCGGAGTTTTCGCCGTACTGGCTGCGCTCCACGGCGGTACGTACGGCCAGGGTGTCCAGGTGCAGGTTGTCAGGTAATTTGCTGTGGGCCATGGTTCAGTCCGCGTGGTTGGGCAGGGCCAGGCGTGAGGTATCTTCCTGGCTTTCTTCACCGCCCACGCGCTTTTCGTTCAGGCGTTCGATGTCATCGGACGAGATATCGCCGGTGACGTAGATGCCGTCGAAGCATGACGCATCAAAACCCGCCAGCTTGGTGCTCAGCGAGCCAATGGCCTTCTTCATGCCGTCCACGTCCTGGTAGATCAGTGCGTCGCAGCCAATGATTTCGCGCACCTGCTCCACCGTGCGGTTGTGTGCCACCAGCTCGCTGCTGGTGGGCATGTCGATGCCGTAGACGTTGGGGTAGCGCACGGGCGGCGCGGCGCTGGCCAGGTAGACCTTGCGTGCACCGGCGTCACGCGCCATCTGCACGATCTCGCGGCTGGTGGTGCCGCGCACGATGGAGTCGTCCACCAGCAGCACGTTGCGACCCTTGAATTCGCTGGCAATCACGTTGAGCTTCTGGCGCACCGACTTCTTGCGCACGCCCTGGCCGGGCATGATGAAGGTGCGGCCCACATAGCGGTTCTTCACAAAGCCTTCGCGGTACGGCAGGCCCAGCAACTGGGCCAATTGCGCGGCGCTGGGGCGGCTGGATTCGGGGATGGGGATGACCACATCGATCTCGTTGGGCGGCACGGTGGAGATGACGCGCTTGGCCAGCGTCTCGCCCAAATTCAAGCGGGCCTGGTAGACCGAGATGCCGTCCATGACCGAGTCCGGGCGGGCCAGGTAAACAAATTCAAAAATGCAGGGCTTGAGCGTGGGCGACTCCGCGCACTGCTCGGCATGCACCTTGCCGTTCAGATCCACGAACACGGCCTCGCCGGGGTTCACATTGCGGTCGAACTGGAAGCCCGTGCCCTCCAGCGTCACCGACTCGCTGGCCAGCATCACATTGCCATCGCCGTTCTTGCCCATGCAAAGCGGGCGGATGCCGTAGGGGTCGCGGAAGGCCAGCACGCCGTGGCCGGCGATCAGCGCGATCACCGCGTACGAACCCTTCACGCGCTTGTGCACATTGCGCACTGCGGCAAAGATGTCCAGGGGTTGCAGCGGCAGGCCGCGCGTGGTTTTTTCAATCTCGTGCGCCAGCACGTTGAGCAGCACTTCGGAATCGCTCTCGGTATTGATGTGGCGGTGGTCGGTGTTGAACAGCTCGGCCTTCAGGGCGTGGGCGTTGGTCAGGTTGCCGTTGTGCACCAGCACGATGCCAAAGGGCGCGTTCACGTAGAAGGGCTGCGCCTCTTCTTCGCTGAAGGCATTGCCCGCCGTGGGGTAACGCACCTGACCCAAGCCGCAGTTGCCCAGCAAGCTGCGCATGTTGCGCGTGCGGAACACGTCCTTCACCATGCCCTTGGCCTTGTGCATGAAGAACTTGCGCTCCTGCTGGGTGACGATGCCGGCTGCGTCCTGGCCGCGGTGCTGTAGCAGCAGCAAGGCGTCATAGATGAGCTGGTTTACAGGTGCATTGCTAACAACGCCAACGATTCCACACATAGGGTTTCACTCACTCAAGGTAAATACTTGCCAAACTCTTCAGGCAGCAGGGGCTTGAGGCCGCCCAGCACCACGCTGGTGACCTTGGGGCCGGTGGCTTCCTGCCACCAGGTGCCGGTGTGCAGCGGCGTCATGCCCACCACCACCGTCACAGCCAACAACAGCACCACGCCGCGCACCAGGCCAAAGCCTGCGCCCATCAGCCGGTCGGCGGGCCGCAGCCCCACCGCCGCCACCAATTTCTTGATCAGGAATGCCACCAGGCTGCCCGCAAAGATCGACAGCACGAACACCAGCACAAAGCCCGCCGCATAGCGCACGGACTCTGCTGCATTGCCCATGGGCAACCAGCCCGCGGCGTCCGGCGCAAACCACTGGGCCAGCACAAACGCCACGCCCCAGGTCAGCACCGACAACACTTCGTAGACCAGCCCACGCCATGCCCCCACCACCATGGACAGAAGCAGCACCGCCAGAAATATCCAGTCCAAGGTGGGCATGTGAGGCCGTTGCTTACAGTTCCAAGATGGCCGCAGGCAGGCTCAGTTTTTTAATCTTGTCGGCCGCCTTTTGCGCCTCGGCCTTGTTGGCAAAGGGGCCGATGCGCACGCGGGTGCGCTGCGCGTCCTTGGTGCCCACCACCTGGGTGTAGGTCTTGAAGCCCAGCGACTCCACCTTCTGGCGCGCTTCACGCAGCTTGGCGGCTTCCACATAGGCGCCTACCTGCACCACAAAGCGGCCGTCCGACGCATCCGCCTTTTTCTCGGCGGGCTTGGCCGCGGCCGCGGCCGCTGGCTTGCCATCCAGCAGGGCCTGGGCCTTGGCGGCTTCGGTCACCTTGGCGGCGGGCTTTTCAGCCGGCGCTGCGGGTTTGGGTTCGGGCTTGGCTTCCACCTTGGCCGCGGACTTGGCGTCTGGCTTGGGTACCGGCTTGGACTCGGTGATGATGGTTTCCGCCTTGGGCTCTGGCTTGGGGGCAGGCTTCGCTTCGGGTTTGGGCTCGGGCTTGGCGGGTGCCGAGGCCACGGGTGCGGGCGTTTCGCCCTCAATGGCGCCAGCGCTGACTTGCGACGGTGTGCCGCTGCTCACCGGCACTTGCGGGGTGCCCAAGGGGCGCACCTTGGCTTTGTCGGGAATTTCGATGGGGATGTCCACCGCAATGGGGCGCGGCTGGCTGTCAAACAGCAGCGGGAAACCAATAACGCCCAGCAACACGAGTACCGCAGCCCCAATCAACCGGTGCCGTGCGCGCTTGCGCATGGCCTCCACGCTCTCGGCGGCGGTGGGTGGGGTGGGCTGCTCGTCGCCGCCTTTGCGAAACTTGAAAAAGGCCATGGATGGGGTGACGGTTCAGGTGGCTTGGGGCGGGAAGTGTTTGGCGTGCAACCTGGGCGTGCCCTGCTGCAAGACACCACCCACGGTGTAGAACGATCCGAAGACCACGATTCTATCAGCGGGGTCTGCCGCGGCGATGGCCGCCTGCAGGGCCTGCATGGGGTCGGCAAAGGCCTGGGCGGAGGCGTCTTTGCGCGTATTGTGGGCGCTCCACTGGGCCTGCAAGTCAGCACCCGACGCGGCCCGGGGCGACGGCAAATCGGTGAAATACCAGCGGTCCATTAGCGGCGCCACCCGGGCCAGCATGGGGGCTAGGTCTTTGTCGGCCATGGCGCCAAAAATGGCGTGGGTGGTGGGGTAAAAGCCCATGGCGTCCAGGTTGGCTGCCAGCGCAGCCACCGAATGCGGGTTGTGCGCCACGTCCAGCACCAGCGTGGGCTGACCCGGAATGATCTGAAAACGCCCCGGCAGCTCCACCAGCGCCAGGCCCACGCGCACGGCCTGGGCCGTGACGGGCAGCTTTTCACGCAAGGCGGTCAGCGCGGCCAGCACGCCGGACGCGTTGACCAACTGGTTGGCACCCCGCAGCGCCGGGTAGGCCAAGCCGCTGTAGCGCCGGCCCCGCCCCGCCCAGCCCCATTGCTGCTTGTCGCCGGACACATTGAAGTCGGCGCCCACGCGCCACAGGTCAGCGCCCACTTCCAGCGCCCGGTCCAGCACGCTTTGGGGCGGCACAGGGTCGCTGACGATGACCGGGCGGCCGGTGCGCATGATGCCGGCCTTCTCGAAGCCAATGGCCTCGCGGGTGTTACCCAGCAGCTCCATGTGGTCCAGGTCGATGCTAGTGATGACAGCGCAGTCGGTGTCGATGATGTTGACGGCGTCCAGCCGCCCGCCCAGGCCGACTTCCAGAATCACCACGTCCAGCCCTTCGCGGGACAAGGCCAGCAAGATGCCCAGGGTGGTGAATTCAAAGTAAGTGAGCGCGATTTCTGGGCCACTTTGACCGTCATTTCCCAGTCTAGCCCTCTCCACGTCTGCAAAGGCAGCTACAAATTTGCTAGCAGGTGCAGTCTCGCCGTTCAGGCGCATACGCTCTTCAAAGTGCACCAGGTGGGGCGATGTGTACACCCCGGTCTTGTAGCCCGCCTGGCCCAATATCGATTCGAGCATTGCGCAGGTGGAACCTTTGCCGTTGGTGCCGGCCACGGTGATGACAGGGCAGTCAAACTTCAGGTTCAGCCGCTGGGCGACGGCGCGCACACGGTCCAGGCCCAGTTCGATGCCGTTGATGCCCTTGGGGTGCAGGCGCTCGCAGTGGGCGAGCCAGTCTTGTAGCGTATTGGGTGTTGTTTCCATTGGGTTGGATTGTCGCAGGGCTGTGTTTTCCTTCGGATCAGGCGGGTTAGACGTTCTGCTTCGTGTCCCCCGGCCTTCGGCCTCCTCTTTGACCTACGCAGAACGCCCAACCCACCTGATCTGCGGCTGCGGGCGAGTGCAAAATAGCTCCCATGATCACCCTCTACGGCATTCCCAACTGCGACACCGTCAAAAAAGCCCGTGACTGGCTCACCCAGCACGGTGTGGACTACCAGTTTCATGACTTCAAAAAGCAGGGCGTGCCCACCGCCCTGCTGCCCGGCTGGATTGCCACGGCGGGCCTGGACATCCTGATCAACCGCCGCGGCCCCACCTGGCGCAAGCTGGACGAGGCCACCCAAACCCGCATGGTGGACGCGCCCTCGGCCATCGCCGTGATGCAGGAACACAGCAGCGTCATCAAGCGGCCCGTGGTCGTCTGGGGCGACGGCACGGTGACCGTCGGCTTCAGCGACGCGACCTTTGCGGCCCGCCTCCCGTAAAATCGCGGGTTGCCCGGTGCCTGGCGTGCCGGGCCCTTATTTCCATTACTTTTTGCCCAGCACCATGACCACCACCCACTTCGACAACGTTTCCGTCACCACCAAGGCCAATGTCTACTTCGACGGCAAGTGCGTGAGCCACGGCTTCACCCTGGCCGACGGCACCAAGAAGTCGGTGGGCGTGATCTTGCCCGCCACGCTGACCTTCAACACCGGCGCCCCCGAGATCATGGAATGCGTGGGCGGCAGCTGCGACTACAAGCTGGACGGCACCGACGCCTGGGTCACCAGCGGCGAAGGCCAGAAGTTCAGCGTGCCCGGCAACGCCAAGTTCCAGATCCGCGTGACCGAGGGCTTTGAGGCTTACCACTACATCTGCCATTTCGGTTAATCCAGGCAGATCCATCTGCTCCCATTTTCATAGCTGCTTGCGCATATTCCACGCGGGCTAGAGGCACATTTCATGTCAAACACCATTCTGCAAAACATCCCCGTCGGCCAAAAGGTCGGCATCGCCTTCTCCGGCGGCCTGGACACCAGCGCCGCCCTGTTGTGGATGAAGCAAAAGGGCGCCCTGCCCTACGCCTACACGGCCAACCTGGGCCAGCCCGACGAGGCCGACTACGACGAGATCCCCAAGAAGGCCATGGAATACGGCGCCATCAAGGCACGTTTGGTGGACTGCCGCCCGCAGCTGGCCGCTGAAGGCATTGCCGCGCTGCAATCCGGCGCCTTCCACATCACCACTGCTGGCAACACCTACTTCAACACCACACCGCTGGGCCGCGCCGTGACCGGCACCATGCTGGTGACCGCCATGAAGCAGGACGATGTGAACATCTGGGGCGATGGCTCCACGTTCAAGGGCAACGACATCGAGCGCTTCTACCGCTACGGCCTGCTGACCAACCCCGCACTGAAGATCTACAAGCCCTGGCTGGACCAGCAGTTCATCGACGAACTGGGCGGCCGTTCTGAAATGTCCGCCTTCATCACCGCCAATGGCTTTGGCTACAAGATGAGCGCCGAAAAAGCCTACAGCACCGACAGCAACATGCTGGGCGCCACCCACGAAGCCAAGGACCTGGAGTTCCTGAACAGCGGCATCAAGATCGTCAACCCCATCATGGGCGTGCCCTTCTGGCGTGACGACTGCGTGGTGAAGGCCGAAGAAGTGAGCGTGACCTTTGAAGAAGGCCGCCCCGTCGCCCTGAACGGCGTGCAGTACCCCGACCTGGTGAGCCTGATCCTGAAGGCCAACGAAATCGGCGGCCGCCACGGCCTGGGCATGAGCGACCAGATCGAAAACCGCATCATCGAAGCCAAGAGCCGCGGCATCTACGAAGCCCCCGGCCTAGCGCTGCTGTTCATCGCCTACGAGCGCCTGGTCACCGGCATCCACAACGAAGACACCATCGAGCAATACCGCGAAAACGGCCGCAAGCTGGGCCGCCTGCTGTACCAAGGCCGCTGGTTCGACAGCCAGGCCATCATGCTGCGCGAGACCGCCCAGCGCTGGGTGGCCAAGGCCATCACCGGCACCGTGACCCTGGAACTGCGCCGCGGCAATGACTACTCGCTGCTGAACACCGAGTCACCCAACCTGACCTACGCGCCCGAGCGCCTGAGCATGGAGAAGGTGGAAGACGCGCCGTTCAGCCCGCTGGACCGCATCGGCCAACTCACCATGCGCAACCTGGACATCACCGACACCCGCGCCAAGCTGCAGGTGTATTCCAACGCCGGGCTGCTGGAGTTGGGTAAGGGGGATGACTTCTTGAAGCTTGGGAAATAGTCAGCCAAATTCTTAAAAACACAAAGCCCGCATCTGCGGGCTTTGTTATTTGTCGAAGTGACTAAACGTTTTTGAAATAGGCCTCATCAATGAGAACTTCTTCAACTACGCGCTCTTTGATCTGAACTCCAATTCGCAATTCTTTTAGCTTTTCCACCAAGGCCTCGCCGTCGATAAGATCAATTGGCGGTGCACCGTCTCGTTGCGCCTCAGTCCTCGCATCTTTTGTAAACGTGCCAGTTGTGATTAACAACCCTTTGTCAGCGCGGCCAACCATCGCTCCTCGGAAATCTCGAACGGTTGGTGAGGACACGCTACCTTGGTATCTCTTGCATTGAAAAATCACATGAAAAGATAGGAGCCCGCCAATGCGGACAACACCTTTTCCGTCTATGCCTCCATCATTTGTTTTCCCGGTCACTTCAACTTGAATAAATCCTGACTCCCGAAGGAGACGCTGGCACAAGCGTTCAAAAGCATCCGGTTGCATTGCTTTAATGACCGCTAGCAGCTTGTCTTCCCAGTCAATTTCTTTGAGCTCTTCTGACACATCGACATGATCAACCTCACTGCCACTGCTTACTAGATCTCGGTCTAGGGACTGAACAAACTTTTTGACTAGGTCTTTGTTCAAAGTATGGTGTTTTTGTCCTTCACTCGTTAGAGCCCAAACCCCTCTAGAAGAGTTATCGAGAGCCCCGTAGCGTTTCAAGTAATTTCTGGCCCAAGCCAATCTGTAGCTGAGTTTCGTGCGATTGCCACGATGGATTTCCGAGACCTCAGCTTCCGTCAATTTCAGAATCGTTGCGACTTCGTCTTCTTGTTCCGCAACAGACGCTGATCCACCCAAGTTTCGTACTGCCTGCAGTAGTGGATTAAATAGGTCGTCGTATTTTGGGATTGGCATAGGTTTTCAACTCCCTCTCAAATTTCTTATTCAGCCAGCAGCGCAATGTAAGCGGTGTAACTGTAGCTGCGGTTCTTCTTCTGCCCGGTTAACTCGGTAACGACACCCAAATCTTCCAGCACCTTCACCGCCGCCGTGGCGGTAGGGAAGCTGGTGGCCAGCCTCTGACGGACTTGGTCGATGGTGAAGCGCGGCATCATGGGTAGCATTTCAAACAGACGGTAGCTGCTGGGCCCGGCTCTGGGCGCGGCCAGCAAGGCACGGCGGTCGGTTGCCAGCAGCGTGGCGATGGCCACAATGTTGCGCTCAGCCTCCTGAGCTGCCACGGTCACACCTTCCAGAAAGAAAGCAATCCAGCCTTCCCAATCGCCTTCCAGGCGCACGTTGGACAGGCGACGGTAGTACTCGGCTTGGTGTTGCTTGAGGTAGCCGCTGAGGTACATCAAGGGCTCTGGCAGCAGGTGCCAATGCTCCAGCAACGCGGCAATCAGCAAGCGGCCAATGCGGCCGTTGCCATCCAGATACGGGTGAATAGTCTCAAACTGCTGGTGGATGAGTGCGACCTTCACCAGCGGTGGCAAGGCCTGGCTTTCGTCGTGGATGAAGCGCTCCAGGTCTGCCAGCAACGCAGGCACTCGCTCGGGCGGTGGCGGTACAAACACGGCGTTGCCAGGCCGCGTGCCGCCAATCCAGTTTTGCGAGCGGCGCAGCTCGCCCGGTTGTTTGCCATTGCCGCGGGCGCCATCCAGCAGCAGCCGGTGCGCATCACACAGCAGGCGCACGCTCAAGGGCAGACCTGCCGGGTCACGCAGCTGTGCTTGCACCAGCCGGAAGGCACGCAGGTAGTTGGTGACCTCTTCCACGTCGTCGGTGTTGCTCACCGCGAAGCCCGCTTCTTCGTCAAACAGGTCTGCCAGCGTGGCCTGGGTGCCTTCGATCTGCGAGGTCAGCAGCGCCTCTTTGCGGATGGAGCTGTAGAGCAGCCAATCCACCGAGGGCACCAGCCCGGCCACGCCAGACAGGCGGGCCAACGCCAGTTCTGCCGCACGGTTGGCCTCCACATAACACTCGGGTGCCAGCACGGGCTTGGCCGGCGGCAGCGAGTGCGGCACAAATGCCTGTACGGACTCGCCCAGCGTAGTGGAGATAGCGTAGGTGCCAGTGGTGCGCATGGTTTGAAAGATATCTTTAATGGAGCCAAGTCACATTAAAACAATCTTTAATTTAAGGCGCAAGTATGAAAGCGGGCTTGAATAGAAGAGCCGGACGGACCGAAAACCGTGGGCACCAGTTCTTTACAAGCCAAATTGGCCCGTAACCCTCCTGGAATATGCGCTAGCAGCTATCAAAAGCATAGTACCTCTGGGCGCCGGCTGGAGTCCTAAAGGCTCTCCCTCATACCCGCCCTTCATCAATCAAGCTCCGCGCATAGTCATACGCTGCCAGAACTGCCTGCTCTTCACTCGGAAAGTCGTTGGGCACCGCACGGCGTGGGGCGGTCTCGGCTTTCAGGCGGGTGAACTCGGCACCGCGCTCTATGCACACAGCAGCGCGCCAGCGGTGTGTGGTTTTGCGTTCGGTGCTGACACGGGCGCAGTAGCCGGCGTGTTCGATAGGTGCAAAGGCAGACATGACAACCTCCATTTCTGCAAAGACACGGAGATAACGGTAGTCCCTTTAAATCGGGGAAGCAAGGCTACCCCGGAAAACTTTGCGGTGTCTTTACACCACCACCGGCTCGGGCTCCAGCCGGATGCCAAAGCGCTCGTACACGCTGGTCTGAATGGCCTTGGCCAGGGTCATGACCTCGCCGCCGGTGGCGCCGTTGCCGTCCACGCCAGCGCCACGGTTCACCAGCACCAGGGCCTGGCGCTCGTACACGCCGGCCTGGCCCACGCTCTTGCCTTTCCAGCCGCAGGAGTCGATGAGCCAGCCGGCGGCCAGCTTCACCGAGCCGTCGTCCATGCGGTAGTGCACCACCTTGGGGTCGCGGGCGATGATGTCGGCGCACTGCTCGGGCGTCACGGTAGGGTTCTTGAAGAAGCTGCCAGCGTTGCCGATGACGGCGGGGTCGGGCAGCTTGGAGCGGCGCACCTCGCACACCCAGTTGTAAATCTGGCGCGCGTCGGGCTGCGCAATGCCGGTGTCGGCCATCTTGCGTTCCAGGTCGGCATAGCCCAGCACGGGTTTCCAGACCTTGGGCAGCGCAAAGCGCACGCGCAGAATCAGAGCCCGGTCTTTCAGGCCTAGGGACTGCCCGCCCGCCGTGGGCAGCGGGCCGCCGTGCTTGAACACCGAATCGCGGTAGCCAAAGGCGCACTGGGCGGCGTTCAGCGTGAAGACGTGGCCGGTTTGCAGGTCGATGGCGTCCAGCGATTCAAACCGGTCCTGCAGCTCCACGCCGTAGGCGCCCACGTTTTGCACCGGGGATGCGCCCACGGTGCCGGGGATCAGCGCCATGTTTTCCAGCCCGGGGTAGCCCTGGTCCAGGGTCCAGGTGACAAAGTCGTGCCAGGGTTCGCCGGCGCCGGCTTCCACCACATAGTGTTTGTCGGTCTCGGCCACCAGGCGGCGGCCAGGCACCTCCACCTTCAGCACCAGGGGCTTCACGTCGCCCGTCAGCACGATGTTGCTACCCCCGCCCAGCACAAACTTCGGGGCGGGGCCCCACTCGGGGTCGGCCAGCAGGGCTTGCAGGTCGGCCTCACTGGCGATGCGCGCCAGCGCATGCGCCTTGGCGACGATGCGAAAGGTGTTGTAGGCCTGCAGGGGAACGTTTTTCTCGACTAACATGGCAGGATTGTCTCACTGCCATTTCGAGTCCCGTATGCCCTCTTTTGATACCGTCTGCGAAGCCAACCTGGTCAAGGTGAAAAACGGTGTGGAAAACACCGTCAAGGAAATCACCACCCGCTTCGACTTCAAGGGCACGTCCGCCAAGATCGAGATCAAGGACAAGGAAATCACCCTGATCGGGGATGCCGAGTTCCAGCTCGACCAGATTGAAGACGTGCTGCGCAACAAACTGACCAAGCAGGAAGTGGATGTGCGCTTTCTGGACCGCGGCGATGTGCAAAAAATGGGCGGCGACAAGGTCAAGGTCGTCATCAAGGTGCGCAACGGCATTGAGAGCGAGCTGGCCAAGAAAATCCAGCGCCTGATGAAGGACAGCAAGCTCAAGGTGCAGGCCGCCATCCAGGAAGAAAAAGTGCGCATCACCGGCGCCAAGCGCGACGACCTGCAGGCCGCCATGGCCCTGATCCGCAAGGACGTGACCGACATTCCCCTGAGCTTCGACAACTTCCGCGACTGATGGCCTCCGCCCTCCGCCCCCTCCTTGCAGTGGCCTGCCTGCTCCTGGCGCACAGCGCCTGGGGCCAGACCGTGGCCATCAACGGCGTGTTGGGCAGCAAGGCGCTGCTGATTGTGGACGGCGGCTTCCCCAAGGCGGTGGCCGTGGGTGATACCTACAAGGGCGTGAAAGTGCTGGCCATCCAGGGCGAGCAGGTCACGCTGGACCTGGGCGGCAAGCGCCAAACGCTGCGCGTGGGCGATGCGCCCGCCAGCGTGGGCGACAGTGCGGGCCAGCAGCTCAGCGGTGCGCGCGTGGTGTTGACAGCAGGCCCCGGCGGGCATTTCATGAGCGAAGGCCAGATCAACGGCCGCATTGTGCAGTTCATGGTGGACACGGGGGCAACGTCTGTCTCCATGAGCGTGAGCGATGCCAAGCGCATCGGCCTGAACTACCAAAACGGCCAGACTGTGCAACTGGGTACTGCCAACGGTACGGCCCAGGGCTGGCGTGTCACGCTGGATTCCGTGCGGCTGGGCGATGTGCTGGTGACCGGCGTGGATGCCATCGTTTCGCCCGGCAACATGCCGTATGTGCTGCTGGGCAATAGCTTTCTGAGCCGCTTCCAGATGAACCGCAACAACGACCAGATGGTGCTGGAGAGACGCTTCTAGGCCTGGCCATGAAAGTCCGCGACGAAAACGAATACGAGGACCTGCTGGGTCAATGGTCGGACCTGGAGAGTGGCCTGGGCATCATCCTCAGCAACCCAGGCAACACCCAGCAATTTGCGCACCGCGTGCTGCAGTACGACCGTTGGATGCAGGGCCTGCTGCAGCGCGACCCCGATGTGGGCCTGTACCTGCTGTTCCAGCTGGCCAGCAACTCGCCAGTAGGCTACAGCGCTTCCCACGCGCTGGTGTGCGGCGTGCTGTGCCACCTGGTGGCCACCGAGCAAAACCTGCCCCTGAAGGAGCGCAACAGCCTGGTGCATGCCGCGCTGACCATGAACATTGCCATGACGGCCCTGCAGGACGAGCTGGCCACCCAGGTGGAAAAGCCCAGCCCGCAGCAGCAAGACGCCATCCGCGCCCATACCATCAAGGGCGCGATGATGCTGGCCAACCTGGGCGTGGGGGATGACGACTGGCTGGACATCGTCTCCAGCCACCACGACGAGAGCCTGGACAAGGAAGACCTGCGCACGGCCTCCACTGCAGTGCGGCTTACGCGCATCCTCATGGTGGTGGACCGCTATGCGGCCATGATCAGCCCGCGTAAATCACGTTCGGGCCGCAGTGCGATTGAATCGGCCCGCTCCATCATGACCCGGGCCACCTCGTCAGTAGATGAAATTGGCCACGCCCTGGTGCGCGCCGTGGGCCTGTGCCCACCCGGCACCTATGTGCGGCTGGACAACGACGAGCTGGCTGTGGTGGTGCGGCGCAGCCACAAGAACAACCAACCCTTTGTGGTGGTGGTGGGCAAGCCCGGTGGCGAACTGGAGCCCAGCCCGCGCCTGCACAGCACGGCAGAGGCGTATCCGCGCATCCGCTCGGCCCTGCCATCGGCGGCGGTGCGCTCGCCGCTCAACCACTTCCACATCCTGCAGCTGGGCAGCCACGCGCTGGCCTGAGCCTGCGCGGCTGAAGGCTCAGGCCTTCTTCTTGCTGCCGAGCTTGGACTCGGTGCCCTTGATGAGGCGCGAGATGTTTTCCGAATGGCGCCAGATCAGCAGCAGCGACATCACGATGGTGGACAGCAGCAGGCTCTTGTCCATGGCCCAGGCCACACCGTCACCAAACGCGTAGTACACCGGGGCAAACACCGCCGCCACCAGCGAGGCCAGCGACGAGTAGCGGAACGCGTACGCAATGATCAGCCAGGTCAGCCCCACGGCCAGCCCCAGCCAGCCGCTGGTGGCCACAATCACGCCCATGGCCGTGGCCACGCCTTTGCCGCCCACAAAGCGGAAGAACACGGGGTACAGGTGGCCCAGAAACGCGGCCAGCCCCACCAGGGCCATGGTGCCTTCTTCCAGCCCATACGGCTTGCCCCACCAGGCCACAGCCATCACCGGCAGCCAGCCCTTCAGGGCATCCAGCAGCAGCGTCACGATGGCGGCGGCCTTGGAGCCCGAGCGCAGCACATTGGTGGCGCCGGGGTTTTTGCTGCCATAGGTGCGCGGATCGTTCAGGCCCATCACACGGCTCACGATCACGGCAAACGAGAGCGAGCCCACCAGGTAGCCCGCCAGCGCTGCCAGGGCGGGGTAAAAAGCTGCAACAGAATTCAAACCAGTCTCCAGTCCATGCGCGGTGCGCGGGTCAATCGTCCAGTGCGCACTGTACCTGCTTGGCGCCCAGCAACTGGACGCAAACACTAGGGTCTATCCCCACCAGGTAGCCACGCCGCCCGCCATTGATGCAGATGCGGGGCAGCTCCAGAATGGTGGATTCGATGTAGACGGGCATGGTCTTGCGCGTGCCAAACGGCGAGGTGCCGCCCACCAGGTAGCCACTGTGCCGGTTGGCTACCTCGGGTGCGCAGGGCTCTACCGATTTGGCCCCAATCTGCCGCGCCAGGTTTTTGGTGGACACCTTGCGGTTGCCATGCATCAGCACCACCAGCGGCTTGGCGTCCTGGTCTTGCATGATCAAGGTCTTCACCACCGTGAACGGATCAAACCCCAACACCTCGGCACTGTGCTGCGCACCGCCATGCTCCAGGTACTCGTAGGGATGCTCGGTGAAGGCGATCTTGTTCGCCTTCAGCAGTTGGGTCGCGGGGGTTTCAGAGACGTGGTCTTTTTTGGCCATAAGGGCGTATTTTCGTACGACTTGGCGGGCGGCAGGTGAAGCAAAATCCGTTTGCAGCGGCATTGCTACTTGGACGATACTCCGCGACAAATGAAACTCAAAGTACTGCCGGCCCATAGCTCTTTGAGCACATTTCAAATTGCCACGATAGCTCTGGTTTGTTGCGCCCTGTTTGGCAACAACATTGCCAACCTAGTGATTCCGAACAACCAAACCATAGAGTTTCTGAGTTCCGTAAGCGGTGATAGAACGACAAGTTCCACGATGCGCCTCTTGTACTTCGGCATGTTGGCAACATGTCTATTGGTCGTACTGTCGTTGGTCGCGAATCCAAGCAAATGGATTGTCGCGATTGCCTTCTGTATCGCCGTATTTGCCATCGGAAACACCACACAGTCCACACTCAACATTATTTGGGACCAATCACCTCCAAAGTTGATCGTTGGAGACTTGGTGGGTATCTCGAAGGATACGAAGTACGGAAAAACACTTTGGGCTACCGTTCAGAACAGTAGCAATCAGTCCGTTCGAATTGCAACCCAGTATGACTTGCGTCGCAATCTTGTCGAGATAAGGGATACCAAAGTGTCGTTCTATTTGTGCGCAGGCTACTTTGCGAAACCCTACATTTGCAGCAGCGCTCGCAAGTGACGTTTGTCACACCGCTGGATCGCGAATCTCCCAGCGGATGGCGTCGATTTGCGTCAGCAGCTCGGCGGACAGCGTGGTGCCCCAGGCGTTGATGTTTTCGTCCAACTGCTCCAGCGTGCGCACGCCGATGATGGTGCTGGCGACTTGCCATTTGGTGTAGCAGAAGGCCAGGGCCAGCTGCGTGGGGGTCAGGCCGTGCTCCTTGGCCAGCGCGTTGTAGCGGCGCGCGGCCTTGAGCGCATCGGGGCGGCCCCAGCGCTGCTTGCGGGTGGACTCGAACTTGCCCAGGCGCGCGTCTTTGGGCGCGCCTTCGCCGGTCAAACCAGTTTCGTCGTACTTGCCGGTCAGCAGGCCAAAGGCCAGCGGCGAATACGGCAGCAACGACACACCCAGGCGGTGCAGGGTTTCGTCCAGGCCGTTTTCCACGGTGCGGGCCAGCAGGCCGTAGTTGTTTTGCACCGAGGCAATGCGCGGCAGGCCGTGCTGCTCGGCCAGGCGCACAAACTCGTGCACGCCGTAGGACGTTTCGTTGGACAGGCCGATGGCGCGGACTTTGCCCGCTTTCACCAGCGTGTCCATGGCGCGCAGCTGCACTTCAATGCTGCTGCCACCCACGTTTTCGTTCTTGGGGTCGTAGTACATGCCGCCGAACATGGGCACGTGGCGCACGGGCCAGTGGATCTGGTACAGGTCGATGGTCTCGATGTTCATGCGCTTGAGGCTGCCCTCACACGCCGCCACGATGTCTTCAGCCGTCAGGTTACTGCTGCCATTGCGTACCCAGGGCATGCCGCGCGAAGGGCCGGCCACTTTGGTGGCGATGACCAGCTTTTCGCGGACTGCGGGGTTCTTTTTGATCCAGTTACCGATGATTTTTTCGGTCAGGTTGAAGGTTTCGGCGCGCGGTGGCACGGCATACATCTCGGCCGTGTCGATGAAGTTGATGCCACGTTCCAGCGCGTGGCTGAGGATGGCGTGGGAAGTGGGTTCGTCCACCTGTTCGCCAAACACCATGGTGCCCAGGCAGATGGGGGTGACGTGCAGGTCGCTGGAGCCAAGTTGAACGGTTTTCATGCGGGATCTACTCAGAAAATGGGGTGAAGAAAAGGCGAATCGAAGGATGTTAGCGCGGAGTGAAAGACCTAGTCGCCACCACAGCCTCCCCCGCATCCACTGTCACCGCCACAGCCACTGTCCGAACTGCTGTCGGAGCTGAAGCTGAAGCCGTCGGACGCCCCATCGCCCCCGCCCCCACATCCGCCACCGCCGCCATCGCTGAAGCTGGTGCCGCAGTAGGCGTCGGAAGCAGCCTTGTTGTCGATGTCGCGGCAGTTGGGCACATAGGTGAAACCGCCCGCAATGGCGAACTTCTTGTCCAGCGCAAACAGCAGCGGCAGGCGCGTGGGCGCGCCTGGGTTGATGCTCTCTTCCTTGCAGGCCCAGAACCAGGCGCGGCGCAGGCCGCTGTTGCGCTTGGGGTCGCGGCCCAGCACCTCGGCCGGGCTGTGGTGCAGCAGGCTGCCAAACGCAGCATCGCACCACTGCTGGTAGCCGCGTGTGTGCAGGATGAACTCGTGCCAGGCCGCGTCCACCACCTTGGACGGCATGGCCACAAACTGGCGCTTGCTGCGCAGGTAGGCGATAAAGAACTGGCGCAGACCGTGCAGCACCAGCTCGGTGTCGCGCGCGCTGAGCTGCGGGTACTGCGCCATGAGCTTGGCGCCCAGAAAGCGCGGCAGCGGCGCCTCGCGCACAAACTGGCGGCGCAGACTCAGCTCCCAGGCCTGCAAGGCCAGGTACAGCACCACGCACCCAAAGACGCCCATCACCATCAATACGATAAACACGTTGCGCCAGGGGCGGGCCGCAAGCAGCCCCAATACCAACAAGGGCCATGGCAGCCACTTGCCCCAGCTCAGCCAGCTGATGCGCCGAAGCAGCGTGGGCCTGAACGTGGCGTCAAGCGCGGGCAGCTGCATAGCGCGCCTCCTCTTGCAGGCGCAGCACGCGACGCTGCACCTTGCCGGTGGTGGTCATGGGCAGAGCATCCACAAATTCGATCTCTTTGGGGTACTCGTAGGGTGCCAGCTGGCCTTTCACGTGGGCCTGCAGCTCCAGCGTGAGTTTGGCATGCAATTGGGCTATAGCCCCCGTATCTCCTGCGCAGGCAGCTATGAAATCAGGAGCAATGACGACGTAGGCCTTGACCAGCGCGCCGCGCTCGGCGTCGGGCTTGGGCACCACGGCGGCGTTGATGACGGCCGGGTGCTTGACCAGGCAGTTCTCAATCTCGCCCGGGCCAATGCGGTAGCCCGCGGCCTTGAACACATCGTCGCTGCGGCCCTGGTACCAGAGGTAGCCCTCGGCATCGCGCACCGCCAGGTCACCCGTGCGGCACCAGTCGCCGGTGAACTTGGCGGCCGTGGCGGCGGGGTTTTTCCAGTAGCCCAGGAAAAAGATGGGGTCCGGGTGGCCGTGCACGTCAAACCGATTTAACGCCACATCACCGGGCACGCCCACCGCACACTCGTTGCCGTCGTCATCGATCACGGCAACGCGGTGGCCGGGGTAGCCCATGCCCATGCTGCCGCCCTTGGCGGGCCAGTGGCGGCTGGAATTGCCCACGATGTAGTTCATCTCGGTCTGGCCAAACATCTCGTTGGGCGTCACGCCCAGCTGCAGCTCGCAGTAGCCAAACACCGCGTCGCCCACCGCCTCGCCCGCGCTCATGATGGCGTCGAGCTTGAGCTTGAACTGCTGGCGCACGGTCTTGCCTCCCACGCCGCCCTCGCCGGGGTAGGCCTTCATCATGGCCTTGAGCGCGGTGGGAAACAGGAAGGTGTGCGTTACGCCGCAGTCGCGCATCAATTCGAGTGCCGTCTGCGGGCTGAAGCGCCCGTTGTAGGCCACGATGGGCCGACCGAAGTACAAGCTGGGCAGCAGCGCGTCCATGAGCCCGCCGGTCCAGGCCCAGTCGGCCGGGGACCAGAACACGGCGTTGGAGCGTTTGTTGTCTTTGCCGTTGAAGCCAAACCAGTTGTGGCTGGCCACAAAGCCCGGCAGGTTGCCAATGAGCGCGCGGTGCGGAATCAGCGCGCCCTTGGGGTTGCCTGTGGTGCCGCTGGTGTAAATAAGCACGGCGGCCTCGTCGGCGCGCGTGTCCACCGCCGTGAAGTGCTGGGGCGCCTTGGCCAGCGCGGCGGCGTAGTTGAGATCGGCGCCGCGGGTGGCGGCGGCCGCCCCCACGCCGATGACGGTGCGAAGCAGTGGGCAGTCGTCACGCACGCTGTTCAGCGCGTCCATTGCGGTAGCGTCGCAAATGGCCACCACGGCCTCGCTGTCGTGCAGGCGGTACTGCAGCGCCTCGGGCCCAAACAGCATGGAGAGCGGCATGGCCACAGCGCCCAGCTGCAGCACCGCCATGTAGGCCACCGCAGTCTCAAACCGCTGCGGCAGCACAATGCCCACGCGGTCCCCACGCTGCACGCCCAGCTGGTGAAGCGCGTTGGACAGGCGGTTGGCCTGCTCCTGCAGCTCGGCATAGGTATGAAAAGTGCTGCTAGCCCCCATGGAATATGCACGAACAGCTATTCTTTTAGTAGCATCCGACTGCTGCGCCCAGCGGCCACAGCAGGCCTGCGCCATGTTGAAGAACTCGGGCACCTGCCAGCCAAAGCCCGCGTGCAGTGCGGCGTAGCCGGGGGGCAAGGCGGGGGTGGTCTTGTCTCTGCGTTGACTGACTGGCATGCCGTGTCTCCTTATGATTCGGTGAATGTACCAAGTCAAAAGAGCCTGCCGAAGCGAATTCGTCCCCATCCGTAATCTCACCTACCACGTCCAGGTCTGGGGCCAGCCCGCGCCTGGCAAGACTCCGTTGGTCATGGTGCATGGCTGGATGGACGTTGCCGCCAGCTACCAGTTTGTGGTGGACGCCCTGGCGCAGGACCACTACATCATCGCCCCCGACTGGCGCGGCTATGGCAAGACCCAGGCCCCCGGCACCGACAACTACTGGTACCCCGACTACCTGGCTGATCTGGACTTTCTGCTGGACCACTACGCGCCGGGCCAGCAGGTCAACCTGGTAGGCCACAGCATGGGTGGCAATGTGGTGATGCTGTACAGCGGTGTGCGCCCCGAACGCATCCGCCGCCTGGTGAACCTGGAAGGCTTTGGCATGCCCGCCACCATTCCCGCACAAGCGCCTGGCCGCTTTGCCACCTGGATGGACGAGCTGAAGAAGCTGCACGCCGGCGAGATGGACCTGAAGGCCTACGACAGCGCCGACGGCGTGGCCCGCCGCCTCATGAAAACCAACCCGCGCCTGGGCCAGGACAAGGCCGACTGGCTGGCCCGCCACTGGGCTGCCGAAACGGCGGATGGCAAGTGGGTGATTCAGGGCGATGCGGCGCACAAGGTGACCAACGCGCAGCTGTACCGTGTAGACGAGGTGCAGGAGATCTACAGGCGCCTCACCATGCCCGTGCTGGCGGTGGAAGCCTCGGACAACAGCCTGGACCTGTGGTGGAAAGGCAAGTACACCCTGGCCCAGTACCACGAGCGCCTGCAGGTGGTGCCGAATGTGGAGATTGCCCGCATTGAAGACGCCGGACACATGATGCACCACGACCAACCCGAGGTGCTGGCCCGGCTGATCGAGCGCTTTATCGCCTAGGCGCCTCATAATGGTTGGCTGAGAGCCCCTTGCACCAGGAGACCCCATGCCAGCCAGTCACCGCCCCAGCCTCATTGCCGCCGCCGTTCTGGTGGCCATTGGCGCCGCTGCCAGCCATGCACAAACGCAGGTCGTGAAGCCTCCAGTGGCCCAGTACTGGATGGACGTGGCCACCATGCGCATGGCCGACATGGACGAGCTGCCCAACATGGGCGCCATGGGCGGCCTCGCAGCCAGCATAGCGGGTGTGAAGGGCATGGGCGACAACAGCTTTGGCGCCACCAAGGGCATGATGCCCGGCCGCTGGCTGGACATTGCGGTCACCACCCAGCGCAAGCCCGCGGGCACCATCGCCACCCAAACCATTCCGCCGGGCCTGAACTTGGGCGCCAGCCTGACCCTGCTGCCGCCCGAACCCGTGGCCAGCAAGGGCACGCCCCAGGGCCGTGACACCGAAGACGGCGTGCCCGAGCAGCCCAAAGGCCGCATCCTGCTGTACTGGGGCTGTGGCGACACCGTGCGCGCCGGCCAGCCCAAGGTGCTGGACTTTGCCACCGCCAAGGCCGAGGACTACGCCCAGTTCATGCGCGGGCGTGCCACGCGCGAGCGCGGCGCCACGGCCGCCCCAGGCAACGCCATCTGGCCCAACCCGCAAAACAAGCAGCAGGTGCCCAAGGGCGCATCCCTGGTGGGCGACCACAAGGTGACGGGCGACGGCATCCCCGCCAGCCTGCAATTTGGTATTGGCCAGGTGCAAGACTTCATGCCACCGCTGGCCCTGGCCGCCACAGGCGGCGGCGCCAACGCCACCAGCGTGGCCTGGCCAGCCCAGCCGCAGGCGCGCGCCTATTTTCTGAACGCCATGGGCGGCAGCGATGGGGAGATGGTGCTGTGGAGCTCGGCCGAAACACCCGAACCTGGCTGGGGCCTGATGGACTACCTGAGCACCCCCAACCTGGACAAATGGCTGGCCGACAAGACCCTGCTGCCCACCAGCCAGACCCAGTGCGCCATTCCGGCCGGCATTTTTGCCAAAGTGAACGGCGCCATGGTGCAAGGCATTGCCTATGGCCAGGAGCTGAATCTGGCCCACCCGCCCCGCCCCACTGACAAAAAAGTGCCCTGGGCGCCCGACTGGGCGGCCCGTGTGCGCGTGAAGAGTGTGGCCACCCTGCCACTGGATGGCTCGGCCAACGGCCGCGCCGCAGCGCCCGCCAAGCCCGAGGCAACGGACGATTCCCAGTCCAACAAATCGCTGCTGCTTGCCGTGCCGGGCGTGCCCGGTCTGGGCAATGTGCTCAAGGGCCTGTTCGGCCGCTAGGGCTGGCGCGGGGCGCGGGGCGCGCCAAGCATGAGAAAATCGAGGTTTTCCCTTTCCGCAGAACGAGAACACCATGATCGAAGCAGAGCGCGTCAACCTTATCGGCACCACCCTGGCAGACCTGACCGCCAGGACCCAAGAACTTCGGGGGTATCTTTGACTACGATGCCAAAGCCGAGCGCCTGCGCACCGTCAATGCATCGCTAGAAGACCCCACCGTTTGGAACGACCCCAAACGCGCCCAGGAGCTGGGCAAAGAAAAGAAGATGCTGGATGGCGTGGTCGTCACCCTGAATGACCTGACCAGCAATCTGGCCGACAACACCGAGTTGTTCGAGATGAGCAAGGAAGACGGCGACGAAGCCGGCCTGCTCACCATCGAAGCCGAAACCGCCAAACAGGCCACCATCATCGAGGGCTTGGAATTCCGCCGCATGTTCAACAACCCGGCCGACCCCCTGCCCTGCTTCCTGGACATCCAGGCCGGCGCCGGTGGCACCGAGGCGTGTGACTGGGCCAGCATGCTGCTGCGCCAGTACCTGAAGTACGCCGAACGCAAGGGCTTCACCGCCACGGTGGAAGACATCACCGACGGTGACACCGCCGGCATCAAGGGCGCCACCATCAAGATCGAAGGCGAATACGCCTTTGGCCTGCTGCGCACCGAGACCGGTGTGCACCGCCTGGTGCGCAAAAGCCCGTTCGACAGCTCGGGCGGCCGCCACACCTCGTTCGCGTCCGTGTTCGTCTACCCCGAGATTGATGACTCCATCGAGATCGAGATCAACCCCAGCGATGTGCGCACCGACACCTTCCGCGCGTCTGGCGCCGGCGGCCAGCACATCAACAAGACCGACTCGGCCGTGCGCCTGACGCACATTCCCACTGGCATCGTGGTGCAGTGCCAGGACGGCCGCAGCCAACACAGCAACCGCGACGTGGCGTGGAAGCGCCTGCGCAGCCGCCTGTATGACTTTGAGCTGCGCAAGCAGCAAGAGGCACAGCAAAAGCTGGAAGACACCAAGACCGATGTGGGCTGGGGCCACCAGATCCGCAGCTACGTGCTGGACAACAGCCGTATCAAGGACCTGCGCACCAACGTCGAAGTTTCGGCCACCCAAAAGGTGCTGGACGGGGATCTGGATGTGTTCATCCAGGCTTCGCTGAAGCAGGGCATCTAAGGCATGCTGGACGCTTTGATTTTCGACATGGACGGCACCATGATCGACTCCATGCCCTCGCACCAGGAGAGCTGGGCGGTGTTTGCCCAGCGGCAAGGCATGGACGTGGACATTGCTGACCTCATGCGCCGCACCACCGGCCGCACCGGCATCGAGTGCATGCGTGACCTGTTTGGCCAACCCGATATGACGGTGGACCAGGCCATGGCCCATGTGCACGAGAAAGAAGCCGTGTACCGCGAGATCTTTGCGCCCATCTTTGCCGAGGTGGCGGGCTTCAAGGCCTTCTTTGCGCAGGCGCACACGCGCGGCCTGAAGCTGGGCGTGGGCACCGCGGGCGACCGGCACAACCAGGCCTTTGCCTACCAGCACCTGCAGATGCCGATTGCCCCACTGACGACTGTGGGTGGCGACGAAGGCCTGCCCGGCAAGCCGGAGCCCGCCATTTTTCTGGAAGCCGCGCGCCGCATGGGCGTGGAGCCCGCGCGCTGCATCGTGTTTGAAGACGCGCCGCTGGGCATCGAAGCCGCACGCCGCGCCGGCATGCGCGCCGTGGGCATTGCCAGCAGCCACCACCCTGACGAACTACGCGGCCCGCACGTGCTGGCCGTGGTGCCCGATTACCACGCCCTGATCACATCCCAATTTCTGGAGACACACCATGTTGCAACTTCGTGAGGCCTCGGGCCCGGCTGCGGTGATCCACCGCGGCGACTACACCGCCCCCGCCTACTGGATCGACACCGTCGATCTGAGTTTTGACCTGGACCCCGCCAAGACGCGCGTGCTCAACAAGATGACGTTGCGCCGCAACCCCGATGTAGCGGCCCAGCCCCTGCGCCTGGACGGCGAGGAACTGAACCTGGCCCGTGTGCTGGTGAACGGCCAGGGCACCAGCTTCAAGATGGAAAACAACCAGCTGGTGCTGGAAAACCTGCCCGAAGGCACCGAGCCCTTTGCGCTGGAAATCTTCACCACCTGCGCGCCGGCGAAGAACACCAAGCTCATGGGCTTGTACGTGAGCAACGAGTCGTTCTTCACGCAGTGCGAGGCCGAGGGCTTTCGCCGCATCACCTACTTCCTGGACCGTCCCGATGTGATGGCCATGTACACGGTGACGCTGCGCGCCGACAAGGCCAAGTACCCGGTGTTGCTCTCCAACGGCAACCTGGTGGAACACGGCGCGCTGGAAGACGGCCGCCACTTTGCCAAGTGGGTAGACCCGCACAAGAAGCCCAGCTACCTGTTTGCGCTGGTGGCCGGTCAGCTGGTCGCGCGCGAGCAGCGCATCGTGTCGCGCGCGGGCAAAGAGCATTTGCTGCAGGTGTATGTGCGCCCCGGTGACCTGGACAAGACCGAGCACGCCATGAACAGCCTGATGGCCAGCGTGGCCTGGGACGAAGCCCGCTTCGGCCTGCCGCTGGACCTGGAACGCTTCATGATCGTCGCCACCAGCGACTTCAACATGGGCGCCATGGAGAACAAGGGCCTGAACATCTTCAACACCAAGTACGTGTTGGCAAACCAGGCCACCGCCACCGATGTGGACTACGCCAACATCGAGAGCGTGGTGGGCCACGAATACTTCCACAACTGGACCGGCAACCGCATCACTTGCCGCGACTGGTTCCAGCTGAGTCTGAAGGAAGGCCTGACCGTCTTCCGCGACCAGGAGTTCAGCCAGGACCTGTGCGCCGAGCCCAGTGCCCGCGCCGTCAAACGCATTGAAGACGTGCGCGTGCTGCGCACCGCCCAGTTCCCCGAAGACGCGGGCCCCATGGCCCACCCGGTGCGGCCCGACAGCTACATCGAGATCAACAACTTCTACACCGTCACCATCTACGAGAAGGGTGCCGAGGTCGTGCGCATGATGCAGACCCTGACCAGCCGCGCCGGCTTTGCCAAGGGCATGACGCTGTACTTCGAGCGCTTTGACGGCCAGGCGGTGACCTGTGACGACTTTGCGCAAGCCATTGCCGACGCCAACCCGGACTCGGCGCTGGCCAAGTTGCTGCCTCAGTTCAAGCGCTGGTACAGCCAGGCCGGCACACCGCGCCTGGCCGCCCGCGGCGAATACGACGCTGCGGCACAGACCTACACCCTGCACTTCACCCAAAGCTGCGCGCCCACACCGGGCCAGGCGGCCAAAGAGCCGTTTGTCATACCCGTGAGCCTGGGCCTGGTGGGCGCAACCTCCAACACCGACACCCAGCTGTTTGTGATGACCGAGGCCGCGCAAAGCATTACGTTCAACAACGTGAGCGAAGAGCCCGTGCCCTCCATCCTGCGCGGCTTCTCCGCGCCGGTGGTGCTGGACTTTGACTACACCGACGCCCAGCTGCTCACGCTCTTAGCCAACGACCCCGACCCGTTCAACCGCTGGGAAGCCGGCCAGCGCCTGGCGCTGCGCAGCGCTATCAATTGCATAGCTACTGGCGAAGATTCCACGGGGGCTAAACCCCTAAACGATGCCTACATCGACGCCATGCGCGCCGTGCTGCGCCACCCCACGCTGGATGCCGCGTTCAAGGAACTGGTGCTGACCCTGCCCAGCGAGACCTACATCGCCGAGCAGCTGGATGTGGTGGACCCGCAGCGCATTCACGCCGTGCGCGAGGCCATGCGCCTGCAGCTGGCCACCGCCCTGCAGGCCGACTGGGAATGGGCGTTTGAGGCCCACCAGCACAACGGCGCCTACGAGCCCGACCCCGTATCCAGCGGCCGCCGTGCGCTGGCCGGCATGGCGCTGGCCTTCCTGTGCCTGGCTGCGGTGCAAAGTGGTGACACCGTGTGGCCCGGCAAAACGCTGCAGCGCTTCAAGGATGCTGGCAACATGACCGACCGCTTCAACGCGCTCGCGGCCCTGGTGGGCAGCGGCCACGCACTGGCGGCGCAGGCCTTGGCCCGCTTCCACGCGCTGTTCAAGGACGAGGCGCTGGTGCTGGACAAATGGTTTGCCCTGCAAGCGGGCACCAGCGACCGTGGCGGCCAGGTGCTGCCCGCTGTGCGCCAGCTCATGGCCCACCCGGACTTCAACCTGCGCAACCCCAACCGCGCGCGCAGCGTCATCTTCAGCTACTGCAGCGCCAACCCCGGCGGCTTCCACCGGGCGGACGCGGCAGGCTATGTGTTCTGGGCCGACCGCGTGATGGAGCTGGACGGCATCAACCCGCAGGTGGCCGCCCGCCTGGCCCGCGCGCTGGACCGCTGGAAGAAGCTGGCCGAGCCCTACCGCAGCGCCGCGCGCGAAGCGCTGGTGCGCGTGGCCGCCAAAGTTGACCTCAGCAACGACGTGCGCGAGGTGGTAGACCGCGCGCTGGCGGACTAAACGCCCGGCACGCAGCCATGGCCCTGTTCGGTTTCGCATCCCCTGCCGAAAAGTTTGCGCGACGCTTCAACCCGCTGCGCGACACGGTGTACGACGCCGATGCCATGTTCAGCGGCTCGGCCATGTCGGAAGATCTGGAAGCGCTGCTGCCGCTGGCAGAGAAAGTGGGCGCACAGTCTGCCGAGCTGGCCGACCTGCTGTGGCTGCAGTTTGTGGTGTTTGCCAAGCGCCAGTGGGCCTCTGAGGGCCTGCCCCTGGGTCTGCGCGCGCTGGCCATCCGCGAGTCGCGTGGTGGCCTGACGCCCAGCGACCGCTTTGAGCAGCATTACGCCCTGGGCAAATCGGCTGTGCAGGCCGAGGAATACGACACCGCCATTGCGCACCTGCAGCAGGCCACCGAATGGTCCCCCCACGCCAGGGCGACACTGAGCCTGGACCAGAAGCTGGGTATCCGCGAGGAGATTGGCTACGCCTTCCACGAGGCTGGTCGCCATGCTGAGGCCCTAGCGCACAACCGGCAGCTGCTGGCCGATGCACAAGACGCCTTTGGATCAGGCACCGATGAACGCCTTGCAGGCGTCATCAACAACCTGGCGCAAAACGCCTACGAGCTGGGCGACACCCCCCTGGCCAACACCTACCTGCAGCAGCGCCTGGCCCTGGGCCAGGCCTTGCAAGACAATGACATCATTCTGGACACGCTGTTCCAGCAAGGCGTGCTGGCGCATGAAGCCGGCGATGCGGCACAGGCCCGCGCCTTGTTTGAGCAACGCGTGGCCATTGCCCGCGCCAGCGGCGACGAAGACCTGCTGGACGACGCGCAGGCCCGGCTGGACGAACTGATTTCCAAAACTTAGGACTTTTCCATGACACAACGCATATCGCTCACGCGCTACCTGATCGAGAAGCAGCGCGGCCACGAAGGCCAGGCGGCGGGCCCTGGCGCCATCCCGCCGCAGCTGCGCCTGCTGCTGGAGGTGGTGGCCCGCGCCTGCAAAAGCATCAGCCTGGCCGTGACCAAGGGCGCCCTGGGTGGCGTGCTGGGTGCTGCCGAGAGCGAGAACGTACAAGGCGAAATCCAGAAGAAGCTGGACATCATCGCCAACGAAGTGCTGATTGAAGCCAACGAGTGGGGTGGCCACCTGGCCGCCATGGCCAGCGAGGAAATGGAAGGCATCTATGTGGTGCCCCACCGCTACCCCCAGGGCGAATACCTGCTGATGTTTGACCCGCTGGACGGCTCCAGCAACATCGATGTCAACGTCAGCATCGGCACCATCTTCAGCGTGCTGCACAAAGACCCTGAAGGCCCCGCCGTGAGCGAGCAGGACTTTTTGCAACCTGGCAGCCAGCAGGTGGCCGCAGGCTATTGCATCTATGGTCCACAAACCACGCTGGTGCTGACGCTGGGCGAAGGCGTTGCCATGTTCACACTGGACCGCGAGCAAGGCTCGTTTGTGCTGACGCAGGAGAATGTGCGCGTACCCGAAGACACGCAGGAGTTCGCCGTCAACATGAGCAATATGCGCCATTGGGACGAACCCGTGAAACGCTATATCGACGAATGCCTGCAGGGCAAAGACGGTCCGCGCGGCAAGGACTTCAACATGCGCTGGATTGCCAGCATGGTGGCCGACGTGCATCGCATCCTGACCCGCGGCGGCGTCTTCATGTACCCCTGGGACAAGCGCGAGCCCGAGAAGCCAGGCAAGCTGCGCCTGCTGTATGAAGCCAACCCCATGGGCTGGTTGATTGAGCAAGCCGGTGGCGCCGCTACCGACGGGCGCCAGCGCATCCTGGATATCCAGCCCACCAAGCTGCACCAGCGCGTGAGCGTGTTCCTGGGATCGAAAAACGAGGTGGAACGCGCCACGCGCTACCACTCCGAAGCCGCCTGACTGCGGTAGCCAGCCCGTTATAATCGGGGGCTAAGTTGCCGGTGTAGCTCAGTCGGTAGAGCAGCTCATTCGTAATGAGAAGGTCGGGTGTTCGATTCATCTCTCCGGCACCAAATTTAAAGCCCGTTGTTCAATATGGACAACGGGCTTTTTCGTTACGCATTGAGGTAGCTACATATCCTCAAGGTCACCACATCATCAGCAAGCGCTGGTCGCACCCGGGGCATGCGCCAGCGCCACGGCCGGCACCGACTGGCTTCGCTCCAGCCACACGCTCACGCCGGCCAGCACCAAGCCCATTAGTGTCAGCAGCGCACCCACCCAACCCAGTGCCGCCAGGCCCAGTGTGCTGGCCACTACCTTGGCACCCAGCCATGCACCCAGGGCATTGCCCAGGTTGAAGGCGGCAATGTTCAGGCTGGAAGCCAGGTTTTGCCCAGCACCCTCGGCCTGCTGCAGCACCCGCATCTGCAGCGGTGCCACGGTGGCAAAGCCGGCCGCGCCCAACAGGCCGGTAAACAGGATGGCGGCCCACGGCGTGTGCAGCGCAAACGTCATCGTGCCCAGCACGGCGGCCAACGCCAACAGGGTGCCCAACAGCGTGCGCACCAGGTACTTGTCAGCCAGCTTGCCGCCCAGCAGGTTGCCGCCAATGAAGCCGGCGCCAAACACCAGCAGGATGGGTGACACGGCTGCCGCACTGAAGCCACTGATCTGGGTCAGCAAGGGCTGGATGTAGGTGAACAGCGTGAACACGCCGGCAAAGCCGAACACCGTCATCGCCAGGCCCAGGAGCACCTGCGGGCGAGCCAGCACCTTGATCTCTTCACCAAAAGAGGTGCCTTGGTCGGTGACCTCGTCTTTGGACACCAATGCGGCAATAACCGTCAGCGCCAGCAGCCCCAACATGGCAACGGCCCAAAAGGTGGCGCGCCAGCCAAAGTGCAAGCCCAGCCAGGCACCCGCTGGCACACCCAGCAGGGTGGCAGCGGTCAGGCCGGTGAACATGATGGAGATCGCGCTGGCCTTGCGCTCCGGCGCCACCAGACTGGTGGCCACTACCGAGCCGACGCCGAAGAAAGTGCCATGGGCCAACGAGGTCAGCACGCGCGCGGCCATCAGCACTTCGTAATTGGGCGCCAGCGCACAGGTCAGGTTGCCCAGCGAGAACACGGCCATCAGCGCCAGCAACACCGTCTTGCGCGGCCAGCGGCCGGTCAGCGCCGTGAGCACCGGCGCACCGGCAAACACACCCAACGCGTAGCCCGAGATCAGCAGGCCGGCTGCGGCAATGGACACCCCCAGGTCGCTGGATACCTGCATCAGCAGGCCCATGATGACGAATTCGGTGGTGCCTATGCCAAAGGCGCCGGCCGTCAGCGCGAACAGCGCTGGAGGTAGTCGGTTGGAAGAGGTAGGGGATTTCATAAGGGCGTTCCAAAAGTGAATACCGCTATGGTCGTGATTTGCAGTTTTTAAATAAAGCAGCAAAATGGCGAATCACTTTCAATAAATACCTATAAATGGAACGCTTGGATGACCTCGCCCTCTTCCTGCGCGTGCTGGACCAGGGCTCCATCAGCGCCGCCGCACGTAGCCTGGACCTGAGCCCGGCCGTCGCCAGCCAGCGCCTGGCGCGGCTGGAAAAAGAACTGGGCGTGCGCCTGCTGCACCGCACGACACGCCGCCTGCACCCTACGCCGGAGGGCCTGGCACTGGCCGAGCAGGGACGTAGCTTGGTGGAGGACCTGGATGCCCTGGTGGGCAGCCTGCGCCAGTCTGGCGAGCTGGTCAGCGGTACGCTGACCGTCACGACCTCTGCCACCTTCGGGCGATTGCACCTGTCGCCGCTGTTGCTAGAATTCATGGCGTTGCATCCCGGGGTGCGCGTCAATGTGGACTTGAATGACCGCGTGGTGGACTTGGTGACCGCCGGCTTCGATCTGGCCGTGCGTGTGGGTGCGTTGGCGGACTCCACGCTGGTGGCCCGACGCCTGGCGCCCAATCAACGTGTGCTGGTCGCCTCACCCCATTACCTGGCGCAGCGAGGCACGCCGCAGATGCCGGCCGATCTGGCCCACCACGATTGCCTGATCCTCACAGGCGCCAATGGCCGCCAGGACCGCTGGACGATGGGTGACGGACACGGTGGTGAGACCATGGTGCAGGTGCAGGGCCGGCTGGAGAGCAACTTCGGTGAGTTGTTGCGCGACGCTGCGGTGGCCGGCAGTGGCATTGCGCTGCACTCCTCCTGGCATGTGGCCGAAGACCTGAAGGCCAAGCGCCTGCAGGTGGTTTTGCCCGACTACCCGCTATCCGCCACCGGCATCTGGGCCGTCATGCCCCAAAGGCGACTGGTTCCACCGCGCGTGCGCGCCTTCGTGGACTTTCTGGCCGGCAGATTGGGCTATAGGCCGCCCTGGGATGTGGCGCTTTAAAACCGTTGCCCGCGAGAGCCGCGGGCTTTTCACGGGCAGGCCGGCTAGCTCCGCTTTCTGGCCATCTCCATCCAGCAAATGTTGCAACGCCAGCGTCCTGGTGCCAGCTCCACGCCGCCTTCGGGAGGACGTTCACCCTGGCATTTTCCAGAGCAGAAACGAAAACGCGCCGAATCTCTCAACCCATGGCTGATGTCCTCAGGCTGGGTGCTCACGCTGGCTGACGGAGACATTGGCTGCATTCGGTGTCACCTTTCGGTTCAATTCAAAGTCAGACCCATAGTAACAAGGGTTTTTGACGCTCCCATGGCGCCATGGCAAGCAGTATTCGGGCCAGCGGCAACGTAAAATTGGGCATGAGTAAACCTGCAGACAAAACCAAGATTCTGGAAGACGGCTTGCGCTACAAGTCCAAAGTGGGAGGATCGCCATTCCTGACTGCATCCAACCCCGGAGCAGCCACGATGTCGTGCTTCCTGTGCGGCAAGCATCGCCCACGCAGTGAGCTGAAATCGCGCAAGTTCATCGGCAAATCCCAGGCCGTGTGCGACCCCAAGTGCAGCTGATGCCGACAGGCCATGAGCCGCTTTAGCGCCGAATTTGCACGCCTGTATGAGGTGCCCGACCCGGCGCCCCCAGCGCAGGGGTGTCTGATTACCCCGGAGGGCGGCGTCAAAGCCATGGTGCTGGAGATAGCCCAACCTGCGGAGTGGCCAGACCTGTCCGCCGTATGGCATGGCACGCAAAGCGAATGGGAACTGCCTGCGACGGCTATTGCCGTGTCAGGAACCGACGGACTGCAGCTGTGGTTCTCTGTGGCCGAACCCATCCGTGCCGATAACGCGGCTGAATTCCTGGCGCTGCTGCAGCGCAAATACCTCAGCGCGGTGCCTGCCAAGCGGGTTCGCCTGTTTCCGTCCCCTGCATTGAGTGGGAACGCGGAGGCGGTCCAAGCAAACCGGGTGCCGGCCCTTCAAGAGAGCGGCAACTGGTCGGCCTTCGTGAGCGCAGACCTTGCCTCAATCTTCGGCGAGGAGCCCTGGCTGGACATTGCTCCCAATCTGGACCAGCAAGCGGACATCCTCTCCCGGCTCAAGTCCATGAAAGTGTCCCAGTTTCACGACGCGTTGGATCTCTTGCGTGGCACGCCGCAACCAGAAACGCCGCCAGCCCCATCCACGGTCAACGCCTCGAGCGAAGGCGTCGTGGTGGGCCCGAAGGCCTTCCTGACCCAGGTGATGAACGATCCTGCTGTTGCGCTCAAAGACAGGATCGAAGCGGCGAAGGCTTTGCTGCCCTACGAGCGCTGACGCTACCCGCCCTCAGGCAACCGTCATGTCCTGCTCATGGCGTTTGATGCGCTCGGCCTCCAACGCGCCAAACTGCATCACGTCGGCCAGCAGGCCGTAAGCCGCGGTCCAGGCTTCGCGCACTTCGGGGGTGAACTTCTCGCCCAGACCGGCGCTCAGCGTCCACAGCAGAGCAGTACCCACCGTGACGTAGTGTTCTTCGCGCACGCCGTAGCCCACGTGGCGGGCGCCCAGGTTGCGCAGCACGGGGGCCAAGTTGTCCAGGTCCTTCAGACCGTGTACGGCCGATCCGATCATGGACATGAGCATGCGGCCCTGGTTGGGCATGTCGCCCTTGAACAGGTGCTTGAGCGAAGGGTCCAGCGTGAAGAGGCGGTCGTAGAACAGCTCGGCCGCAGTGGCGGCGAGGGGGCGCACATCTTCAAACGATGCCTGGACGAGGTTGATTTGTTCGGAGTTCATGGTGTTTTCCTTCGGTACTTGTTGAATAAGACCCGCACTACTACCCACGAAGCGTGCCAAAACTTTTCTTCAACGAAATCAACAACTTAGCAAAAACCGCAGGGAATGGTTTGTCGGCAAACACCGACACGCCCTTGCCCCATCAACCAAAACTTCAATGAAATCAACGACTTAGGGTGTCGGTGTTTGCCGACAGTTTGGCCAGTCCGGAAGACTCAGTTTTTGAACTGCGCAGGCTCCAGCTGATGGCGAGCCATCAGCGCGTAAAAGTCGGTGCGGTTGCGCTGAGCCAGCTTGGCGGCCTGGGCCACATTGCCGTTGGTGATCTTGAGCAAACTGGTGAGGTAGTCGCGCTCAAACTCCTTGCGCGCCTCATCCAGCGAGAGCAGTTCGGGCCCCTGGGTGCTGATGGCGCTTTGCACCAGCGTGGCGGGGATGACGGCGCCGGGGCTCATCACCACGCACTTCTCCACCACGTTTTGCAGCTGCCGCACATTGCCGGGCCAGGGCGCCACGCTGAGCTGCTCCAGCCCGCCGGGGGCAAAGGTGCGCACGGGCTTGGCGTAGCGCAGCGCCAGGCTTTGCAAAAAGTAGTTGGCCAGCAGCGGAATATCTTCACGCCTGTCGGCCAGCGGCGGCAGCGTGAGGCCCACCACGTTGAGACGGTAGTACAGGTCTTCGCGGAAGGTGCCGGCAGCCACCTCGGCCTCCAGCGTGCGGTGCGATGCGGAGATGACACGCACGTCCACCTTGTGCGGCTTACTGGCGCCCACGGGGCGCACCTCGCGCTCCTGCAGCACGCGCAGCAGCTTGACTTGCATGGCCAGCGGCAGGTCGGCAATTTCGTCCAGAAAAATCGTGCCCTTGTGGGCGCTGGTGAACATGCCAGGGTTGTCGCGCACGGCGCCGGTGAACGCGCCCTTCACATGGCCAAACAGCTCGGCCTCCACCAGGTTCTCCGGGATAGCGCCGCAGTTCACGGCCACAAAGGCTTCATCCGCCCGCGCGCTGGAGGCGTGCACGGCGCGAGCCAGCAGCTCTTTGCCTGTGCCGCTTTCGCCGTGGATGAGCACCGAGGCATCGCTCTGCGCGACGCTGCGGGCCTCGGCCAGCAGCTTTTCCATGCGTGGGCTGCGCGTGATGATGGCTTCGCGCCAGCGCTCGCCGGGCGCCTCACCCGGCATGTCGGCGCCCAGCGCGCTGGAGATGGCCAAGGCACGGTCCACTTCACGCATGAGCGCAGCGCCTTCAAACGGTTTGGTGATGTAACCGAACACGCCTTTTTGCATGGCGCGCACGGCGTCGGGGATGGTGCCGTTGGCCGTGAGGATCACCACGGGCATGAGTGGGAAGCGGCGGTGGATGGCCTCGAACAGCTGCAGGCCATCCATCTCGGGCATGCGCAGGTCGGTGATGACCATGTGGGGCACTTCGAGGTCGAGCTTGGAGAGCGCCATGGGGCCACCGTCGGCTGAGGTCACGTCGTGCCCCTCGTAGCGCAGGCGCATGGACAGGGACTTCAGCAGGTCTGCGTCGTCGTCAACGACAAGAATGCGCGCCATGGTTCTCCCACCAATTGCAAAACAGCGCACATCTTGCCACGGTGCGCCAGCACCATCGGTCAAAATGCGGCTCCGCCTTCTATTGGAGCTCCCCATGCGCGCACTCTTTGGAATCGTCAGTTTGCTGGTCGTACTGGCCATTGTGGGCCTGCTGGCCAAGAAGCAAATGGGCAGCGCCACGGCAGTGGTGCCTGGGGCTGCGCCCGACGCCACGCCGCAACAACAGAGCCAGCAGATCCAGCAGCAAGTCAAACAGTCCGTGGACGCCGTGATGCAACAAGCACGCCCCATGCCGGACGACACCAAATAACCCGCACTCCATGTTCCTTGCTTCCAAACTTATTGGCCTGTTGTCCCAACCCCTGCTGTGGGTGTTTGTCGTGATGGTGCTCAGCCTGCTGGTGCTGCAACGCCGCCCGCGGGCTGGCAAGCGTCTGCTGGGTTTGGCGCTGGTGCTGATGGTGCTCACGGCCTGGATGCCACTGCCCGAGCTCGTCATCCGCCGACTGGAGGCCCAATACCCCGAGCTGGCGCCCCAGGCCGACTTGAGTGGCTATGTGGGCATGGTCGTGCTGGGCGGTGCCACCGAATCAGGTCGCACGCAGCAGGCCCACCTACAGCCCATGCTCAACGATGCGGCCGAGCGCATGACTGCGCCAGTGGCCATGCTGCGCAGCAACCCCAAGCTTCGCATGCTGTTCACCGGGGGCGAGGGCATGCTGATGGGTGTTGGCCAAACCGAAGCCGAGCGCGCCAAGATGTTCTTTGACAGCATGGGTGTGAGCGGGCCCCAGGTGCAGTACGAATCGGCCTCCCGCAACACCTATGAGAACGCAGTGCTGACCGCACAGTTGCCGGGCGTGGACCGCACGCAGCGCTGGTTGCTGGTGACCTCCGCCTGGCACATGCCGCGCTCCATGGCCACGTTTGCCAAGGCAGGCTGGAACGTGACGGCCTACCCGGTGGACTTTCGCACCGGGGACAGCAGCGACTGGCAGGACTTCTCGTTGGCCGAAGGCGCGATGCGCTGGCAGTTGGCCCTGCATGAACTGTTGGGCTTGGTGGCCTACAGGCTCACCGGGCGCCTTTAGCTCAGGGATCGCCCAGGGTGCGGCGGGCCTTTACCTTGTCGATGCGGCGGCCTTCCAGCTGCAGCACCTCAAACGCCCACTGCGCACAAATGATTTGCTCACCCTGCGCGGGCAGGTTGCCCGACACGGCCATCAACAAACCGGCCAGTGTGTTGTAGCGCCCGCGTTCCTCGTCAGGCAGCTCGTCGTCAATCTCCAGCCGGGCCTTGAGTTCACCCACGGGCATCAGGCCATCCAGCACCCAGGTACCGTCATCCTGCAGCGTGGCCCACGCCTCGGTTTGCGCATCGGGCTGCAGTTCGCCGGTAATGGCTTCCAGCAGGTCATGCGGGGTGATCAGGCCCTGCACCACGCCGTACTCATCCACCACAAACACCATGCGCGCGGACTTGACGCGGAACTGCTCGATCAGCTCCATGCCGCTCAGCGTCTCGGGTACAAACACGGCGGGCTCCACCGCCGCCTCAATCGGGCCCTGGTGCGAATCGCCCAGTGCCAGCAGGCGCGCCACGCTGATGATGCCGACCACGTTGTCCAGCGACTCGCGGCACACGGGGTACCACGAATGGCCCCCGTGCGTGGCGTTGGCCCCTGCCTGCGCCAGGCACTGGGCCACGGTCTGGCCGGCCTCCAGCCAGACCATGTCGGTGCGCGGCAGCATCATGGAGGCGAGCTGGCGGTCATCCAGGTGGAAGACGTTGCGCACCATCTGGTGCTCATGCTCTTCGATGATGCCGGCGTCCACCCCCTCCTCCAGGCTGGCTGAGATTTCGGCTTCGGTGACGGCGCGGTTGTCACTGGCGTTCAGGTGCAGCAACTGCAAGATGCCGTGCGTGGCAAACGAAAGCAGACGCACAAAAGGCTTCGCACCCTTGGCCACCCATGTCATGGGGATGGCCAGTGCGCGGGCCACGACTTCGGGGTAGAGCTGACCAATGCGCTTGGGCACCAGCTCTCCAAACAAGATGGTGATGAAGGTGATGGTGGTCACCACCAGCGCCGTGGCCGAGATTTCGGCGGCGCGGTGCGAGATGGGTAATGTAGCGCCCAACCATCGGGCAACGCCATCGCTAAACGCGGCCTCGCCTACGATGCCGTTGAGCATGCCGATGGAGGTAATGCCAACTTGCACCACTGACAAAAAGTGGGTGGGGTTGTCCAACAAGGCCAGGGCGGCCAGGGCGCCCTTGTCGCCCGCATCGGCCATGGTGTGCAGCCGCACTTTGCGGCTGGCGGTAAGCGCCAACTCTGACATGGCGAAGGCGCCATTCAACAAGGTCAGAACAATGATCAGCAAAAAATCCATGGAACCCAAGCGAGAATCGAGACCATGGCAATGTACCTTATCGGTGATGTGCAGGGCTGCAATGCCGCACTGGACCAGCTCACCCGACTGATCGATTTCTCCCCGAGCCGCGACACGCTCTACCTGCTGGGCGACCTGGTGAACCGCGGGCCGGACTCGGCCGGCGTGCTGCGCCGGCTGATGGGCTACGGCGCTTCCGCACGCTGCCTGCTGGGCAACCACGACCTGCACCTGCTGGCCGTGGCCCATGGCGTGCGCAAGCCCGGCCGCCACGACACATTGGCCGACCTGCTGGCCGCGCCCGACCGCCCAGCCCTGCTGGACTGGCTGCGCCAGCAGCGCATGGCGATGCGGGAGCGCATCGGGGGCTCTGAGCTTTTAATGGTCCACGCCGGCGTGCTACCTGCGTGGACCGCTAGCAAAACCATAGCATTGGCAGAGGAAGTGGAGGCGGTGCTGCGCTCGGATGCAGTGGGCGATTTCTTCCAGTCCATGTATGGCAATGCGCCCGAACAGTGGAGCGACGACCTGACCGGCATCGCGCGCCTGCGCGTGATCGTGAACGCGCTGACGCGCATGCGCTTTTGCACACCCGAAGGTGCCATGGAGTTCGCCACCTCGGGCCCGGCCGAACAGGCTCCCGCAGGCTACCTGCCCTGGTACGAGGCGCCGGGGCGCCAGACGGCCAACGTCACCGTGGCGTTCGGCCACTGGTCTACCCTGGGCTGGCTGGGGCGGTCCGACGTCCTGGCGCTGGACACCGGCTGCGTGTGGGGCGGTTGCCTCAGCGCGTTGCGCGTGGAGCCTAACGCCAATGACGGTGCGCCCTGGCGCACCGAGCTGTTGCAGGTGCACTGCGAGCAGTCACAAAAGCCGGGGGAATAAAACTGGCATAAAAAAACGGCGCACCAGGCGCCGTTTTCGTTTGGAGTGCACTGACTCAGTCGGCCTTGAACAAAGCAGCCACTTTGCGCTTGGGCTTGATGTTGGCGGAAATGCTACGCGTGGTGGTGCGGGCCGTAGCCTCCCAGGACGGCGCCGCTTCAGGCGCCGCAGTGGGCTCATAGGGCTTGTCGAAGAAGGGGTCGCGCGACACTTGCACCGGGCGGTTGTAGTCGTTGCGCGGCGCACGCGGCACGCGCACACGGTCGCCATCGTCACGCGCGCCACGGCCTTCGCCGCGTCCGCCGCTGCGGCCGTTGTCGCTCACCGCGCTGCCATCTTCGTGGTACATGCGGCGGCCGTCGTTGATGCGGCCTTGCTTGCGAATGTCGGGCTGGTCTTCTTCAAACTCCACGGCTTCGAGGTCGATCTTGGTCTTGATCAGTTTCTCGATGTCGGCCAACAGGCGGGCGTCGTTGCCGCCGCCCACAAAGGTCACGGCCAGGCCGGAGGCCCCGGCACGGCCCGTGCGGCCAATGCGGTGCACATAGTCTTCGGCGTTGAAGGGAATGTCGAAGTTGAACACCGCGGGCACGTCCTTGATGTCCAGACCGCGGGCGGCCACATCGGTGCACACCAGCAGGTCCACTTCACCCTTTTTGAAGGCATCCAGCGCTTTCAGGCGCTCGTCCTGGCTCTTGTCACCGTGCAGCGCGGCGGTCTTCAGGCCCTCGCGCTCCAGCGAGCGGGCCAGTCGGGCACAGCCCAGCTTGCTGTTCACAAACACAAAGGCTTGCTTCATGCCGCGGGTCTTCAGGATCTGGTGCAGGGCGTGGCGCTTGTTGTCCTCGCCCACGCTGTAGAAATGCTGCTCGACCGTGGACGCCGTCGCGTTGGAGCGGGCCACTTCGATGGTGACGGGGTCTTGCAGGTAGCTATTGGCCAGGCGCTTGATCTCGGGCGAGAAGGTGGCGCTGAACAAGAGTGTGGTGCGCTGCTTGGGCAGGTAGGAAAGGATGCGCTGCAGGTCCGGCAGAAAGCCGATGTCCAGCATGCGGTCAGCCTCGTCCAACACCACGTACTCGACCTGGTTGAGCACGGCGTTCTTGGCTTCGATGTGGTCCAGCAGGCGGCCTGGGGTAGCCACCAACACTTCCACGCCTTTTTTCAGCTCCAGGGTCTGGGGCTTCATGTCCATGCCACCAAACACCACGGCGCTGCGCAGGCTGGTGTGCTTGGCGTACATCTTCACTTGCTGAGCCACCTGGTCGGCCAGCTCACGTGTGGGCAGCAGCACCAGGGCGCGCACGGGGTGGCGGGCGGGAGAGGTAGAAGCGTTTTCGTGCTTCATCAGGCGGTGCAGTAGGGGCAAGGAGAAGGCAGCGGTTTTGCCGGTGCCGGTCTGGGCGGCGCCCATCACATCTTTGCCCGTGATCACCACGGGGATCGCCTGCGCCTGGATGGGCGTCATGAATTCGTAGCCCATATCGGCCACGGCACGCTTAAGCGGCTCGGCCAGCGCCAGATCGGCGTATCGCATGGGCGGGGCTTCGGCGGGTGCGGCGGTGGCAGGCGCGGAAGCGGGGGATTGCAGTTCAGTAGTCAATTCGGTCAGGCATAGCCAAAAAGGTGCTATCCATCCGATAGCGGGGCGCCCCAAGACTCAGGGCAAACCCCGATTATCCCACTACTCTTACAAAGTGCGGCTGGAGAAGGTGTCGCAGCCCTTGACGCTGCCGGTTTTTAAACCTTGCGAAAACCAGCGCTGACGCTGGGCACTGCTGCCATGGGTGAAGCTTTCCGGCACCACCGCATGGCCGCTACCGCGCTGCAGGGCATCGTCGCCAATCTTGGCGGCGGCGTTCATGGCCTCTTCCACATCGCCCTGCTCCAGCAGTTGGCGGGCGTTGTTGGCGTGGTAGGCCCAGACGCCGGCAAAACAGTCGGCCTGCAGCTCCAGGCGCACGCTCAGGGCGTTGGACTCTGCCGCGCTGGCCCGGCTGCGGGCCTGCTGCACCTTGGCGCTGATGCCCAGCAGGTTTTGCACATGGTGGCCCACCTCATGGGCGATCACATAGGCCTGGGCAAAGTCGCCGGGCGCCCCCAGCTGCTTTTGCAGGGTTTCGTAAAAGCCCAGGTCGATATAGACCTTCTGGTCGGCCGGGCAGTAAAACGGGCCCATCGCGCTCTGGCCCTGGCCGCAGGCGGTGGGCGTGGCACCGCGGAACAGCACCAGCTTGGGCTTTTGGTAATCGGCACCGCCCTTTTTGAACACATCGGTCCACACGTCCTCGGTGTCGGCCAGCACGGTGGAGACGAATTTGGCCATCTTGTCGTCCGCCGGTGGGCGGTGGGCCGGGGCCTGCTGCACCTGGGGTGCAGGCCCGCCTTCGCCACTGAGCAGGCCCAGGATGGTGAGCGGGTTGATACCCAGGGCCCAACCGCCCAGCAGCGCCACCACGATGGTGCCCACGCCCAAGCGGCTGCCCAGCAGTCCCCCGAGCAAACCGCCCAGGCCACCGCCGCCAAAGCCACCACCAGACCCGTCGCGGCGGTCTTCGACGTTGTCGGATTCGCGGTTGCCTTCCCATTTCATGGTGTGGGCTTCCCTTGGGTGGAGCCTTCGATGAACTGGGCCAGCTCTAGGGACCAGTCGGCGGACTCGGGGTGCAGTTCCTGCAGGGATGCGATCTCGACGCCTGCATCGGCCAGCATTTTTTCAGAGGCCCCGTTGATGCGCTCCTGGTGCGCCTTCTTGTCGAGGTAGACCACGCGCTTGATGCCGACCTGGATGATGGACTGCACGCACCGGGGGCACGGGTACTGGGTCGCGTAGATGGTGGACCCGTGCAGCGGCAGCGTCGTGCAGTTGAGGATGGCGTTCTGCTCCGCATGCACGATGTAGCTGTGGCGGGAGTTCAGCGGGTCGTTGTCGTCGTCTTGCCAGTAGTGCTCGTCGTCGTCATTGCAGCCGCGCGGCAGGCCGTTGTAGCCGACGCCGGAAATCTTGTTGTCCGGGCTGACGATACAGGCCCCGTTGCGCTTGCGCGCGTCCTTGGAGCGGCCGGACGCCAACAGCGCCACCCCCATGAACATCGAATGCCAGTGGAGCAGAGGAAGATTCTTCATGCCCCAAGCCTATCATTCCTGCCCGACTGACACCAAGTCCCCCGTGCTGGGCGTAGCGCTGGCACGCCGCTCCAGCAGGACGGACGCCGCGAACACGAAGAGGCCCATAAAGGACAGGAAGGCACCCACATAGCCGGTGGACGCATAGCCGTAGCCAAAGGCAATGGCCAGGCCGCCCAGCCAGGCGCCCAGGGCGTTGGCGATATTGAAGGCCGAGTGCATGGAGGCCGCAGCCAGGGTTTGGCCATCCGATGCCACGTCCATCAGCCGCGTCTGGGTGGCCGGGCCGGCGGCAAAGGTGCAGCCGATCAGGAAGGCGCACAGGCACAGCATCCAGGGTGACGCGGCAGTCAGGCTGAACATCGTCATCACCACGATGTTGTAGACCAACATGCCGCCGATGGTGCCCATAAGGTTGATGTCGGCCAGCTTGGAGCCCACCACATTGCCCACATTCATGCCGATACCAAACAACACCATGATCACCGGGATCATCTTGACCGGCATGTGGGCCACCTCGGTGGCCGTGCTGGCGACGTAGGAGAAGATGGCAAACATGCCGCCAAAGCCGGTAGCGGCCAGCGTCAGGGTGAGCAGCACCTGGGGGTGGGTGAACGCCACCAGCTCGCGCATCACGCTGGCGCCCGCTTCGGGTGTGTCGCGCGGCAGGTAGATCCAGATGAGCGTCACGGTCAGCACGCTCATAAGTCCGACTGCAAAAAACATGACGCGCCAACTGAGGTACTGGCCAAACAGCGCCATGACCGGTGTGCCGATCAGCGTCGCGCCGGTCAACCCCAGCATCACGTAGCCCACCGTGCGGGCCCGCATGTCCAGCGGCACCAGGGAGGCAGCCACCAGCGCCGACACGCCAAAGTAGGCCCCGTGCGGCAGACCGGAGAGAAAGCGCAGCACGATAAAGCTCAGGAAACCGGGCGCCACCGCACTGGCGAGATTGCCCAGCGTGAAGACGGCCATGAGGATCAGAAGCAGCGTGCGGCGCGAGGATTTAGCGCCGGCAATGGCAATGAGTGGTGCTCCCACCACCACGCCCAGCGCATAGGCGCTGATGACATAGCCAGCCAGCGGTGTCGTCACGGCAAAGGTGCTGGCCACATCGGGCAGCAAGCCCATGATGGCAAATTCACCGGTGCCGATAGCGAAACCGCCACAGGCCAACGCCAGAATCACCAGCACAATTTGTAGCCGTGTCAACGGCACGGACACTTCAGTCTCAATCATGGTTTCCTTGAAAAATGGGCGCATGCCCTAGTGGGCTTGGGAAATCACAGTCTTTTCAATCAAGCGGTCGTCGCCGAGGACGATCAGCGAGAACAGCAGTTCGTCCAGGTTGGACGCCAGCGCCGTCTTGTGCGCCAGCAGCGGCGTGGCCTGGGGGTTGATGATGACAAAGTCCGCCTCGCTGCCCGGTTGCAGGTCGCCCACCACACCGCCCAGCCCCAGGGCTGCCGCGGCGCCTGCCGTGTGCTGCCACCACAGGTGCTGGGGCGAGAGCGACAGGCCGGGCTTGGTCTGGCCCTCGCGGCCCACGTAGTAAGCCGCCAGCATGGTGTGGAAAGGGCTGAAGCTGGTGCCACCGCCCACATCGCTGGCCAGGCCGTAGGCGTAGCCCACGCGGTCGGCGCCCTCATAGTCGAAGAAGCCACTGCCCAGGAACAGGTTGCTGGTGGGGCTGACGGCCGCTGCGGCGCCGGCATCGCGCATCAGCGCCCGGTCATCGTCGTCGAAGTGGATGCAATGGGCGTAGATGGCGCGGTCGCGCATCAGGCCAAAGTCGTCGTAGGTGGCCAGGTAGCTGCGGGATGCGGGGAAGAGTTCGCGCGCCCAGGTGATCTCGTCCTTGTTCTCGGCCACATGGCTCTGGATCCATACATCGCCGTAGCGCTTGGCCAGCTCGCCCGCGCCGCGCAGTTGGGCCTCGGTGCTGGTGGGGGCGAAGCGCGGGGTGATGGCGTAGCCCAGGCGGTCCACGCCGTGCCAGCGTTGGATCAGCGCTTCGGTGTCGCGCAGGCTTTGCTCGGTGCCACTCACACTGCCCTGCCCCTGGTTCAGCAGGCCCGCGGGCGCATGGCGGTCCATGAGGCACAGACCGGTGATTAGGCGCATCTTCTGCACCTGCGCCTCGGCAAACAGCGCGTGGACCGATTCCACATGCGAAGTGGCAAAGGTGAGCGCGCTGGTGACGCCGTTGCGCAGCAGTTCCGCTACAAAAAAAGTAGCTGCTTGCGCACTGTATTCGGGGGCTGCAAAGCGTTTTTCTTCTGGAAAGGTGTAGTTTTCCAGCCAGGGCAGCAGGCCGGGCGCAGGTGAGCCGATGACGTTGGTCTGCGGGTAGTGGATATGCAGGTCGATAAATCCCGGCGCGATGATGCGGCCCGGAAAGTGCTCCACTGCCACATCGGGGTACTGGGAAGCGATGGCACTGTATGCGCCAATGGCCTGCACCACCTGGGTGCCTTGGGCATTGGGGCCCACAACGAGCAGGCCATCGGTTTCAAAACGGGCCTGCCCCGGGGCGTCGGGGGCAAACCATAAAAGGGAGGCGCGGTAGGCTTTCATGCGGGCGAGCATATAACGCGGCGCAGCAATCTCTATACCAAGCTGCGCATAGCCCCTATGGCGCCACCGGAAGGCGCAGCAAGGCCTTCAGGCGCGCAGGGTGCAGCTGTCGCCAATGCCCTCGCGCCAGACACGCACCTGCCACAGACCGCTGAACTCCTGCGCCATGGCGCGCCAAATGAAGGCGGCGAGGTTTTCCAGCGTGGGCGGCCCCAGGCCTTCCACTTCGTCCAGCAGGTGATGGTCCAGACGCGGACGCAGCACGGCAATGGCGTTGCGCAGGTGGCCCAGGTCCACCACCATGCCGGTGTCCTCGTCGGCATTGCCGGCCACGGAAACTTCGGCGTGGTAGGTGTGGCCGTGGATGCGGCGGCTGCCAGCGACCTCCTCCGCGTCGTCCAGGGTGCGCTTGAGCGTGTGGGCCGCGTCGAAGAAGAACTTCTGGCTCACCTCGCAGCGGCGCGGAAGGGGAATGGCGGGCACTTGGGTCATCGGATGCCTGTGATCTTGTGGGTTTGCAGGGACAGGCGCCACTGCGGGCGCTCCAGGCACTGGGCGATGCAGGCCCGCGTGTTGTCGGCCCGCAGGATGTTGTCCATGGGCTGGAGGTAGCGGTGTTCAAAGTCCGCCGCCTCGCATTCGGCCAGCGTGATGCCGGGCTGGGGCCAGACCAGCTTGAGCTCGTGGCCGCTGCGCTGCACCCAGCTGGAGCCGGCCTTGGGGCTCACACAGATCCAGTCGATGCCCTCAGGCGCAGCGATCGTGCCATTGGTTTCCACCGCAATGGCAAAACCCTGCGCGTGCAGAGCATCAATCAGCGCGGCATCCACCTGCAGCAGGGGTTCGCCGCCGGTCAACACCACAAAGCGGTTCGCCGCATCGGTGTCGGGCCACTGTGCGGCAATGCGCTCAGCCAGCGCCTGCGCAGTTTTGAACTTGCCGCCCAGCGTGCCATCGGTGCCGACAAAATCGGTGTCGCAAAACTGGCAGACAGCGCTCGCGCGGTCCTGTTCGCGGCCGGTCCAGAGGTTGCAGCCGGCAAAGCGGCAGAACACCGCCGGGCGGCCCGCGTTGGAGCCCTCGCCCTGCAGCGTGTAGAAAATTTCCTTGACCTGGTATGTCATCGCTGGCCCCTAATGGCTGAGCTTGCCCTGCACGCCGGCCACCAGCCAGTTCATGCCCAGGATGTCCGCGTCGCCCAGGGTCTTGCCCTTGGCAATCACCAGCTTGCCTTCGTTGTCCCGCACATCGGCCCGGGCCGCAAACGGGTGCAACTTGCCCGCTGCAATGTCCTTCTGCCGCTGCAGCACCTCGGCTTGCACGGCCTGGGGCACCTTGCTGCCAAAGTCGCCCACGCGGATCATGCCTTCCTTGACCCCGCCCCAGACGTTGCCACTCTTCCAGCTGCCATCCAGCACGGCCCGTGCGCGCGCAGTGTAGTAGGCGCCCCACTGGTGGGTCACCGCCACGATCTGCGCATCGGGCGCCACTTTGCGCATGTCGGAGTGGTAGGCCACGGCCAGCTTGCCACGCTCCTGGGCGGCCGCCATCACCGCATTGGAGCCGGTGTGGAAAGCGATCACATCCACGCCCTGGTTGAACAGCGTCATGGCAGCGTCGCGCTCGCGCGTGGGGTTGAACCACTCACCCAGCCATACCACCTTGACCTGGGCCTGTGGATTGACCGAGCGCATGCCCAGCGTGAAGGCGTTGATGCCCTGCAGCACCTCGGGGATGGGAAAGCCCGCCACATAGCCGGCCAGGTTGCTCTTCGTCATGCGCCCCGCAGCGACGCCGGCAAGATACCGGCCTTCGTAGTAGCGCGCATTGGCCGTGGCCACATTGGGCGCGGTCTTGTAGCCGGTGATGGACTCGAACTTCACATCCGGAAACTCCTGCGCCACTTTGAGCGTGGGCTCCATATAGCCAAAGCTGGGCGTGAAGATGAGCTGGTAGCCCTGGCGTGCCAGGTCGCGGATCACGCGCTCCGCGTCGGGGCCTTCGGCCACGTTCTCTACATAGGTGGTTTGCACTTTGGCACCCAGGGCGGCAGCCACGGCCTGGCGACCTTCCTCATGCTGGCGCACCCAGCCCGCATCGCCCAGGGGCGCGACGTACAGAAAGCCAACCTTGAGCGGCTGGTCCTTGGCAGGGGTTGGGGTCTGGGAAATGGCACCCTGGGGCGCCAACAGAAAACAACAAGCGGCCACGACAGTGGCTGCGAGGTTTTTATACATGGTAGTCCTCTACATGGCTCCGAACACAAAAGACAAAGCCCGCCGGAGCAGCGGGCCTTGCGACGTATTTTAACCGGCGAGGCCCGAACGGCACAGGGACCGGTTTTTTTGGCACAGCTTTTGCAATCCCATCTTGGATACAAGACAGGACTCCAACATGGTGCAGAGCAGTTCCCGGAGTGATGGTGATGCCCCCCAGGCCTGGATCGCGCGCTTTGCCACGCCTTTGGCGGGCAGCAGCACCGGCCCGCTGGCGGGGTTGCGTTTTGCGATCAAGGACAACATCGACGCCCAGGGTCACCCCACCACGGCCGCCTGCGCAGAATTTGCCTACGTAGCCGCCGCGCACGCCACGGTGGTGCAAAAGCTGCTCGATGCTGGTGCGGTGCTGGTGGGTAAGACGAACCTGGACCAGTTTGCCTGCGGCCTCAACGGCACGCGCTCGCCCTATGGCGCGGTGCCCAATGCCTTCAACCCCGATTACGTATCCGGCGGCTCCAGTGCCGGTTCGGCCTATGTGGTGGCCACCGGCCAGGTGGACTTTGCGCTGGGCACCGACACCGCAGGTTCGGGGCGGGTGCCGGCCGGGCTCAACAACATCGTGGGCATCAAGCCCAGCAAAGGCCTGCTGAGCGCGCGTGGCGTGGTGCCTGCCGCCCAGAGTGTGGACTGCGTCTCCATCTTCGCGCGCACCGTGGACATGGCTGCCCGCGTGCTGGCGGTGGCGCAGGGGCCCGATGCACGCGACCCGTATTCGCGCACGCTGACGCTGGCCCACACCCCCTGGGGCCAGCAATTCCGCTTTGGGGTGCCCATGCAGCTGGAGTTTTTTGGGGATGCGGCCGCACAGCTGGCGTTCACCGAAGCCATGGCACGGCTCACCGCCATGGGGGGTGTGGCCGTGCCGATTGACTACACCCCGCTGGCGCAAGCCGCCACCCTGCTCTACGAGAGTGCGCTGGTGGCGGAGCGCTATGCCGCCGTGCGCGCCTTCTTTGACCTGCACGAAGACAAGGTGATGGAGCCGGTGCGCAGCATCATTGCCAAGGGCCGCAACTACAGCGCTGCCGACCTGTGCGCCGCACAAACCCAGCTGCTGGCCTGTGGCCAGCAGGCCGCCGCCATGTGGAAGGCCATCGACGTGCTGCTGGTGCCGACCGCGCCCACGCACTACACCATCGCCGCCATGCGGGCCAACCCCGTGGTGCTGAACCGCAACCTCGGGGCGTACACCAACTTTGTGAACCTTCTGGACTACGCGGCCATCGCCGTGCCCAGCAGCCTGCGCCCCGACGGCCTGCCCTTTGGCATCACGCTGATTGCGCCCTGCGGCAGCGACTGGCCGCTGGCCGAGCTGGGCCAGCGCTACCACCACGCCACCGGCCTGCCCCAGGGGGCACTGGACCTGCCCCTGCCCGCGCCACAGCCCCTGGCGGGCATTGCCACCAGTGCGGCACGCATGCAGGTGGCCGTGGTGGGCGCCCACCTCTCGGGCATGCCGCTGAACAGCCAGCTGCTGGAACGTGGTGCCCGGCTGGTACAGAGCACCACCACCGCGCCGGCCTACCGCCTGTACGCCCTGCCCGGCACCGTGCCACCCAAGCCCGGCCTGCGCCGCGTGGCCAACGGTGGCGCGGCCATTGCGCTGGAGGTGTGGGACATGCCCCAGGAACAGGTGGGCAGTTTTCTGGCGCTCATCCCCCCGCCGCTGGGCCTGGGCCGCGTGGAGCTGGCCGACGGCACCTGGGTCACCGGCTTCATCTGCGAAGGCCACGCGCTGGAGAGCGCACAGGACGTGACCGCGCACGGCGGCTGGCGCGCCTACCTGGCGGCCCGCCTGACCCAGTCCACCACGCCTTGAGAGGCCGCCATGACCGAAGCCGAAATCCTGAACTACGTGAAGGCCAGCGCCGCGGCGCTGGACCTGCCGCTGGACGAAGCACGCACGCTGCGCGTGGCGGCCCACCTCACACGCACCGCGCAGTTGGCCCAGCTTCTGCTGGACACCCCCATGGAGCCGCACGACGAGCTGGCCGAGATCTACAGGCCTTTGGCCTTCCAGCCCCTGTCAAATATGCGCAGCAAGCTATGAAAAACATAGCGAACTACATTCAGGGACTCACCAGTGCTGCGCTGGCGCGGGCCATTGCGGCGGGCGACGTCAGCGCCCGCGAGGCCACGCAGGCCTGCATGGACCGCATCGACACCACCGATGGCGCCATCAACGCCTTCACCAGCACAAGCTACCCGCGCGCCCTGCAGGAGGCCGACGCAGTGGACGCCCGGCGTGCGCGGGGCGAGGTGCTGCCGCCACTGGCCGGCGTGCCGTATGCGGTAAAGGACTTGTTTGACGTGGCGGGTGAGGTGACCCGCGCGGGCTCCAGGGTGAACCGTCACAACCCGCCAGCCGCGCACGATGCCTTTCTGGTGGCACAGATGCAGGCGGCCGGCGCCGTGCTGGTGGGATCACTCAACATGGACGAGTACGCCTATGGCTTCACCACCGAAAACACGCACTACGGCCCCACCCACAATCCGCACGACCTGACGCGCACCGCGGGTGGCTCCTCCGGCGGCTGCGGCGCAGCGGTGGCCGCAGGCCAGATAGGCATTGCGCTGGGATCGGACACCAATGGTTCCATCCGCGTGCCCTCGTCCTTCTGTGGCACGTGGGGGCTCAAGCCCACGTTTGGGCGGCTGTCACGCCGCGGCTCCTATCCCTTTGTGCAGAGCATCGACCACCTGGGCCCGTTCGCCGACTCGGTGGAAAGCCTGGCCCTGGCCTACGACGTGCTGCAGGGCCCGGACCCGCTGGACCCTGGCAGCCACGCAGTGCATGTGCAGCCCGTGGGCTCGCTCCAGCAGGGGGTGCAGGGCTTGCGGGTGGGTCTGCTGGGCGGCTACTTTCATGACCATGCCACCGACCCGGCCCGCCAAGCCGTGGCCACCGCCGCCAAGCTGCTGGGTGCGGTGGATACGGTGGAGTGGCCCGACGCAGCGCTGGGCCGGGCAGCCGCCTTCATCGTCACGGCCAGCGAAGGCGGCAGCCAGCACCTGGACGATCTGCGCACCCAGGCCGATGACTTTGAGCCGCTGTCAGTAGACCGCTTCATTGCGGGCGCGTTGATTCCGGCGGCCTGGTATCTGCGGGCGCAACGCTTTCGCCGCATCTACCGCGACAAAGTGAATAGGCTGCTGCGCCATTGGGATGTGCTGCTGGCACCGGCCACGCCGGTAGCCGCGCCGCTGCTGGGTTCGGAGTGGCTGGACATCAACGGCACGCTGCTGCCTACGCGCCCCTCCATCGGCCTGCTGACCCAACCCATCTCGTTTGCCGGTTGCCCTGTGGTGGCCGCACCGATGTGGCCCAGCGGCACTGGCGGGCTGCCCATTGGCGTGCAGATCATCAGCGCACCCTGGCGCGAAGACCTGGCCCTGCGTGCGGCGTATGCACTGCAAGCAGCGGGCGCCGCACACCTCAAACCTGTGGAGTTCTAGCGTGGACATCAACCTGCCCGACGTGTTGGCCGAAGTGACCCTGCAATGCGAGCGCTACGAGCGCGCGCTGGTGGACAACGATGTGGCGGTGCTGGACGAGCTGTTCTGGAACAGCCCGCTCACACTGCGCTACGGCGCCACAGAAAACCTGTACGGCTATGACGCCATCGCGTCGTTCCGCGCCGGGCGCTCGCCCCAGGGGCTGCAGCGCGCGGTGCTGAAGAACGTGATCACCACCTATGGGCGCGACTTTGCCACCGCCAATGTCGAGTTCCAGCGCCTGGGCAGTGCCAAGACCGGCCGCCAAAGCCAGACCTGGATGCGCACGCACCAGGGCTGGCGTGTGGTGGCTGCCCACGTGAGCCTGCTTGGATAAAGGACCCGACCCATGCGCAACACCCTGACCCCTGTGGCCCTGCCCGTAATGGCGATTGCAGCGGCCCTGCTCGTATTCGGCGTGATGGTGGCATTTGCCAGCGTCAACCCGCTGGAGGTCTGGACCCTGCTGTTCCAGGGTGCATTTGGCAGCTGGTTTGCCTGGCAAAACACCTTGCAGCGCGCCGCTCCCCTGATGCTGACCGCGCTGTGCGTGGCCATCCCCGCGCGTGCCGGACTGGTCATCATCGGCGGCGAGGGCGCGCTGGTGCTGGGCGGCCTGGCCTGCGCCGCGGTGGCGCGCAGCGTGCCGCTGCCCGATGGTGTGGCGGGCTCGGTCATCGTCTGCATGGCCGGTGCGCTGGCCGGCGCGCTGTGGGTGGCACTGGCGGGCTGGCTGCGCCAATACCGCGGCATCAACGAAACCATCAGCAGCCTGCTGCTGGCCTACATCGCCATCGGCTTCTTCAAGCACCTGGTGGAAGGCCCGATGCGCGATCCGGCCAGCCTGAACAAGCCCGCCACCTACTCGCTGTCGGAGGGGCTGCGCATCGGCGGGATTGCGGGCTCCGAGGTGCACTGGGGCCTGGCACTGGGTGTGCTGGCCTGCATCGGTCTGGGCATCTGGCTGCGCTGGACGGCCTCGGGCTTTGCCATTCGCGTGGTGGGCGGCAACCTGCGCACCGCGCAACTGGTGGGACTGCCGGCGTCCGCACTGGTCATCGTGGCCTGCGCGCTGGGCGGTGCCTGCGCCGGCCTGGCCGGTGCCGTGGAAGTGGCGGCGGTGCACACCAATGCCAATGCCTCGCTGATCGCGTTCTATGGCTACGCCGGCATCCTGGTGTCGTTCATCGCACGGCACAACCCGATTGCCATCATCCCGGTCGCCATTTTGTTTGGTGGCTTTGGCGCAGCGGGCAGCCTGCTGCAGCGCCGCCTGGGCCTGCCCGATGCCTCGGTGCTGGTGCTGCAGGGCATTGCATTCGTCTTCATCCTCGCCAGCGAAGCGCTGCGGGATGTGGACTGGAAAGCGCTGTTCGCCAAACTGGCCCAACTGGCCGGCCCCGCCCCGCAGGCACCAGCGGCTGCCTCCAATCTCACACCGGAAGGAAACACCCCATGACTGCAGACCAGTGGATTGCCTTGCTCGCCGGCATTGTGGGCGGTGCTCTGCGCGTGGGCACCCCGTTCCTGTTTGTGAGCCTGGGCGAATGCCTGACCGAAAAATCGGGCCGCATCAACCTGGGCCTGGAAGGCGTGTTGGTGCTCTCGGCCATGGCCGCGTTTGCCGGCGCCTACCTGGGCGATTCAGCCTGGATCGGTGTGCTCAGCGGCGCATTGGCGGGTGGGATGCTGGCGGCGCTGCATGGCGTGCTGTGCTCGCTGCCGCGCGTGAACGATGTGGCCACCGGCATTGCGCTCATGCTCTTGGGCACGGGGCTCGCGTTCTACCTGGGCAAGCCCTATATCCAGCCGCAGGCACCGCAGATTCCCGCACTGGAGCTGGGCGGCTGGAGCAGCTCACCCGCGGTGCAGTCGGCCTTGCAAATCAACATGTTGTTGCCGCTGGGCCTGGCGCTTGCAGTGCTCTTGTGGTGGGGCTTTGCCCGCACGCGCTGGGGCCTCTTGGTGCGCTTGGCCGGGGACTCGGCCAACGCGGCCCGTGCGTTGGGCTACTCCATCACCGGCATCCGCATTCTGGCCACCACCGCGGGCGGCATGGTGGCAGGCCTGGGCGGAGCCTCGCTCACGCTGTTCTACCCCGGCAGCTGGAACGAGGGCATCTCCAGCGGACAAGGCCTGATTGCCGTGGCGCTGGTGATTTTTGCGCGCTGGAGCCCGCTGCGCTGCATTGGCGCCGCCGCGCTGTTTGGCGGTGCCGGTGCGATCGGCCCGGCGCTGCAGTCGGTTGGTGTGGGCTGGGGCTACCACCTGTTCAACACCGTGCCCTATGTGCTCACGCTGCTGATCCTGGTGCTGACCTGCAAGCCTGGCAGCGTGGCCCAGGGCAGCCCGGGCGAACTGTCGGCCACCCGCTAAAGGACGCACCATGAGCACCTCTCACCTGATTCCACCGCCCAAGCCCGCCACTGGCGCGCTGCGGCTGGAGACCTATGAACTGACCAAACGCTTCGGCAGCTTCACGGCCATGGACCACGTGACCATGACCGTGGAGCCCGGCACCGTGCATGCCCTGCTGGGCGAGAACGGTGCGGGCAAGAGCACGCTGGTGAAATGCGTGGCCGGCTTCCAGCGCGCCGAAGAAGGCAGCATCATGGTCGACGGTCGCGAGCAGGACATTGCCAACCCCGTGATCGCGCGTGCCCTGGGCATCGGCATGGTGTACCAGCACTTCACACTGGCGCCGGGCATGACGGTGGCCGAGAACCTGCTACTGGCGGCTGACAAGGTGCCGCTGCTGGTGGACTGGAAAACCAAGCGCGCCGAGCTGCAAGCCTTTTTGGCCACCACCCCGTTCAGCCTGAACCTGGACGCCTGCCCGGCCGACCTGGCCGCGGGCGAGAAGCAGAAGCTGGAACTGCTCAAGCAGCTCTACCTGAAACCCCGCCTGCTGATCCTGGACGAACCCACCTCGGTGCTGACGCCGCAGGAGGCCGATGAGGTGCTGGGCCACATCCGCGACTTTGCGCGCCGTGGCGAGTGCACCGTGATCATCATCACGCACAAGTTCCGCGAAGTGATGGCCTATGCCGACGCAGTGACCGTGCTGCGAAAGGGCCGGGCGGTGCACCACTGCCGCGTGGCCGACACCACGCCCGCGCTGCTGGCGCAGGCGATGATGGGAGACGCTGCGGCAGATACAGAACAAAAATCGCCTGTAGCCCCCGTGGAATCTTCGCAGACAGCTCCTGATTCCATAGCAAATTCCGGCACCCCTGCCTTGCAGGTGAACGATCTGCACGCGTTGGGAGACCGTGGCACGCTGGCCGTGCAGGCCTTGAGCCTGTCTGTGATGCCCGGTGAAATCCTTGGCATTGCCGGCGTTTCTGGCAATGGCCAGCGGGAGCTCGTGGAGGCACTGGTCGGCCAGCGCACACGCCTGTCGGGCACGGTGCAGGTGATGGGCCAGCCCTACCAGGCCACGCGCCAGGAAAACCGCACGCTCAAAGTGCGCAGCCTGCCCGAAGAACCCTTGCGCAACGCCTGCGTGGGCGATTTGAGTGTGGCCGAAAACATGGCGCTGCGCGACTTTGACCAGGCACCACTGGCTGTGGGCGGCGTGCTGCGCTTTCCGACCTGGCGCGCCCGGGCGCGCGCCTGGATCACCGAATACGGCATCAAGACCCAGGGCGAGACGGCCGCGATCCGCAGCCTGTCGGGCGGCAATGTGCAGCGCGCTGTGCTGGCGCGCGAGCTGGCCGGCGACATCAACGTGCTGATCGCCGCCAACCCGGTGTTCGGGCTGGACTTTGCCGCCGTGGCCGAAATCCACAGCCGGCTGCGCCAGGTGCGCGGCCGCGGCGCCGGCGTGCTGCTGATCAGCGAAGACCTGGACGAACTGCTGGAGCTGGCCGACCGCATTGTGGTGATGAGCGAAGGCCGCATCGTGTTCGAAACCACCGCCGCAGCGGCCGACCGCCATGTGCTGGGCGCCCACATGGGCGGCGGCGCGCATGGCGAAGACCATCCCGTTGCTGAAAAGGCCGCCGCATGACCCCCACGACCACCCTGCTCTCCCTGCCCGCCGAGCCCTTTGCCTACGACTTTGCGGTGGCACACACCGCGCTGGTCATCATCGACATGCAGCGCGACTTTGTCGAGCCCGGCGGCTTTGGCGAAACCTTGGGCAACGATGTGTCGCTGCTCACCGCCATCGTGCCGGCCTGCCAGGCCATGCTGGCTGGGTGGCGCCAGGCTGGTGGGCTCGTGGTGCACACCCGCGAGGCGCACGATGCCGACCTCAGTGACTGCCCCCCCGCCAAACGCAACCGCGGCAATCCCACGCTGCGCATCGGCGATGTCGGTCCCATGGGCCGCATCCTCGTGGCCGGAGAGCCGGGCAACGACATCATCCCCGAGCTGGCGCCGCTGCCCGGTGAGATCGTCATCAACAAGCCCGGCAAGGGCGCGTTCTACGCCACCGGCCTGCAGGAGATGCTGACCGGGCACCGCATCACCCACCTGATCTTCATGGGGGTGACCACCGAGGTCTGTGTGCAAACCTCCATGCGCGAGGCCAATGACCGCGGCTATGACTGCCTGCTGCTGACGGACTGCACCGAGAGCTATTTCCCGCAGTTCAAGGCGGCTGCGGTGGAGATGATCCATGCACAGGGCGGCATTGTGGGCTGGACCGCACCCAGCACGCGGGTGCTGCAGGCGCTGGCGTTGTAGTGGCCACAACCCCATCGCCTGTCCCTGCGTCTGCCGAGCGCGTCTCACGCGCTGCCCAGGTGTATGAGCAGCTCAAACGCGACGTGGCCGAATTCCGTCTGGTGCCGGGAGACCGCTTCACCGAGCAGTCGGTCTGCGAGCGGCTGGGGGTGTCACGCACGCCAGTGCGCCACGCACTGACCCGGCTGCAGCAGGAGGGCTATGTGGAGGTGCTGTTTCGCAGCGGCTGGCGCGTGCTGCCGTTTGACTTTGACAAGTTCGAACAGCTCTACGACCTGCGCATGGTGTTGGAGTCCACCGCCGCGCACCGGCTGTGCGAGGACGGTCTGCATGCAAGTGCCCCCCAACACCGCGCCCTGCTGGACAGCCTATTTGCACTATGGCTGGTGCCGGTCGCGCAGCGCTGCGCCGACGCGGTGCAGGTGAGCCAATGGGACGAGGCCTTTCACTGCACGCTGGTGGAGGCCGCTGGCAATGCCGAGATGGCACGCGTGCACCGGGATGTGACCGACCGCATCCGCATCATCCGCCGGCTGGACTTCACCAAGCAGGCACGCATCGATGCCACCTATGAGGAACACGGCAAGATCCTCAAGGCCATACGTGCCAAGCGTGGCGATCAGGCCGCCATGCTGCTGCGCGCGCACATTGCCACCAGCCAGGCCGAAGTGCGCAAGATCACGCTGCACCAGATGCACATGGCACGCCAGGGCTAGGGAGCCTCACAGATGCTGTGTCTCCCACCAGCTGAACAGCACATCACGCAGGGCTGCACCATCGTCGTCGCCGTAGTACACCTGCAGACCGGCCTGCTGCAAGGACGCGTACTCGGCCTCGTCCAGTGCCACATCGAGTGCGCTGATGCGCAGGGGCACGTTGGTGAAGCTGGCCTGGTAGCTGGGGTCGCGCCGCAGGGCACGCTCGGTGCGGATGTGGGGCTGTTTGAAGTCGGCCGGCGTGCGCTGGTTGGTGTAGCTGGTGAGCGGCGGCACGCTGGCCATGTCACGCACGCTGGCGTGCCAGATTTGCAGCTTGACAGGTTTGAGCGAGAAATTGCTGGTGCGCATGATGTCGGCGCCACAGATGTTGGGCACAGCCAGCAGGTCCATGAGCGCGAGCAGGTCCACATGGTCACCGGGTTTGGATTGCTGGCGCGTGATGTGGCCGCGTCCGCCATGCACCTCGGTGCGCATGAAGAGGTTGAAGGAGTCGTGCACATCGTCGGGTGTCAGCCCGTACTCGCGTTGGGCCTCGGCCTGGATATCGTGACAGTTGGTGTGCACCGGCATGCCGTAGCTGGACTCGTACAGGTAGGCACTGCAGCGCGGGAACAGCACATCGTTGCACTGCGCCGTGTCCTCCAGCAAATACACCATGGCACGCTCGCGCGGCGGCGCGGACCACAGGAAATGCCCCGCAGTGGGCAGCAGGCCATGCACGGTTCTTGTGCGGCCCGTGTGCATGTACTCCTTGTAATCGTGCAGGTTGAAGCAGTTGAAGTCGATGCACTGCCCGCCTTCGATCTGCTCGATACGCAGAAACTGGCCCTGCAACAGCTCCAGTGCTTTTCCGGTGCCGGGCTCGATGACCAGCTCCTGCAGCAGCTCGCGCCGCGTGTCCAGGCCGCTGAGGTCCGGCACCACCGGCGCAGGCCGTTGCGGCGCGGGCCAGTTGCGCTCGCGCAGCGCGCGCCTCACCAGCGCGGTGCGGTCGGTTGCCGCGCCCTGGGCCACGGTGTTGTCAATCAGGGTGAGCTGTTGCTGGTTCAGCAGCAGGGTGACGGTGCGGTGAGACATGGCGGTCATGGCAGTCCTTTGCGGTGGAAATCTTGTATACGTGATTTCCGCGGAGTGCAGCAATGAGCATGCCAACCAACTGGAGGCCGCTGGCATGGTTGACGCCTCGCCTTGGTGCAAAAGCACCTGAAATCCTTGGCACAGAGCTTGCTGAATGGCAGGAACCATTTTGTATACCTGCTGCCTCCACCATGCTGACCCCCGCCAAAAAAGCCGAGCTCGCCTACAAGTCCATCCGGCGTGCCATCGTGGAGCACGCCCTGGCCCCGGGCACCAAGCTGCCCGAAGACCAGTTGGGCCTGCAGTTCGGCGTGAGCCGCACGCTGATTCGTGCGGTGCTGAGCCGGCTGGCATCCGAGGCCCTGGTCGATATTGGCAACAAGCGCACTGCCACCGTGGCCCAACCCAGCCTGGACGAGGCACGTGCGGTGTTTGAAATGCGCCGCGCGCTGGAGGCCGAGGCCGTGCGCATGGTCATGGCACGCTGGCAGCCCGCCATGGGCGCCACACTGGAAGGCCATGTGCGCCAGGAGCAGCAAGCGGCTCGCGATGGCAAGGTGCCCGTCTCTATCCGGCTGGCCGGCGAGTTCCACACACGGCTGGCGCAGATGACGGGCAACCCGCTGATGGAGCGCTACCTGTCTGAAGTGGTCACACGCTGCTCATTGATTCTGGCGGTGTACGGGCGCCCCCACTCTTCTGACTGCGCGTGCACCGAGCACCACCAGCTTATAGAAGCCTTTCGCAAGGGCGATGCCGAACGCGCAGTGCAGCTGATGGCGGAACACCTGAGTGGCATCGAAAAGCGTGCCCTGCTGCCGGACCTGGCCCCGGCAGGGCAGGAGCTGGCCCATGTGCTGTCGCGCTACAGCGATGAACTTGCACCGCCCGACACCACGACCACCACCCAACCCATCCGCACCGCCGCCAAACGCCGGGCGTCGGGAACCTAGTCCTCGTCCCTTGTCCTCAACCTTTAGGAGTTCACCATGAAGTCATCGTCCATCGATCGCCGCAAGTTTCTGGGTAGCACCATTGCCGGGGCTACCGCCATGGCCGCGGGCAGCGCACCACTGTCCGCCCTGGCACAGGGCAAGACCACCACGGTGGGCATCATCTATGTGGGTCCGCGCGATGACTATGGCTGGAACCAGGCCCATGCGGTGGCCGCCAAGGCGCTGAGCCAGGTGCCGGGTGTGAAGGTGGTGGAAGAAGAAAACGTGCCCGAGACCACGGCGGTACGCAAGACGCTGGAAGCCATGGTGCAGGCCGACGGCGCCTCGCTGATCTTCGGCACTTCGTTCGGCTACTTTGATCCCTTCATGATCGAGATGGCCAAGAAATACCCCAAGGTGGAATTCCGCCATCCCACATCCCTGTGGTCGGCCGACAAGCACCCGATGAACCTGGGCGGCTACTTCTGCTTCCTGGACCAGGCGCACTATGTGAATGGCATTGCCGCCGGCCTGTCCACCACCAGCAACAAGATCGGCTATGTGGCCGCCAAGCCCATCCCCATCGTGCTGCGCAACATCAATGCCTTCACCATGGGCGTGCGCAAGGTCAACCCCAAGGCCACGGTGCAGCTGGTGATCACCGGTGAATGGTCCGCCCCGGTGCGCGAGGCCGAAGCCACCAACTCGCTGATCAGCTCCGGCTGCGATGTGATCGCCTGCCATGTGGACAGCCCCAAGATCGTCATCGAGACCGCCGAGCGCAAGGGCGTGAAGACCCTGGGCCACAACGCCTCGCAGGCCAAACTGGCGCCCAAGGGCTTCATCACCGGTGCCGAGAACAAGTGGGAAACCGTCTACAAGTCGTTCGCCGCCAAGATTGCCGCCGGTGAAAAACTGCCCAATACCTTCTTTGGTGGCTACGACAAGGACATGGTGCTGAGCACTCCATTTGGAGCCGGTGCCAGCGAGAAGGCGCGCAACGCCGCCACCGCAGCCATCGCCGATCTGAAGGCTGGCAAGCCGTTTTTTGTGGGCCCCATCAAGAGCAACACCGGCAAGGTGGTCATCGACAAGAGCTACGGCCTCTACGACCCCTTCCTGGACCGCATGGACTACCTGGTGGAAGGTGTGGTCGGCTCGCTCTGAACGGCAGACACGCAATAGGACCTATGGACATCGACTTCGCCCAGCTCACGGAATACCAACGCTACAAGCTGATGGCCAGCCTGATTGTGCCCAGGCCTATTGCACTCATCACCACCCTGGGCGCGGGCGGCGTGGTCAACGCCGCCCCGTTCAGCATGTTCAACATGCTGGGCGAGGAGCCGCCCATTGTGATGGTCAGCATCAACCGGCTGAACGACGGACACCTGAAAGACACAGCCGCCAACATTGTGCGCACCCGGGAGTTTGTGGTGCACATGACTGATGAGGCCATGGCCGAGAAAATGCACCGCTGCGGCGAGCGCCTGCCGCCCGATACGAGTGAGCTGGCGCACGTGGGTCTGCATGCGCGGCCTTCCAGAGCGGTGGCTCCCCCCTGCATCGTGGAAGCCCCGGTGGCCTTTGAGTGCACGCTGTGGGAGACACTGGAGACCGCCAGCCGGCAGATCTTCATCGGCAAGGTGGTGTGGATGCACGCACGCGACGGTTTGATCGATACCGAAACCTGGCGCGTACGCCTGCAGGACTACCACCCGGTGGGCCGCTTTGGTGCCAGCTTTTATGTGCGCTCCAGCGACCGCTTTGCCATGGCCGACCCCGGTACCGCTGACGCCACGGTGACCCCGATCGACGAACTCTAGAAAGGCGGAGGCCAGCACGGCATAATTGAGAACAATTCTTATTTGAATCGTTTTCATGTCCTCGCTTTCCGCCACTCCTTCCCAACTGCCACCGCTTCCTGCCACGCTGGAGGAAGCCGTTGCCCTGACCCCGACCGACTGGCACGCGGCTACCGCGGCGGAGCCTGTCGCTGCCGCGCAGTGGATGTTGCACAACGCCCGTCTGGGCCATGCCGATGCCCAGACCATCCTGGGCCAGTGGCTGCTGAACGGCCATGGTCTGGAACGCGACCCGGTGGGTGCACTGGCCTGGTTTCTGAAAGCTGCCGCCCAGGGCCACCCTGTGGGCATCAACATGACAGGGCGCTGTTTTGAAAATGGCTGGGGTACCGAAACCAATACGTTTGCCGCTGCCAATTGGTACCGCCAGGCTGCGGGCAAGGGCCTGGATGCCGGCATGTACAACTACGCCAACCTGCTGGCCACAGGCGAGGGTGTGAAGCAGGACGCCGCAGCAGCCCTGCAGTGGTACCGCCAGGCCGCGGCCTTGGGTCATGCCAAGTCCATGACCAAGATCGGCTTTTTTTACGAGGATGGCCGCGTCGTACCCCAAGACACCGCGGCTGCATTCACCTGGTTTGAGGGTGGTGCGCGCGGAGGAGACTTCCGCGGTCAATACAACTACGCCAGCATGCTCGCCGCACGCGGACAGTTGGACGAGGCCATGGTCTGGTTGCGCAAGGTGCCATTGACCGCTACCCCTGGCTACAAGCGGCTGGTGGGCGAACAACTGCTGCAGTCGCCCCACCCCGCATTCCAAGCCATTGGCCAGCAAATGCTGAACTCGTTGCCCAACGCGGTAACTTCCTAGCGCACCACGCCATCAGTGCGTGCGCCTGTGGCCGCAGGGATACGCGCTGGGGCAGCAGCAGCTCCAGCTCCGCGTCAGACTGGGCCAAGATTTCCATCCAACCCGACACCTGCATCCTGTGCACAGTGCCGCGCGCCATCACGGTGTGCTGCACCAGGGTGGCGTGGTCCAGGTGAATGCGCTGCACCAGGGCAGCGGTGCCCACAGCGACCCGGACCACGGTGCCACGTGGCATTTTCTGGAACAGGGATTGCCCACGGGCCAGCCTGAGCTGACGGGTTTGGAATGATGATCCTGAGCGGCTTGGCATACGAAACCTCCTGCGTGCTGCGGTAGAGACCCGGGTCCGGTGGGGTTGGGCTTGGGGGAAATCGTATGGCGCACGGCACGTTGGCAACAGACACAGTGGCGTACTGTCTTTGCCAGAACAGATACGGCATGAGGCATCTGTTACGGTACGGTTTTGATAAATCTGTATCTGTTCTTCCTGCCCCGGATCAAGGACTATCGGCCATGGACACCGCATTGACCTGCACCACAGAACACCAACCACCCAGTGCGGCAGAGCCCATCTACCAGCGCCTGGCCGCGCACTACCGCGGTGCCATTCAGGTGGGTTCGCTGGTGGTGGGCGACCGCATGCCCTCGCTGCGCAGCCTGATGCGCCAGCACGAGGTCAGCCTGTCGACCGCCATGCAGCTGAGCCGGCATCTGGAGAGTGAGGGTTGGCTGGAAGCGCGGCCGCGCTCGGGCTACTTTGTGCGCAAGCCCTTGCGCAACACGCTGGCGGCGGTCAGCGAACCGCGCATGGACATCACGCCAGACCCGGCGCAGTACGTTGGCATCCATGCGCGCGTGTCGGACTTCATTGCGCGCGGCCGGTTGCACATGGTCAAGACCAATCTGGCCGTGGCACGCTGTGCGCCCGAACTCTACCCGGCCGATGCCCTGAAGCTGGCCGCCATGCGGGTGCTGCGCACACACCCCCAGTTGTTGGTGTCGGCCTCGTCCCCGCGCGGCAATCCGGAATTTCGCGCGGTGCTGGCCAAGCGCGCGCTGAGTCTGGGCGTCACCTTGTCACCTGACGAGGTGCAGATCACCAATGGCTGCATTGAGGCGCTGAACCTGGCACTGCGCGCCGTGGCCCAACCCGGTGACACCATCGCGGTGGAGTCCCCCACCTTCTACGGCCTGCTGCAGGTACTGGAGGCACTGGGCCTGCGTGCACTGGAGATACCGACCAGCCCCCAGACCGGCATCTCGCTGGACGCGCTGGAGATGGCGATGCAGACCTACGACAACATCAAGGCCGTGGTGGTGGTGCCGCATTTGCAAAACCCGCTGGGCAGCATCATGCCGGACACGCACAAACAAGGCCTGGTGCAGCTCTGCGAGCGCCAGGGCGTGGCCCTCATTGAAGACGACACTTACAGCGAGCTGGTCAACGAAAGCACCCGTGGTGACACCCCCTTGCGGGCGATGAAATCCTGGGACACCACAGGCAATGTGATTTATTGCGCCTCGTTGCACAAGATCCTGGCGCCCGGTGCACGCGTGGGCTGGATGACTGCAGGCCGCTGGCAGGCGCGGGTGGAAATGCTGAAGTTCAGCCAGACCCGCAGCAACGAGGAGTTGTCACAGCTGGCGCTGGCCGACTACATGGCCTCACCCGCCTACGATCGCCATTTGCGCCGCCTGCGCAGCACCTTGCATGTGCAGCGCGAAAAAACGGCGCAGGCCATCGCCAGCTATTTTCCCGAGGGCACGCGCCTGAACGTACCCGACGGCGGGCTGTCGCTTTGGGTGGAGTTGCCGCAGAAGCTGTCCAGCCGACGCGTGTTCGACGCTGCCCTGGCGCAGCAGATTCTGGTGACACCGGGGCAGATGTTTTCCAACAGCCTGCGCTTTGATTCCTACCTGCGCATCAATTGCGGCTGGCCCCACCAGCATGACGTGGAACAGGGCCTGCGCCGTCTGGGGCAGATCGTGACGACCCTGCTGGAAACCCAGACGCCTACCTGAACGTCTCGAACGCCGCGTCCAGCCGCTGCACGTACTGCCGGCGCAGCGATACATCGATGAAGCTGGCGTCAAAGCTGTTGCGTGCCAGCGTATAGGCATGTTGTGCCGTCAGGCCCAGGGCCGCAAAGGTCTGGGTGAAGTTTTCGTTGATGTAGCCACCAAAGTAGGCCGGGTCGTCCGAGTTGACCGTGGCCATGATGCCGGCATCCAGCATGGTGCCGATGTTGTGCTGTTTCAGAGTGGGGAACACGCGCAGCTTGAGATTGGAGAGCGGGCACACGGTGAGTGGCATGCGGTCCTTGGCCAGGCGCTGCATCAGCGCGGCATCGTGGATAGCTTGCACGCCGTGATCGATGCGCTCGACTTTCAGCACATCGAGTGCGCTCCAGATATAGGCAGGCGGAGCTTCTTCCCCCGCATGCGCTACCAAACGGAAGCCCAGTTCCCGCGCGCGCGCGTAGACCTTGGCGAACTTTTCGGGCGGGTGGCCCACTTCGCTGGACGCCAGGCCAATGCCGACGATCTTGTCGCGCAGTGGCAGCGCCTGCTCCAGGCATTCAAAGGCTTCCTCCTCACTCAGGTGGCGCAGAAAGCAAAGGATCAGCGAGGCCGTCATGCCGAATTTGGCGGGCGCATCGGCGCAGGCCCGGTACAGGCCGTTGATGACCACTTCGGCGCTCAGGCCGTGACCGGTATGCGTTTGCGTGTCAAAGAAGATTTCGGTGTGCAGCACGTTGTCGGCCTGTGCTTTGGCCAGGTAGGCGCAGGTCATGTCGTAGAAGTCCTGCTCGGTCTTCAGCACCATGGTGCCCTCGTGGTAGATGTCCAGGAACTCCTGCAGGTTATTGAACACATAGGCGTCACGCAGTGCCTGTTCGCTGGGAAAGCGCAGCGGCACGTTGTTGCGCTTGGCCAGCGCAAACATCAGTTCGGGCTCGAGCGAGCCTTCGATATGCATGTGCAGCTCGGCCTTGGGCATGGCGCGCAGCAAGGCCGGCATGCGGTCTGCCGCAACGGGTTGGACGGTGGGGTAGGTAGAGGCCATTAGCAGACTCCAAAAGTAATGTTCTGTTGTTTCAGGTAGCGGCGGTAGGCGGACGAGGCCTTGTCCGCGGCCGTGTGCAGTTCGGCCCGCAGGTCCAGGGGCAGACGCTTTGGGGTCTGCGACTCCAGCACCGGCTTGTCCTGCATGAAGATGGTGTGCTGGAAATCTTGCAGCTTGGTGTCAGGCGAATCAAAGTCGGCCATGGCCAGTCGAAACCAGACCCGGCTGCTCTCCGGCGTCAGCGGGCAGATGAACAGCGCGATCGATTCACGGAACCCCTGCAAGGCCACGCTGGCGGCATCGGGCACCTTGGTCAGCACCGCGGTATAGGGCGCGACCACCTCGTAGGTGTACTCCACCTGTGCGGGCGCGGTGGAATGCACATTGCTCTGCGGCTGCCAGGCCTTGCACTGCGTGGCCCGCAAGCCGGTGGGGGTGGGCTCCACCGTGTAATCGTCGATGGCCGTGGCGTCGCGCATGCCGAGCCAGCCGTCATGCACAAAGCCGAAATGGGCCATGTCCAAAAAATTCTCGATGATGCGCGGCGCACTGGTGGCCACGTCGTAGGGGCCGCAGTTCACCTTGCGCAGCTGGGCATCAGTCTCTGCGGCAAAGGCGGGCAAGGCAACGCTCTTCGCTGCATCGGCCGGCAGACACACCCACACGAGCCCGTACGCCTCTTGCGCCGCATGGGTCTGGGCGACATGGGTAGCGGGCGCCTTGAAGCCGGGCAGTGCCGGCACATGCGTGCATTGCCCATGGGCGTCAAACTGCCAGCCGTGGTAGGGACACTCCAGGTGCCCGTTGCACACCCGGCCCAGCGACAGCTGGGCGCCGCGGTGGGGACAGCGGTCGGCCCAGGCGCGGACGTGGCCCGTTGCGTCACGCCACAGCACCAGCGCCTGGTCCAACAAACGCACGGCCACAGGCTGTGCAGCGACTTCGCTGGCCAGCACCACCGGGTGCCACAGGGCAGTTTCCTTCATGCCTTGGTCTTTCACTTGAAGTTCTCTTATCTTCCAAACACAAAGGGCCGCCCAGAGGCGGCCCTTGCATCACACCGTTGCCATTACTTGGCGCCGGGGACCTTGCCTTCCACGCCCTTGACGTAGAAGTTCACGCCAGACAGGAACTTGTCGTCGGCGGATTCACCGTCCTTGAGGACTTCCTTGCCAGCGTTGTCTTTCAGCGGACCCTTCCAGATCACGAAGGAACCATCGGTCAGACCCTTCTTGATCTCGTCGATCTTGGTCTTGGTTTCGGCGGGCACGTCTTCAGCAATGGACACGATATCGATCGCGCCGTCCTTCACGCCCAGCCAGGAGCCAGTGCCACCCTTCCAGGTGCCGTCCAACGCTTCCTTGGTGGCCTTGATGTAGTAAGGACCCCAGTTGATGATGGAGGACGCCAGGTGGGCCTTGGGGCCGTAGGCAGTCATGTCGGAATCCCAGCCGAAGGCGCGCTTGCCCTTGGCTTCGGCCGTCTTCAACACCGCGGGGGAGTCTGTGTTCTGGAACAGCACGTCGGCGCCGCCGTTGATCAGCGACGTTGCGGCTTCAGTTTCCTTGGGGGGATCAAACCAGTTGTTCACCCACACCACTTTGGTCTTGATCTTGGGGTTGCTGCTTTGGGCGCCCAGCGTGAAGCTGTTGATGTTGCGGATCACTTCGGGAATTGGCACCGAGGCCACCACGCCCAGCGTGCCGGTCTTGCTCATCTTGCCAGCGATCACACCCGCCATGTACGCACCTTCGTAGGTGCGGCTGTCGTAGGTGCGCATGTTGTCGGCTTGCTTGTAGCCGGTGGCGTGCTCGAACTTGGTGTCCTTGAAGTCCGCAGCGACCTTGAGCATGGGCTCCATGTAGCCGAAGGTGGTACCGAAGATCAGCTTGTTACCGTCGGTCGCCAGCTCGCGGATCACGCGCTCGGCGTCCGGGCCTTCAGGCACGCTTTCCACAAACTTGGTGACGATCTTGTCGCCGAATTCCTTTTCCAGGGCCTTGCGTCCGTTGTCGTGCGCAAAGGTCCAGCCGCCGTCGCCCACAGGGCCCACGTAGGCAAACGCGATCTTCAGGGGCTCTGCCTTGGGCGCCGGTGCGGGGGCCGATGCAGCAGGTGCAGGGGCAGGCGCGGGTGCCGGCTCTTCCTTCTTGCCACAGCCCACCAGGGCCGCGCTCGCGACCGCGGTGAGGGCCGCGATCTGGAGCAGTGAACGTTTTTGCAAATCTGTCATGTCACTTCCTTTAAAAAAACGAGAGAGAAAACCGAAACGATAGAAACACTCAGGAGCCCGGATAGAACGGCTTGCCAATGGAAGCTGGCATATTAATCCGAATCCAGCGCGGGTTGCGCGAGATCAGCGCCAACACCACGATGGTGGCCACATAGGGCAGCATCGTGAGGAACTGGCTGGGCACTTCCACCCCAATGCCCTGCAAATGGAATTGCAGCATGGTGACACCCCCAAACAGGTAAGCACCAAGCAACACCCGTGCCGGGCGCCAGGTGGCGAAGGTGGTCAGCGCCAGCGCAATCCAGCCCTTGCCGGCCACCATGCCCTCCACCCACAACGGGGTGTAGATGATGGAAATGTAGGCGCCCGCCAGGCCGCACAGCGCACCGCCCACCACCACGGCCAGCAGGCGGATGCCGCGCACCGGGTAGCCCAGGGCATGGGCAGATTCGGGGCTCTCACCCACGCTGCGCAAGATCAGGCCCGCACGCGTGCGGTACAAAAACCAGATCAGCGCCAGCGCAAACAGAACGGTCAGGTAGACCATGGGGTGGTGGCGGAACAGGGCCGGGCCGATGAAGGGAATGTCCGCCAGCCCGGGGACGGCAAAACTGGGGCGGTCAGGCATCTTGGCCTGCACATAGGAAATGCCAGCGAAGGCCGAAAACCCGGCGCCAAACAAGCTCAGTGCCAAGCCCGTGGCGTACTGGTTGGTGTTGAGCCAGATGACCAGCACGCCAAAGATGGCCGCCATGACGGCGCCTGCAGCCATGCCGGCCACAAAGCCCGCCACGTCGCTGCCCGTGTGCACCACCGCAGCAAAGCCCGCAATGGCGGCGCAGAGCATCATGCCCTCGGCACCCAGGTTCACGATGCCGGCTTTTTCATTGATCAACAGGCCCAGGGAGGCGATAGCCAGCACGGTGCCCGCGTTCAGCGTGGCGGCAATGAGCAGTGCGTAGGCGTCCATTACTTCTTTCCTCCGGCGGCGGAGACCCATTTCAGGCGGTAGTTCACCAGCGTGTCGCAAGCCAGCAGGCTGAACAGCAGCAGGCCCTGGAACACGCCCGTCAGCGATTTGGGCAGGCCCAGGCGCGATTGCGCCAGCTCCCCCCCGATGTAAAACATGCTCATCAGCAAGGCCGAGAGCACCATGCCCACGGGGTGCAGGCGCCCCACATAGGCCACGATGATGGCCGCAAAACCGTAGCCAGCGGGCACATAGGGCGTGAGCTGCCCCACCGGGCCCGCCACCTCCAGCGCGCCCGCCAGACCGGCCATGCCGCCCGACACCAGCAGCGCCGTCCACAGCGCGCGGCGCGACGAGAAACCGGCGTAGCGCGATGCGGCAGGCGCCAAACCGCCCACCTGCTGGGCAAAACCGGCCCGCGTGCGAAACAGAAACACCCAGACTCCCGCCACGCCCACCAGCGCAAACAATAGGCCAATGCTCACGCGCGAGCTCTGGAACAGGCGCGGAATGCGCGTGGCCGCTTCAAAGGTTTTGGTCTGCGGGAAGTTGTAGCCGCCAGGGTCTTTCCAGGGGCCGTAGACCAAGTAGCCCAGCACCTGCACCGCCACGTAGACCAGCATCAAGCTCACCAGAATTTCGTTGGCGTTGAACTTGTCGCGCAAAAAAGCCGTGAGCGCTGCCCAGACCATGCCCCCCGCAATACCTGCCAGCACCACGGGCACCACCATCCAGCCGCCCGTTGCCTTGTCGGCCAACAGGGCCACGCCACCGGCGCACACCGCGCCGATGATGTACTGGCCCTCAGCGCCAATGTTCCACACATTGGAGCGGAAACACACGGCCAGCCCCAGTGCAATGAGCAACAGCGGCGTGCCCTTGACCACTAGCTCGCCCACGGCATAGCCGCTCTTGATGGGTTCCCAAAAGAAGACCAGCAGACCACGTACCGGGTCTTTGCCCAGCGCAGCGAACAGAATGACGCCAATGATGACCGTCACCAGCAGCGCCAAGAGTGGCGAGCCGTAGCTCCAGCCCTTGGACGGCTGGGGGCGCGCTTCGAGTTTGAGACCGGACTTAGCCATGGGCCACCTCCGCTTTCACAGGCGCGTTCCACAAACCACTCATCCACTCTCCAATCTTTTCCACCGTGGCCTCTGCCACCGGCACCGAGGGCGACAGCTTTCCACGCGCAATCACGTGCAGGCGGTCGCTCACCTCAAACAGCTCTTCCAGTTCTTCGCTGACCACCAGCACGGCGCAGCCCGCATCGCGCAGCGCCAGGATGGCCCCGCGGATTTGTGCGGCCGCCCCTACGTCCACGCCCCAGGTGGGCTGGGACACGATGAACAGCTTGGGCGCCGCGTCAATCTCGCGGCCCACAATGAACTTCTGCAGGTTTCCGCCCGACAGCGAACGGGCCACCGCCGTGGGTCCATTGGCTTTCACACCGAAGGTTTTGATGATGCGGGCGGCATGCTCCTCGAGCTGGCGCACGCGGATCCAGCCGCCGGCAAACTTGGGCATAGAGATCGATCCGGTGCGGGTCAGCAGCATGTTTTGCGCAAGGCTCAGTGTGGGCACTGCGCCGCGGCCCAGGCGTTCTTCAGGCACAAAGTGCAGGCCCAGCGCACGCCGTGCGCCAGGATGCAGGGCCGACACATCGGCAGCACCCATGCGCACGCTGCCCTTGGGCGCGCGGCAGTCTTCGCCGGATAGCGCGTAGAGCAATTCCCTTTGCCCGTTACCGGACACACCGGCAATGCCCACCACCTCACCCGCATGCACGGTGAGCGAGATGCCGTCCAGGTCCACACCAAACTGGTCTTCGCGCGCCAGGCTCAGCTGGCTGACCGTCAGCACCGGAGCGCCAGCTTGCTGCGGGCGATGCTCCAGCTGCGGCGGCTCGGCGCCGATCATCAGGCGCGAGAGCGATGCGTTCGATTCTTCGGCCGGGTTGCACACGCCGGTGACCTTGCCACCGCGCAGCACGGTGCAGGCATTGCACAGCTCGCGAATCTCGTGCAGCTTGTGGCTGATGTACAGAATGCTGCAGCCTTGCGAAGCCAGCTTTTTCAGCACCACAAACAATTTTTCCACCGCCTGCGGCGTCAGCACCGAGGTGGGCTCATCCAGGATCAGTAGCTGCGGGTTGGTCAGCAGCGCACGGATGATTTCCACACGCTGCATCTCGCCCACGCTCAGCGTGTGCACCGGGCGGCTGGGGTCGATGTCCAGGCCGTACTCGGCGGCCTTGGCGGTGATGCTTGACGTCACCTGTTCCAGGCTTTGCGCCTTGTCCAGACCCAGCCAGACGTTCTCGGCCACGGTAATGGTGTCAAACAGGTTGAAGTGCTGGAACACCATGCTGATGCCCAGGGCCCGCGCTTCCTTGGGGTTGCGGATGGTGACGGGCTTGCCGTTGAACAGGATCTGGCCGGCGTCGGGCTTGACCGAACCGTAAATGATCTTCATCAAGGTGGACTTGCCGGCCCCGTTTTCGCCCAGCACCGCATGGGTCTGGCCCGGCAGCACGCTGAGCGACACGTCGCTGTTGGCCACCACGCCGGGATAGGCCTTGGTGATGCCGGTGAGCTGGAGCCTGGGAACGGACGAATGCGGGGAGTCTGGTACGGGTGGGGCCATGGGTGCGTGTCTCTTATTCTTTTCGGAGTTCGGCAGCGACCGACTTGATGCGCTCGCGCAACCACTTGTTGGAGGCGCTGGTATGGGTGCGGGCATGCCAAAGCTGGTAATACATCATGCGGGGGAACTCCACGGGGCAAGGCAGTATTTTGACGGGGAGTGTGTCCACAAACCGCTCACAGTACTGCCTGCCGGTGGTGAGCACCAGCAAGGTTGATGCCACCATGCCCGGAATCAGCCCGAAATGCGGGCAGCGCGCCACGATATGCCGCTGCAGGCCCAGGCTGCTCAGGTGGTCGTCGATCACGCCCTTGGCACCGGGGTGGGTGGCGCCGGGGGCAATGTGCTCGGCCTCCAGCCATGAGGCCTGGTCCCAGCCGCGGCGCACGGCCGGGTGCTTTTTGGACACCAGGCAGACCACCTCGTCGCCAAACAGGCGGCCCAGGTGCAGGTCGTCGGGCGGCTGCGGCCAATTGCCGATCACCACGTCAATATCGCCCTGGGCCAGCAAGGTGCGGTAGTCGCTGGCGCCGGACAGGGCATGGATTTCGATCTCGGCCAGCGGCGCGTGCGACTTGATCTGCGCCACCAGCTGGGGCAAGAACAGCGGGTCCAGGTAGTCGCTGGCGGCCAGGCGGAAGGTGTTGCGCGCCGTGGCGGGCTCAAAACCCCGCGCGTCGGAGAACAGCATCTCGGCGGCACGCAATATGCTGGCACTTGGTTCCAGCATGCGCAGCGCCGTCTCGGTGGGCACCATGCCCGAGCCGGAGCGCACCAAAAGTGGGTCGCCGGCGAAGTCGCGCAAGCGCTTCAGCGACGCGCTCACCGCCGGCTGGTGCATGCCCAGACGGATGGCGGCTTTGGAAACGCTGCGCTCGGTTAACACGGTATGAAGGACCCTGATCAGATGAAGGTCTATCTTGTCGAAAAGGGATTGGTCTCTCATACAGGCGTGTAAATTGGTGCCATATGCTAATGCGTATGGGAACGATGCCCCTCCCGACTTACCCTCCCGCACGAGGAACCCATTCCATGACAACCCAAGTTTTGAGATTCATCCGCCGCGGCGAGATCGTGACGCTGCCCGGCGTCCCCCCCACCCGCACGCTGCTGGAGGTGCTGCGCGAGGACCTGCACTGCACCGGCACCAAGGAAGGCTGCAACGAAGGCGACTGCGGCGCCTGCACCGTGGTGGTGGGTGAAGAAGTCAATGGCCAACTGCAGACCAAGGCCGTCAACAGCTGTATCAAGATGGCGCACAGCCTGGATGGCAAGGCGCTGTGGACGGTGGAAGACCTGGCCAGCGACGATGGCCGGCTGCATCCTGCCCAAGAGGCCATGGTGCAGTGCCACGGCTCCCAGTGCGGCTTTTGCACCCCCGGTTTTGTCATGAGCCTGTTTGGCCTGTACCAGCAGCACGCCCACGCCGGCCAGCCCATCACCCGGGCCGACGCCCAGCACGCGCTGAGCGGCAACCTGTGCCGCTGCACCGGGTACCGGCCCATCCTGGACGCCGCCCAAACCATGCTGGGCCTGCCCGCCGTGCCGGTGGACGAGGCCAAAACGCTATCAAAACTGAAGCAGCTTGCGCAGATTCCACGGGGGCTAGAGGCCGATTTGGCTTACAAATCCCCCACCACGCTGCAGGGCCTGCTGGCCGCGCGCGCCAAGCACCCGCAGGCACAAATCGTGGCCGGCTGTACCGACGTGGGCCTGTGGGTCAACAAGATGCACATGGACTTCCCCCAGGTGCTGGACGTGACCCAGGTCGCCCAATTGCGCCGTGTGGAGCAGTACCCCCACCACATCGCCATTGGCGCCGCGGTGACGCTGACCGACGCCTTTGCCGCCCTGGTGGCCGACCGGCCGCAGCTGGGCGCCTTCGCCAGCCGCTTTGCCGGCCTGCCGGTGCGCAACGCCGGCACACTGGGCGGCAACGTAGCCAACGGTTCACCGATTGGCGACTCGATGCCGCTCTTGATTGCCCTGGGTGCCAACGTGGTGCTGATGGCCTTGCGCAAAGGCCGGGTCGTGCACCGCGAGCTGCGCCTGGAAGACCTCTACACCGGCTACCGCAAGAACGTGATGGCCCCGGACGAAGTGCTGGCCTGGATCAAGGTGCCCAAGGCGGTTGCCAAAGAGCACTCGCGTGTCTACAAAATATCCAAACGCTTTGAAGACGACATCTCCGCCGTCTGCCTGGCGCTGAACCTGCATATCGTGGAGGGCAAGGTGGCCCACGCCAGCATCGGCGTGGGTGGTGTGGCGGCCACGCCGGTGCGCGCCCGCAAGACCGAAGCGGCGCTAACCGGCCAGGCCTGGACGGCCGACACGGTGATGACAGCCATGGCCACGCTGCGTACCGAGTTTTCGCCCATCTCCGACATGCGCGCCAGCAGCGCCTACCGCACCGAGGTGCTGGGCAACCTGCTGCAGCGCTACTGGCTGGATAGCCAGGGCCTGGCCGCCGTCAACCTGGAAAGCTTTGTGCTGGAAGGAGAAGCCGCATGAATGCCAACACCCCTATCGCGGGACTGACTGCTTCGCACGCCGCCGGTGTGTCCCACGCGCATGAGAGCGCCGTGGCCCAGGTGGCCGGCGCCGTGCACTACATCGACGACTTGCCCGAGGTGCGCGGCACCCTGCATGCGGCGCCCATTCTCTCGACCGTGGCACACGGAAAGCTGCTGGGCGTGGATGCCAGCGCCGCGCTGGCCATGCCCGGCGTGGTGAGCGTGGTGCTGAGCGAGGACATTCCCGGCGACCCCATGCTGGCCGCCTTTGCGGGCGACGAGCCCGTGTTCGCTATGGACACCGTGCAGTTTGTCGGCCAGGTGGTGGGCGTGGTGGTGGCCCACACCGCCATGCAGGCCCGCCACGCGGCGCGCCAGGTCAAACTGAACATCGAGGCCCTGCCCGCCGTGCTGACCGTGCAGCAGGCGCTGGACGCCAAGAGCTTTGTGCTGCCGCCCGTGACCGTCAAGCGCGGTGATGCGACCGCAGCACTGGCCGCTGCACCGCACACCCTGCACGGCACGCTGGAAGTGGGCGGCCAGGAACATTTCTACCTGGAAGGGCAGATTGCCTACGCCATGCCGCTGGAGCAAAACCAGTGGTGGATTTACAGCAGCACCCAGCACCCCGGTGAGGTGCAACACTGGGTGAGCCACGCGCTGGGCATCGACAACCATGCGGTGCGCGTGGAGTGCCGGCGCATGGGGGGCGGCTTTGGCGGCAAGGAAACGCAGGCCGGCCACCTGGCCGTGTGGGCCGCCGTGGCCGCGGTGAAGACCAAGCGCGCCGTCAAGCTGCGCATGGACCGCGACGACGACTTCATGGTCACCGGCAAGCGCCACCCGTTTGCCTACGAATACCGCGCAGGTTTTGACGACAGCGGCCGCCTGACCGCGCTGCAGCTGCAAATGGCGGCCAACTGCGGCTTCAGCGCCGATCTGTCGGGCCCCGTGGCCGACCGCGCCATCTTCCACAGCGACAACGCCTACTACCTGCAGGATGTGGACATCACCTCCTACCGCTGCAAGACCAACACGCAAAGCCACACGGCGTTCCGCGGCTTTGGCGGGCCGCAGGGCGTGATCCTGATCGAAACCATCATGGGCGACATCGCCCGTGCGCTGAAGCTAGACCCGCTGGACGTGCGCCTGCGCAACCTGTACAGCGACGAGGCCATTGCCGGCACCGACCAGAAGCGGGATACGACCCACTACCAGATGAAGGTGGAGGACAACATCCTCCAGCCGCTGCTATCAAAACTGGAGCTGTCTGCGCAATACCGACGCCGGGTAGAGGCCATTTCTGCTTGGAACACCAGCAGCCCGGTACTCAAGCGCGGCATCGCCATCACGCCGGTCAAATTCGGCATCAGCTTCACCGCCACGCTGTTCAACCAGGCTGGCGCGCTGGTGCATGTGTACACCGACGGCAGCGTGCAGGTGAACCACGGCGGCACCGAAATGGGCCAGGGCCTGCACACCAAGGTGGCGCAGATCGTGGCGGACGAGCTGGGCATTCCATTTGCCCGCGTGCTGTGCACCGCCAGCGACACCAGCAAGGTGCCCAACGCATCGGCCACCGCCGCCAGCGCCGGCACCGACCTGAATGGCCGCGCCGCCCAGTTTGCCGCGCGCCATGTGCGCGACAACCTGGCGGCCTTTGTCTGCGGGTTGGACGGCTGCGGTGCCGGCGCCATCAAGTTCAAGGGTGGCGAGGTGTTCTCGCCCGTGGCCACGCGCAGCTTTGACGAGGTGGTGAAGCTGGCCTACGCCAATCGCATCCAGCTCTGGAGCGACGGCTTCTACCGCACGCCCAAGATCCACTACGACAAGACCACGCTGACCGGCCGCCCCTTCTACTACTTCGCCTATGGCGCGGCGTGTACCGAGGTGGTGATCGACACGCTGACCGGCGAGAGCCGGGTACTGAAAGTAGACATCCTGCATGACGTGGGCCGCAGCATCAACCCGGCGATTGACGTAGGGCAGATCGAGGGTGGCTTTGTGCAGGGCATGGGCTGGCTGACGACTGAGCAGCTGGTGTGGAACGACAAGGGGTATCTGAGCACCCACGCGCCCAGCACCTACAAGATTCCCACCGCGGGCGATGTGCCCGAGCACTTCAAGGTGGACCTGTGGCCCGAGCCCAACCGCGAGGACAACGTGTTTGGCAGCAAGGCTGTGGGTGAGCCTCCGTTCATGCTGGCCATCAGCGTCTACGAGGCGCTGCGCGACGCAGTGGCACAGGCCAAAGGCGATGGCGCCGCCGTGCGGCTGACCGCCCCGGCCACGGCCGAAAACGTGCTGCGCGCGTTACAGTCCGGGGCATGACGCCAGACACCGCCACCACTCCCGCCGCACTCCCATCCCCCATCACGCTGACCATGCCCATTCCCACGGGCGAGCAGCTCAAGGCCGCGCGCCTGGCTGCCGGGCTGAACCAGGCCCAGGCGGCCGAGCTGATGGGCTATTCCCTGCAAACCGGCAGCCGCGGCGGCCTGCAGTCTCGCACCTGGCAGGCGCTGGAAAGCCCGACCGACGAACGCTGCATGCAAGGCCCCATGTTCGCCATGTTTTTGCTGCTGACGGGGCAGCACCCGGAGCTGGGTTTGGTGAGAAAGGCTGACCCGGCGGCACCTGCTACCAGCGAGTAAGCCGCTCAGGGCTTGGCACTGGCCTGCAGCAGGGCCACCATGGTCTGGTAACCGCGGGCCTGGGCCAGCTGCAGCGGCGTGTGGCCGCTGCGGTCCGTCAGCTTGGGGTTGGCCCCGGCCGCCAGCAACTGGCGCACGATGTCGGTGTGGCGCGTGCCGCCATCCCCCAGCACCACCGCCTCGATCAACGCCGTCCAGTGCAGGTTGTTCACATGGTCCAGCGGCGCACCGGCCGCAATGAGCTGGCGCACCACGCCCGTGTGGCCCAGGTGCGCAGCGGCGATCAGCGCCGTGCCCTCGTAAGGGCTCGTCGTGTTCTTGGCACTCGCACCCAGCTGCAGCAACAGTGCCAGCGTCTCTTCGTCATTCGCTACCGAAGCAATCGTCACCGGGTCGTACTGCTGGTACTCCATAGCGTTCAGGTCTGCACCGGCTGCTGCCAGCAGGCGAATCGCTTCGCGTTGGCTGGCGTAGGTGGCTACATGCAGCGGCGTGCGCTGCTGGGCGTCGCGCACCTCCAGCGCCGGCTTGGCCGCCAGCAGGGTGCGCAGCTTGGCCACATCACCACGGTGCGCGGCACCCAGCAGGCCCGTGTACTGCGTGGCCTGGGCCGCGCTGGGCGCAACCTGCGCCTGGGCGGGGGCCAGCCCCAACAAGGCCCAGGCGATAGCTATGGCAAAAAGAGGCTGGCGCATGGCGAGACCTTACTTCAGCAGGTCAGCCACGGTGGCCAGAGCCGCCACGGCGCACTGCTCGTCCAGATGGCCGCCAGGTGCGCCGCCAATGCCCACGGCACCAATCACTTCGTTGCCCACCTTCACCGGCACACCGCCGCCCACCAGCAGCATGCCGGGCAGGTAGACCAGCGTGGCGGCTGCGGGGTTCTTCTGCGCGTTTTCCATCATCGCCAGCGTGGTGTTCTTGGCGGAGGCGGAGGTGTATGCCTTGGCGCGGCTGGCTTCCACGGTGTGGGGGCCGGCGTTGTCAGCGCGCTGCACGGCGCGCACGGTGCCCGCGCGGTCCACCACGGTGGTGGTCACGGCATAGCCCTTGTCCTGGCAGGAAGCCACAGCAGCCGTGGCAATGCGGTTGGCCAGGTCCAGCGACATGTTGTGCTCGGTACGCACCGCCTGAGCTTGCGCGCCAGCGGCGGCGAACAGGGCGATGGAAGCAATGGCGAGGGCAGACAGGGACTTGTTCATACGGTTCTCCTATAGGGTTTTAAGGGACGGCAGACTGTTGTTTGCCGTTGGGAGAACTGTAGAAAAAGGGGGCGCTGCGGGGTATTCGTAGGCTTACGCGCGGGGCTCCGTAGAAATACGGAGACCGGAACAAGCTACTTGATGGGCTCGGAGCTACTTACCTTTGAGCAATTTTCCTGTGCGTCCATCGACGATCACTACCGCATGGGTCGGAATTGAAAAGGAAGGAACAACCCCATAGTCTTCCAGCAGGTAATACGAATCCCTGTCCGCAAAGTAGGTGCAGAGATAGGTTGCATGGCAACGATTACCGTGGGTTGCAATGACTTCGCCTACTGACACAGTGAAGTAGGCGGGGGGAGAATATTCAGGATTGAATGACGGTATTTTGTTCGACTGGGACATCTGGGCCATAACTGAAACCACTGCAACCTTTTGGTAGCTTGAAGCACCTAATGGAGTAGTACAACCGCCCAACACACCCGTCAGAAGCACCACCACCGCGAACGCGAGAAATCTCATTACAAACCTCGTTAGATAACTGGACAAAAAGCTGTCTTGTCTGAATGGCCAATTCAACACGTACTCACCCCTTTCACCCATCCCCTTCTTCCACCAACGCCGCATAGTGCCGAATCAAATGCGCCAGCGACGGCGCTTCCAGCTTCTCGAACAAATTGGCCCGATGCGTCTCCACCGTGCGCGGTGACACGGCCATCGCGCGGCCGATTTCTTTGTTGGTGAGGCCTTCGATGATCAGGCCCAGCACCTCGCGTTCGCGCTCGGTCAGGCCCGCGTAGCGCTGGCGCGCAGCCTGGTCGGCGGCGTGGCGCTGGCGGGATTTGACGTGGCGGCGCACGGCTTGCTGCAGGGTGTCCAGCAGCAGTTCGTCGTTCACCGGCTTCTCCAGAAACTCGGCCGCACCGGCCTTGAAGGCACGGCGGCACAGGTCTACCGTGCCGTGGCCGGTGAGCATGACCACGGGGTGGTCCACGCCCGCGGCCTGCAACTGCTCCAACACCGCCAGCCCGGAGATGCCGGGCATGCGCATGTCCAGCACCACAGCGCCCAGGCTGTGGCGGTCAAACTCGGCCAGAAAGCGCTCAGGGTCGGCCCAAGGCTGCACGCGCAGGCCCACGGTGCTGATGAGCAGCGCCAGTGCGTCGCGCACGGCCTCGTCGTCGTCCACCAGGTGGATCAACGGGGACAGGGATTCGGCGGCGCTCATGCGGCGTCTCCTGCGGTGGCGGTGGGCAGTTCCAGCACAAATACCGCCCCCGGTTGCGCCGGTGTGTAGCGGATGCGGCCCCCCATTTCGGCGGCCAGCGTTTCGCACAGGCTCAGGCCCAGCCCAAGGCCACCGGGGCGCCCGCTCACAAAGGGTTCAAACAGGCGATCGGCCAGCGCGGCTGGCACGCCGGGGCCGTTGTCTTGCACGCTCAGGCGCACGGTGGCGGGCGCCACAGCCTCAACGGTCAGCGTGAGCACGCGCGCCCTGCCCTGCACCTGCTCCAGTGAGCTCAACGCGTTGATCACCAGGTTGTGCAAGATTTGCTCCAGCGCCACGGGGTCGCCCAGCGCCAGCAGCGAGGTGGGGCCTTCCAGCTGCGCGGCCACTGTGCGTTTGCGGCATTCGGGTTCCAGCAGCTGCAGCACATCGCGCGCGGCCTGGGCCACGTCCACCGGTGTGGTGGTGCCGGTGTTGGGCCGCTCGATAGCGCGGCGCAGTCGGGCCACCACCTCGGCGGCACGCCGGGCTTGCACCACGGTCTTGTCCATGGCGGCCTGGGCCTGGGCCACGTCGGGCGGGTCCTCGACCAGCAGGCGCACCGTGGCCTGGGTGGTGGCCAGCACGGCAGTCAGTGGTTGGTTCAGCTCATGGGCCAGGCCGGCGGCCAGCTCACCCAGCGCATTGAGGCGCGACACTTGGCCCAGGCGCAGCAGCTCTTCGGCGCGCTGGCGCGCACGGCGCTGGCGCAGTGCGCTGGCCAGTGCGGCCAGGGCAAGGCTCCAGCCCGCCAGCCAGGCCAGCCAAGGCCACCAGGGCAGGTCGGCCAGGCCGTAGCTGCGCTCGGCCACCATGTCAAACGGCTGGCTGGCCGCGGCCAGGTGTTTGCGGAACACAAAGCGGCGCAGTGCGCGATCGTCCCCCGCATGGATTTGCCAGCGCGCGGTGCCCAGCTCCAGCCACGCGCGGGTGTGGCGTGCAGTGGCTGCCTCGGGCCCGTCACCAAAGGGCCAGTCGGCCCAGGGCACCATGAGCGGCAGCGACACCTCCAGCGCGTACGACGCGGCATCGGGCACGCCACTGGCCGGTGCCATGGCGATCCAGAAGCGGCCAGCCGCAAAGTCTGCACGCGCCAGCTCGGGCGCCCCCTTGGATGCTTCGGCCGCGCTCAGGTCCGCGGCCAGCGCCGCGTCTACGGGCCAGGTCTGGTGGGGTGAGCGCTGCCACATGTTCAGAAATTGCGGGTAGATCGCGGGCAGGCGGCTGTCCAGCTCGGGCTGCATGAGGCTTAGCGTGGCCAGCACGGCCTCGTGCTGCAGCGCGCGTTGCGACAGGATGCGGTGGGCAATGCGGGCGTCGGTTTCAAAGTCGGCCTGGCTGCGGTCCATGGACAGCACCAGCAACCAGGCACCGCCCGCCAACAGGCCCAACAGCCAAGCAGCGGCCCAGACGGGGCGCCCTTGCCGTTGGGAAAAGCGGGCCAAAGAGGCGGGGAGTGAGGAAGCTGGTTGAGAATGAATGCGCATGGAAAATTGTGGCCTATTGCGGCCGGGCGTAAAACTGCACCCCGTCCCGGCCCGATGTCTTGGCCTGGTACATGGCAAAGTCCGCCGCACTCAGCAGGCTGCTGAGTTCGGTGCCATCCTGCGGAAAGCAGCTCACGCCGATGCTGGCGGTTACCTGCAGCGCGTGGTCGCCCAGCTGGTAGGTAGGGCGCAGCACCGCAAGGATTTTTTCGGCCATGCGGTGGGCGTCGTCATGACCCTCCACCAGCACCACAAACTCGTCGCCGCCCAGGCGGGCAACCAGATCGCCCTCACGCACGCAGTCTTCGATGCGCTGCGCCACTTGCTGTAGCAGCAGATCGCCTAGGTCATGGCCCAGGCTATCGTTGACCGCCTTGAAGTGGTCCAGGTCAATGAATAGCAGCGAGGTTGCCCCCTCGCTACGCTCCATGCGGTGCAGGGTGCGCTTGAGTGCGTCCATGAACATGGCGCGGTTGGGTAGTCCGGTCAATGCATCGTGGTAGGCGCGGTAGCTCAGCTCGTCATGTGCGCGTTTGCGCTCGTCCACATTGAGCAGCGCCGTCATCACGCAGTCATGCCCGCCATAGCGGATGCGCTGGGACGAGTACAGCCCCCAGAAGGGCTTGCCGTGGGCGTCCTTCAGTTGCAGCTCCAGGTCGGACACGCGCCCCGTGGCCTGGATGGCCGTGACCAGGCGGTCCCGGTCGGCAGCGTTCACATAAAAGTCCCGCGGGCGTATGGCGTCCAGCGGACCATCCCCCAAGGCAAACTGACTGCGCGCATGGTCATTGGTGTAGACCACGCGCTCGTCAGACATGCGCACGATGATGAAGGGCAAGGGCGCGAACTGCAACACGCTCTTGAGCTGCTCCTCGCCCTTGCGCAACACTTCCTGGGTCAACTCAAACTGCAGCAGCAGGCGTCGCGAGGCCCAGTAGGCCAGCGTCAGCATGATGAGTACCGCCACCAACACCACCAGCAGGATTACCAGCGTGTACTTGCGCGCAGCCTCACCCAGGGTGTAAGAGAAGTTATCTTCCAGCGGCGTGAGCGCGTCATTGATGGCGTGCAGCTGCAGCAGAAACTGCCGCACCTGTTCAGGTGTCAACGGGCCGGCGAGGATGGCAGCGTGAATGTTAGACCCCACCAGCCTGAGCTGTTCGATCTGGTGGTCCGCCGCGGCCCAGATGGTGATGGCCTTGTCGATATCGGGCAGGTCGCGAAAGCGCCGAAACAGGAACACCATGCCGTCAATATCGTCCGGGTGGTTGCGCCCTTGCAAGAACCCATCGTGGGCGATGGCCAGGTTAGGGTCCGGCTTCTCCAGTTCGATGCGGGCCTGCCGGTCCCCGGTGTTGACGGCCAGGGCCGAGAGGTAGGCGCCATAGTCGGCCTCGTTGGCGTACAGGGTGTAGCGGGTCAGGGCATAGAGGGCGTCCTTCTGCCCCTTGGACCACAGGCCCTCGCCCGCCACATAGGCGCGCACGGCGGAGAGCAGGGAGATGCTGAGGCAGGTGAGGACAAACACGCCCACCACCACCGAGACAAATATCCAGACGACGACAAATAGCCGCGTGCGCTTGCGAACGGGAAGGGCTGGGGCGGACAGGTCAGCCTCAAGGGCCATCGGCATCTCCCAATGAAGACATGCCCACCTTGTTCTTGTGACGGCTTCTGCATGCTTGGCACCACTATAGCGGGCCACCTGCTTTTCGTACACCGCACACAGGCCCGCAAGGGGCCGCTGCAGCCGCAGGCTCTGCCGCTAGACGCCTGCCAGGTCGCGCAGCCCTTGGGGATCCACCAGCTGAACGACCCGGCCCGAGCCGCTGATGAGGCTGCGCTCCCGCAAGTGGCGCAGCACGCGCGACAGGGTCTCGGGTGCGATGCCCAGCTGGATGGCGATGAGGCGCTTGCGCTGCTGCAGCTGCACCTGGCACGCGCCCTGCTCTGTGGACTGGGAGTGCCGCAGCAACCATTCGGCACAGCGGGCCTCAGCGCCCTTGGCGAGGCGGCTGACCGCCAGCTCGGTTTGTTGGCGATGGGCACGGGCCATGTCCATGAGCACGCTGAGTGCGGGCTTGCTGGTTTCAGGCAGAGTGGCCAGGAACACCGCCAGCGGTACCGCACGCAGCCGCACCTCGGTCTGGGCCACGGCGTCCATAACTGCGGGCTGGGCCAGCACCGCCGCCGCGGCGTCCAGCCAGCAGGGGCCGGTGAGCGTGCCCAGTGGGTGCTCCAGCAGCGACCCCTCCAACAACGAGGTGCCCTGCACGCCTTGCACCACCTGGCCGGACTCCAGGTACAGCACTTCGGTGGTGGGATCGCCACGACGAACCAAGATGGCCCCGGCGGCCCGGGTCTGGGCGGGACAGGTAGCCCAGAGGGCGGCGAGGGAGGGAACAGGGGCCAACATGCGGCCACTGTGCCGCGCCTTGGCGCCGGGCACTTTGAGGCATATCAAGCTTTGCGCAGACCGAGCCGGCCCCCGCGGGGCCTTCAGCGCAACAACAACGCCCGGAAGTCGTTCACATTGGTGTGGGTGGGCCCGGTGGTGAACAGGTCCCCCAGGGGGGCAAAGAAACCCACCGCGTCATTGCGGTCCAGGCAGTCCGCCAGCGAGATGCCAGCCGCCTGCGCACGCGCCAGGGTGTCCGGGGCCACAAAGGCGCCCGCGTTGTCCTCCACACCGTCAATGCCGTCGGTGTCGGCCGCCAGTGCCCACACCCCGGCCTGCCCTTGCAGCGCCTGGGCCAGGCCCATGCAAAACTCGCCGGCCCGGCCGCCGCGGCCCTTGGCGGCGCCTTCACGGCGCGGGCGGATGGTGACCGTGGTTTCGCCACCGCTGAGGATGACGCAGGGCCGGGCAAACGGCTCGCCACGCTGGGCCACCGCCCGCGCCAGCGCTGCATGCACCTTGCCCACCTCGCGGGACTCGCCTTCCATCTCGTCGCTGAGGATGTGCGCGGTCAACCCCATGGCACGCGCCGCCGCGGCCGCTGCTTCCAGCGACTGCTGGGGTGTGGCAATCAGGTGCACCTGGTTGCGGGCAAACACCGGGTCGCCGGGTTTGGGGGTCTCCAGGGTGCCGTCTTCCAGTGCTTTCAGAATGAAATCGTTCGCCAGCCCCCGTGGAATATGCGTCAGTCGCTTCAATATTGATAGCGCATCGGCGCAGGTGGTGGGGTCGGGCACCGTCGGGCCGCTGGCAATGACGCTAGGGTCGTCGCCCGGCACATCGCTGATGAGCAGCGTGACCACCCGGGCCGGATGGCAGGCTGCGGCCAGGCGCCCGCCTTTGATCGCGGAGAGGTGCTTGCGCACGCAGTTCATCTCCTGAATGCTGGCGCCGCTCTCCAGCAGCATGGTGTTGATACGTTGTTTGTCTTCCAGGCTGATACCGGGCGCAGGCAAGGTGAGCAAGGAAGAGCCACCACCGGAAATCAGGCAGATGACCAGATCGTCTTCCGTCAGACCCTCGGTCAGCGCCAGGATGCGCTGGGCGGCGGCCAGGCCCGCGGCATCGGGCACGGGGTGGGCAGCTTCCACCACCTCGATGCGCTGCGGCGCAGCGTCCGCCGGGCGCGGCGGGGTGTGGCCGTAGCGTGTGACCACCAGGCCGCTCATGGGGGCGTCCTGCGGCCACAGCGCGTCCAGCGCATGGGCCATGGCGCCACCCGCCTTGCCGGCGCCCAGCACCAGCGTGCGGCCTTTGGGCACAGGGGGCAAAAATCCGGCTAGCGTGTGGCTGGGCAAGGCCTGGCGCACGGCGGCCCAGTAGAGCTGGGTGAGCAGTTCGCGGGGCTCCACATCGGAGAAACGGGTGGGTGTGTTTGGCATGGTCATCGCTTTACTCATGGTACTTGAGGCAAAATTCAACGGCGCTTCGCGCAAGCACAGCCCGGGATGCTCGGCAACGTGGTGCTCGCCTCTGGTGGCTCTTGCAGCCCGCCAGCGGGATTCGGCCTCGGCAGGACCCACCCTTGCAGGTGGGCGACTTGTTTGACGGAAAGACTCTGACATGGGCACTTTGCTGATCCACAACGCGCGGGCAATCGCCACGTTCGACAACACCAACCCCGCGCACTCCACCGAGCTGCGTGACGCATCCATCTACATCGAAGGCAATCGCATCGCCTTCATTGGCGCCACCACCGACCTGCCCCCGCAGGCCCTGCAGGCCGACGAGGTGATTGACGCCTGCCACCACCTGGTCACCCCGGGCCTGGTGAACACGCACCACCACATGTACCAGAGCCTCACGCGGGCCATACCCGAGGTGCAAAACGCCGAGCTGTTTGGCTGGCTGCGCGGGCTGTACCCGATCTGGGCCGGACTCACCCCCGAAATGGTGCAGGTGAGCACGCAGATTGCCATGGCCGAGCTGCTGCTGAGCGGCTGCACCACCAGCAGCGACCACCTCTACATCTACCCCAACGGCGTGCGGCTGGATGACAGCATCGAAGCCGCGGCCGAAATCGGCATGCGCTTTGTGGCCACGCGCGGCAGCATGAGCGTTGGACAAAGCCAGGGTGGCCTGCCGCCGGACCGCGTGGTGGAGCGCGAGGACTTCATCCTGAAGGACACGCAGCGGCTGATTGAGCGGTACCACGATGCGTCGCACGGCAGCCTGCTCAATGTGGCGGTAGCGCCCTGCTCGCCTTTCAGCGTGAGCCGCGACCTGATGCGCGAATCGGCGCTGCTGGCGCGCCAGTACGGCGCACGCTTGCACACCCACCTGGCCGAGAACGACCACGACCTGGCTTATTCCAAAGAGAAGTTTGGCTGCACGCCCACGCAGTACGCGCAGGACCTGGGCTGGCTGGGCCACGACGTGTGGCACGCGCACTGCGTGAAATTGGACGACGAGGGCATCAGCCTCTTCGCCGCCAGCCGCACCGGCGTGGCGCACTGCCCCTGCAGCAATATGCGCCTGGCCAGCGGCATTGCACCGGTGCGTCGCATGCTGAATGCGGGCGTGCCCGTGGGACTGGGTGTGGACGGCAGCGCCAGCAACGACGCCGCGCATATGGTGAACGAGGCACGCCAGGCACTGCTGCTGGCGCGCGTGGGCCGCGCCATGCAGCAGCCCGAAGTGCGCGATGGCCGCACCTTCTTTGGCTGCGACCTGGGCCCGGCCGAGATGACGGTGCGCGACGCGCTGAGCGTGGCCACACGCGGTGGCGCGCAGGTGCTGGGGCGCAGTGACATCGGCCACCTGGCCGTGGGCATGTGCGCCGATCTGGTGCTGTGGGACCTGGACACGCTGGGCTTTGCCGGCGGCGCCATGCACGACCCGGTGGGCAGCCTGCTGCTGTGCGCCAGCCCGCAGGCGGACTACACCCTTGTCAACGGGCGGGTGGTGGTGCGCGAAGGCCATCTGGAAACCGTGGACCTGGGCCCGCTGATGGAGCGGCACAAGCGGCTCGCGTTGCAGTTGGTAGCCAGCGCGACCTAACGCACCAGGCAGGGGCTCTTGGGGTTGAACGTCCACCCCGGAATCAGGTACTGCATGGCCATGGCGTCGTTGCGCGCGCCCAGGCCGTGCTGCAGGTACAGCTGGTGGGCCTTCTCCACTTCCGCCATGTCCAGCTCCACACCCAGGCCGGGCGTGGTGGGCACTGCAATCTGCCCGCCCACAATCTGCAGCGGATCCTTGGTCAGGCGCTGACCGTCTTGCCAGATCCAATGCGTGTCGATGGCGGTGACCTTGCCGGGCGCGGCCGCGGCTACATGCGTGAACATGGCGAGCGACACATCGAAGTGATTGTTGGAATGCGAGCCCCAGGTGAGGCCCCAGGTCTGGCAGACCTGCGCCACGCGCACGGAACCCTGCATGGTCCAGAAATGCGGGTCAGCCAGCGGAATGTCCACCGACTGCAGGGCCAGCGAATGCGCCAGCTCACGCCAGTCGGTAGCAATCATGTTGGTGGCCGTGGGCAGGCCGGTGGCACGGCGGAATTCGGCTACCACCTCGCGGCCCGAGAACACGCCTTCGGCACCGCAGGGGTCTTCGGCATAAGCCATCACACCATGCAGGTCGCGGGTGAGGCGAATGGCGTCCTTGAGCAACCAGCCGCCATTGGGGTCCAGCGTGATGCGGGCCTGCGGAAAGCGCGCATGCAGCGCGCGAATGGCTTCGACCTCTTCTTCGCCACGCAGCACGCCGCCCTTGAGCTTGAAGTCCTGAAAGCCATAGCGCGCGAAGGCCGCCTCGGCCAGGCGCACCACGCCGTCGGCGTCCATGGCTTTTTCGTGGCGCAGGCGTTTCCAGTCGTCGGCCTGGTCGGGCTCACTGGCGTAGGGCAAGTCGGTCTTGTGGCGGTCGCCCACGTAGAACAGGTAGCCCAGCACCGCCACGCTGTCGCGTTGCTGGCCATCGCCCAACAGGGCCGCCACGGGCACGTTCAGGAACTTGCCCAACAAATCGAGCAGTGCGCTTTCAACGGCCGTCACGGCATGGATGGCCACGCGCAGGTCAAAGGTCTGCAGGCCGCGGCCCTCGCTGTCGCGCGCGGCAAAGGCCTCGCGCATGCGGTTGAGAATGGCGTTGTAGTTGCCAATCGACTGGCCCACCACCAGAGAGGCGGCGTCTTCCAGCGTCTGGCGAATCTTCTCGCCACCGGGCACTTCGCCCACACCGGTGTTGCCACTGCTGTCGGTCAGGATGACGATGTTGCGCGTGAAAAACGGGGCATGGGCGCCGCTCAGGTTCAGCAGCATGCCGTCATGGCCCGCCACAGGGATGACGCGCAGTGCGGTGACGGTGGGAGCGCCACGCGCGGCGCCAGACTGGGGGGTGGTCATGGATCAAGTCTCCTCAGTGAGGCACTCGACATGGCGCCCCTACAAGTCAGACATCATACAACTAAACTGCGTCAGGCTGCGACTTTCTCAAGCGGTCTTTGCTGTTGGCCAGGTGCGTGCGCATGGCGGCGCGCGCGGCATCGGCGTCCTGGTTGCGGATGGCGTTGAAGATGTATTCGTGCTCGCCGTGCACGCGGCGCAGGTAGTTGAGCCGCCCTTCTGGCGCACTGTTGGGCGTGTTGACCCGGGTGCGCGGAATGATCATGGTGCCCAGGTAGGTCATCAGGTCTGCGAAGTGGCGGTTGCCCGTGGCCTTGGCCACTTCCATATGGAAGCTGAAGTCCGAGGGCACGGCGTCGGAGTCTTCCTGAATGGAGGTCTGGAAGGCATCGAGCATGGCCTGCATGGCTTGCAGATTGGCGTCGGTGCGGCGCTGGGCAGCCAGGCCCGCGGCCTCGGTCTCCAGGCTGATACGCAGCTCCAGCAAGGCAATCACGTCGGCCACGGTGGCAAAGTCGACGTCGGCAATTTGAAAGTTGCCACTGCTCTGCGGTGCCAATGCAAAGGTGCCCACGCCGTGGCGGGTTTCCACCAGGCGGTTGGCCTGCAGGCGCGAAATGGCCTCGCGCACCACGGTGCGGCTCACATCGAAGCGGGCCATGATTTCGGATTCGGTGGGCAATTTATTGCCAGGCTGGATCACGCCTTCGCGGATGCTGGCGGCCAGGCTCTCCACCACTTCGTTGACCAAGCCACGGGCACGGCGCGGACGCGCGGCATCCCCAGCGTCAACAGGTGCCGGTTGCGCGACAGCGGCTCTAGGGGTTTGCACTAGGTCCATGGAAAAGCCCTTGACTCGGTTGGAACAGGTGTTGACAATTTAACACATCAGACAACATACAACTGACAAGGCAGCGATAAATTTCATGACCATCAAAGTACACCACACTTTGCTGATGACGGGTGCAGCAGGCGGTTTGGGCACGGCGATGCGCGACCGGCTCAAGGCCAATTGCGAGGTCTTGCGCCTGTCCGACCGCGCCGATTTTGGCCCCGCTCGCGCTGGCGAAGAAGTGGTGCTGGCCGACCTGGCCGATGCTGCCGCCGTGGATGCCATGGTCAAGGGCGTGAACGCCATCGTGCACTTTGGCGGCATCTCGGTCGAAGGCCCGTTTGAACCCATTCTGCAAGCCAACATCCTGGGCGTCTACAACCTGTATGAAGCGGCGCGCAAGCATGGCGTGAAGCGCGTGGTGTTTGCCAGCTCCAACCATGTGACTGGCTTTTACAAGCAGAGCGAAACCATCACGCTGGACCACCCTGCCCGCCCCGACAGCCTGTACGGTGTGAGCAAGGCCTTTGGTGAAGACCTCTCGCGCATGTACTTTGACCGCTATGGCATCGAAACGGCCTGCGTGCGTATCGGCTCCTCGTTTGCGGAACCCAAGGATCGGCGCATGCTGGCCAGCTGGCTCAGCTTTGACGACCTGCACCGCCTGGTGACCGCCTGCCTGACCACGCCCATCCTAGGCCACACGGCCATCTTCGGTATGTCCAACAACGCCGTGGTTTGGTACGACAACAGCGCGGCACGCCATGTGGGCTATGTGCCGCAGGACAGCTCGGACCCATTCCGCGAAGCCATCTACGCACGTACGCCACAGCCCGACATCACCGACCCGGCAGCGGTCTACCAGGGTGGTGGCTTCCTGTTCCAGGGTGAGCCCATGACCGCCCACAAGGCGGGCAAATAGCCATGGCCAAAAGCACGCCCACCGTGCTGACGGCCACGCGAGACCGCGTGGGCGAAAGCCCGGTCTGGTCGGAGGCCGAGCAGGCCCTGTACTGGGTGGACATTGAGGGGCAGCGCATCCACCGCCTGGACTGGGCCAGCCGCCAGCAAAGCACCTGGAACCTGCCCGAACGCGTGGGTTGCATTGCGCTGAGCCAGCGCGGCACGGTGATCGCGGCCATGGAAACGGGCATTTTTGAGGTGACGCTGCAGGCAGCGCCCGCGGCGACGCTGCAATGCCTGGCCACGGTGCAACATGCACAGCTTGGCATGCGCTTCAACGACGGGCGCTGCGATGCCAAAGGGCGCTTCTGGGTTGGGACCATGTGCATGGACATGTCACTGGCCAGCCCGGCAGGCCGCATCTACTGCCTGGATGGCCAGGGCCTGCACGCCACGCCGCTCACCGGCTACATCACGCCCAACGGCATGGCCTTCAGCCCCGATGGCACCGAGGCCTATCTGTCGGACTCTCACCCCCAGGTACAGAAGATCTGGCGCTACCGCTATGACGCCCCCACTGGCCGCTGGAGCGCCCCGCAGGAATGGGTGGACATGCAGAAACTGCCCGGCCGGCCTGATGGCGCAGCCATGGATGCCGAGGGCTGCTACTGGATCTGCGCGAACGATGCCGGCATGGTGCACCGCTTCAGCCACACCGGTCGGTTGCTGCAGTCCATTGACCTGCCTGTGAGCAAACCCGCCATGTGCGCGTTTGGCGGCCCTGAATTGCAACACCTGTTCATCACCTCCATCCAGCCCGCCAAGCCCATGCCTGGCTTTGATGCGGCCCTGGATGGCGCCGTGTTTGTCTTGCAACCGGGCGTGCAGGGGCTCCCTGAGCCCTTGTTCTCCCAATTTCCTGTTCCCTGATATCAACCACCCACTAGAGGAGACACCATGAAACTCAACAAACTAGCCTATGCCTTGGCAGCCATCGCGCTGACGGTTACCGCCCAAAGTGCCTTGGCACGCAACTTCCGCTCGGCCGATGTGCATGCCAAGGACTTTCCGACCAACATGGCGGTGAAGTTCATGGGGGACGAACTGTCCAAAGCCACGGGCGGCAAGGACAACATCAAGGTGTTTGGCGACAGCGCGCTGGGATCGGAGAAGGACACCGTGGAGCAGGTGAAGATCGGCGCCCTGGACATGGTGCGTGTGAACACAGCGGCCTTCCACGGCATCGTGCCGGAATCCATGATTCCTTCGTTTCCGTTTCTGTTCCGCGACATCGAACACTTCCGTAAAACCATCTACGGCGCCCAGGGCGACAAGATTCTTGCGGCATTTGACAAAGCAGGTTTTGTAGGCCTGGCCCTGTACGAAAGCGGCGCACGTTCCATCTACGCGCACAAGCCCATTCGCTCGTTGGCAGACACCAAGGGTATGAAGATTCGCGTGCAGCCATCGGACCTGTGGGTGAGCACCATTGCAGCCATGGGCGCATCCGCAACCCCCATGCCCTTTGCCGAGGTTTACACCGGCCTGAAGACCGGTCTGCTGGACGCGGCAGAGAACAACTACCCCTCGTACGAAGAGGCCAAGCACTACGAATCGGCGGCTGTGTATTCCGAGACCCTGCACTCGATGGGACCTGAGGTGTTGGTGTTCTCCAAGAAGATCTGGGACACACTGACACCGGAAGAACAATCGGCCATTCGCAAGGCTGCCAAGGCTTCGGTGCCCTACTACGTGAACCTGTGGGAAGCCAAGGAAAAAGAAGCCCGCGCAGCCGTGGTGAAAGGTGGCGCCAAGATCATTGCCGCGTCGGAAATTGACCGCAAGAGCTTTGTAGATGCAGAGCGCCCTGTGTGGGACAAATTTGCCACCACCCCCGAACTCAAGGCCCTGGTGCAAGACATCGTGAACGCCAAGTAAGCGCGCTCCAACTCCGGGGAGTTACCGTGGCGCAGCGCTGCGCCACGGCTTGAAGCAAAAAGGAACGGTATGGAAATGTTTTCCGCAATCAACGCGAGACTCTCGCGTTGGACGATGTGGCTCGCCTGCATATGTCTGGTCGGCCTGCTCAGTGTCGTCATCTATGGCGTGGTGCTGCGCTACGTCTTCAACAATGCGCCCCCCTATGTGGAGCAGGTTGCCCTGCTCTTGGTGGTGTCGGTCGCCATGTTTGGTGCGTCGGCTGGTGTACGTGACGCGGGCCACATCGGTCTGGATTCGTTGGTCGTCAAGCTACCCGCGAGCGTCCAGTTTTGGATCCGCCTCGTGGTGCAGTTGCTGGTCATCAGCTTTGCCATTGCGCTGCTGATCGGCGGAGGCTTGATGGCTGTGTCCACCCACAACAGCACGATTCCCACCCTGGGCTTGTCAGAAGCGGTGCGCTATGTGCCTGTGCTTCTGTCTGGTGTGTTGATTTCCCTGTTTTCCCTGGAGCACATCGTGGCCCAGTTCACTGGCAAGAAAGTGACTCCGTCATGGCACTGACCGTTTTATGCCTTAGTTTTGTTCTGTTCCTGCTGATGGGCGTGCCCGTCGCTTTTTCCATTGGCCTGAGTTGCCTGGCCACTTTTGCGGTGGAAGGCCTGCCGTTCGAGACGGCCATTCAAATGATGGTGTCGGGCATGAACGTGTTCTCGTTCCTCGCGATTCCTTTCTTCATCTTCTCCGGTGAGCTGATGCTGCATGGCGGCATCGCCGACAAGATCGTCAACTTTGCGCGCAGCCTGGTGGGCCACTGGCGCGGCGGCCTGGGCTTGGCCAACGTGGTGGCATCCACCTTGTTTGGCGGCGTCTCCGGCTCCCCGGTGGCCGACACGTCCGCCATGGGTGGGGTAATGATCCCCATCATGAAGCGCGAAGGTTACAGCGCGGCCTACGCCGTCAACGTGACTACCCACGCTTCGCTGTCCGGCGCGCTGATGCCCACCTCGCACAACATGATCATCTATGCCTTTGCAGCGCAAGCGGCCACCGGCATGATTGACGGCCATGTGATCAAGGGTGTCTCCATCGGCGATCTGATGTTTGCGGGCCTGATCCCCGTCTTCTGGATCATGGTGTGCATGCTGGTCACCGCCTACTGGCAAGCCGTGAAGTACGGTTATCCCAAGCGCCCGGATGGCTCCACCATGCTGGAGAAATTCCCCGGCTGGGCTGCAGTCATGCGCTCCTTCATTGCGTCCATGCCAGGCCTGATGGTGGTGGTCATCATCCTGGTGTGCATCATGAAAGGTGTGGCCACGGCCACCGAGGCGGCGGCCATTGCGGTGAGCTACTCGCTGCTGCTGACGGTGTTCATCTACCGCACCATGTCCAAGGAGAAGCTGCTCAAGTCGCTGGCCAAAGCATCCAAGACGACTGGCGTGATTCTGCTGCTGATCGGCGTGTCCAACATGCTGCGCTACCAGATGGCCTACCTGGAGATTCCGGATGCCATTGAAGCCGCCCTGCTGGCTGCAACGACGTCGCCCTGGCTAATGCTGCTGTACATCAACATCATTCAGATCATTTTGGGCATCTTCCTGGACATGGCCGCCCACATCCTGATCACGACGCCCCTGTTCCTGCCGCTGGCCATTCAGATGGGTGTGGGCCCGGTGCAGTTCGGCATGATGCTGTTGCTCAATTGCGCGCTGGGCTTGGTCCATCCGCCGGTGGGGACGGTGCAGTTCGTCGGTTGCGCGATTGGCAACATCTCCATTGGTGAAGCCACCAAGACCGCATGGCCCTATTACCTGGCAATTTTTGTTGCCATCACGCTGGTGACCTACGTGCCGTCGTTCTCCACCTGGCTGCCCACCCTGATCACTGGGCACGCGGTGCTGTAAGACTTCTACCGCTTACAGACCTCAATTACAAGGACGCACCATGCAACGCCGACACCTCCTCCAAACCGGTCTGGCCTTGGTTGCCGCACACCCAGTCCTGGGCCGTGCGGCGGACACCTGGCCCAGCAAGCCCATCCGTTATGTGGTGCCCTTCGCCCCCGCAGGCACCACCGACATCCTGGCGCGGCTGATCGGCCCCAAGCTGGGCGCGGCGTTGGGCCAGACCATCGTGGTGGACAACCGGGCAGGAGCCGGCGGCGTGCTGGGCGCAGACGTGGTGGCCAAGTCGCCACCCGACGGCTACACGCTGTTGGGCAGCACGATCTCCACCCACGCTATCAACCCGGCACTGAACCCCAAGATCGCCTACAACGCGGCCAAGGACTTCGAGCCCATCACCATGATTGGAACCACGTCCAACGTGATCGTGGTACCGGCCAACAGCCCGTTCAAGACCTTCCAGGAACTGCTGGCCTACGCGCGGGCCAACCCGGGCAAGCTGGCGTTCTCTTCATCGGGTGCGGGCTCATCCCAGCACATGGGTGGTGAACTGCTCAAGCAGATGGCCAAGGCCTACATCCTGCATATCCCCTACCGTGGCAGCGGTCCCGCCGTACAGGACGTGATTGCCGGCCAGGTGAACCTTGGCATTGACACCCTGGTGGCTACTGCGGCGCATATCAAAGCAGGCACGCTGCGCGCGCTTGCGGTCACGTCCAGCAAGCGGGTCAAAGGCTTTGAGCAGGTGCCTACCGTGGCAGAGTCTGGCGTTCCGGGCTATGACGTGGTGAGCTGGCAAACCGTACACGCGCCTGCGGGCACGCCCAAAGACATCATTCGCCGCTTGTACGAGGAAATCTCCAAAATTCTGGCCCAGCCAGACACCCGGGTCCGGCTGGATGCGCTGGGCTTGGAGCCGTCTGGCATGCCTCCGGCAGAGCTGGCCGCGTTTGAAACCGCCGAGCGCGCCAAGTGGGCCCGCGTCGTGAAGGAGGGTGGCATCAAGGCGGACTGACTCCCCCTTGGTTGACCTGCATTTGCCATGACAACTTCTCCCCTCACCATCCGCATGCATGCAGCCGACAACGTGGCCATTGTGGCCAACGACGGCGGCCTGGCTGCGGGCACCGTATTGCCTGACGGCCTGACGCTGGTGGACCGCGTGCCACAAGGTCACAAAGTCGCGCTGGTGGCCATTGCCAAGGACGCAGCGGTGCTGCGCTACAACGTGCCGATTGGCTACGCGCTGAAAGATGTTCCAGCCGGTGCCTGGGTGCATGAGCGCCTGCTGCACATGCCAGAGGCGCGATCGCTGAGCGACCTGCCACGTGCCACCACACCTACCTGGAATGCGGAGCCGCTCACCGGCTATACCTTCGAGGGCTACCGCAACGCCGATGGCTCGGTGGGCACGCGCAACATTCTGGCTATCACCACTACCGTGCAGTGCGTGGCAGGTGTGGTGGACTTCGCGGTGCAACGCATCAAGGCCGAGCTGCTACCCCGCTACCCGAACGTGGACGACGTCATCGGCCTGGAGCATAGCTATGGCTGCGGCGTCGCCATCGATGCGCCGGACGCCATCATTCCCATCCGCACGCTGCGCAACATCTCCAAGAACCCCAACTTTGGCGGCGAGGTGATGGTGGTGAGCCTGGGCTGCGAGAAGCTGCAGCCCGAGCGCTTGCTGCCGCCTGGCAGCATTCCGCTACAAACCAACGAAGCTCTCGACGTGGTGTGCCTGCAGGCCGAGAAACATGTCGGCTTCATGAGCATGATTGACTCGGTGCTGGCTTCGGTCGTGCCGCATCTGGAACGTCTCAACGCCCGCAAACGCGAAACGGTACCTGCCAGCGAGTTGGTGGTGGGGGTGCAGTGTGGTGGCAGCGATGCGTTTTCTGGCGTGACTGCCAACCCGGCTGTGGGCTTTTGTACCGACCTGTTGGTGCGCGCCGGTGCCACCGTGATGTTCTCGGAAACCACCGAGGTGCGCGACGCCGTGGAACAGATGACGGCACGCGCCACCACGCCCGAGATTGCCGACGCCATGGCACGTGAGATGGCCTGGTACGACGCCTACCTGGGCCGTGGCCAGGCCGACCGCAGCGCCAACACCACCCCGGGCAATAAAGCCGGTGGCCTGTCCAACATTGTCGAAAAGGCCATGGGCTCCATCATCAAGTCGGGCACGGCACCCATCAGCGGCGTGCTGTCGCCGGGCGAGAAGCTGCAGCACAAGGGCCTGCACTACGCGGCCACCCCGGCCAGTGACTTCATCTGCGGCACGCTGCAACTGGCCGCGGGCATGAACCTGCATGTATTCACCACCGGCCGCGGCACGCCCTATGGTCTAGCCGAAGTGCCGGTCATCAAGGTTGCCACCCGCACCGACCTGGCGCGCCGCTGGCACGACCTCATGGACGTGAACGCAGGCCGCATTGCCGATGGCGAAGCCAGCATTGCCGACGTGGGCTGGGAACTCTTTCACCTGATGCTGGAAGTTGCCAGCGGACGCAAGCAGACCTGGGCCGAACACTGGAAGCTGCACAACGCGCTGGTGCTCTTCAACCCCGCCCCCATTACCTGATCGCACAGATTTCTCAAAGGCATTCCCATGACCTATCCCACCCCCTACCGTCCTTTCCCCAACCAGTTCAAAAAAGACCTGTTGGCCGGCAAGCGCCTCATCGGCTGCTGGTCGTCTCTGGCCAGCCCCATCACCGCCGAGGTGCTGGGCGTGGCTGGATTCGACTGGATCCTGATGGACGGCGAACACTCGCCCAACGACGTGATCACCTTTGTGCCCCAACTCATGGCGCTCAAGGACAGTGTGAGCGCGCCCTTTGTGCGCCCCACCAGCAACAACGAGGTGGAAATCAAGCGCCTGCTGGACGCGGGGTTCTATAACTTCCTGATTCCCTTTGTGCAGAGCGCAGACGAAGCACGCCGCGCAGTGGCCGCAACGCGCTATCCGCCTGAGGGCATACGCGGTGTGTCGGTGTCCCAGCGCAGCAACCGCTATGGCACGGTGCCCAACTACTTCCAGGAAGCAAACCAGCACATGTGTGTGGCCGTGCAGATTGAAAGCCGCGCCGGCGTAGCCGCTAGCGGCGAGATAGCGGCGCTGCCGGGTGTGGATTGCGTGTTTGTGGGCCCCTCCGATCTGGCTGCAGGCTTTGGCCATTTGGGCAATGCGGCCCACCCCGAAGTACAAGAGGCGATTGCCCACGTGTTTGCCCAGGCCAAGGCCCACGGTAAGCCCACAGGCATCCTGGCGCCCGTTGAGGCCGATGCGCGCCGCTATATGGACATGGGCGCCACCTTTGTGGCCGTGGGCAGCGACCTAGGCGTGTTCCGCTCGGCCACGCAGGCCCTCAAGGACCGCTACGCCGCTTAACTTCTTTCTCTTCACCACACGACTATGACCACACTCGGATTCATCGGCCTGGGCATCATGGGTGCCCCCATGGCCGGCCACCTGCTGGCCGCAGGCCACACCGTCTACCTGAACACCCGCAGCGCTGTGCCCGCACAGCTGCTGGACGCCGGTGGTAAAGCCTGCGCCAACGCGCAGGAAGTCGCGCAGAAGGCCGACATCATCTTCCTGATGCTGCCCGACACGCCTGACGTGGAGGCTGTGCTGTTTGGTGAGAACGGTGTGGCGGCCGGCCTGAGCAAGGGCAAGACCGTGGTGGACATGAGCTCCATCTCGCCCATGGAGACCAAAGCCTTCGCGGCCAGGATCAACGCGCTGGGCTGCCAGTATGTGGATGCGCCCGTGTCGGGTGGTGAAGTGGGCGCCAAGGCCGCCAGCCTTACCATCATGGTGGGCGCCGAAGAGGCCACCTTCAACGCCGTACTGCCGCTGTTGCAGCTGATGGGCAAGAACATCACGCTGGTGGGCGGCAATGGCGATGGCCAGACCTGCAAGGTGGCCAACCAGATCATCGTGGCGCTGAACATTGCGGCTGTTGGCGAGGCCCTGCTGTTTGCGAGCAAGGCCGGCGCAGACCCCGCCAAGGTACGCCAGGCGCTGATGGGCGGCTTCGCTGCATCGCGCATTCTCGAAGTGCATGGCGAACGCATGGTCAAACGCACGTTCAACCCCGGCTTTCGTATCAACCTGCACCAGAAGGATCTGGCGCTGGCGCTCAGCGGTGCCAAGTCTCTGGGCCTATCGCTGCCGCAAACGGCGGGCGCAGCCCAGCTCATGCAAGTGTGCGCTGCCAACGGCATGGACCAGCTGGACCACTCGGCCCTGGTGCGTGCCCTGGAAATCATGGGCGCCCACGAAGTCGCGCAGGCCTGACGCCATGCCACCCCGCAACCCTGGGGCTTGGGCCCTGGCTGGACTGTTGGCGTTCGCCTGCGGCAGCACTGCAGCGCAGACCAAGTTGCGCGCCTGGAACATCCATCCCGATGGCTACCCGGTCACGCAAGCCCTGCAGAGCTTTGCTGACGAGGTGGCCAAGTCCACCAAAGGGCGCTACCAGATTGAGGTGTTTTCCAACGCCACACTGGGTGATCAGCCCAAGGCGGTGCAAATGCTCAAGTCGGGCGAGGTGGACATTGCCGAATTCAGCTCGGGGCCACTGTCGGATGCGGTGCCGGGCTTGAAAGCATTGAACCTGCCGTTTCTGTTCACCGACTCGGCCCACATGTTCAAACACCTGGACGGCAAGCTGGGCGAGCGTTTTGCCGCCAAGCTACAAACCGCAGGCTTTGTGGTGCTGGGCTGGTACGACGGTGGTGGTCGTTCGTTCTACTGCGCCAACCGCAGCATTGGCGGCTTTAAAGACCTGGCCGGTGCCCGCATCCGCGTGCAGCAGTCCGAGGTGTATATCGAGATGGTGAAACTGCTGGACGCGACCCCCGTGGCCCTGCCTTTCAAGGACGTGCTGGGCGCGCTACAGCAAGGCAGTGTGGACTGTGCCGAGAACAACATGCCGTCGTTTGAATCCACCGGCCACTACAAGGTGGCTAAGTCGGTCTATGTGACCAACCACGTGGTATCGCCCGAGGCCCTGGTGGTATCCAGCAAGCTGTGGGCCAGTCTGGGCGCGGAGGACAAGGAAGCCTTTCGCGCAGCCGGCGCGCAGTCGGCCACCTATATGCGGGAGCTTTGGAACAAGCGCGTGGCCTCGGCCATTGACATGGCTACCAAGCAGGGGGTGCAGTTTGTCCGCGTCAAGGACGCGGCACCCATGGTGCGGCGCATGGCCCCGCTGTACCGCAAATACATGGACGACCCCAGCACCCGCGAAGAGCTGCTCGCCATCATCGGCAACTGAAGCCGCTCCGCCCCGGACCCGGTAGGATGTAGCCCATGCCTACCCTGAACACCTTCCTCACCTTCTTCGGCGCCTCGGTGCTGCTGGCGTTGTCACCCGGCCCCGACAACGTGTTTGTGCTGCTGCACTCAGCGGTACACGGCCGACGCGCTGGCCTGTTGGTCGTGCTGGGCCTGTGCAGCGGCCTGCTGTTTCACACGGCGGCCGTGGCGCTGGGCCTGGCGGCCGTGTTTGCGGCATCGGCCACAGCGTTCACCGTGCTCAAACTCTGCGGAGCCGGCTACTTGCTGTGGCTGGCCTGGGGCGCTTGGCGTGCGCCCGTGGGCATCATGGACAGCGACACCTCACCCCCGATGACTGCGGCGCAGACCTATGGCCGCGGCGTGCTCATGAACATCACCAACCCCAAGGTGGCGATTTTCTTCCTCGCCTTCTTGCCGCAGTTTGCCGACCCGCAACAAGGCAACATGGCGCTGCAGATCAGCATGCTGGGCGGCGTGTTCATCCTGGCCGCACTATTGACCTTCAGCACCATCGCCTGGTTCGCCGCAGGCTTCGGGCAGGTGTTCAAGCGCTCCCTGCGCGCGCAACGCATCTTGAACCGCGTGGCCAGCGTAGTGTTTGTGGGTTTGGCGCTGCGGTTGGCGACGGCGCAGCGCTAAATGTGCTACTTGGCTGAGAGAAGGCCCACCACAAATCGAGCCAAGCGTGCATACCTTATACGCGAACGACGGCTATTTCGAGAAGACCCAGCGGGTGAGTGCAACTGACCCAGATAGAGACGTGCGACATCTTGAACCTGCACGGCAATGTGGGGCAAGAGGGCAACCCAGCCAATGCCGCCTTGCTGCGCAACAACGTGCAGCAGGGGGGCAGTCCAGATCTGCTATGCATTTGATAGCTACCTTCGAATACCCGGCAGGGATCAGAGGCACTTTTTTCTTGAATCTACAAATTCACCCGTTTGGGGGATATACGAATAAACCATCGCAAGGTAGATTTCCGCCGCATCACACATGCGTCTGTAAAACAATAGACCTTTGTGCCTACATGGATCCTGTCGTTTAAAAACTGTTTTCAATCTTTCACCACACCACAACACACCACCGCACAGATATCAAGTCCGCACTGCACAAATCAGTTTGGCATTGTGTTTGCTCGTCGCACTGTTGGGCATGCTGGTGCCTGACGACATCTACCGCATCGACTCCATGAAATCAAGGCTCGCCCCAATCACCACTCACTTTGCGATAAGAGGAACTCTCAACTGTGATGACATGCAAATGCCAAACCGTATGTTCAAACGATTTTGAATGAAGAACGACACCATGATCGAAGACACGCCCCCCAAATTGCAACGCTGTAGCGGTTTGCCGTGGGGGGCCTTGCAGAGCATCTTTTGTCGTCGGAGTTATCTGGCGTTCCTTGTGGTGTTGGGCATGAGCACCGGGCTTGCTTGGGCCAAAGGACCCGTGCTGAATCCTGCGCAACTCGGGACATTCTGTCCGCCGGGCAGTGAGTTGGCGGACGCGAAGCACAGCCAGATTCTTAGCATCAAGGAACAGGCGCAGATCAAGAAAACGGTTCAAGGATTTATGGCCTTGGATGCTGATGCGCGGCGCGGAGGGAATCCATTGGGCACGGCAGAGTATTGGAGCAAAGGTTACACGTTGCGCTTCGAGGATAAAGCCGCCCCGGTAGATTGGTTGCAATATATTGCCCTCCGGTTTTCAAATTTATGTGTCCAAGAAGACTCCGTTTTTTATGTTCTCTTGTTTGATATTGCAGTATTTGGCCCCGGGGAGCTTCCGACGGTTTGGAAAGGTAGTCAACTATCTACTCAAAAATACTGGGATGCTTTTGAGAGAGTTTTGATTAGACCGCCAAGTGCCACTGCAACCGCAATTCCCAGACAACCCCTCATTTTTACAGCACTGCCTCTATTCAAAGACAGCGCCAGACACTGGGTAGTTGATCAGAGCAAAGTGCCCAACTTAATCCAATTCCGCAGAAGTGAATGGCGGCGTCAAATTGACCAGACAAATCTGTTTTCTTGTAGTCAACCTAAAAGCGGCCCCCAATACAGTGCTGATCGGTGTGCGCAGATGGAAAAAGATAAAGCCACTCTTAAACAACTCAGCCGCCCGGCGTGGAGCGTAGTCCCCAAAGACTTCAAACCAGCTTCGTCGCAGCGTTAACCGGTCTAGCATCAACAAAAACAGGGAGGCCAACATGGGCGATATTGTTCAATCAGCACGCAGCACATTCTTCGGCAGCAGAACCTGGGTCTACGGCAAAAATCACGGCGGTGCCAACAACCCCAACGCTTTTCAAGGCAACCAGGCGGATTGCACCTATTTGGTCTATCAATCCAATTTGCATGCTGGCTACAACGTACCTTATTTAAATACTGGCAGTTTGATCAAAAATGGAACTATTTCTCCTGAAGCCGCCAAGTACTATGAAATAGTAGATGCCAAGGATGCCCGGCCAGGCGACACGGTGTACTACCCGCGCGCAGCTAAAAATGACAATCACGTCATGGTGCTAACTGCATGGGATGGCAGTAAGAGTACCGGTGTCGCTCTGGGTGCGCAAAGCACCGACACAGGACTCAAGGACGATATAAAAATTGGCGCAGATGCACCTTACTGGAAAGCCCCAACCCTCATCCTCCGCCCCAAAGCAGAAACCTACGTCGCCGAGTTGGATCTTACTGGCGGGCCGGGCACGGGCATCGGCTCCCCGCGTGTGGCAGCTGCAGTCAACTTGCTCAAAACCGAAGGAGCTATGGAAGGTTACCGGCCTGGCATTTACACCGACAGCGGTGGTGTGCCCACGGTAGGAAATGGCTTGGCGCTTGTCGTCAATGGCAGCAAGGGTTGGGCCGTGCGCAGCGAGGAAGAGGTCAAAGGCCTTCTTCGAATTGCAGGTTTGCCCGAGAGCAAATCCGATGAGTTGCCTTGGGATACTCTGAAACAGGCGGCACAGGATTTGCGATCAGGCGACATGGATTCCGCGAAGGCACGGTTCGGTGACGGCAAGAACCCGGCAGCGAACGAGTTTTCCGTGAGCCCGTTGCAGGCGGATCGTCTGACAGGTGCATTCATCGTGGCGGACACAACGCCCAAGTTGATCGCAGGTTTGGGTGGGCCCACTACCTACAACCAACTCGCCAATGGTGAATTTGCAGCTGTCGCTGGTGGTACTTATCAGAGTCCGAACTGGCTTAAAAATCACCCTGATTTTGTCAAAGCCTTTAAAGAAGGAGATGATGCTACAGCTCAAGCGGCTTTTGGCACTAGCAAAAGAGGCTTGGCAGAGGCCGATGCATATGCAGGAAAAGTGGATGCCATCAATGGGAACCTTGGCTCTGGCCCCACTAGGAATGCATCCACTGGCCCAGAAGGCCACTGGGAAGACACCGGTATCCCACTGACTGACGCCAACGGAAGCCAAACAGGTGTCAATGTACAAAAATGGGTTGAAGATGCCCCCATCCAATCCACAGGCAACACTGGCGGCTTCACTGCCGCGTTCAGCACACAGTCTTCTAGCTCAAGCCCCGCCGCGACACTCCTCCAACCCACCACACCCAGCGCCACGAAAATCAGCGCAGACGGCAGCACAGCTACTCTGCCCAACGGCCAGATCATTCACGCCGGCGCGGGTTCAAGTTTGAGCATTGATATAGACGACAATTTGATCGTCGACCGACCTGCTGCGGGCTGGGCCAACGCGGACGGCAGCCCCGCTGACATCCGCCAGCTCACCACTTACAACGCCAAAGGTCAACAAGTCGGCACGGTGATTGCGCAGAATCTGCCGCACCAGTCAGCCTTGATTGAAAACGGCGAAGAACGCAGCATTGCTGTGCCCAATACCGATGGCACCACCACTATGGTGCTGGCACACTTCAGTGCTGGCACTGGCTGGATAGACAATCAGAGCGGGAAAACCGTGCTCAGCCTCAAAGACTGGCAAGCACAAACTGATGCCCACAATGCGCACCTGCAACCCGCCCCCAGCGCCGACAACGATTACCAGCCCAACCAAAGCAATGGCGAGGCGGAGGCCGCCGCCTGTATTGCCAACCAAAACGCCGTCCACCAAACCGGCAGTACCCCCACTACCAAACTCAAACCAGACCTCACGTCAGAGCAGTCGGACGCACTCTTGGCTAACTTGGGCCTGAAACCCACAGCCACCATTCCGGGAGGCGTGCAATACGCCGACGCAGGCAACGGTGGTGTGGTCAGTGATGCAGGTGGCGGCGGTGGTAGTGGTAGCAGTGCCGGAATTTCAGCATCAAATCTGCCCCTAGCCCCCGCAGTACGCGCGCCAGCAGCTACACAAACCATAGCAAATCCCGACACCCCGCAGAACTTGCAGGCCTACATGAACGGCCCCGGTGCCTCCTTGAGTCCGGCCCAACAGTACGCGCTGGCCACCCAGCTCGGCCACTTGGGCCTGGGTGCGGTGGACGGCATTACTTTAAGCCTGCACACCCTGCCCGGTGGCGGCGCCCTGCTGGCTAATGCCGATGGCGACATCGTGGGCGAGGTCAGCATCTCCACCAACGGCGCGCTGCGCTTGCAAGGCAGCGCCATCTACGCCGATGGCTCCACCACCCCGGTCGATGTGCATGTCACCGGTGCGGGCCACGTCATGTCCCACACGGACTACCAGCTCAGCCAGACCAACGCCGCACTCAACCTCATCCAGGGCCTGGACGGTTTGCAGCACTGGGACCAGATGAATGACCTAGGCCACTTCAGCAGTCTGCTGGGGTTGGCCAACAGCATCAACACCCTCAGTGACGGTGGCCTGGGCAACCTGGGTGGCTTAAACACCTTCTCCAGCTATGTCAGCCTGGCACGGAGCCTTGAGAACGGCAACCTGCTGGGTACGCTGTCCAGTATCAACGGGCTGAGCGATCAGGCCATCGACGGTGCGCTTAACAGTGCCTTGGGCAGCACCGGTGTGCCGTACTTGGGCATTGCCGCGGCGCTCAATGATTTTGAGCACCACCCGGGGCAAAGCATTGGCTCCCTGGTGGGCATGTACTTTGGGCCGCTGGGCAGTGCACTGGGCGGCATGATTGGCAGTCTGCTGGACGAAGCAGGCCTGTTTGGCGACAAGCCGCCACAGCCCGAAGGAGTCGCGCATTTTGAGTGGGATGCCAGTGGCAACATCCAGATCCTCGTGGACTTCAACCAAAGCCACGGCGGCGAGATGGCGCAGCGGACCGCGCAAAGCGTGCAGGGCCTTCTGCAATCCATCGTCCAAAGCATCAACGACCAGACGCTTGACACTAGCGACGATGTGGCCATCAACCCCTACCTGTTGCCGCGTGTGGGCTTCTCGCAGAGTGGCGGCGCGTGGATAGAGATGACCACCCCAGACGGCGGTCGCTACCGCGAGATGATCCAGGGCGAGAACTTGGCCCAGCGTCTGTTCGACGTCCTTACAGAGAACGGTGGCATTGCCCCTGCGTGGCAAGTGCAGACGCAGCTGGGCCATATGCAGCAACTGCTGGCCCGGGGTGCCGGGCAAGGTGAAATCGCCGCGGAGCTGGGCGCAGGCGCCGGAGGCCATGCGTACCACGGCAACCAGGCGTACGCGCTGGAGGGCAATGCCACGGAGAGCGCGGATTTCAAGACACAGAGTTTTGGTGCACTCGTCGTGCATCTTGGCGCCAGTGCCGTGCAGTCCGATGCAGTGCAAGCCAGCGTTCAAGCTCTTCAACAGCTGCAAGACCAGCAAACCGAACAGCGCGTGGCCACCAGTGCGTTATATCGTGACACGGAAAACGACGGCTTCTACGAGAAAACCCAATGGGTGAGCGCTACCGATGCCCATGGGAACGTGCAAGGGCTGCTGGTGCTGGACTACAACGGCAACGGCCAGATCGAAACACGCGACATTTTGAATCTGGGTGGCAACGCGGGGCAGGCGGGCAACCTGGCAAACGACGCAACCCAGGCCAGCGCCAACGCGCACTTGCAGCGCAACAACGTGGAATGGCTGGATGCGAACGGCGATGGTGTACTGGACAAGAGCGACCCGGCGTTTGCCGCCATCAAGCTGTGGGTGGACCTGAACCAGGACGCGCAGCTGGATGCCGGCGAACAGGCGGACTTGGCGAGCTTGCACATCACCAGCATCAACTTCAAAACAGGCGAAGTGACATATGCGGATGGCCGCCGTGATGCGCTGAGCGCGACCACGTTGCAATCGGACACCGAAGGGGTGCGCTACACCCAGGTGCAAGAAGCTGATCCAGATGGAAAGCTGCACGTCCTCAATGCAGGGCAGATGTTGGAGCACGAGGGCTACCAGGGGCAGGTGCAGATCGTCGATCAAGGGGGCGTGACGCGCTGGGGTGCCGTGCGCGAAGCCACGTTTGAGCATGATGCACTGACTACTGGCGACTGGGAAGGAACATCCGAACAGGAGCAACACCGCCACGGCGGGACCAACGTAGCCGGTGCGCCCACGCAGACCAGTGCTACCGGAGTATTGAGCTTGGGTGCAGTGAAACGATCGGACGGCCAAGATAAGGTGTTGTCAGAACGGCGCGTGGTGTTTGTCCCCACCGTCACGACTCTTGAGCAAGGGCGCGCAGGCCACCTGGCGGACCAAATAGTCCGCAGCGCGCAAGAAGGTGCACTAGCCGGAGGCCTTGGAACGGGCTTGGGTGCGCTGGCAATGGTGGGATTGGGTGCGGTTCAAACGACCGCGTTTGCGACAACAGATGTCAAGCGGACGCACGAGGTGTTTTTAGACGACCAAGGGCTGGACGCGCATGCACGTTTCACCGGACCAGATACACGAAGTCTCGAATCGTCTGACACGAACTCATCAAGGCCACGGATCACTACACCGGCATACCAGACTCAAGGGAGCTGGCAGGATGAGCCAAGGCACGTGGTAGCTGCACCAGCCCCTGCAGGCGTGTTGGCGGATACCGATGCATTGCAACGCACGGGCTTGGATGTGTCTGCTTACAGCGGATTGCGGGAAATACGAGCCACATTGGTGAACAACGGTGCTCCCACCCTGATCACCGGCAGCAACACAGGTTCTCCTGAGAATGACTCCACCCATGCCTCAACGGTATTTGCAAACGAAGAGATGCGGCTTGACTTGCCGAAAGTGGCGGGCGAAGTGCTCGCGGGTACCGAAGACACCGTGCTACGCATTGGTACTGATTTGCTATTGGCCAACGACAGCACTATCAATGCAAGCGCACAGTTGGGCACTGCGCCATTGCACATTAGTGCAGTGAGCAACCCGAGCCACGGGCAAGTGAGTTTGCAAACCAGTGTGAACGGTGCCGGGCAAACGGTGACCGAAGTGGTGTTTCTGCCTGGCCCAGATTTCTTTGGTACGGCCAGCTTTAGCTATACGGTTACCGATCAGTACGGGCTCTCCAGCATTGCCACTGCGACTTTACTGGTTCAAAACGTGAACGATGCGCCCTATGCGCAGGGTGAAATGGTGGGTGGTGCCAGCGAGGACGCAAACTTCTCGATCGACAAGGCTCTGCTGCTGGCTAATGATGGAGATGTAGACGATGCTGCCTGCGCGCTGAGCATTGGCTGGGTAGGCAATGCAGTAAATGGCACAGTGCTTCTGGATGCAAATGGCAATGTAGTGTTCACTCCGGGTCTGAACTTCAACGGCAATGCAGAGTTTGAGTACATGACCATGGACGCAGCAGGCCTGTTGTCACCCGCAGTGCAGGTGGTGATGCCAGTCGCCGCTGTAAATGATGCGCCGCTGGCCGTGGATGACCAGTTTCAAACCTATGTCAACAGCACTATGACGATTGGGTTTGCGCAACTTCTTGGCAATGACTCTGATGTGGAAAACGATACGTTGAATTTGGTGAATGTTGGCAATCCTTCGCAAGGTGTGGTTTCCATCGTCAACGGACAGGTGGAGTTTGTGCCGACTCCTGGTTTCACCGGAACTGCATCGTTCGACTATCTTGCAGACGATGGAAACGGTGGACAAACCTGGGCAACAGCCTTTGTGGACGTGAAGCAGCCACCAAACCTGTATGCATCGGTAAACCTGTACGGCGCCAGTTTCTATGGCACCGGCTACAACTCAGGCTACCGCCTTGACATGGCGGATGTCAGTTTTGGAATATCGGACGATGGTGACACGGCCTTCGCAAGCCTGGCACTGCAAAGCTTGAGTGTGCTGCGTATTGATTACTCCAGGCCAGAGGGTTCTGGCGGAAACATCACTTATCCCAACTATGCTTGGCAGAACATGGTAGGGGTAAACGCTTTCTCCTACAACAACACCTATATGAATTTGGACGTGCAACGGGGCTACGGGTTTACGGATTTCCAAAGCACTTGGCATGTCACGGACAACCGTGGTTTGACCAATATTTGGCACTTGAACTACAGCATGAGCAGCGGTGTCTCGAGCTATATGGAGTATTCAGGATATGTAGGCCCGGTAGTTTTATCGCTGGATGGCTCTACGCCGTCATACATCGACACCCACTACTCCAAAGTACGTTTCGATATGGACATGGATGGAGTTGCAGACAAAGTGGCATGGGCTGCCCCCGGCAGCGGGGTGCTGGGCATCGACTTGAACGGCGACCACCGCATTGGCAGTGCAGATGAGTTTGCATTCAAGCAATACGTAGCTGGCGCACAAACCGATTTGGAAGGTTTAAAGGCCTTTGATACCAACCACAACGGCCTGTTGGACGCGGGTGATGCGCAATGGTCCCGGTTTGGCGTGTGGCAAGACAGGAATGCTGATGGGCAGACCCAAGACGGTGAATATCTGACGTTGGATGCACTGAACATCGCCACCATCAATTTGCAGTCCAATGCACAGATGCACAGCGGAGCATCCGCTGGCGGAGGGGCAAGTGCAGATGTCGCCGTGATGGGGGACACCACCTTCACCCGCACAGATGGAAGTACTGGTGTAGCCGCCGACGCGATGCTTGCCTATCAATCAGGTGTGCACACACAAGCCGCGGAAGCCGACTTGGCACGCATGGCACTATTTTTTAACCAAATGGCAAATACATCGCAGCATCACGATGCTGAGCCTTTGGGTTTTGTACCAGTGCAGCCCGTAGAACCGACGCTGGTCCACGAAGAACTACTGACTCTGCACGCCACCGGTTGAACCACCCAACCTCTGGGCGCCGAGGTACTACCTTAAATGAAAAAAGGCTTGTCTTTCGACAAGCCTTTTTGCTGAGTGCGTGAAGATTACGCAGCTGCGGCTTGCTTGCGGCGGCGGGCAATGCCACCCATCAGACCCAGACCGGCCAACAGCATGGCGTAGGTTTCGGGTTCTGGCACGGGGGCAACCTTCAGTGCAACGCCGTACAAACCGCCAGCGGAGCCAGTTGCGGTGCCCGCGATGTCCACGTGATAGCTGCCAGCACTTGGCAAATTGAACGTGTATTCGCTGTTGTTACCAACAAACGAGCCGAAATTCACAGTCCCGTTGGGGTGGCTGTTGTTCCAAACATTCACGGTCAGGCCGGCAATGTTGTAGAAACTTAACAACACAAGATTGTTGGCAGCCCCGGTCAATACGGAAGGGCCAGCAATGCTGAAATTAATGGTGTCTTCAAACGAGCCAACTGAATGCGAAAACGTGTTGGTGTAGCTTCCAATCGTTCCTGCATCCACAGTGGTCGCTTGTGCGACTCCGGTAGACATCGCCACAGCGACAACACTGGCAATAAGTGCTTTTTTAAGCATCATGGTAATCCCCTTGGTATGTGAACTCGGCGCATACCCAGAATAGGACTGCTGGCTTCGAGTTAGGGCAAGTTTCCACGGATCGGTGATAAGCGTATATAGCCTGATCGGACTAGCCAAATGACTTACTGCACACTTAGCGTCCGTATACGTCCTCAAACCGCACGATGTCGTCCTCGCCCAAATAGCTACCGGACTGCACCTCGATCATCTCTAGCTCCACTTTGCCGGGATTCTCCAGACGGTGGGTGGTACCGAGCGGAATGTACGTTGATTCATTCTCGGAGAGCAGATAGGTTTTTTCACCCTGGGTCACCTTGGCGGTGCCGCTCACCACGATCCAGTGCTCCGCACGGTGATGGTGCATTTGCAGCGACAAGGCCGCACCGGGTTTGACCACAATGCGTTTGACCTGAAATCGCTCGCCCGAGTCCACGCTGTCGTACCAACCCCAGGGCCGGAATACCTTGCGATGGGTCTGCCCCTCGCTGCGGCCCGCCTGCTTCAGGCGGTCCACAATCTTCTTCACGTCCTGGGTCTTGTTTTTGTGGGCCACCAAAATGGCGTCGGCGGTTTCGACCACGATCAAGTCGTCCACGCCCACACAAGCGATCAAACGCCCTTCCGACAAAGCCAGGGTGTTGCGACTGTCCTGCATCAGCACGTCGCCCTGCGCCACATTGCCGTCGGCATCTTTGGGCAGCACGTTCCACAGCGCCTCCCAAGCCCCCACATCGGACCATCCTGCAGACAGAGGAATCACCACACCCACTGGTAAGCTGGTGTTTTGACCGGCTGCAATGCGCTCCATCACCGCGTAATCGATGGAGTCGCTGGGGCATTGGCTGAATGCATCCTTACCCACGCGCACAAATTCACCGTCCGAACTACCTTGCGTCCAGGCGGCTTCGCAAGCACTAGCGATGTCCGGCCGGCAGGCCTGCAACGCCGACAACCACACCGAAGCGCGCATCATGAACAGACCGCTGTTCCAAGAGTAGCTCCCTTCGTCCAGATAGGCCTGTGCCGTCTGCAAGTTGGGTTTCTCTACGAAACGGGCAATCCGCTTGGCACCGTCACTGCCAAAGTTCTCGCCCGACTGGATATAACCATAGCCGGTTTCTGGTGCGTCCGGCGTAATGCCGAAGGTCACCACCGCGCCGTCGTTCGCCAAGGCAGCGCCTTTTCGCACCACGTCCTGGAAGGCATGGGTGTTCACGATCACATGGTCCGCCGGCATGACCAACAGCACAGGGTCCGCTCCGTTTTTCATAGCTGCTCGCGCAGCAATGGTAAGGGCTGGCGCCGTATTTCTCCCCAAAGGTTCCAGTACCACCGTGCCTGGCTTGCCCATCACGCGCAGCTGCTCGGCGATCACGAAGCGGTATTCCTCGTTGCACACCACTAGGGGTGCGGCCAATTCAGCGCCCGCAATACCCTCCACACGACGCACAGTGGCTTGCAGCAACGAGTCTTCACCAATCAAGGGCAGCAATTGCTTCGGATATTTCTCGCGGGACAGGGGCCACAAGCGGGTCCCCGATCCCCCCGACAGCACGACCGGTTGAATCAACATGGCATTTCCTTCAATAGTTAAATCTTTGTGTTTCAAGCGCGGGCATCGCCCCAACGCAAGCGAGCCGTGTCGTCACCGCGGTACAGCGTTTCACCATGGCGGTTCACGCAATAGTGGCGGGACACAATCATTTCAAAAAAGTGCATGTCGGCGGGAATGCGCGTGTACTCAAACAGCACACCGCGGGTAATGCGTGCTCCAGTGCGGACAACACTTCCATGCCCAATCCAAGCAGGGCCAATGATGGTAGCGCCAGGCTCAATCTTGACGCTGGATCCGATGTACACCGGCCCCTCGATCTTCACCTGCTCCCAAGGGATTTGCGTATTCAGGCCCACCCACACACCTGGCTTCACTTCTTTGCCCGGCATGTGCATGTAGTCGATTTCGCCTTGCAGCACGCGCTGCAACACCGACCAATAGTCACTCACCCGACCAATGTCCAGCCAATTGAAGGGACGGTTTTGCACAAAGAAGGGCTGCTTTTCGTCTGCCAATTGCGGGAAGAGCTGGGAACCGATGTCATACACCTTGCCCGCAGGCACCTTGTCCAGCACCGCCGGTTCAAAGATGTAAATACCCGTGCTGGCCAGTGTTGATTTTGCCTCTTCGGGCTTGGGCTTTTCCTGGAAAGACTGGATGCGGCCATCAGCATCCGCCACCACCGTGCCATATGAGGACACTTCTTCCAATGGCACTTCCAGAGCAACGACGCTGGCCAGGGCGCCTTTGGCCCTGTGCTCCGCCAGGGCGGCGGTGATATCCAAATCAATCAGCGCGTCGCCACACAGCACCAGTGTGGTGTCGTCAAAAAAACCGCTGAAATCCTGGATGCGCCGCATCCCTCCGGCCGACCCCAAAGGACGAGGAAGGATGTCGCCATGCTCGCGTATCCCCTCGTACGAATAGCCAATCTCCACCCCCCAGCGCTGTCCATCTCCAAAATACTCTTCAATCCGCTGGTGGTGGTAGGCCACGTTGACCATGATTTCTGTGATGCCATGTCGCGCCAAGTGCTCGATCAAGTACTCCATGACCGGCTTGCCCAAGATAGGCACCATGGGCTTGGGCAAATCCCGCGTCAAAGGACGTACGCGAGTGCCCTGACCGGCCGCCAGAATCATTCCTTTTGCCATTTTTTCCCTTTTATCCTGCCGCTGTTTTTGGCAGTTGGGCAGTGTACCGGGCACGTCCTAGTCCATACGGACTAAGCCTGCGGTCCATATGTAACCAACATGCAAAAACAAAGCCAAGTCTGTCACAGCGCTGCCACAACCATGTGCATCAATGCCAGACGCAATACCCCTCAATCAGAGTCTGTTACCAAGATGAAACAGATGAAAGAACGCGTTCGAATACTTTAGACAAATGTGCATTAGTTCACATTTGACTGTCGCTTCGTACCATTTGGCACAAATTCACCCATTTGGGGGATGGGCACATGTCCAAGGCCTAACTATCATCGCGCACTTGTCTGCTTATCCGCGTTAACCCTAATACCTGCGTATCCACCCCATGTTGTTCCTTCCCTCGCTCTCTACCGAGGATCTTCACCACTACCACCGGGTTGTGACCCATTCGGTGGAAGTACGCAGCCACTTTGACGTGCTCATATGGCTACAGGGTGATATGCAACGGTACCTGCCGCACGACATCCTGGTTGCGGCCTGGGGCGATTTTTCGACGGGTGCGGTCCAGCACGACATCATTTCTGCCATGGCTGGGGTGCGCTCGCACGTTTCCCATGCCCCAGCCCTGACACCACTCTTGGTTACGTTGTTCAACCGTTGGACTGAATTTGGAAACAAACCCTTCAGCCTCAATGCTGGCGAAAGTGGCTTCCTGCTGAACGACTCTGGCCTGAAAAGTGCTTTGGGTGGTGCATTGCAAAAAATGCGCTCTGCCACGGTGCACGGCATCCGGGACGAGCGAGGGAGTCACGATTGTCTCTACGTTGCCTTCAGCGTCAAAGACGTCTTCACCGATATGGAGCGCGGAGCCATGTCCATGGTGCTCCCCTATATTGATACGGCACTGCGCCAAGTGGAGCACCTACCCCACCAGGCGCAATTGCAGTCGCAAGGCAATGGCAAAGACACGCCGCTGACGGTGGAACATGACCTTACCGACCGGGAAGCCGAAATCCTGAAATGGGTGGCTCTGGGCAAAACCAATCCCGAGATAGGCAGCATCCTGGAGATCAGCGCCTTCACGGTCAAAAACCACATGCAACGTGTTTTCAAGAAGCTCGACGTCTCCAACCGCGCCCAAGCTGTGGGCAAATTCCGCGCCTGGGTCAACCATGTCTAAGGCCCACGTTACGCTGTCCGCCGCCGCCCTCAACCGCGGCTCAGAACACCCTACCCTGGGCAAAGACAATCTGCTGAGCCTGTTTGAGTCCGCCGTGTGCCCCGGCGCCCTTGTCGCGTCTTTGTGGGCAGTGGCGTATTACTTTGAAGGCAGTTTGCCCCCCGCCTACCTCCTGCTGGCTGTACTCACCTTCGCACTGACCTTTCCCGGTGAATCCAGACTGCAAACGTCCATGGGCTCCGTGTTGTTGGACATTGCCATCAACTGGATCTGGATTGCCGGCCTGCTGGGCGTTACCGGTTACGCCACCGGGTATATCAAAGAGTTCTCACTCAATGCCCTGACCGCCTGGCTGTGGGTCGCACCCTCCGCTGAACTGCTGGCCTGCCTCACCTTACGCGCGGCGGCACCCTGGGTGATCAAACTACAGGGCCCCAAACAGCGGGCCTTGATTGTGGGCATGAACGAACAAGGCCTTGCACTTGCCAACAAGCTGAAGGACTCTCCCTATTCGCGCATCGAGTTTGCGGGCTTCGTGGACAGCCGCGGAACCGACCGCCTGCACCCCAACTCTCCGCATGCCTTGCTCGGCAAGATCGACCAACTGGCATGCATCGCCCAACAAAACCGCATCCAGGTCATCTACCTGTCACTGCCCATGGCATCGCAGCCTCGCATCCTGCACATTCTGGATGAACTGAAGGACACCACTGCCTCCATTTACTTTGTGCCCGACATGTTCGTCACCGACCTGATCCAGGGCCACCCCAGCGTCGTATGTGGCATGCCTGTTATCTCCGTGTGCGAAACCCCTTTCCGAGGCTTTGACGGCGCCGTGAAACGAATGAGCGACGTGGTGTTCTCCTTGCTGATTCTTCTGTTGATCACGCCCGTACTTGCCGCCATCGCGGTTGCAGTCAAGCTAGGATCCCCTGGCCCCATCATCTTCAAACAGCGCCGCTACGGGCTGGACGGTGAAGAGATCCTGGTCTACAAGTTCCGATCGATGACGGTGACCGAAGACGGTACAACCGTCCAGCAAGCCACCAAGAACGATTCACGCATCACCCCTCTAGGGGCATTCCTGCGTAAGACTTCACTGGATGAACTTCCCCAATTCATCAATGTGCTCCAAGGCCGCATGAGTATCGTAGGCCCCCGGCCCCACGCCGTTGCTCACAACGAGCTCTACCGCAAGCTCATCAAGGGCTACATGGTGCGCCACAAAGTCAAGCCTGGCATCACTGGCTGGGCCCAAGTCAACGGCTACCGAGGCGAAACCGAAACGCTGGACAAAATGCAAGGACGTATCGACTACGACCTGGATTACCTGCGCAATTGGTCGCTGCGGCTGGACATTCACATCATCCTCAAAACCGTGCGCCTGGTGGTCAAAGACCAGCAAGCCTATTAAGCGCATGCGGCGCATTACTTGTCTTTCTTGGGCTATAGCATTGCTGCTTTGCAATGCGACGACGCTTCACGCCCAGGAAAAGCCACTGGTCTTCAATGCGAACTACACAGTTCAAACCGATAGCAACCTGTTTCGCCTGCCCAGCAATGCCAACACGCAGGCCCTCATCGGCAAAAGCAGTGCTGCTGAGCAGATCGGCGTCACCACCGTAGGGCTAGGGTTCAACACCCAACAGAGTCTGCAAAAATTTGAGTTGGATGTGAGTTTGGTGGACTACAAATACCAAAACTTCAACTACCTCAGCTTCACTGCCAGCAACTATGCGGCGGCTTGGCATTGGGCCGTGACGCCTCGTCTTACCGGCAACTTCACGACCGACCGCAAAGAAACACTGAACAGTTTCAGTGACTATCAGGGCTACACCACACGCAATCAGCGTGTGGACACCACCACCCGCATAGACACTGTTTACGAATTGGATGGTCCATGGCGCCTCATTGCGGGCGCCAGCACCACCCGACAAGCCAACCAACAAGCCTTGCTAGCCGGTGGCGACTACACCATTGCCTCTGCAGATGCGGGGCTGCGCTATGCGTTTGCCTCCGGCAGCACACTCACTTACCAGGCACGTCTGGGCAACGGCAGCTATTTGAACCGGGTCGTACCCAACACCGGGTCGTACGACGACCACTTCAAGCAATGGGACAATGATTTGCGCCTGCGCTGGAACCTGAACGGCGGCAGCAACGCTGAGGTGTATGTCACCCACATCGATCGAACACACCCCACCTACGGTGCACGCGACTACAGCGGCTTCAATACGGGAGCCAATCTGGATTGGGCGATCAGCGGAAAATCGCTACTCTCTCTCGGATTCAGCCATTTGCTGGACTCCTACACCACCAGCAATAGTAACTACAGCCAAACAGACAAAGTCTCCGTAGGGCCCGTGTGGCAGTTCAGCCCCAAAGCGGCGTTGCGCATGCGCCATGAGTGGGCACAAATAGACTATTTCGGCAGTCCCACAGCCGCGGCCAGCAGCCAGCGGCGCGACGTCACCCGCGACACCAGCGTATCCGTCAACTGGCAGCCCTACCAACAAGTTTCCCTGAATGCAGGCTTGCAAAACAGTAACCGCGGCTCCAACCAAGCCGGACTTGATTTTGAAAGCACGCTGCTGTTTTTTACCGCCCAAGTCAATTTTTGATTGCACTACACCATGAACATTTCCTCCCAACGCTTCGCCACCGCCGTCCTGGCGGCATCCATCGCTATTGGCTTGGCCGCTTGCGGCAACAAGGACGACAAGAAAGTGGCCACCCAAGTCGCGGCCAAAGTAGGGTCTGAAGAAATCTCCGTGCACCAAATCAACCAAGTGCTCAGCCGTACCAACATGAATGGCGCAACCCCAGAGTCAGTACAGGCCATGGGGCGCGATATTTTGGAAAAGCTGATTGACCAACAACTGGCCGTCGACCAAGCAACTGAGAACAAGCTACACCGCTCACCCGAAGTAGTCGCCCAAATCGAGGCCGCACGCCGGGATATTTTGGCCCGTGCTTACATCCAGCAGATCGGCGCTGCCACGCCCAAACCATCTGCCGATGAAATCAAAAAGTATTACGTCGACCACCCCCAATTGTTCAGCGAACGCCGGGTCTATAACGTGCAGGAAATTGTGGTTCCAACGTCTGCCGGCGTAGCAGATCAGTTGCGCCCGTTTGCGGCTGCTGGCAAACCGATTGAAGAAGCAGCAGCTCTGCTCAAGTCCAAAAACATCCAGTTTGGCGGTGGTGCAGCAACCCGTGCCGCCGAGCAAATTCCGCTCGAAATCCTGCCGCGCATCCACGCACTGAAAGACGGTCAAAGCACTCTGATTGAGACCCCCCAGACCATCACACTGCTGCGCGTGGTTTCCTCGCAATCCTCCCCTGTGGCCCAAGACGCCGCTCTGCCACGCATTGAGCAATTTCTGGTGAATCAGCGTGCCGGCGAAGCCGTTGCGGCCAATATCAAACAATTGCGCTCCAGCACCAAGATCACTTACATGGGCGAGTTTGCCAATTCCGCGCCAGCTCCAGCGGCACAGGTGCCCGCAGAGCCATCTGCGACACCAGAAGCTGCGAACAAAACCTCCCTCGAAAAAGGTGTGGCTGGTCTTAAATAAGCCCACAAACCGCTCGCACAAATTGCCACCATGAAAACATTACGCCTTCCTCAATTTTTGCTCGCTGCGTTGCTGGCGCTAAGTAGTTTTGCAGCATATGCCCAAGACAAATCTGACTACCCCTTGGGAGCCGGCGACACCATCCGCGTACAGGTTTTTCAAAATCCGGACCTCACCATAGAAACCCGCGTTTCGGAAAGCGGCAGCGTCACCTACCCACTCATCGGGGCTGTGGAGCTGGGTGGCTTGTCGGTGGCGGCGGCAGAAAAGAAAATTGCGGATGCCTTGCAACGTGGTGGCTTCATTCAAAAACCCCAGGTCAACATTGCACTGATCCAAATTCGCGGCAACCAGGTATCGGTGCTGGGCCAGGTGGCGCGCCCTGGACGCTTTCCGCTGGAAACTGTCAACACCCGCTTGAGCGACATGCTGGCGAACGCCGGTGGCGCAACACCTAGCGGGGATGACATCGTTATCGTGACCGGTGTGCGCGACGGCAAAGTCTTCCGCAAAGAAATCGACATCCCCTCCATCTTCCTGACCGATAAACTGCAGGACAACTTGGTGCTCCAAGGTGGCGACACCATCTACGTTCACCGCGCACCTGTTTTCTACATTTACGGCGAAGCGCAACGCCCCGGGTCCTACCGCATTGAGCGCGACATGACGGTCATGCAAGCCCTGGCTCAAGGCGGAGGCCCCAGCGCCCGCGGCTCCGAAAAACGCTTGCGCCTGAGCCGCAAACTGCCCAACGGAAGCATTCAACAGCTTGAGCCGCAATTGACCGACCCCGTGCTCCCCAATGACGTGATTTACGTCAAAGAAAGCATCTTCTGATTTCGGGCATCACACCATGACATTCCAACAATTTTTTCTCATACTCCGCGCGCGCTGGAAGATCGGCCTGCTAGTCTTTGCAGCTACGGTATTTGCCACGGTGGGTATCAGCCTTTTATTGCCAAAGCAATACACCGCAAGCACCGCAGTTGTCGTGGACGTGAAATCGCCTGACCCCGTGAGCGGACTGATGCTGCAAGGCATGATGGCCCCTGGCTACATGGCAACCCAAGTAGACATCATCAACAGTGACCGCGTTGCACAAGCGGTGGTTGTGGGTTTGGGAATGGAAAAAAGCCCAGCCATTCAAGCGCAGTGGCAAGAAGCTACTGAAGGCAAAGGCCAACTGCGCGTTTGGTTAGCGGACCTCTTACAGAAGAAGCTGGACGTTAAGCCCTCCCGCGAGAGCAACGTCATCAGCATCAACTACACCGGCGCAGACCCCGAATTTGCAGCCACCGTTGCCAATGCCTTTGCCCAGGCCTATATGGACGTGAACCTCGATCTGCGTGTCGCCCCGGCCCGTCAGTTCGCAACGTTCTTTGATGAGCAGACAAAAACTGCCCGCGACAAACTGGAAAAGGCCCAGCAAGCGCTGTCCGACTACCAGCAGAAGAACGGGATTACCTCCACCGACGAACGGATGGACTTTGAGACCGCAAAACTCAACGAAACCAGCAGCCAACTGACGGGTGTGCAAGGCCAGACCACCGACAGCCAAAGCAAGCGCCAGAGCGGCAAGGCGGATACCGTCGCAGAGGTCATGCAAAGCCCACTCATCAACGGCCTGAAAGCCGACATTGCGCGCGCGGAAGCCAAACTGGCGGAAAACAAAGGTAACTTGGGTGTCAACCACCCCCAGATTCAACAGGCCGAATCTGAACTAGCGACGCTGAAGGCGCAGCTCGAAGCTGAAACACGCAAGATCACAACCTCTATTGAAACCGCCTACCAAGTCAGCAAGCAGCGCGAAAGCCAGCTTCAAGGTGCCCTTGCCACCCAAAAGGCACGTGTGCTGGTGCTGAACAAACAGCGTGACGAACTGAACGTTTTGCGCCGCGATATTGAATCCGCCCAACGCGCGTTCGAAATCGTGAGCCAACGCGCGTCACAGACCAATATTGAAAGCCAGACCAACCAAACCAACATTGCGGTGTTGAATCCGGCCATTGCCCCGCCAGACCCCTCCAAACCCAAGATTCTGCTCAACACCCTGGTTTCCATATTTCTGGGTGGGTTGCTCGGCATTGGACTTGCGTTGGTTCTCGAACTCATGAACCGCCGCGTGCGCTCGACGGAAGACTTGGTGGAAGCGCTGGAACTGCCTGTGCTGGGCGCCATCAGCTCCGCATCGGGAATGTTCAAACGCACGGCCATTGGAGTACGCACATGACTCAAGTAAGAACCATTGGCGATATTCTGGTAGCTACCGGCCGCCTGAGCCATGACGACGCAGCGCGCATTGTGGAGCGCCAACACAAAGACCAGGTGCAGTTTGGCGATGCCGCGTTGTCCCTGAAAGTTCTGACCAAGGAAGACATCGACTTCGCCCTTAGCAAGCAGTTTGACTACTCCTACCTGAACGACCAGGACGACACCGTCAGCCACGAATTGGTAGCAGCCTACAAACCATTCAGCCGCGTAGGCGAAAACCTGCGCGCGGTGCGCAGCCAGCTGATGCTACGCTGGTTCAACACCGACTCCGCACACAAAGTTCTGGCCATCGTGAGTCCCGGCAGTGGCGAGGGGCGCAGCTTCATCGCGGCCAACCTTGCGGTGGTCTTTGCACAGCAAGGCGAGCGCACACTGCTCATCGATGCAGACATGCGCGCCAAGCCTGACCGTGCGCAACACGCCTTGTTCAAGCTGGGCAAGAGCGCGGGCCTGTCGGGGATTTTGGCAAATCGCGCTGGCCTTGAGGTTGCCCAACTCATTCCCGGGCTGCCTGGTCTGGCTGTACTGCCCGCCGGCGCCATCCCGCCCAACCCCCAGGAGCTGCTCGGGCGCCCGGCATTTGGAGACCTGCTCCGCATTGCCAGCCAGCAGTTTGACGTGATCATTATTGACACCCCCGCGGGGACCGAATACGCCGATGCAGAAATCGCAGCAGCACGTGCGGGAGCCGCGCTGCTGGTGGCCCGCAAAAACACCAGCCTGCTGCCGCAGGCCACACAACTGTCGCGCCGCCTGCAAGACAGCGGGGTTGCGTTGGTAGGCTCGGTGCTAAACGACGCATGAGCTCCGTGTCCCGTGCGCGAACCGCCTTCCAGGTGCAGCTCTTGGCTTGGTTGCCCGTGGCATTGGGGCTTGCCGCCTTGTACCTGCCCAGCCTGCACGACCTGTTCACGGGCATCTGGGCCAAGGATGAGCAGATGCACGGCCCCATCGTGCTGGGAATCTCGTGCTGGCTCATCTACCGCAATTGGCCCAGCATGCTTGCGGCCAGCAAAGGTGAAAAAACCACCGCCTGGGGTTGGCCATTCTTTGCACTGGGCTTGTTCTTCTATGCCTTGGGCCGCTCGCAAGACATCTTGCTGCTGGAGGTGGGCTCCGTCATCTGGCTTCTGGTGGGCATAGCACTGCTCACTCTGGGGCCCAAAGCACTGAAGGCCCAGTGGTTTGCGCTGTTCTTCATGTTCTTTATGGTCCCGCTGCCCGGCGTCGTAGTCGACATGGTCACCATGCCCATGAAAATGGCTGTGTCGTACGTAGCAGAGCATGTGCTCTTCTGGGCGGGCTACCCCATTGGCCGCAACGGCGTTATTTTGCAGATAGGGCAATACATGCTGCTGGTAGCCGATGCCTGTGCCGGCCTGCATACCCTGCTCACATTGGAAGCCTTGGGCCTGCTATACCTCAATATTGTCCGGCGCGACTCCCTGTTCAGAAACGTCGGCTTGGCCACCCTCATCGTCCCCATCTCCTTCACGGCCAACGTGATTCGCGTGATGGCGCTAAGCCTCATCACCTACCATTTTGGCGATGCCGCAGGCCAAGGCTTCTTGCACGGCTTCGCGGGTATGGTTTTGTTTTTGACTGCGCTGCTGCTGATCATCGGATTCGACAATGCGTTGCAAGCACTCGAAGCTGTTAAGGCACGCAAAACAGCATCGCTGAGCCTGAGGTAACCGCGGCATGTTGAACCAATCAAAATCCTGGGTCTTGGCTGCCTGCATGCTCGGCGCTGCCGTGGCAGCTTGGGCCCTGACACCGCACACACTGATGTCGGAGCAGCGTACCAAGGTCACCCTGGCGAACCTGATACCTACTGCATTTGGCGACTGGAAAGAACTACCCCAGTCCGGCCGGCAGATTGTCAATCCACAACAAACCGCCATATTGGATGAGATCTATTCTGAGACCCTATCCCGGGTCTATGTGAACTCCAACGGCGCTACCGTCATGTTGTCGTTGGCCTATGGCGCCAACCAATCCCGCGATCTGCAAATCCACAGGCCCGAGGTCTGCTATTCAGCGCAGGGGTTTCAGATCCTGGACACCGAAAAAACGAGTGTCTCCACCAGCGCGGGGGAGATCCCCGCCATGCATGTGGTTGCCAAATTGGGCCAGCGCAACGAACCCATTACCTACTGGGTCCGCATCGGTGAAAAAGTTGTGCGCGGCAACCTGGAGCAAGGTTTTGCACGCCTGGGCTACGGGCTTGGCGGCGTGGTTGCAGACGGCATTCTGTTCCGCGTGTCCAGCATCTCCGCCGAGAACGACAAAGCCTACGCAATCCAAAAGCAATTCATCGACGACCTGCTGAATTCCGTCCCCGCTGATACGAAAGCGTATCTGCTGGGCGACACCAAGTCCTAGCCTTCGCTGGCTAGGACTATCAACAGCGAGGCATCCTTTGCTACGACACACCATTTTCATGGCGCTATCCACAGCACTGCGGTTGCTCACCGGTGTTGTGGTCTTTATCGTCATGGCCCGTATGTGGGGGCCAGAACGGTTTGGCTCGTTCATGTACCTCTTCACTATCACTTCGCTGGTGGGGCTGATCGTTGACTACGGCTTTGGGCAACAGCTTATGCGCGACATAGGCTATGACAAAAACAAGACACGCCACATCATGTCGGGTGTACTCGCCGCGAAGTTGCTTTTGTCCGCAGGCGTAGTCGCCGTTTCTGCGATCGTATCGTTCACATCATGGGGTGCCTCGCAGCCCATTGGAGTGTTTTGGATCCTTTTGGCTACTTGTATCGCAAGCTCTTTTGCAGAAACGTATACCTGTGTTTTTCGAGGCCTAGGTCAGTACCAGGAAGAAACACGGATTGCCGCTTGGGTCAATTTTCTGCATTTTGGTGCAGTCCTCGCACTGCTTGCCATGGACTACGGTGTCACGGCCATTGCCCTTGGCTTCTTGGCATCCCGCGTCCTTTTCCTGGCGCTCACCCTACGCACCTACCGGCGCATAGCGCCCGTGGCTCAGTTGGAACAAGCGCACGGCCTGCGCGAAGGTCTGCGAAACCTGCGTGCCGGATTGCCTTTTGCTGCAGAGGCAGGTTTTACCAACTTCCAGTCGCAGGCGGACACCCTTATCGTCCATCACTTTTTGGGGCCCGCGGCCGTGGGTATCTACCAAGCTGGCCTGAGGCTCATGCAAGGTGCCAACACATTTGCACAGGTACTGAGCAACGTTTACCTGCCGCCCATGGCAAGCAAGATCAACGATGCCCCAGCACTCAAGCATCTTGCAAACCGACTCTTTATCCAAATGCTTTTGCTTGGTGCGGGATCGCTGCTGGTATTTGGCTTCGGTGCCAACCTCATCACGCACACGCTCTACGGCAACAAATTCCAGGACCTCAGCAAACTAATGCCCCTGTTTGGCCTGCTATTGCTTTTTCGCTACATCGCCGCCAGCCACGGCGTAACACTCAGCGCCGTAGGACTGCAATCCACCCGCGTCGCTGCGATCACTGCGGCGCTGATAGCGCTGTTCACCTCTGCTTACTTTTTACTGCCGCGCTACCAACTGCCAGGCATGCTCTATGCGTCCATCATCGCCATCACATGCCTTTATGTGGTCTACGCACTGAACTTGGTCAGCCGAGGCTTTCCCTTGGGCATCAACAAGCTCAACGGTGCAGCCTTTGCAACAGTGCTCGGCGTTGCACTTTTCTTGATATCTGGAATTTAAATGTTAACCATCGGTCTGCTCTGGCACTCCCTCAGCTCCAGTAACTTAGGCGTGGGTGCGCTCACACTTTCCCAAATCGCCATCATCGAGAAAGCGGCTGCGCGCGCAGGCAAGCAAGTGCAGTTCAAAGTCTTTGGAACCATTGGTGTGGAAAACTACGGCGCCACTCCTGGCGTGGTCAGCGTGCTGGGCGTAGAGCGCAATTTCATCGCCCCGTGGAAATCTCCGTTTTTCAAACAAATCCGCGAATGTGATCTGGTGCTGGACATTGGCGAAGGCGACAGCTTCACCGACATCTATGGCCTGGAACGCTACTTCATCCTGGTAGGCACCAAGTACGCCACCTGGCTGTCAGGTGTGCCACTGATCCTCAGCCCACAAACCATTGGGCCTTTCAACGGTGCGGCTACCCGTGCGGGCGCCAAGTTCATCATGCGCCGCAGCAAACGGGTGTTTGCGCGGGATCACCTGTCCATGGAATACCTGCAGGCCAACGGCATCCAAAACGCAGACGAAGTCATCGACGTTGCGTTCGCCCTGCCCTTTGAAAAGCAAACGCCCGTGGCAGATGGAAAGACTCGAGTCGGAATCAACGTCTCGGGCTTGCTGTACCACGGGGGCTATACCCGCAACAACCAGTTCGGCCTGAGCCTGGACTACGCAGCACTCACCCACGCCATGTTGGACTGGTTCACCGCCAACCCAGACTGCGAGGTGCATCTGGTATCCCACGTAGTGCCAGAGTCCATGCCGGTAGAGGACGATTATCAAATCTCTCTTCAGCTGCAAAAGCGCTACCCCACCGTGCAAGTTGCCAAGCGCTTCACCTCCCCCAGCGAAGCCAAGTCCTTCATATCGGGCATGGATTTTTTTGTGGGTGCACGCATGCACGCATGCATCGGCGCATTCTCCAGCGGCGTGCCCGTAGTGCCATTGGCCTATAGCCGCAAGTTCAACGGCCTGTTTGAATCCCTGAACTATGGCCACTTTGGTGATTGCAAAAAAGACAGCCTGGAGCAGGCCCTCACCAAAGTGCAAACAGCTTTTGTCAACCGCCACGCGCTCAAAGCAGAAGTGGACGCTGGCAACCAGATTGCACAAACCAAATTGGCCAAATACGAAAACTACTTGGCCGACGTGCTGAAAGATCTCAATGGCTGAAGCCAAAAGCATTGAATGGATAACGGCCAGCGGCCTTTGCACGGGCTGCGGTCTGTGCGGGTCCATGTTCCCTGGCAAAGTGAAAATCGCACTGCGCGAAGACGGCTACCTGCGCCCAGTGGCACACACGCCACTCACCGCAGAAGATAACGCCAAGCTATTTGACACCTGCCCCGGCGCGCTCATCCAACATGAGGCACAACAGACCAACTACCACCCCCATTGGGGCCCACTGGTAAAAGTGCGCACAGGCCATGCAGTGGACCCCACGACCCGACACGAAGGCTCATCGGGTGGCGTTCTCTCTGGTTTGCTCATTCATCTGCTGGAAAGCAAGCAAGTCGACTTTGTCGCCCATGTAAAAGCTGCCAGCGATGACCCCCTAGGCAATGAACTCTCCATCAGCCGCACGCGCGAAGATGTGCTGGCGGGCGCTGGTTCGCGCTACGCGCCATCGGCGCCACTGGCCAAGCTGGCCGAGCTGCTGGCATTGCCCGGGCGCTTTGCGTTTGTGGGCAAGCCCTGCGATGTTGCTGCCCTGCGCCGCTATGAAAAGCTAAACCCCGGCGTCAGCGACAAAGTGCCTTTCATGCTTTCTTTCATGTGCGCAGGCATTCCCAGCCGAAAAGGCACCTTGGCCATTCTGGACAAGTTTGGTGTGCCACCAGAGCAAGTCAAGTCATTTGCCTACCGTGGCAATGGATGGCCCGGCAAAACCACCGCCATCACCCAAGACAACCAGCGCTTTGAGACCGACTACTCCACATCGTGGGGCACAGTGCTGAACCGCCACTTGCAGTTCCGCTGCAAGATCTGCCCCGACGGCACCGGCGAATTTGCTGACGTGGTGGGCGCCGACGCCTGGTACGGCAAAGACGGTTACCCAGACTTTGCCGAACGCGAAGGGCGCAGCCTGGTGCTGTCGCGCACGGACAAAGGAGAAGCCTTGGTGCAAAGCGCCAAAGCAGCCAACGCCATTGCGACAGAACCGCTGGCAGTAGAAGAAATTGCCAAGATGCAGCCCTACCAGTTGAACCGCAAGCGACTGGTGTTATCGCGCATCACCGCACTGTGGTTGACCCGACGCCCTGCACCACGCTACGCCCACTTCCCCCTCTTTCGCTTGGCCACACAGCTCAGCCTGCGCGAAAACATCAGCAGCTTCAGAGGCACACTGCGCCGTTTGATTGCGTAAACCACCATGCGCGCACAACCAACCACCCCTGAGAAAGAAACCAAATACTTTTATTTGTTCTTGGCTCTGGTATTCATATTGCCGCTGTGGCCCAACTATGCAGAGCTGAAGTTTGGCGGCATCCCTAATTTGGCTCCAGATCGTCTTCTGCGCGTCGCTTTGTTCTTTGGCTTTGTTGGTATTTTCTTTACCAACTCTGCTTCCGTGAAGGTAATGAAGCAGCGTTTAGAGAAACACTGGATTCTGGTACTCGTTCTGACATCCTTCTACGGCATACGAATACTCAGCGCGTTTGAGTCACACAATACTATTTTCGAATTATATGCATTTTTCAGAAATGAGTTTCTAGTCACCTTTCCAATTTTCTTTTATGCGCTACTGGCTATTAAAGACGAAAAAAGCGTCGATAAAATATTTATAACACTAGTGATTTCTGGATTTTTTGCCAGCATTGTTGCACTAGTGGACTATTACAAGCAAAGAAATCTATTCATAGGATTAATTCCTGTCAGTAGTGACTATCTAATGGGCGTATTTTTAGATAAAACAAGAGATGATAGTTATCGTGCACAAGGAACATTCGAACATCCCATTATGTTGGGGCAATTCTTTATTTTGCAACTACCGATAATCTGGACACTCTTAAGAAGAAGTACAAAAATTCTATCAGCACTTTTTTATATATGCACGGGAGTGCTATCGCTTGCCTCAATTTATGTAAGTGGATCTAGAGCAGCACTGGGCCTAGGCCTTGTAGCTATTACTCTGTTTATTTTCTGGGAGATTTATGCCTGGACTCAGGCATCTAAAAATAGAGTCCTGCAATACCTAGTTATTTCTCAAATACCAATTCCGATTATTGGTGCTTTGGCGATGCTGTATATGTATAGAGACAATGCAATTGGAAGAACGCAAGAGACCTTATCAAGCACCAATGCAAGAATAGAGATGCTGATCGGCGGAACACCAAAGGTGTTTGAATCTCCCATATATGGACATGGATTAGGAGAGCATCTGTCGGTTTTTTCCCTAGTTGGAAGAGCAGGAATCCGAACATTGGATAATTTCTATTTATTAATTGGGCTGGAATCTGGATTGCTGGCTGTCGCCTTACTAATCATATTTTTTGCCATTTGCTTATTTAAAAATAAATTCTTAATAAGACAATACACAACAAACATAGTTAGACCGTATGTAGCAATGGGCATAGCAACTTTTGTATATGCAATACAAATGGCATCCCACTCGTTACATCAACAAATGTGGATTATTTTAATATTTTCCGCATCAACAATAGTTTTAAACGAACAGTTTTCAAAAGAATGAGTAAAGATGTTTTTGCAGTTCGGTGTAAACCTCCCATCAGAGAATATAGAAAAGGTAGCGATCCTGCTTCTTAACTGGAACGGCTGGCAAGACACGATTGAATGCTTGCAAAGCGTCTCCCAAAGCACGGGCGTAGCGTTCAGCATCGTGGTCTGCGACAACGGTTCGCATGACAGCTCCTTGGAAAAAATCGCCAACTGGGCCCACGCGGCCTCCAGGCCTTTTGCCTTGTACGACCGTACGCAGGCGGAAGCGGGTGGAGCTGTTGGCCAAGACGAACCGCTGGTGTTGATACAAACCGGAGCCAACTTGGGCTTTGCCGGTGGCAACAATGTGGGGCTGCGGTATTGCCTGGCCCATGGTGGCTTTGACTACGTATGGTTGCTAAACAACGACACGGTGGTGGCGCCTGATGCGCTGCAGCAGTTGGTTGCGCGCGCGCAGCAAGACCCCGCTATTGGCATATGTGGATCGAAGCTGGTTTTCTACCACCAGCGTGGCCAAGTGCAGGCCTATGGCGGATCTGCCTTTGATGCGCGCCGCGGGGTGGTCGTGCCCATTGGGCAATTTGCACCTGTAGAAGCGGCCTGCGACGTGGCTGCGGTAGAGGCGCAGACGGCCTATGTAGTGGGTGCCTCCATGCTGGTTAGCACACCATTTCTGCAAACGGTGGGGCTGATGTGTGAAGACTATTTTCTGTACTTTGAGGAAATAGACTGGGCCTTCAGGGCGCAGGGCAAGTTCAAGCTGGCCTACGCGGACGCCAGCGTGGTGTGGCACAAAGAGGGCGGCACCATTGGCTCCAGCAGTACCAAGGAACCATCCGCAACATCTACCCGCTACCTCTATCGCAACCGGATGATCTTCAACTGGCGCTACAACCGCGCGCACTTTGCTCGCTGCTTGGTGCAAGTGGGCTTTGAGATGCTGGTGCTGCTTAAGCGCAGGCAGTTCAAAACCGTGAAGGTAGCGCTGCGCTCCAGTCTGGCCGGGTTGCTGGCCTTACGCCACACGGGGGTGCCCTATGCAGGCTAAGCCTTTGCTCTCCATCGTCATCGTCAACTACAACGGCCTGCGCTTTTTGGACGAATGCATTGCGTCCATTGCCCAGCATGTGCGCTGCAGTCACGAGGTCATCGTGGTCGACAACGCGTCCGCAGACGGCAGTGCAGAGTACATAGCGTCTGCGTTCCCGCAGGTGCGCCTGATCAGCAGCGCCGTGAACACTGGCTTCACGGGTGGCAACAACTTGGGCGTGCGCGCAGCCCAGGGCGATTTGGTGCTGCTGCTCAACAACGACACCAAGCTGCTCGGCCCCATAGATGACGCGGTGGGTGCTTTTGGCAATGCCAAGTTGGGTGCACTGGGGGTACATCTGTTCTATGGTGATGGGCGCAACCAGCCTTCGGTGGGTTACGAGCACACGCCGCTGCGCGTTGTGCTGTCGTGGCTGGGGTTGGCGTCGGTGCATGCGCTGCCTAGCGTGTTTCGCCGCACCGAGACACGCACCACGTTTTATGAGCAACCCCATGCCGATGTGGCCTGGGTGTCGGGTGCATTTTTGCTGACGCGCCGCAGCCTGTGGGACACCATAGGCGGGCTGGACGAGCGCTACTTCATGTACGTGGAAGACGTGGACTATTGCAAGCATGTGCATCTGCACGGCTACACCGTGGCCTACCTGCCAAGTGTGCAGGTGTGCCACTACGAAGGTGCAGGCAAGGCCTGGATAGGCCAGAGCGCATTGACACGCACAGTACGGTCTTATCGCCTCTACTTGCACAAGCATTACGGTGCACTGGTTGCCCGCGCCACGGGCCTGCTACTGGCGGCTGTGTTGGCGCTCAGGGTGCCGCTGTATGCACTGAAGCACAGGCTGCAGGGCAACGCCATGGCGGGCGAAAAGGCCAAGGGCTATGCGGCAGCGGCCAGGCAGGCACTGGCAGCGTTGCAGGGATGAGGTACGCATGAAACTCATCGTTCTGTCGCCTTTTGTGTACTACCCGGGTGTGCCGCATGGGGGGGGCGCTTTGTGCTGGGGGCAGCTGGAAGGTTTGGCTGCGCAGCACGAGATTCACTTTGTGGCATTTGCCCAAAAAGACTCTGCAGAGTTGGTGACTGCACTGCCCCACTTGCAGCGTGTTTGTGCCTCCGTCACCACGGTGCACCAGCCGTTGGACAAGCTCACCATATTGCGGGCCAAGTTGGCGCAGCTGTGGCTCACGCCCGTAGGCGCGTCCATATGCGATGTGCCAGCTATGCGAATAGCGCTGCAGCAGACCCTGGATCGCACGCGGGCCGATGCGGTGCTGGTGCAGTTTCCACAAATGGCGCAGTACGTAGCCCTGTGTAGTGGCGTGCCCACTCTGATGGATGTGCAGGACGCCTACTCGGTGTCCGCCTACCGCCAGTACAAGCCCGTAGGCTCATTTGTCAAACGCTTGCTGGGCTTTTTAAATTGGCTGGGATGGCTGCGCTACGAGTCGCGCTGGTACGCCAGGTTCAGCGCCGTCGCGGCCATTACCGAACAAGACCGGTTGGGCTTGGAAGTATTCAGCCCCGGTTTGGCCGCGATCACCAGCCCCGCTGCAGTAGCCATACCCGAACAAGCCTGGGCACCGGTATCCACCCAGAAAATTGCGTTTATTGGGTCATTCACCCACCAGCCCAATGTTGCTGCGCTTTTTTTCTTTATCCACCAAGTATTGCCCCACGTACTGCAAGCCTACCCGGATGCGGTGTTTGAGGTGGCGGGCAAAGGCGTGCCACACACCGCACAGGCGCTAGCGAACAAGAACATTCAGTTTGTCGGGATGGTGCCGGATGCCTACGACTTCGTGCGCTCTGCGGCAGTGGTGGTGGTGCCGCTGCTGAGCGGCGGTGGCATCAAGATCAAGACGCTGGAGGCCATGGCCTGCGGCTGCCCCATTGTGACCACCAGCATTGGTGCGGAAGAAACCGGGGCTAGCGATGGCCAACACATGTTGATTGCGGATGCCCCCAAACTTTTTGCACAGCATGTGATAGCGCTGCTGGGCAACCCCAGCCTGGGCTTGCAGCTGGGTGCCAACGCCCGGACGCTGGCGCAACAACATTTCTCCTGGCCAGCCAAATGGGCATCGCTCAGCAGGTTGCTGGAACACGCCGTAGACCGGCACAAGGCGATGACAACAACACCAAGCAAAGGCACGCAGGTATGAGAGTAGGCTTTGACCTGCATGTGGTGGACGGTCTGTTTCAGGGCTCTCGCACCCACGTGATTGAACTGTTTGCCCGTGTGGCCAAGCTGTGCCCAGAAATAGAGTTTGTCTGCATGCTGGACGATACGGCTTCTTTCTTGAACAACTACCCGGCGTTTGCTTTGCCAAATGTTCGGCTGGAACGTTTGGCACACACGGGCTCTGTGCGTCGGCTGATGTGGGAATTGCCTCGCATGCAAAGACGCCTGGGCCTGGATTTGCTGCACACGCAGTACATCATTCCCCTGCCCTCGCTGTCAAAGACCGTGGTAACCATTCACGACGTGCTGTTTGAGAGCCACCCGCAGTACTTTCAGCCGGTGTTCCGTTTGCGCTCGCGCATCTTGATGCGCTGGGCCGCGTATCAGGCGGAGCACATCTTTACGGTCAGCGAATTCTCCAAGCGTGAAATTTGCAAGCGCTATGGCGTTGCCCCGGCACGGGTAACGGTGACCACCAACGCGGCCGACCGGGGCCGGTTTTACCCCAGCACCGATGGGGCGGACTTGGTGGCAGCGCGGGGGCTGCAGCCGGGTGGCTACTTTTTGACCGTGGGCCGCCTGGAGCCACGCAAAAACCATGTAACGCTGTTCAAAGCCTACGCGGCGTTGGGACAGGATGCACCGCCGCTGGTGGTGGTGGGGCAAAAAGACTTTGGATTTGATGCCATGTTTGCAGTGCTGGCGCAGGCTGGCTTGCAAGACAAGGTGGTTTTTTTGGACAACGTGGGGGACAGGGAGTTACCCGCGCTGTACCGGCATTGCCTGGCATTTGCCTACCCATCTCTGGCTGAGGGTTTTGGCATGCCGCCACTGGAAGCCATGGCCAGCGGCGTGCCAGTTATCGTGGCCAACAACACGGCACTGACCGAGGTGGTGGGCGATGCGGGGGCACTGGTGGAGTCCACCGATGTGCAGGCCCTGCGAGATGCCATGCAGGCGCTGGCAACTGACGCCCCTCTGCGCGCAGCGCTGGCGCAAAAAGGGCAAGAGCAGGCACAGCGCTTCTCTTGGGATGAGGCCGCCCGACGGGTGGCTGCGCAATACAGGGCCATAGCGGCCAAGGACCAAACACCATGATGATCCGCACTCTTTTGGCACTGGCTATGGCCCTGTGCGTACAACTCGCTGCCGCCCAAGCCAATACATACAACGTGGGGGTGTACTACTTTCCAGGCTGGGCAGACAACCAAAAGGGAGCGGAGTTTCCCTTGCCGTGGGAAAAAATCAAACCGTTTCCGGAGCGTGAGCCGAAGCTGGGTTGGTACAGGGATGGCTCTGACGATGTCATGCGCCAGCAAATTGACTGGATGGCGGACTACGGCATCAACTTTGTGGCCTACGACTGGTACTGGAGCAAGGACGGCAAGGTATTTCTGGAGCACGCGATTGCCGCCCACATGCGCGCGCCCAACCGCGACAGGGTGAAGATTTCGCTGCTCTGGGCCAACCATGATGGGGTGCCGTCCAGCCGCGACAATTTTGAACGAATGGTGACCTACTGGGTGAAGTATTACTTTCAGCGGCCCGAGTTCCTGCGCATAGATGGCAAGCCGGTGGTGTTTGTGTTTTACGCAGACTTTTTGAAAGCGGATGCCGCCAAGTTTGGGGCTACTACCAAGGAGCTGCTGGACTCTGCCCAGGCCATTGCCCAGCAAAACGGGCTACCTGGCATTTACTTTGTGGCGGGCACTGGAGCCGGGTCACCCATGATTGACAGCTACGCCAAAGAATCCGGCTATTCGGCGTTGTCTGCATACAACCTGCACCAGGGTTTGTATTCCTCGGTGATGTCACACAACTACCCGGAACTGGACAAGGCCTACCAGGAGCATTGGGGGCGCTTTGTTGCCAAGGGCAACCTGCCCACCATCGTGCCCATGACGGCCGGATGGGACAAACGCCCCTGGGGTGGCAGCAAGGACGCGCTGCATGACCAGTCCGTCAGCAACGCCAGCCAGTTTGAGGCACACCTGAATGCGGCCAAAGCCGCCATGGATGCCGCCAAACCCGGCAGCCCCAAGATGGGCGTGATTTGCTGCTGGAATGAGTTTGGCGAGGGCTCCTACATTGAACCGACCAAGAAGGACGGATTCAGCTACCTGGAAAAAGTAAAGAAAGTATTTGGTACCCCATGACGCAAAAGACTCTGCGCATTCTCGGCACCCGCGGCGTGCCTGCAGCCCACGGCGGCTTTGAGACCTTTGCCGAATACCTATCGCTCTACTTGGTGGCCCAAGGCTGGCGCGTGGTGGTGTACTGCCAAGACGAGGGCACTGGCCCTGTGTTTGAAGACACTTGGCAAGGGGTGGAACGCGTGCACTTTCCGGTGAGCCAAGAGGGGCCCAAGGGCACCATCGTGTTTGACTGGCAAGCCACCGCCCACGCCGCAAAGCACCGGGATTTGTGTCTGACGCTGGGCTACAACACGGCGGTGTTTTGTGCGCTGCTGCGGATCAAGGGGATACCCAACGTCATCAACATGGATGGCATTGAGTGGTCACGCATGAAGTGGGGGCCAGTGGCCAAGACTTGGTTTTGGCTGAATGACTGGGCAGGTTGCTGGCTGGGCAACCACCTGGTGGCAGACCACCCACAAATCAAGGTGCACCTGACCAGCCGCGTGCGGCCTGGCAAGATCACCACCATTCCCTATGGCGCAGACGCGGTAACCGCGGCGCCAACGGCTCCCATTGAGGCACTGGGTTTGCAGCCCGGCAAGTTCATGACCGTGATTGCACGGGCTGAACCCGAAAACTCGTTGCTGGAAATTGTGAAGGGATTTTCTGCAAAACCGCGTGGCATGCAGCTGGTAGTGCTGGGCAACTACTCTGAGACCAATGCCTACCACCGCGCCGTGAAGGCGGCCGCCAGCGATGAGGTGCGTTTTGTAGGCGCCATTTACGACAAGACGGTGGTGCAAGCGCTGCGTTTTCATAGTGCCGCGTATGTGCACGGCCATCAGGTGGGTGGCACCAATCCATCCCTGGTAGAGGCTCTGGGTGCCGGCAATGCAGTCATCGCCCAGGACAACCGGTTTAACCGCTGGGTGGTGGGCGATAGTGCGGTGTACTTCACGGGGGCAGATGGATTTGCTACTTGTGTGGACGAACTACTCGCCAGCGCCGACAGACTGGCCGAACTTAAGCGCGCGGGGCTTGCCCGCTACCAGACAGAGTTCACCTGGCCGCATGTGCTGAAGCAGTACGAGGATCTGCTGGAAAATTATCTGCCGCACTAAATTGCTATAAAAATATGAGCTTCTTGCCCAATATTCACGCGGGCTAGAGGCTTATTTTGTATATTCCGGCGGAAAAGATGGGGCGCTGCCATGGACCTCGCCAAGATCTAGACCCTAATGGCAAATCTTTTCCATAGATTCGCTTCAGCACGCCGTCGATAATGGTGCGGACTTACCTTTTGCAAGCCCCATATATCCATGACCAAAGTTGCACTTATCACCGGCGTAACCGGGCAGGACGGCGCCTACCTTGCGGAGCTGCTGCTCAAAAAGGGCTACCAAGTGCACGGTATCAAGCGCCGCGCGTCCAGCTTCAACACGGACCGGATTGACCACCTGTACCAGGATCCGCATGTCACCAACCGAAACTTTACGTTGCACTACGGGGACCTGACGGACAGTAGCAACCTGATTCGCATCATCCAGCTGGTACAACCCGACGAGATTTACAACCTGGGTGCGATGAGCCATGTGGCGGTGAGCTTTGAAAGCCCTGAGTACACAGCAGACGCAGATGGCATGGGGACCTTGCGGATTCTGGAAGCCATTCGCATCCTGGGGCTGGAAAAGAAAACCCGCTTCTACCAGGCGTCCACCTCGGAGCTGTACGGCTTGGTGCAAGAAACGCCGCAAAAAGAGACCACGCCGTTTTACCCACGTAGCCCCTATGCCGTAGCCAAGCTTTACGCCTACTGGATCACGGTGAACTACCGCGAGGCGTATGGCATTTACGCCTGCAATGGCATCTTGTTCAACCATGAGAGCCCACTGAGGGGGGAGACATTCGTAACCCGCAAGATCACGCGCGCCGTCAGCCGAATTGCCCTGGGTTTGCAGGAGTGCCTGTACCTTGGCAATCTGAGCGCACTGCGCGACTGGGGCCATGCGCGGGACTATGTGGAGATGCAATGGCTGATGCTGCAGCAAGACCATGCGGAAGACTTTGTCATTGCCACAGGCGTGCAATACAGCGTGCGCCAATTTGTGGAGTTTGCCGCAGAGGAACTGGGCATCAAACTGACATGGGCCGGCGAAGGCGAGCATGAAACCGGAACGGTGGTGGCGGTCACGGGCAAGGATGTCCGCTGCAAAGTGGGAGACGTCATTGTGCGGGTGGACCCTCGCTACTACCGCCCTACAGAAGTAGAAACTTTGCTGGGCGACCCCACCAAAGCCAAGGAAAAGCTGGGCTGGGTGCCCAAGACCACGCTGAAAGAGCTGGTGGTGGAAATGGTGCAAGCGGACTACACCAGCGCGAGACGCGATGCTTTGGTGAAGTTGGCTGGCTTTCAGACCTACGACCACAATGAGTGACGCTGCACATGGAAAAGACCGCAAAAATCTATGTGGCAGGCCACCGAGGCTTGGTGGGCTCAGCCATCGTTCGCAACTTGCAGGCCGCTGGCTATGACAATCTTCTGCTGCGCACCCATGCTGAATTGGACCTGACCAACCAAGCTGCCACATCGACCTTCTTTGAGGAGGAACGACCGGACTATGTATTTCTGGCAGCGGCCAAGGTGGGCGGCATTTTGGCGAACAACGTCTACCCCGCTGAATTTATTCGGGACAACTTGGCCATTCAGGGCAACCTCATTCATGCGGCCTATGTGAGCCAGGCCAAGCGCCTGATGTTTTTGGGGTCCAGCTGCATTTACCCCAAGCTGGCACCCCAGCCCATGCGTGAAGAGCACTTGCTCACGGGCCCGCTGGAGCCCACCAACCGGCCCTATGCGCTGGCGAAGATTGCCGGAATAGAGATGTGCTGGAGCTACAACCGCCAGTACGGCACCAAGTACCTAGCGGCCATGCCTACGAACTTGTATGGTCCGGGCGACAACTACCACCCCGACAACAGCCATGTCATCCCGGCGTTGCTCCGCAAATTCAACGATGCCAAAGCGTCAGGTGCCGCAGAGGTTGTGGTTTGGGGCACAGGTACCCCGCGCCGCGAGTTCATGTACAGCGAAGACATGGCGGCAGCTTGTGTGCATCTGATGAACTTGCCAGCGGAACAGTATGACGCGCTGCTGGGGAGCGATGAAAGCAAGTCCGGGCGGTTTGAGCCACCGTTGATCAATATTGGTGTGGGCGAAGACCTTTCCATCCAAGCGCTGGCGCAAGCCGTGCAGGAGGTGGTGGGCTTCCGGGGCAAATTGGTCTTTGATACCAGCAAGCCCGATGGCACACCGAGAAAGCTGATGGATGTGTCCAAGCTGCACAGCACCGGTTTCAGGGCATCGACTCCTTTGCGCGCCGGCTTGGAAAAGGCGAATGCAGATTTTGTGCAATCGGTGGGTTCACGATGAACGACGCATGCTATCAAAAGAGAAGCTGAAGGTTTATATTTCATGGGGGCTACAGCCATATTCTTTGCATAAACCCAAAGGAGCTATAGACGCAGCCCTGCTGCCCTCTTAGGATGCCGCCCCATGAACGTTTCTACCCTGCAAGACATTGCGGCCCAGTCGGGCGTGGCCTTTGGCACCAGCGGCGCACGCGGCCTGGTGGCCGACATGACACCGGCACTGTGCCATGCCTACACCACGGCGTTCATCAACGCAGTGGCACCCAAAGCCACGTCTGTGGTACTCGGACACGACCTGCGACCCAGCAGCCCCGCCATTGCCGCGGCCTGCGCTGCCGCGCTGACGGACTTGGGCCTGACCGTGGTGTACGGCGGCGCCCTGCCCACGCCAGCCCTGGCCCTCTATGGCGCGCAAACGGGTGCGCCAACGGTGGTGGTCACAGGCAGCCATATTCCGTTTGACCGCAATGGCATCAAGTTTTACCGGGAAGACGGTGAGATCTCCAAGCCTGACGAACAGGCCATGCTGGGTTACCTGGTGGGGTTGCCTAAAAATCTGAAGCTGCCGGCGCTGCCCGCGCCGGTGCCGCAGGTGGCGCAGGCGTACGTGCGCCGCTATGTGGATTTTTTTGGTGCGGGCACGCTCAACGGCGTTACGGTGGCGGTGTACGAGCACTCCAGCGTCGGGCGCGATGTGTTGCGCCATATTCTGGAAGGACTGGGCGCCGAGGTGATCTCTCTGGGCCGCACGGACACCTTTGTGCCCATCGACACCGAGGCTGTGCGCCATGAAGATGTGGAGCAGGCCAAGGAATGGGCAGAGCTGTACGACTTTGACGCCATCGTCTCAACCGATGGCGATGCGGACCGCCCGCTGATTGGCGACGAGCTGGGCCAATGGCTGCGCGGTGATGTGGTGGGTATTTTGTGTGCCCAGTACCTGCAAGCCCACGCTGTGGTGACCCCGGTGAGCAGCAATACGGCGCTGGAGCAAAGCAAGGCGTTTCCCCAAGTGGTGCGCACGCGCATTGGGTCGCCGTATGTGATTGCAGGCATGGAGGAGGCACTGGCCTCGGGTTCGGAGCTGGTGGTGGGCTACGAGGCCAATGGCGGATTTTTGCTGGGCAGCCAGGTGCTGCGCCACGGCCAGCGCCTGGGCCCTCTGCCCACGCGCGATGCGGTACTGCCTATCGTGGCACTGCTGTGCGCTGCCAAGGAGCGGGGCTTGAAACTGTCGGAGCTGGGCCGCGACCTGCCCAAGCGCTTTACCGCCAGTGACCGGCTGCAGAACTTTGCGACACTCAAAAGCATTGGACTGATTGCGCGGCTGAAAGCGGATGCGCGCCTGATGAGCGACCTGCTGGCGCCCGGTGCGGGGCCTGTGGAGTCGCTGGATGAAACCGATGGCCTGCGCGCCACGTTTGCCTCGGGCGACATCGTGCACCTGCGCCCTTCGGGCAACGCACCAGAACTGCGCTGCTACGCCGAATCCAGCTCCGCCAAGCAGGCACGCGCCTTGTGCGATGCCTGCTTGTTGCAGGTGCTGCGGGTCGCGGGTTAATTCTTAAGACTGGGCCGTGCGGCGCCGCGCTACCCAGCCCACCAGTCCCAAGCCAGCCAGCAGCATGGCCAGGGTTTCGGGCTCTGGTACGGGAGACACGTTAATGTTGTCCACTGCCACGTAGGCACCGGAAAAACTGCCTAAGCGTACCGAGTTCACATTGGTAAACCCCGTCAGGCTGTACGAAGCAAATGCTCCAGGAGCTACCGAAACGGTGTTGGTGACATTGACACCACTGGTCCGGAAACCCGTGATTTCTATGGAGAGCGGGTTAGGCCCAAAGTTATGCCAGCCCCCCAAATCAATGCTGCTGACGTTGAATGCCGAGCCGGACACCGCTGCGAAAGACTCTGTTCCGGTGCCACTGGAGCGATACACCAGGAAATGTGTGCCATTGCTGGCACCGAAATCGCCAGCATCAAAAATGCCGTGCAAGTCAGTCGTGGTGAACCGGTAGCCGGTGCTAACCAAGTTACTAGCGGTTGCGGCAAGGGGACTAGAGAGGTCTTCAAAGCTGACAGTGCTGGCAAACGCTTGGCCACTTGCCAGCAAAGCGCCAAGACTGAGGCTGGCTCCGAGGACTTTGATTGCAGTTTTCATTGTGTTTTCTCCCATCAAATCTCAAAGAATGCCCGTGATGTAGGCGGTTGCAGACGTGCTTTTCGGGCCGCTGACTGTGCAACTCGTTGTCACATTGGGGCCAATAGCGGTAGGAAATCCTGGTGGCCCCATGCTGTAACCGGCCGGCAACCCGCCTTGTAGCAAGCTGCCAGCATCCTCACACTGGGCAATGGCCACGCCCGCAGTGGAATTTGCCTTGCGCGCAGCGTAGTTAATAGATGAGGCTGAAGAAATACCGCCGGCAACACCTTGGGTAGCCGCCACTTGGGCATCAGAGCCCAAATCGACAAACTTGGGAATTGCCACTGCCGCCAACACACCCAGTATCACAATGACCATGACCAGTTCAATGAGCGTAAAACCCCTCTGGTTTGGAGAAATACCGCCTGACTGCGAATCGTGACCCAAAATCTGCATAAGTAACAATTTGTTACCCAGGATGATAAGCAGAATGGATGGCTTTGCAAATAGGCCGTCGGGACTAGGCAGAACCTATCTCCCGGCACCAAATTTGCTGTGTATTCGCGATAGTCTGATCGGACTAGCCTGGGCACCCACGGCTTAAACCATGTCTGTCGACGGCGATAATCGAACACGCTCTTAGCGCTTCAGGGATTTATTCACAATGACTATTCTGGTTACCGGCGGCGCCGGCTTTATTGGCAGCAACTTTGTTCTGGACTGGCTTGCCGGCTCGGACGAAACGGTGATCAACCTGGACAAGCTGACCTACGCGGGCAATCTGGAGAACTTGGCCAGCTTGGCTGGCAATCCCGCACACGTCTTCGTGCAGGGTGACTTTGGCGACACGGAACTGGTAAAGCGATTGCTTGCTACGCACCGACCACGCGCCGTGATCAACTTCGCCGCAGAGAGCCATGTGGACCGCTCCATCCATGGCCCGGAAGAGTTTATCCAGACGAACATCGTGGGTACGTTTCACCTACTGGAAAACGTGCGCGGATATTGGGGGGCGATGGAATCGGATGCGAAAGCTGCATTCCGTTTTTTGCACGTCTCCACCGACGAGGTCTACGGGTCTTTGGCCAAAACCGATCCGGCCTTCACCGAAGATAACAAGTACGAGCCCAACAGCCCTTACAGCGCCAGCAAGGCGGCCAGCGATCATTTGGTCCGGGCCTATCACCACACCTATGGCCTGCCGGTGCTGACCACCAATTGCAGCAACAACTATGGCCCTTTTCATTTCCCGGAAAAACTGATTCCACTGATGATCGTCAACGCCCAAGCCGGCAAGCCATTGCCGGTGTATGGCGATGGCCAGCAGGTGCGTGATTGGCTCTATGTCAAAGACCATTGCAGTGCCATCCGCAGAGTGCTGGAGGCGGGCAAGGTCGGTGAGGTCTACAACGTGGGCGGCTGGAACGAGAAACCCAATCTGGACATCGTGCACACGGTTTGCGCGCTGCTGGATGAACTGAAGCCCCGCGCTGACGGCAAACCGTACAAAGAACAGATCACTTACGTCACCGACCGCCCCGGTCACGACCGGCGCTATGCGATTGATGCCCGCAAAATTGAGCAGCAACTGGGCTGGAAGCCCGCTGAAACGTTTGAAACCGGCATACGCAAGACGGTGCAGTGGTACCTGGACAACCCGACTTGGGTGAGCAACGTGCTGAGTGGCGGATACCGCGATTGGGTGAGCAAGCAATACGGTACGGCGAAGGCTGCCGCATGAAGCTTTTACTGCTCGGCCGCAATGGCCAGGTAGGCTGGGAGTTGCAACGCGCCCTCAGCGTGCTGGGTGACGTGGTGGCCTTGGGCTCGAATGCCGCGGGCAATCCTGACGGTCTGTGCGGCGACCTGACTGACCAGCGGGGGCTGGCAGAAACCGTGGAGCGCGTTGCGCCAGACGTGATCGTGAACGCCGCCGCCCATACCGCCGTGGACAAAGCCGAGAGCGAGCCCGATCTTGCGTACGCAATCAATGCCCTAGCCCCCGCCACGCTTGCACAAGCAGCTACAAAAACAGGAGCATGGCTGGTGCACTACAGCACCGACTATGTGTTTGACGGCAGCGGCTCGGCGCCCTGGAAAGAGACAGACGCGACGGGGCCGCTGAGCGTATACGGGCAATCCAAGTTGGCGGGCGAACAAGCGGTCGCCACCACACCCAAGCATCTGATTCTGCGCACCAGTTGGGTCTATGCTGCGCGCGGCGGGAACTTCGCCAAAACCATGCTGCGATTGGCGGCGGAGCGTGAGGCGCTGACCGTGATCCATGACCAATTTGGCGCCCCAACTTCAGCCGAACTGCTGGCGGATGTGACCGCGCATGCGCTGAGAGTGCTGCGGGAACGGCCCGATCTGGCGGGTTTGTACCACTGCATTGCAGGCGGTGAAACCACCTGGCACGGATATGCCCAGTTTGTATTGGGCCAGGCGCGGGCGCTGGGACTGCCGCTGAAGGCCGGGCCAGACCAAATCCAACCGATCGCCACCAGCAGCTACCCAACGCCCGCAAAACGCCCGTTGAACTCGCGCCTGGACACCTCCAAGCTGCAGGCGGCGTTCGGGCTGTCTCTGCCGCACTGGCAAGCCGGCGTAGCGCGCATGCTGACCGAAATCTCAGGGAAATAAACACATGACAACGACCTCCAGCAAACAGCGCAAGGGCATCATCTTGGCGGGCGGCTCCGGCACTCGCCTGTACCCTGCCACGCAAGCCGTCAGCAAGCAGTTGCTGCCGATCTATGACAAGCCCATGATTTACTACCCGCTCAGTGTTTTGCTGCTGGCGGGCATTCGTGAGGTGCTGGTCATCAGCACACCACAGGACACGCCGCGCTTTGAGCAGCTGCTGGGTGACGGCAGCCAATGGGGCATCCAGATTACCTACGCCATCCAGCCGTCGCCCGACGGCCTGGCGCAGGCGTTCTTGATCGGCGAAGCATTTCTGGATGGAGCCCCCAGTGCTCTGGTGCTGGGCGACAACATTTTCTACGGCCATGACTTTGCAGGATTGTTGGAGAGTGCGACGCAACAGACAACCGGAGCCACCGTATTCGCCTATGCCGTGCAAGACCCGGAACGCTATGGCGTGGTGGAGTTCAACGCGGAGGGTCGCGCCATAAGCCTCGAAGAAAAGCCCAAGGCCCCAAAGTCGCGCTATGCGGTAACGGGCCTGTATTTCTATGATGAACAAGTGGTGTCGCTGGCCAAGCAGGTCAAACCGTCGGCGCGCGGCGAGCTGGAAATTACCGACCTGAATCGCTTGTACCTGGAACGCGGGCAGTTGGACGTGCAGACCATGGGGCGCGGTTACGCCTGGCTGGATACAGGTACACACGAGTCGATGCTGGAGGCCAGCCAGTTCATCTACACGATTGAAAACCGGCAGGGCTTGAAAGTAGCCGCACCGGAAGAGATCGCCTGGCGGAGTGGCTGGATAGACGATGCGCAGTTGCAAAAACTCGCACAGCCACTCGCGAAATCGGGCTATGGCCAATACCTGCTTCGTTTGCTCAAGGACAAGGTGTACTGATGAAAGTCACGCGCACGGCAATTGCCGACGTATTTCTGTTGGAACCCAAGGTGTTTGGAGATGAAAGGGGTTTCTTCTTCGAAAGCTTCAATGAGCGCGTGTTTCGCGAAGCTACGGGAGTGACTCTTCCGTTCGTACAAGACAACCACTCCAAGTCCGGGCAGGGCGTGTTACGTGGATTGCATTACCAGCTCAAGCACGCACAGGGCAAGCTGGTGCGCGTGGTTACTGGCGAAGTGTTTGATGTCGCTGTGGATATCCGCCCGCAGTCTCCAACCTATGGAAAATGGGTCGGTGAAATTTTGTCGGGAACCAACAAACGCCAACTCTGGGTGCCGCCCGGTCTGGCCCACGGCTTTCTCGTGCTTTCGGATTCCGCTGAGTTTTTGTACAAAACCACAGACTATTACGCTCCGGAATTTGAGCGCTGCATCGCTTGGAATGACCCCACACTGGCGATCTCTTGGCCAAGCATGACAGAGCCCCCAAAGCTATCCGCCAAGGATGCGTCAGGCGCGCCCCTCGCACAAGCTCAGCTGCGCTTGGACTAAGCCGCTCCGCGGCCGGTGCCTGTTGGGTTGGAAATTTGCCACGTACAAATTGGCTAATTTGTTACTCAGACACATCTTTGGTGCGTGATTGCCCTTGTCATCGTATATCCTAGTTGGCTATGGCGTCTGCTGATACCCTGAACCGCGAAACCACTACGGTAGCCCTGCCCGGCATAGGCCGCGCCTTGGTTGCCGCAGGCAAGCTGGGACAGAAAGCGGCAGAAGACATTTATCGCAAAGCGGTTGGCGGCAAAAACAGCTTTATGGCCGAACTGGTGGGTTCGGGCGCAGTGTCACCGGCGGACCTGGCATCCACACTGTCCCAAGCCTTTGCGGCCCCCTTAGTCGACCTGGATGCGGTAGACGCACAGCGCCTCCCCAAAGGGCTGCTGGACCCCAAAATTTGCGCAGATTTCCGCGTACTGGTGCTCAGCAAGCGCGGCAACCGCTTGATCATTGCCACCGCTGACCCGTCAGACCAAGCGGCCGCAGAGCGCATCAAGTTCTCGACCCAAATGGGGTTTGACTGGGTCATCGCCGAGTACGACAAACTCTCCAAGCTGGTAGACGCCAATGCCACGACGGCCACCGAGGCGATGGAAGACATCATTGGTGGTGACTTTGAATTCGACGAGTCCGCTGCCGAAGTCCCGACAGAAGCCACCAACGCCAACACGGCCGAGGTCGAGGATGCCCCCGTCGTTCGCTTCCTGCACAAAATGCTGATGGACGCCTTCAGCATGCGGGCATCGGACTTGCACTTCGAACCCTACGAGCATACCTACCGGGTGCGCTTCCGCATTGACGGTGAATTGCGTGAAATCGCGAGCCCCCCGATCGCCATCAAGGACAAGCTGGCATCGCGGATCAAGGTGATTTCGCGCATGGACATCTCGGAGAAGCGAGTCCCCCAAGATGGGCGCATGAAACTCAAGGTTGGTGCCGACCGGGTGATCGATTTCCGGGTCAGCACCTTGCCAACGTTGTTTGGTGAAAAGATCGTGATCCGGATTCTGGACCCCAGCAGTGCCAAGCTGGGTATCGACGCCCTGGGCTATGAAGCCGAAGAGAAAGAGCGCCTGATCAAGGCCATTGGTCGCCCCTACGGCATGATTCTGGTCACTGGCCCCACGGGTTCCGGCAAGACGGTGTCGCTGTACACCTGCCTGAATATGCTGAACCAGCCTGGCGTGAATATCGCCACGGCGGAAGATCCGTCTGAAATCAACTTGCCCGGCGTCAACCAGGTCAACGTCAATGAAAAGGCTGGACTAACCTTTGCGGCTGCGCTGAAGTCCTTCTTGCGCCAGGATCCCGACATCATCATGGTGGGGGAAATCCGCGACCTGGAAACAGCGGACATCTCGATTAAGGCTGCGCAGACCGGGCATTTGGTTCTTTCCACCCTGCACACCAATGATGCGCCTACGACGCTGACACGCATGCGCAACATGGGTATACAACCCTTCAACATTGCGTCTAGCGTCATTTTAATTACGGCGCAACGTCTTGCCCGCCGCCTGTGCCTGAATTGCAAGCAGGTTGCTGACGTGCCGGCACAAGCTTTGCGCGATGCCGGGTTCAAAGACAGCGAATTGGATGGCAGCTGGAAGCCTTACCGTGCAGTCGGCTGCTCCATGTGTAACAACGGTTACAAAGGTCGCCTTGGCATTTACCAGGTGATGCCGATTAGTGACGAGATTCAGCGCATCATCTTGCGTGACGGTAGCGCCATGGACATTGCCGCGCAGTCTGAGCTGGAGGGCGTGCGATCGCTGCGCCAGGCGGGTCTGCATAAAGTGAAACTCGGGCTGACTTCGTTGGAAGAAGTGCTGGCCGTGACCAACGAATAAAAGACCACCCAGGGGACCCTATGGCAACAGCAAAACCTGCTGACAACAAAGACGCAGTTTTCGAGTGGGAAGGCAAGGACCGCAACGGCAAACAAGTCCGTGGCGAAATCCGCGCGGCGGGTGAAAACCAGGTCAAGTCCTCTTTGCGGCGGCAGGGTGTTACCCCCACCAAGATCAAAAAGCGCCGTATGCGCTCTGGCAAGAGCATCAAGGCCAAGGATTTGGCCATCTTTACGCGCCAACTCGCCACCATGATGAAGGCGGGTGTGCCGTTACTGCAAGCCTTTGATATTGTGGGACGCGGCAACCCCAATCCCAGTGTCACGAAGTTACTCAATGACATCCGCCAGGATGTGGAAACCGGCACATCCCTGAACGCAGCTTTCCGAAAGTTCCCGCTGTACTTTGACAACCTGTATTGCAACTTGGTCGAGGCCGGTGAGTCGGCGGGTATTCTGGACCAATTGCTGGACCGGCTTGCGGTCTACATGGAAAAGACTGAAGCTATCAAGTCCAAGATCAAGTCTGCGTTGATGTACCCAATTGCTGTGCTGGTTGTAGCTTTTGTCGTGGTGTCCGTAATCATGATTTTCGTTATTCCGTCATTCAAGCAAGTTTTCTCATCTTTTGGTGGTGAATTGCCAGCACCAACCTTGGTTGTGATTGCCATGAGCGAATTTTTTATCAGCTACTGGTACCTGATTTTCGGTGGCTTGGGCGGAGGCATTTATTTCTTCCTGCAAGCCTGGAAACGCAACGAAAAAGTGCAGGCATTCATGGACCGTGTGATGCTCAAGCTGCCCATCTTTGGCGTGATGGTAGATAAGAGTTGTGTCGCACGATGGACCAGGACACTATCAACCATGTTCGCGGCCGGGGTCCCTTTGGTCGAAGCACTGGATTCTGTGGGTGGCGCGTCAGGCAATATCGTTTACCAGCAAGCCACGCAAAAGATCCAGCAAGAGGTGTCAACAGGTACCGCCCTGACTGCCGCCATGACCAATGCCAATCTGTTTCCCAGCATGGTGCTGCAGATGTGTGCCATTGGCGAAGAATCTGGCTCCATTGACCATATGTTAGGCAAAGCAGCGGACTTTTTTGAGGCCGAGGTGGACGACATGGTGGCCGGCATTTCCAGTCTGATGGAGCCCATCATCATCGTGGTGCTCGGTACTGTTATCGGCGGCATTGTGGTGTCCATGTACTTGCCCATCTTCAAGCTGGGACAAGTGGTTTGATGTTGAGCGGTGTGCAATGGCTGGATGCCAGTCTGATCGGCCTGCTGGGACTATTGCTTGGCAGCTTCCTCAATGTGGTGGTGTACCGGTTGCCCAAAATGATGGAGCAACAGTGGGCAGCGGAATGCGCAGAATTCTCGGGTAAAGAAGCCCCCTCCGCCCCCACATTCAACCTGATGGTGCCCCGCTCTCGCTGCCCACATTGCGGTCACGTCATTCGATGGTTTGAAAACATCCCGGTCGCCAGCTACCTGGTGTTGGGCGGCAAGTGCTCTGCCTGCAAAGCAGGTATAAGCCCACGCTACCCTCTGGTAGAGCTTGCAACCGGCGCCCTGTTCTTTTGGTGTGCGTGGCAATGGGGTGCAGGTACCACTGGTCTCGCTTGGTGTGCTTTCAGTGCCATGCTTCTGGCACTGGCCCTGATCGACTGGGACACTACCCTGTTACCCGATGACGTCACGCTTCCCCTGCTGTGGCTTGGGCTTATTGCTGCTGCGCTGCAATGGATACCCGTGCCACTAAGCACTTCCTTGTGGGGTGCTGTGGCAGGCTATCTGTCCCTCTGGACCATCTATTGGGTCTTCAAATTGGTGACCGGCAAAGAGGGCATGGGTTATGGGGACTTCAAGCTGTTTGCTGCCTTGGGTGCGTGGTTTGGCTGGCCTTTGCTGATCCCCATGATTTTGCTGGCGTCTGTCATTGGCGCTGTCGTAGGCATTGGCATGAAATTTACCAGCGGCCTGCGTGAGGGGGGCTATGTACCATTCGGCCCCTTCCTGGCCGGTGCCGGATTGACCGCCTTGCTGCTGGGTCCCCAGGTGATGCGCCAGGCCGTGGGCCTGTGAAACCATGCTAGGTGCCCTGCGTTTAGGCCTCACTGGAGGCATAGGCAGCGGCAAAAGCACGGTAGCGGCCTTCTTGGCAGGCCAGGGCGCTACTGTCATTGACGCCGACGCTTTGGCACGCGCCACCACCGCCCCGCGCGGGGGTGCCATCCCTGCGATTGCGGCCACCTTTGGTCCTTCGATGCTTACCCACGAAGGTGCTCTGGACCGCGAAAAAATGCGGCAACTCGCCTTTGCAGATCCGTCGGCCAGAGTCCAGCTCGAAAACATCGTCCACCCGCTGGTCGGCCAAGCCATAGGCCAGGCGACCCAAGCGGCTAACGCAGCGGGAGCTGCGCTCATCGTGTATGACATTCCTTTGCTAGTGGAGTCCGCACACTGGCGGCACGATCTGCCGCAGGTGCTGGTTATCGACTGCAAGGTGGAGACTCAGGTCCGGCGGGTCATGGCGCGCAACGGATTGAGCGAAGCAGATATCAGCCGAATCATCGCGACCCAGGCCCCACGCGTACGGCGCTTGCGGGCCGCCGACATGGTGGTCTTCAATGACGGAATTGCATTGGCTGAACTTGCACTCCAAGTGCAGCAAATTGGCCAACAGTTCGGGCTATGATTCGGCGACCGGAAAATACAGCGTGATCCTCTACGAATACCCCTTCAACGAACGCATTCGCACTTACTTGCGACTTGAACATCTGTTTCTGCGCCTGGCAGAATTGATGTCACGCGCCCAGCCGCTGGACCACCATTTTGCGCTGGCCACGATTTTTGAAGTGATGGACGTGGGCGCCCGGGCAGATCTGAAATCCGATGTACTCAAAGACCTGGACAAACAAAAGCAGGTACTGAATGGTTACCGCGGCAACCCAGCGATTGCAGAAGGTGTGCTGGACAAGGTCATTGCCCAGTTGGACCACTGCTTTACCTCCCTGAATGGACTCACCGGCAAAGCGGGCCAGTCGCTGACCGAGAACGACTGGCTCATGAGTATTCGCAGCCGTGTCGGCATCCCGGGCGGGACCTGTGAATTCGATTTGCCCGCCTACTACGCTTGGCAACACCGTGACGTGGCTACACGCCAGGCCGACCTGCAGCGTTGGGCGTCCACACTGGCGCCGCTGGCGGAATCCATCCACCTGTTGTTGAAAATGTTGCGCGATTCCGGCGCTCCGCAAAAGGTAGTCGCTGTGGGGGGGCAGTTCCAGCAAAACCTGCCGCAAGGGCGCACCTTCCAATTGCTGCGCCTGGCGCTTGACCCGTCACTGCAACTGATACCAGAAATCAGTGGCAATCGCCTGATGGTCTCCATCCGCCTGATGCGCCACGATGCCGACGACCGCCTGCATTCCAGCGGAGAAGATGGTGCGTTCGAACTAACCCTGTGTTCTTGAACCGAGGTTGTACGGCCATGGCCCAGACGGATACACCCAAGATCGTGCGCTGCCCCCAATGTGGCGGAGACAGCGTGTACAGCCCCAGCAATGTTTATCGTCCATTTTGTGGTGAACGTTGCAAAAACCTGGATTTGGGCGCCTGGGCCAGTGAATCGTTCCGCGTCCCCACCGAGGCCCCACCTGACGACCAGGTGTTTGGCGACGCCAAGCTGCAATAGAAGCCAAACTGGCCCCTAGCCCCCTATAAATCTGCCCCAGCAGCTACAAAATATGTAGCACCCTTGTGGGCACGCTCGGCAGCAAACCAGTCCAGCACTGGCACAGTACCCGGCAATACCGGTTGTACCTGCACAGGCAACTGCTCCCAAGAACAACTTTGCGCCTCACGCATCTGCAGTTCACCTGACCAATCAAACACTTTGCAGAAGTGCAAGCGCACCAAGGCGTGGGGATAGTCGACCAGCTCGACTTTCCAGGGAGTCACAGCACCGATGGTGATTCCAATTTCTTCGTGTAACTCGCGGCGCAACGCCTGCTCCACGGTCTCGCCTTCCTCCAGCTTGCCGCCAGGAAATTCCCAGTAACCCGCGTACGCCTTGCCAGCAGGCCGCGATGTGAGCAAGAAAGCGCCATCATTGCGCACCAGAACACCCACAGCCACCTCGACGGCCTTGCGGTCCGGGCCACCAGCGCGCGCAGTGCCAGGATCGGCCATCAGCGGTCCGCTCATACGGGGTCACGCCCCGCAAAGTCTTTGGCGAACTGGTAGGCGACACGGCCACTGCGCGAACCGCGCTCCAGCGCCCACAACAGAGCCTCGGCGCGCGCTGCCGCAATGCGCTCGGGCGCTATCCCCAGAGCGCTGAGCCATTGGGCCACGATGGCCAGGTATTCGTCCTGGTTGAACGGATAAAAGCTCACCCACAGGCCAAAACGCTCAGACAGAGAAATCTTTTCTTCCACGCCCTCACCCGGATGCACTTCACCATCCTCGGTGTGCTTGTAGGTCAGGTTCTCGGACATGTACTCCGGCAGCAGGTGGCGACGGTTACTGGTTGCGTAGATGAGCACGTTGGGTGTGGCTGCTGCCACGGATCCGTCGAGAACCGACTTCAGCGCCTTGTAGCCCGCTTCGCCTTCGTCAAAGCTCAAGTCATCACAAAACACGATGAACTTCTCGGGCCGCTGGGCCACCAGATCCACGATGTCGGTAAGGTCCACCAAGTCAGCCTTGTCCACCTCGATCAACCGCAGTCCCTGCGTCGCATAGGTGTGCAGGCAGGCGCGAATCAGCGATGACTTGCCCGTTCCACGCGCACCGGTCAGCAAGACATTGTTGGCCGTGGCGCCGCGCACAAACTGGGCCGTGTTGCGCTGGATTTTTTCTTTCTGCTCGCCGATCTCTCTCAGATCACCCAGTGACATCGCACCTACGTGCTGCACCGGTGTGATCACGCCTTGGCCAGAGCGGCGACGGCGGTAGCGAAAAGCGATGGACGCGTCCCAGTCCGGCTGCTCCACGCCATGCGGCAAAGAGGCTTCCACCCGGGCCATGAACAGTTCGGCGCGTGCCAGAAAACTGGCCAACTCTTTGGTCAGGCTGTCGGTCATGGGCGTCGCTCAGGATCGGTAGTCGGCGTTGATGGTTACGTAGTCGTGGCTGAAATCGCAAGTCCACACCGTATCGGTGGCGGCACCGCGGCCCAGGCCCACACGCACGGTGATCTCGCTCTGTTTCATCACGCGCTGGCCGTCTTCTTCGCGGTAGCTGGGGTTGCGGCCACCACAGGTTGCCACATGCACATCGTCCAGATGCAACTCTATGCCCGTCTGGTCCAGGTCATCAATGCCGGCATAGCCCACGGCCGCCAAGATGCGGCCCAGGTTGGGGTCACTGGCGTAGAACGCTGTTTTGACCAAGGGCGAATGCGCGATCGCATAGGCCACTTTTCGGCATTCTTCAGCCGTGCGCCCGCCTTCCACCTGCACGGTGATGAATTTGGTGGCACCCTCGCCATCACGCACAATGGCTTGGGCCAACTGGCGTGCCACACTCAGCATGGCAGCCTTCAGCGCCTGACCATCGGCCGACTGCAGAGACGTGATTTCGGGATTTCCTGCTTTGTTGCTGGCAATCACCACCAGCGAATCGTTGGTAGACGTATCGCCATCCACCGTCACACGGTTGAAGGAGCCTTCAGCCAGCGACAGCGACAGCTCGTGCATCACGGCCTGACTCACGCAGGCATCGGTAGCAATAAAACCCAACATGGTGGCCATGTTGGGCCGAATCATGCCCGCGCCCTTGCTGATACCGCTGATGCTGATCTGCCTGCCGTCAATTGCGACCTGGGCACCGTAGGCCTTCGGCTGCGTGTCGGTGGTCATGATGCCTTCGGCCGCCTTCAACCAGTTGTCCAAGCGCGCATCGGCAATGGCCGCATCCAGGCCTGCTTCAATGCGATCGATCGGCAGCGGCTCCATGATCACGCCCGTAGAGAACGGCAACACCTGCCGCGCATCAATGCCCAGCTTGCCAGCGAGGGCCACACAGGTGCTTTGCGCACGCGCCAATCCATCGGCACCAGTGCCCGCATTGGCGTTGCCCGTGTTGATCAGCAGCGCGCGCATCGACTGTCCCGAAGCCAGGTGCTCGCGACATAGCTGCACGGGCGCAGCACAAAAACGGTTGGAGGTGAACACCCCCGACACGCTAGCACCTTCGTCCAGCAAAACCACGGTCAGGTCTTTGCGACCCACCTTGCGCACACCCGCTTCGGTCACGCCAATGCGCACCCCAGCGATGGGAAACAGGGTTGCCACATCGGGCAGGGGAAGGTTCACAGGCATGGGCGTATTCTCAGGTCAGTTGGCCGTGGCAGTGTTTGTACTTCTTGCCGCTGCCGCATGGGCAGGCGTCATTGCGCCCCACACGCGGCACATCGGCAGCGCTGGGTTTCACCGTGGTGCTATCCACCGTGGTCTCCACTTCACCGGTTTCAGTGGGGGCGCTGTAGGTCACGTTGGCAATGCTCTCGCCACGGGTCTCCATGGCGTCTGCCGCCTGCTCCAGTTGCTCGTTGGACTGGATCTTGACCGTCATCAGCACCTTGGTGACTTCGTGCTTCACAGAATCCAGCAACTGGCCAAACAGTTCGAACGCCTCGCGCTTGTACTCCTGCTTGGGCTGCTTCTGGGCGTAGCCGCGCAGGTGGATGCCTTGGCGCAGGTAGTCCAGCGCGCTCAGGTGGTCACGCCAGTGGCTGTCGATGCTCTGCAGCAGCACCATGCGTTCAAACTGCGTGAAGTTCTCGGCGCCTACCAGATCCACCTTGGCCTGGAACGTCGCATTGGCCGCTTCCACCACCGTGGCAACCACGTCTTCGTCGGCAATGGAACTGGCCTCTGATACTTTCTTTTGCAAGTCCAGTTCCAGCTGAAAATCGTCAGCTAGTGCTCTTTCCAGGCTGGTCACATCCCACTGCTCTTCCACCGACTCTGCGGGCACGTACTGGCGCACCAGGTCCTCAAAGGCACCTTCGCGCAGCGAGGTGATTTGGGCGCTCAGGTCCTGTGCATCGAGGATCGCATTGCGCTGTTGGTAGATCACCTTGCGCTGATCGTTGGACACGTCGTCATATTCCAACAGCTGTTTGCGCATGTCAAAGTTGCGCGCCTCCACCTTGCGCTGCGCACTCTCAATGCTGCGCGTGACGATACCGGCCTCAATGGCCTCACCATCAGGCATCTTCAGGCGGTCCATGATGGACTTGACGCGGTCACCCGCGAAGATGCGCATCAGCGAATCGTCGAGACTCAGGTAGAAGCGTGAGGAGCCGGGATCGCCCTGGCGACCGGAGCGACCACGCAGTTGGTTGTCAATACGGCGCGACTCGTGACGCTCGGTGGCTATGATGCGTAGGCCCCCCAGGGCCTTGATGGCTTCATGATCTTGCGTCCATTGCGCGCGAACCGCCTTGATTTTCTCTTCCTTGGCGGCCACATCCAGACTTTCATCGGCTTCCACTGCCTGGATGTCTTTTTCGATGTTGCCGCCCAGCACGATATCGGTACCCCGACCTGCCATGTTGGTGGCAATAGTGATCATCTTGGCACGGCCAGCCTGGGCCACGATGTCCGCTTCGCGGGCATGCTGCTTGGCGTTGAGCACTTGGTGCGGCAGCTTTTCCTTCTCTAGCAGCTGGGCGATGATTTCCGAATTCTCGATGGAGGTGGTGCCGACCAATACGGGCTGGCCGCGCTCGTAGCATTCGCGGATATCCTTGATCGCGGCCTCGTACTTTTCACGCGTGGTTTTGTACACACGGTCCAGCTGATCTTCACGGCGGCTGATGCGGTTCGGAGGAATTACCACGGTCTCCAAACCGTAGATTTCCTGAAACTCGTAGGCTTCGGTGTCAGCGGTACCGGTCATGCCTGACAGCTTGCCGTACAGGCGGAAGTAATTCTGGAAGGTGATGGAGGCCAGCGTCTGGTTCTCAGCCTGAATTTGCACGCCTTCCTTGGCTTCCACGGCTTGGTGCAGGCCATCGCTCCAGCGGCGACCTGTCATCAGGCGGCCCGTGAATTCGTCCACGATGACGATCTCACCCTGCTGCACCACATAGTGCTGGTCGCGGTGGTACAGGTGATTGGCCCGCAGCGCCGCATACAGGTGGTGCATCAGCGTGATGTTGGCCGGGTCGTAGAGGGAGGATCCCGCAGGAATCAATCCAAGCTCCGCGAAAATTTGTTCGGCCACTTCATGGCCCTGCTCGGTCAAAAACACCTGATGACTCTTCTCGTCCAGCGTGAAGTCGCCCGGCTTGATGATGCCCTCACCGGTGCGCGGATCAGCTTCGCCCTCTTGCTTCACCAGCTTGGGGATGGCCTTGTTGATGGCAATGTACAGGTCTGTGTGGTCTTCCGCTTGGCCACTGATGATCAGGGGCGTACGCGCCTCGTCGATCAGGATGGAGTCCACCTCGTCCACGATGGCGTAGTTCAAGCCGCGCTGCACGCGATCGGCCACTTCGTAGACCATGTTGTCGCGCAGGTAATCGAAACCGTATTCGTTATTGGTGCCGTAGGTAATGTCGGCACGGTAGGCGGCCTGTTTCTCCTCGCGCGGCGCCTGGGGCAGGTTGATACCTACGGTCAAACCCAAGAAGTTGTACAAGCGCCCCATCCACTGCGCATCGCGGCTGGCCAGATAGTCGTTCACCGTGACCACGTGGACGCCCTTGCCACTGAGGGCATTGAGGTACACGGGTAGCGTGGCGGTCAGCGTCTTGCCTTCACCCGTGCGCATTTCCGAAATCTTGCCGTTGTGCAACGACATGCCACCCAGCAGCTGTACGTCGAAGTGGCGCATCTTCATCACACGCTTGGAACCCTCGCGCACCACGGCAAACGCTTCCGGCAGGACAGAGTCCAGTGTTTCACCCTTGGCAATGCGGTCCTTGAACTCCTGCGTCTTGGCGCGCAGACCATCATCGGTCAACTGTTCAAACTGCGGCTCCAGCGCGTTGATGCGTGCCACGACAGCACGGTATTGCTTGAGCAAGCGGTCATTGCGACTGCCAAAGATTTTGGTAAGGATATTGGTGGCCATGCATGCAAGACTGGCCTGGACCCCAACATGGGTTCGCAGAACAGCGCAGTCCTTTTTCTAGTCTGGGTGAAATGGGGACGTTCCGGGAAAAAACAACCGCCACGGCGGGCAGCTTTGACCAGGAAAGCCAAACCCCGGATTTTAGCGTTGCGGCGCAGCCGCTTTGGACTGGGCCACTTGGGTCGCCGGCAGATTGCGGCCCGCATTGAGGAATTTTTGCGGATCCTGGGGAACACCCTGCACCAGCACCTCAAAGTGCAAGTGCGGCCCGGTGGAGCGGCCAGTCGTTCCCACCTCGGCTATTTTCTGGCCACGTTTGATCAAATCGCCTTTTTTTACGAATACCTTGGAGGCATGCGCGTACCGGGTAATCAGGTCATTGCCATGGTCGATTTCCACCATATTGCCGTACTGCGAGTGAAATTCCTGCGTGACAACCACCCCACCGGCGGCGGAATAGATAGGGGTGCCGGGCTCTGCGGGGAAATCCAAACCAGTATGCAAGGCCGAGCGACCTGTGATGGGATCAATGCGCCAACCAAATGTCGAGCCCAGGTTCGCATCGTGCACCGGCGCCTGGGTGGGCACCATCATTTTCTTGATTTTTTGCTCAAACAAACGCGACTCAATCACCGTCATCACGTCCGTGCGCTGGTTCGCCAGCACGTCCAAGTCGGCCAACGTGGCATCCAGCTCCTGCAAGGTCAGATCACGACCATTGACCAGCGCGCCACCTTGCCCCGGCTTGATCTTGATGTCGGCAGGGTTGACGCCCGCCAGACCGGAGACGCGCTCACCCAAGGATTCGAGTTGCAGCATCTTGGCCTGCATCTCGCCCAGCTTTTTCGCCAACACCTCGATGTTCTCGCGCATATAGCGGTCACGCTGGGCAAATTCGTCCTTCACCACAAGACGTACCAGCGAGCCCACGATGGGCCAACCCTCGCGCGCACCCTTGAGAAACACCCAGTGATACAGACCGGCAGACACCAGCATAAGCACAAACGACAGACCCAACAGAGACAGAATCAGCTTGGCGCCACTCAAATGGAAAGCCCGGCTTTTGGCCATCCACGCGTCCGTGATAATCACTTGCATTGATTCAAAACCTTTTCTCTTTCAAGCATGATCCGAAACCATCGCGCCGTCACGGTGTTGCAGGCAACCCAAGAGTCGCCCACCTTGGCGCGTCTGGCCGATATGGCCATGGAGTCGTCGGCCCGGCTGAAGAGCCTGGAAACCCTGATCCCACGTGCACTGCGCTCCGCGATCAAAGCGGGGCCGATTGATGGCCCAGTGTGGTGCCTGCTACTGGACAACAACGCGGTTGCGGCCAAAGTGCGGCAATTGCTCCCTGCCATGGAAGCGCACCTGCGCTCCAAAGGGTGGGAGGTTAACTCAATTCGGTTAAAGGTCCAAATGGCGCCGACGGCCACACGGTAAATGGCGACGGGTATTTGTGTGTGAAGGAGGGGGAATGGTGCCGCTTGTCGGATTCGAACTGACGACCTACCGCTTACAAGGCGGTTGCTCTACCAACTGAGCTAAAGCGGCACGGGCTGGATTCTACATCACGCGCAGAGCAGGTTTTGCCTGCAAGGCGCTTATTTCACACGTGTAAGGGAGGGGCGACCACCGGCCGGGCGCGGTGTATCGGGGCCGCCATCATCAGGCTTGCCAGGCACAGGCGCTAGCGCCGAGGCCTTGGACTCTACCGCCGGGACCTTGGAGTCTGTGGTACCAGGCAACGCCGACACAGGAAACGCCATGCCCTGTCCATTTTCACGCGCATAAATGGCCAGCACCCGATGCACCGGCACCAGAATGTCGCGCGCCACACCGCCAAAACGCCCCTTGAACTCAATAAAGTCATTGCCGAGCTTCAACGCACTGGTTGCGTCAAAACTCACGTTCAGCACGATTTCACCATCCTTGACGAATTCGTGGGGCACGCGCACCGAGTCGTCCACCTGCACCGCAATGAAGGGCGTGAATCCATTGTCCGTACACCATTCGTACAGGGCACGAATCAGGTACGGTCGGGTGGAGTTGGTGTCTTGGGCGTCCATCATGGCAGTGTGCAGTCGCCGAGTTACTTGCGCATGACCTTTTCAGATGGCGTCAACGCCTCAATGTAGGCGGGGCGCGAGAAGATGCGTTCAGCGTACTTGAGCAGGGGTGCCGCATTTTTACTAAGGTCAATGCCATAGTAGTCCAGACGCCACAGCAGAGGAGCAATCGCCACATCCAGCATGGAGAAGTTCTCACCCAGCATGTACTTGTTCTTCAGGAACACGGGAGCCAGCTGCGTCAATCGGTCACGGATGTGGGCGCGGGCTTTTTCCAGTGCTTTTTCGTTGCCCTTGGAGGCACGGGCTTCCAGGGTCGACACATGCACAAACAACTCCTTCTCGAAGTTCAGCAGGAACAGGCGCACACGGGCACGGTCCACAGGATCGCCGGGCATTAGTTGGGGATGAGGGAAACGCTCATCAATGTACTCATTGATGATGTTGGACTCGTACAGAATCAGGTCCCGCTCCACCAGAATTGGCACTTGGCCGTAAGGGTTCATGACGCTGATGTCTTCGGGCTTGTTGTACAGGTCCACATCGCGAATCTCAAAGTCCATGCCCTTCTCGAACAGCACAAAACGGCAACGGTGGGAGAAGGGGCAGGTTGTTCCTGAATACAGCACCATCATGGCGAGAGACTCCTAAAAAATGAAAAAGAGTGGGTCGCCTTGGCAAACCCACTCTGACACCATCACACGCAGCCCAAAAGCCGCGGGACAGTACGAACCGCAGTTACTTGACGTCTTTCCAGAACGCTGCGTTCAGACGCCACGCGAACAGAGTCAACACTGCCAAGAACAACAGTACCCAAACGCCCACCCGCACACGGGTGTTCTGGGCGGGCTCGCCCATCCACTGCAGGTAATTCACCAGATCGCCCACCGCCTGGTCATACTGGGCAGGCGTCATGGTACCCGGTGTGATCTGCTTCCAGCCAGTCAGCACGCTCACTTCATGGCCATGTTGCTCCACCGTGTCGTATTGGGGTTCACGCTCGCCTTGCAGCTCCCACAGCACATGCGGCATGGCAACGCTTGGGAATGCGAGGTTGTTCCAGCCGGTGGCCTTGGTGGGGTCACGGTAATAGGTGCGCAGGTACGTGTAGAGATAGTCAGCACCTGTACCACCAGCGCCCGCCCGCGAACGCGCGATCACGGTCAAGTCCGGAGGATTGGCACCAAACCACTCCTTGGCCTGACGTGGATCGATAGCGGCCTTCATGGTCTCACCGACTTTTTCAGTGGTGAACAACAGGTTGTCCTTGATCTGCTGGTCCGTCAGACCAATGTCCTTCAAGCGGTTGAAACGCATGAATGCTGCCGAGTGGCAATTCAGGCAGTAGTTCACAAATAGCTTGGCGCCGTTTTGCAGGGAAGCCATGTCATTGGTCTTGACCGGGGCCTTATCCCAAGCAATACCGCCGGTATTGGCATGGGCACCAGCAACCAGGCCGAGCGCCATGGCAAGTGTCATCAGTACTTTTTTCATCAGTCTTTTCTCCGGCGCTCAGTGGGCAACGTAGTTGACGCGGGATGGCACGGGCTTGGGTTCACCCAGTGCGCTCCACCAGGGCATCAGCAGGAAGAAGCCGAAGTAGCCAAAGGTGAACAATTGGGACACGCGCTGCGCGACGTCCTGGCCAGCCAGGCTGCCCCACACGCCAGGAGCCTGGATACCGAGGTAGCCCAGCACTGCGAACATGAATACAAAAGCACCATACAAATACTTGTGCCAGTCAGGGCGGTAGCGAATGGACTTGACCGGGCTGTTGTCCAGCCAAGGCAGGAAGAACAGGATGACCACGGCACCACCCATCACCACCACGCCCCAGAACTTGGCATCGATAGAGAGCATGAGCGCAGCAACGACGACTGCCCCGCCGCCGATCAGGCCCTTGAAGATAGTAGGCATCTTCACCTTGAAAATGCCAAACGCTGCAGCGCCCAACACACTCAGAATCAGCGCGTACATCATCTCGCTGGTGATGGCACGCAGCATGGAGTAGAACGGTGTGAAGTACCAGACAGGCGCGATGTGCGCTGGCGTCTTGAGCGGATCGGCCGGAATGAAGTTGTTGTACTCCAGGAAGTAGCCGCCCACCTCCGGTGCGAAGAAGATGATGGCGGTGAACACCATCAGGAACATGCTGACCGCAAAGATGTCATGCACTGTGTAGTAGGGATGAAAAGGCACGCCATCCAGGGGGTGGCCAGCCGCATCACGGGGAGCGTTGGGACCCTTGATTTCGATGCCGTCGGGGTTGTTGGAGCCGACGTCGTGCAGCGCCAGCAAGTGCGCCACCACAAGGCCCAGCAGGACCAGGGGCACGGCAATCACGTGGAAGCTGAAGAAGCGGTTCAGCGTCGCGTCGCCCACCACGTAGTCACCGCGGATCAGCAGCGCCAGGTCAGGACCGACCAAAGGCACGGCCGCAAACAGGTTCACGATCACCTGGGCGCCCCAGTAGGACATCTGGCCCCAAGGCAAGAGGTAGCCCATGAAGGCTTCGGCCATCAGGCACAGGAAAATGGCGCAGCCAAAGATCCAGACCAGCTCACGCGGCTTGCGATAGCTGCCGTACAGCAGGCCACGGAACATGTGCAGGTAGACCACCACAAAGAACGCAGAGGCGCCCGTGGAGTGCATGTAGCGGATCAACCAGCCCCATGGCACGTCGCGCATGATGTATTCGACCGAACCGAATGCCAGCGCGGCATCGGGCTTGTAGTGCATGACCAGGAAGATGCCGGTCACGATCTGGATCACCAGCACCAGCAGCGCCAGCGAGCCGAAGATGTACCAAAAGTTGAAGTTCTTCGGAGCGTAGTACTCCGACATGTGCACCTTGTAGGCATCAAAGGCCGTGGGGAACCGGTTTTCAAACCAGTTGGTCACCTTTTCGCCCGCCGAGGCATTAGGAGAGATTTCCTTGAAAGTCGCCATGTCTATGTTCCTCAGGCTTTCTTGTCTTCGCCGATCAGCAACTTGCTGTCAGACAGGTACATGTGCGGCGGCACTTCCAGGTTGTCGGGCGCGGGCTTGTTCTTGAACACGCGGCCAGCCATATCGAAGGTGGAGCCGTGGCAGGGGCAGAGGAAGCCACCGTGCCAGTCGTCCGGCAGAGACGGCTGGGGGCCAGCCTGAAACTTGTCAGACGGAGAGCAACCCAGGTGGGAGCAAATACCCACGGCTACAAAGTACTCGGGCTTGATGGAACGGCCTTCGTTGCGGGCGTATTCGGGGGTCAGTTCAGAGGGCTTGCGCTCTGACTTGGGGTCGGCCAGCGAGGCGTCGTTGGCCTTGAGGGCTTCCAGCTGCTCCGGCGTGCGGCGCACAATCCAGACCGGCTTGCCGCGCCATTCCACGGTGACTTTCTCACCAGGCTTGATGCCTGAGATGTCCACTTCGACCGCCGCGCCGGCGGCTTTAGCGCGCTCGGAAGGCTGAAAAGTGCTCACAAAAGGAATGGCGGTGGCAACACCGCCCACTGCACCGGCGCAGCTGGAAGCTATCAACCAGGTCCGTTTGCTGGAGTCGATCTTTTTGCTGTCGACAGGGGTTTCACTCATGAGAATCCTCAATGAACATCGCTAGTAGGGGTAAGCCGGGATTGTAGCTGACGGCAGTAGGGGCATTCAACGTGCCGTTTGGCACGAACACCGGCCAGGGGCCCACTTTTGTAGGTAATACTGCGGGTCTTTCAACCTTCATGGAGCCAGACGATGGGAATGATTCAGGAATTCAAGGATTTCGCGGTCAAGGGCAATGTGATTGATCTGGCCGTCGGTGTGATCATTGGTGGGGCCTTTGGCAAGATCGTGGACTCGGTCGTGGGCGACCTGATCATGCCGCTGGTGGGTGCCATCATTGGCAAGCTGGACTTTTCCAACCTGTTCTGGGTGCTGGGCGCCGTACCGCCCGGCACCGACGCCACGCTGGCAGGCCTGAAAAAAGCCGGTGTCCCGGTGTTTGCCTATGGCAGCTTCATCACCGTGGCGGTGAACTTTGCGATTCTGGCCTTCATCATTTTCCTGATGGTCAAGCAGATCAACCGCCTGAAGAAGGAAGCCCCGGCCGCCGAACCGGCCCCGGTTGTGACACCCGAAGACGTGCTGCTACTGCGCGAGATCCGCGACAGCCTGCGCAAATAAGCAATCACCATCGCGCAGCTTGCTATTGATTCAGTAGCTGCAAGCGCAATGGATACGGGGGCTAGAGCCCCCTTTTCTTTTTAAACGGCTGTGCTGCAAAGTTGGCGCGCCATGTGAATGGCGGCCAGTAGGCTGGATGGATCAGCGCGGCCCGTGCCGGCAATATCAAACGCGGTGCCGTGGTCCGGGCTGGTGCGCACCAGTGGCAGGCCCAGCGTCACATTCACGCCCTGCTCCACGCCCAGGTACTTCACCGGAATCAATCCCTGGTCGTGGTACATGGCCACGACCACATCAAACTCGCCTGGATGCCCCGCCGCATGGCGGGCCCGCATGAACACCGTGTCGGGCGCATAAGGCCCAAACACCTGGCAGCCCTGGGCGCGCGCAGCCTCCACGGCCGGAATCACCGTGTCCAGCTCCTCGTGGCCAAACAGGCCGCCCTCCCCCGCATGGGGGTTCACACCCGCCACCGCAATGCGCGGTGTACGGCCCAGCGTACGCAAGAGCGCGGCATGGGTGATGAGAATGGTTTGCAGCACGTTGTCCATGGTTACGGCGGCCAGCGCGTCGCGCAGCGAGACATGGATACTGACCAGCACAGTGCGCAGCTCGTCGTTGGCCAGCATCATGCGCACGGGCATGGCGTCCACCGCCACGCCGGCATGGCGCGCGGCGGCGGCTTGCAGCATCTCGGTATGGCCCGGGTAGGCGTCATACGGGGCACCTGCGGCAGACAGGGCTTCCTTGTGCAGTGGAGCCGTGACCAGTGCAGCCACCTCGCCGCGCAGCGCGGCATCCGCCGCCCACAGCACGCAGCGGCCGGCGAACTCGCCAGCGGCCGCACTGACCTGGCCCCAGGCCACGGGCGCCAAGGCATCGCCCACCTGCAGGACGGGCAGGCAGCGCGGCGGCAGTTGCTGCACTTCGAACGGAGTAGCGATCTGCACCACAGGCAGCGGCACCACGCCCTGCACCACGGCCAGCGCACGTCGCATGGCCTGCACATCGCCGGCTACAAAGCAACCGCGCAGCGCCTCGGGCTCACGCAGAAAGCACTGGGCAATGATTTCGGGACCAATGCCGGCGGCGTCGCCCAGCGTAAGGGCGATGGGGGAAACAGGCGTACGCATCATGCGGGATTGTCGATGTCGATGAACTGGTGCGAAAGACCCAGCTGTGCCGCCACGTGGGCTCCCACCGCGGGCGCACCATAGCGCTCGCTGGCGTGGTGGCCGCAGGCAATGTAGGCCACGCCGCACTCGCGGGCGTAGTGGGCCTGGGGTTCGGAAATCTCACCGGTGAGAAAAGCATCGGCCCCGGCGGCAATGGCATCTTCAAAATAGCCTTGGGCACCGCCGGTGCACCAGGCAATGCGGCGCAAGGGCTGCGTACCGCCAGACACCAGGGTCACCGTGCGGCCCAACCGGGTCTGCACACGGTAGGCCAAGTCCTGCGCCGTGCTCAGGTCTGCAGGCGCCGCGCCCAGGAAGCCCAGCTGCTGCTCCCCAAAGCGAGTGTCCGCCGCCAGCCCCAGCACCTGCCCCAGCTGTGCATTGTTGCCCAGTTCGGGGTGGGCATCCAGCGGCAGGTGGTAGGCGAACAGGTTGATATTGTGTGCCAGCAGCAGACCCAGGCGCTGGCGCATCCAGCCGGTCACACGGCCGTCGTAACCGCGCCAGAACAGGCCATGGTGCACGAGGATCGCATCGGCCTTGGCCGCAATGGCCGCTTCGATGAGCGCAAGACTGGCGGTCACCCCCGATACCAGGGTATGCACATCGGCGCGCCCCTCCACCTGCAGGCCATTGGGTCCGTAATCTTTGAAGCGCTCGGGTTGCAGCAGCGCGTCCAGCGTGGAGAGCAAGGTGGTGCGGTCGGTCATGGTGTGATTGTCGGGGAGGATTGGGGTTGCAGCGTGCTGTCGCAGCCCCGCCCGGCCGCAACCCAGCGGTGCGCTGTGCGGCGCAGCACGGCCGCAGCCAACAACTGCACCCACCGTACACCACGACCCCCGGCCCAGGGCATCGCCGCCTGCGCCACCGCATGGGGCGCCGTGATGGCACCGCAGCGGTATGCGGAGTCCGCCTCGCTCCAACGCAGCGCGTCGCAGGCGCCGCGGCGCCTGCCTGACAGCAGCATGCCCAGCGGGCAGGGTTCGACCAGGCAACACACGCCGCAGCCATTGCAGGCTGCGCCCACAGCGGGCTTGGGCGGGGCCTCGGAGTGAATGTGGATGGTGTAGGTGGACGATGGCATATGTGCTGGCTGCACTGTAACGCGCGGATGCTTGCCGCCTACAATTTGCCCCGTGCGGCGCGCCTGTGCGCTGCCCATGCTGGATTTACCGATGAAACGTCTCTGGTTGCTGTTTTCCCAAACCGCCACGGTGCTGCTGGCAGCATATTTTGTGGTGGCCACGCTCAAGCCGCAATGGCTGGGCCATTCACCTGGCGCGGGCGGTGCCATTGCCCTGCTGGAGGCCCCTGCCCTGGCGCCCGGCGAAGTCCCGCCCGGCAGCTTCCGTCTGGCGGCACAAAAAGCATCGGCCGCCGTGGTCAGCATCAACACCAGCAAGGCGGCCACCAAAAACCCCAACGCCAATGATCCCTGGTTCAAGTTTTTCTATGGCGACCAGGGCAGCGAAGCCCAGGGCGGCCTGGGTAGCGGTGTGATCGTCAGTGCCAGCGGCTACATCCTGACCAACAACCATGTGGTGGAAGACGCCGACGAGATCGAGGTATTTCTGAACGATGGCCGCCACACCAAGGGCAAGGTCATCGGCACGGACCCCGACAGTGACCTGGCCGTCGTGAAGATCGATCTGGACAAGCTGCCCACCATGGTGCTGGGCAACTCCGACACCCTGCAGGTGGGCGACCAGGTGCTGGCGATTGGCAACCCGTTTGGCGTGGGCCAGACCGTGACCAGCGGCATCGTCAGCGCGCTGGGACGCAACCAGCTGGGCATCAACACCTTCGAGAACTTCATCCAGACCGATGCGGCCATCAACCCCGGCAACTCGGGCGGCGCGCTGGTGGACACCAACGGCCACCTGCTGGGCATCAACACGGCCATCTACTCACGCTCTGGCGGCAGCATGGGCATTGGCTTTGCCATTCCCGTCACCACGGCCAAGCAGGTGCTGGACGGCATTGTCAAAGACGGCCAGGTCACGCGCGGCTGGATTGGCGTGGAGCCCAACGACCTCTCGCCGGAGCTGGCCGAGACCTTTGATGTGAAGACCAAGGAAGGCGTGATCATTACCGGCGTGCTGCAAAACGGACCGGCGGCCCAGGCCGGTGTGCGCCCCGGGGACGTGATCGTCAGCATTGCCGACCATCCGATTGCCGATGTGACGCAGTTGCTGTCGGTGGTGGCCTCGCTCAAGCCGGGCACCGCAGCGGCTTTCACCATTGAGCGCAAGAACCAGAAGGTGCAGCTCAACGTGACCCCTGGCGTGCGCCCCAAACCAAAGGCTGCACCCCACTAGCATCAGCTGCGACACCAAGCAAAAAGGCGACCCCAGGGTCGCCTTTTTGCTATGGATTCAGGAGCTACTTTCGCAATGGATACGGGGGCTAGCGGCCTGAAAGGCTCAAGAACCTGAAGTGGGTGCCTCTTCAGGTGGCGCCTGGGTGTGCTTGATGAACACCTGCGCCGCCCAGATACCGATCTCATACAGGATGCACATGGGAATGGCCAGCGCGAGCTGCGACACCACGTCGGGCGGCGTGACGATGGCAGCCGCCACAAAGGCCACCACGATGAAGTAGCTGCGAAAGCCCTTGAGTTTGTCGATGCTGACCAGCCCCATGCGCGCCAGCACGATCACCACAATGGGCACCTCGAACGCCAGCCCGAAAGCCAGGAACATGGAGAGCACGAAGTCGAGGTAGGCCTCGATGTCGGGCGTGGCGGAAATGCTCTTGGGCGCAAAGCTCTGGATGAACTTGAACACCTGGCCAAACACGAAGAAGTAGCAAAACGCCACCCCCACGAAGAACAGCAGCGTGCTGGAGATCACCAGCGGGAGCACCAGCTTTTTCTCATGGCTGTACAAGCCTGGCGCCACAAAGGCCCACACCTGCCACAGCACCACCGGCAACGCCAACAGAAACGCCGTCATCAGCATGATCTTGAGTGGCACCAGAAATGGCGAAATCACCGAGGTGGCGATCAGCTTGCCCCCCGCGGGCAATGAGCCCACCAGAGGCGCTGCCAGAATGTCGTACAGCGCAGCCGGCCCCGGGTAGATCGCCAGCAGGGCCAGGGCCACGCCCACGGCGATGGCGGCCTTGACCAGGCGGTCGCGCAGCTCCATCAAATGCTGCACAAAGGGCTGCTCGGTGCCGGCAAGCTCGTCTTGCGGATTGTTGTCTGATGCCATGGGGAAAGGTGGTGGTGCCGGTCAGCGCACGCGGGGCGGCCGAAACCGTGCCACGCGGGCTGCGCCCGACTGCGCCCGGGTACGCACGCCCGCACGGGCCTTGTACCACTGGGGCATGGCGCCTTGCTTGAGGCGCCAGTTCTTGTTCGGGTGCTTGTATTGGGGGGGCTGGGGCTCCAGCGCCGCGTCGGTGGCGTCGGACCACGACTTTTCAAAATCGCTGGCCTGCGTCTGGATGGAGTTCTCCACGTCGCGCGCGGCACCCTCCACCGTTTCACGCATCTTCTTGAGCTCATCGAGCTCCATGGATCGGCTCACCTCGGCCTTGACGTCGGCCACATAGCGCTGCGCCTTGCCCAGCAAGGCACCCACGGTGCGGGCGACTTTGGGAAGCTTCTCCGGCCCGATGACGACCAGCGCCACCGCGCCGATCAGCGCCATTTTCGATATGCCGAGGTCAATCACGCAGTGCTATCGCTTCAGTTTTTTTGCTTGGCTTCCACGTCGATCGTGGTTTTTTCAGACGCGTTGGCCACTTGCTGCGCGGGGGCAGCAGGCTTGTCGTCAGCCGAGGCTGCACCATCACGCATGCCGTCCTTGAAGCCCTTGACCGCACCGCCCAAGTCAGTACCGATGTTCTTGAGCTTCTTGGTGCCGAACACCATGACCACGATCAACAGAACGATCAACCAGTGCCAAATAGAAAATGAACCCATGATTTACTCCTAACGATGTATTGAATTCTAGTCGGCGTGGGCAAAGCCCTTTTATTGCGCCGCCGCTGTTTACTACCCACGCAGCCAAGGGCGCGGGCCGCCCATGACATGGAAGTGCAGGTGGTGTACCTCCTGCCCCCCCTCTGCGCCGGTGTTGGTCACCAAACGGTAGCCGCCATCCGGGTAGGGATTGCAACCCTCCTGCAAGGCCAGCTTGGGTACCAAGGCCATCATATGCCCCATGAGGGCGGCATGTTCAGGCCCCACCTGCGCCATGCTGGCAATGTGGGCTTTGGGCACCAGCAAGAAATGGACCGGCGCCCAGGGATTGATATCGTGGAAGGCGTAGACCTGATCGTCCTCGTAGACCGTTTTAGACGGAATCTGCTTGGCAATGATCTTGCAGAAAATGCAGTTGGCGTCGTGCCCCGGTGTGTGTGTGCTCATGCACCAATCTCCTGGCCCTTGTTCATGGCGATGAAGCCGCTAACGATGCGATAGAGGAACCACAGTGACACCAGCCCCCAGGCGATATAGCCGGGAATGATGAGCAGGAGCCACAGGGGCGTGGTGACGATGTACAGCAGCCCGGCCATCAGCACCGAGCGGATGCGCCAGCGGAAATGCGAGGCATGCCAGGTGCCGGCCGCATCTTCGCGCTTGACCATGTCCAGAATCAGCGCCACCAGCAGCAACGTCACGCCAAACTGGCCACCAGGAATGAAGGCGCTGACCGCCACGATCAGGTGCAACACATAGCTGATAGTGCCCACGGTGTTGAGCGACTGCAGCTTTTGCAAACTGGCCGCGTCGTCGGGGGTGGTGAAGTTCTGGCTCATGCGCACTCCTGGTTCAGGGTTAGGCTTTGGGCTCCGCCTCACGCGCAATGACTTTGCGCAGGGCTTTCTCTTCCAGCCCGCTGGTGCCCACACGGCGCTCCAGCTCGGCAATCACATCGGCAGGCGACAGGCCGTAGTGCGACAGTGCCACCATGCAGTGGAACCACAGGTCGGCCACTTCGTAGACGATCTTGCTGGCGTCACCGCCATGGTCCGCGTCCTTGGCGGCCATCACCACCTCGGTGGCTTCCTCGCCAATTTTCTTCAGGAAGGCGTCGGGCCCCTTGTGCAGCAGGCGGGACACATAGCTGGCGTCCGGGTTGCCGCCATTGGCTACCTTGCGGCTTTCAATCACGGCGGCCAGGGCGGCCAAGGAGTCTTGAGAAATGGACATCTTGCTAGCTCATTATTTATAGATGGACTCGGGATCTTTCAAGACCGGGTCCACGGCTTTCCACTCGCCATTTTCCAACACGCTGAAAAAGCAGCTGTGACGGCCGGTGTGGCAAGCGATGCCAGGCTCATGACCCAACTGGGTCACCTTGAGCAGGATCACATCGTTGTCGCAGTCCATGCGGATCTCGTGCACCTTTTGTACATGGCCGGACTCCTCCCCCTTGTACCAAAGTTTGTTGCGCGAACGGCTGAAGTACACCGCCTGGCCCAGCTCGGCCGTCTTTTGCAGGGCCTCGCGGTTCATCCAGGCGAACATGAGCACATCGTTCGTGCCCTGCTCCTGCGCAATCACCGGCACCAGGCCTTTGGAGTCCCAGCGAATGTGTTTGAGCCAGCTCACGGGAGGGGTGGGAGTGGGTTCCATGTGCTACTTAATTCATAGCTGCTCGCGCAGCATTGATGGGGGCTAGAGGCCTAAAAGGCTTATATGCGAACGGGAATGCCGCGTTCGGCCATGCGGGCCTTGGCCTGGGCTACGGTGTATTCACCGTAGTGGAAGATGCTGGCGGCCAGCACCGCATCGGCCCCGCCCTGCTGCACGCCGTCGGCCAGGTGGTCCAGGTTGCCCACGCCGCCAGAGGCGATCACGGGCACGCTGATGGCATCGGCCACGGCGCGGGTCAGCGCCAGGTCAAAGCCGCTTTTGGTGCCGTCGCGGTCCATGCTGGTGAGCAAAATCTCGCCCGCCCCGCGGCGCGCCATCTCGGTGGCCCAGGCCACGGCGTCCAGGCCGGTGTTTTTGCGGCCACCGTGGCTGTACACGTCCCAGCCGGCACCACGGGTGGCGGCGTCTTCGTCGGAGCGGCGCTTGGCGTCAATGGCCACCACGATGGCCTGGGAGCCGTATTTCAGGGAGGCGTCTTCGATCACTTGGGGATTGGCCAGTGCCGCCGAATTGAAGCTCACCTTGTCGGCCCCCGCATTGAGCAGGCGGCGCACGTCTTCCACCACACGCACGCCCCCACCCACGGTCAGCGGAATGAAGACCTGGCTGGCTACGGCTTCGATGATGTGCAGGATCAGGTCGCGGCCATCGCTGGTGGCGGTGATGTCCAGAAACGTGAGTTCGTCAGCGCCTTGGTCGTTGTAACGGGCGGCGATTTCCACAGGGTCACCGGCGTCGCGCAGTTCCACGAAGTTGACGCCTTTGACAACTCGCCCACCCGTAACATCCAGGCAGGGAATGATGCGTTTGGCGAGCATCAGCCGTTCAATTCATCAGCGCGCTCTTGCGCCTTTTGAAAGTCCAGGTCGCCGCTGTAAATCGCGCGGCCGCAGATCACGCCTTCCACGCCTTCGTCTTCCACGGCGCACAGGGCTTCGATGTCGGCCATGTTGGACAAGCCACCGGATGCGATGACGGGGATGGTCAGGGCCTGGGCCAGCTTGACGGTGGCGTCAATGTTGATACCGGACAGCATGCCGTCGCGGCCGATGTCGGTGTAGATGATGCCTTCCACGCCATAGTCTTCAAATTTCTTGCCCAGGTCCACCACGTCGTGGCGGGTGAGCTTGCTCCAACCATCGGTGGCGACCTTGCCATCGCGTGCGTCCAGGCCCACGATGATGTGGCCGCCAAACGCGGTGCAGGCGTCCTGCAGGAAACCGGGGTTCTTGACCGCGGCGGTGCCGATGATCACGTAGCGCAGGCCAGCGTCCAGGTAGCGTTCGATCGTGTCCAGGTCGCGGATGCCGCCGCCCAGTTGCACGTCGATCTCGTTGCCCACTTCCTTGAGGATCTTGCGGATCGCCATCTCGTTCTTGGGATGGCCGGCAAACGCGCCGTTCAGATCGACCAGGTGCAGACGTCTTGCCCCTTTGTCCACCCAGCTGCGGGCCATGACCGCGGGGTCTTCGCCAAACGTGGTGGATTGGTCCATATCGCCTTGTTTGAGGCGTACACAGTGGCCGTCTTTGAGGTCAATCGCAGGAATTAAAAGCATGGTGCTTCAGGGTTGGAACGAAAAGAAAAATCGCTTTGCCAGCCGCCAGGGAGCGGGCAGGAAGGTGAATCAAGGATTCCAGTGCAGGAAGTTACGGTACAGGGCCAAGCCATGCTCGGCGCTTTTTTCAGGGTGGAACTGCGTTGCGAAAATATTATCGCGTGCAATCGCCGCTGAAAAGCGCTGGCCATAGTCCGTCTCGCCTACGCTGTGGCGCGCATCAGACGGTTGGGCGTAGTAACTGTGTACAAAGTAGAAGTAGCTGCCATCGGGCACTTCGCCCCATACCGGGTGCCTGGGCACGCCGGCATGGCCGGTCTGCCAGACCTGGTTCCAGCCCATTTGCGGCACCTTGTAGCGGCTGCCATCGGGCTGGATTTGCCCGGCCAGCTCGAATTTCACCACCTTGCCCGGAATCAGACCCAGGCTGGGGGTGTTCTGCTCGTCGCTGTGGTCCAGCAACATTTGCATGCCCACGCACACGCCCATGAGTGGTTTGTTCGCTGCCGCGTGCATGACGGCGTCGAACATGCCGGAATCGTGCAGCTCGCGCATGCAGTCGCGCATGGCGCCCTGGCCGGGCAGTACCACGCGCTCGGCGTCCATCACCTCTTGCGCAGTGCGGGCCCAGACCACGTCGACGCCAGCATCGGCCGCCACATGCATTACCGCCTGGGTGACCGAACGCAGGTTGCCCATGCCGTAGTCCACCACCGCCACTTTTTTCATTACAGCGAACCCTTGGTGGAAGGAATCATGCCCAAGGCGCGTGGGTCGAACTCGATGGCAGCGCGCAACGCGCGGGCAAAGGCCTTGAACACGGTTTCGGCCTGGTGGTGGGCGTTTTCGCCCTTCAGGTTGTCGATGTGCAGGGTCACAAAGGCATGGTTCACAAAGCCCTGGAAGAACTCGTGGGTAAGCTGCGTGTCGAACGCGCCGATCATGCCGCTCTTAAAGGGAACATTCATCTCCAGCCCAGGGCGACCCGAAAAGTCAATCACCACGCGGGAGAGCGCCTCGTCCAGCGGCACATAGGCGTGGCCGTAGCGGCGGATGCCCTTCTTGTCCCCAATGGCCTGGTGGAAGGCCTGGCCCAACGTGATGCCCACGTCTTCCACCGTGTGGTGGCCGTCAATGTGCAGGTCGCCATCGGCCTCGATATCGAGGTCGATCATGCCGTGGCGGGCGATCTGGTCCAGCATGTGGTCGAAGAAACCGATGCCGGTGGACAGGCGGCTCACGCCGGTGCCATCCAGGTTGACGCGGACCTTGATCTTGGTCTCTGCGGTATTGCGCGAGACCTCGGCAATGCGGGGCGCGTAGGTCTGGGGCACTTCGGTCAATGGGTAGTTGGTAGTCATAGGGATTCCTGCAGGGCCTTCAACAGCTGCGCGTTCTCGGTGGCGGTGCCAACGGTGAGCCGCAAACATTGGGCCAGCAATGGATGCATTTTAGAAACGTTCTTAACCAGAACGCCGCGCGCCTTGAGGCCATCGAACACTTTTTGTGCCGCATCACCTTCGCCCGCGATGCGGATCAGCACCATATTGGCGTCACTGTCCCAGGCCGTGACGCCCGGCAGCACCCGCAATGCTCCTAAAAGCGTAGCGCGTTGCGCACAGATTTCGAGGGCTTGGGCCGCAAAAGCCTCCCGGTGCTCGAGCGCGAACAGCGCGCACTCGTAGTTCAGCACGCTGATGTTGTAGGGCGGGCGCACCTTGTCCACCTGGGCGATGAGCGCCTTGGGGCCCACCATGTAGCCAATGCGCACGCCGGCCAGGCCAAACTTGCTCATGGTGCGCATCAGCAGCACGTGGGCGTTGGCAGCCGGGTTGGCGCGGATCACGTCCAGGTAGGTACGGCTGGAAAACGGCTGGTAGGCCTCGTCAATGGCCACAATGCTGCCCGCGGCCTGCGCCGCGGCCACCACGCGCACCATGTCGGCCTCGGCCCACAGGTTGGCCGTGGGGTTGTTGGGGTAGGCCAGGTAGACGATGGCGGGCTGGTGGGTCTCAATCGCCTGCACCATGGCCGGCACGTCCAGCGCAAAGTCGGCGGTGAGCGGCACGCCCACAAAGTCCAGCCCTTGCAGCTGCGCACTCATGGAGTACATCACAAAGCCCGGCAGCGGCGCCAGAATGGCAGGCTTGGGCTGGCCGGGCGCCACGGGCACGTCGCAAGCCATGGCCAGCAGGCTGATGAGTTCGTCCGAGCCATTGCCCAGCATGATGTCAAAACCTTCGGGCATGCCTGCGTAGGCGGCCAGGGCCTGGCGCAAATCATTCACGCGGCCGTCGGGGTAGCGGTTCAGCGCCAGCGCACCCAGACGCTTGCCCAAGGCCTCTTGCAGCTCGGCGGGCAGGCGGTGCGGGTTCTCCATGGCGTCGAGCTTGACCATGCCCTTGGAGTCTTGGATGGCGTAGGCGTGCATACCTTGCACGTCCTGACGGATGCGGCGCTGGATCAGCGCATTGACGGTGCTGTCGGTGGAGGTGGTCATGCAGGGGCTTTCAGAGCTAAAAAACTAGTCGGCGGCCAGCGCCACATCGGCGGGCGTGGCAAGCAAGGGGCTGAGGATGGTGACGCCGTCGATCTGCTGGCCGTGCTGCAGGTCCAGCGACAGCACATGGGTGGCGCCGCTTTGCGCGGCAGCGGCCACGATGAGCGCGTCCCAGTACGGCAGGCCAAAGCGGGCCTCCACACCCCAGGCCGTTTCCACGGTCTGGTGGTCAATCTGCCAGGGCTGCCAAAGCTGGTAGCGGCGCAGCTTGGCGCGCGCATCGCCCTGCGGCATGGCGAAGTGCCGGGTGGCGCCCACGTAGTAGGCGTTCAGCACCTGGGTGCTGATGCGCCCCGCCCGGCGCGCCCAGAGCGCCTGCAGCCAGTCGCGCACGCGGGCCTGGCGGGTGGCATCGAACGCATCATCGGCCGCCAACAGCACGTTGGTGTCCACAAAGACGATGGCGCCAGAGGTGTCGAGCGGGCTAGCCATTCAGGGCCTCCCGCTGCGGGTAGGGCTTGCCGCCGGAGCTGAACGACGAGGTGTCCGCCACCCAGTCGCGCTGCGCGCGGGCATAGGCGTCGTCATGCTGCATCTTGTCGGTCAGCATCTCCCCCACCAGACGCGACACGCTGGTATTGCGCCGGGCCGCCTCAATGCGCACCCACTCCAGCGTGGCGTCTTCGACAGTGATGGTGACGTTTTTCATGTTGCCACCATTTTACACGAATTTCGTGCAACACGAAGTTCGTGTAAATGTTTCTGAAAAGTGCTCGGCGGTATAGTGCTCAAAAATGCACAACCAGAGAACGGATACAAGTTCCCCGCTATCGTTATATGAGCAACTAACGCATATTTCACGGGGGCTAGCAGCCAACATCAATCTCATAACGGTGACGCCATGACCTCTCCAGTCCCCCTTGCCAGCTTCATTCCGTCCATCACCACCTCCCCCTTGCGGCAGTGGAGCCACCTGCCACCTTGGGAGATCACGGCCAGCGCCGCAGCCATCGTCCGCACCCTGCTGAACCAGACCGACCTGCGGGACTATGTGGTGGCGGACGAGGTGGCCGTGCACCGCAGCGCGGTGACGGAAGCAGGTGCCACGTTGAAAGGACCGCTGCTTGTCGGCCCCAATTGCCTGCTGGCGTCTGGCGCGTACCTGAGAGGCGGCAATTGGGTCGCCGCCGATTGCGTGGTGGGACCGGGCTCGGAACTCAAGTCCTCGTTTGTGTTTCAGGGGAGCAAGCTCGCCCATTTCAACTTCGTGGGCGACAGCATCCTGGGTGCGGATGTAAATCTGGAAGCCGGCAGCATCATCTGCAATTACCGCAATGAGCGGTCGGACAAGGAGATTCGGGTACGGGTGGGCAACACGCTCCATCACACCGGGGTCCAGAAGTTCGGTGCGCTGGTGGGAGACCACGCGCGCATCGGTGCAAACGCCACTCTGGCGCCGGGTGCGTTGTTGGGCCCAAACACCGTGGTGGCCCGCACTGCCCTGTACGACCAGGACAGCTGAAACTTCCGTCTTGTGAAGTGGGGCCTGCACCCACAGCGTGTTGCAAATTCTTACGCGCAAAGGCCCGGTATGCACGCCAGCGCACAGAACGCGGAGCGGGAAAAACTGACAGTGGACGGGTGTTTCACCCTCTACAAGGAATTTTCGCCATGCACACATGCCAACCTCTCGCTCCAACGCGCCGCACTCCGCTCGGCAGCCTGACGTCCTCCTCCGTGCGCCGTGCAGCAGGGCTGCTGTTGGGCATCGCCACTTTGGCAACCTGCGGCCTCAGTCTTGCGCAGAACACGACCACCAACGCGGACGGTACCAGCTCCGGTTCCGGCCTCAGCATGGGCAACATGCGCGCGCCGGGGTCCAGCTACTTTGGCTTCAATGCGGGCTCGGCCGACCTGTCGCGCCCCATCACCGGCTTTGGCAACTGGGGCGGCAGCAACCAGTCCAGCGCCTACGGCCTGTACATGGGCAACTATTTCAACAACCAGAACTACGGTTTTGAAGTTGGCTACACCGACTTCGGCTCGGTAAACCGGTCCGGCGGGTCTACCAAGGTGGATGGCATCAACCTGAGCCTGATCGGGCGCATGCCGCTGAACCCCAATTTCAACCTGCTGGGCAAAATTGGCACCACCTACAGCCGCACCGATGTGTCGGCCAGCGCGGCATCCGGCGTGCAGACCGGCAGCGAACGCGGCTTTGACTGGTCCTACGGCGTGGGGGCCGAATACCTCTTCGGCACCAATTGGTCAGGCGTGCTGGCGTATGACGAGCACTACGTGAAATACCCTGGCAAGACCGAGCGGGTCAGCGCCACCACGTTGGGCGTGCGCTACCGCTACTAATCACCCGCCCTGCGAGTTAGCAGGGATAGACCGTGGTCAGCGCATTGGTCACCACCAGTTGCACGGGCATGTCGGCCTCATAGAGTTCGGCATTGCGCTTGAGCTCGGTGGTGTAGAGGTTCTTGGCCATGCTGGGTTCCAAGCGGCGGCCGTTGAGGCAGATGCTGGGTTTGGCGCCATTGCGCACATCCTGGCTGTGGGCCTCGATAGCGCCTTCCATCACACCCACCAGGTAGTAGTCCGTGTAGGTGCTGCCCTGCTTTTCTGTCTTCTCCAGCGCCCGCATTTCGCGGATGGTCATGGCATGGACAGTGGCCATGCTTGCAGCAAGAAGGGCCAGTACCATGGCGGCCCGTTGAAAAGTGGCGCGGGGTGAATGTGTGTGCATGGGATTTAGTCGTCCGTCTGCAAGCATTCTTACTTCAATCGCATTTCCGCCGCGCGCGCGTGGGCTTGCAGGCCCTCGCCGTGGGCCAGCACGCTGGCGATCTGACCCAGGCCCTGGGCGCCCTGCTCGCTCACCTCAATCAGGCTGCTGCGCTTCTGAAAGTCATAGACGCCCAGCGGGCTGCTGAAGCGTGCCGTGCCGCTGGTGGGCAGCACGTGGTTGGGGCCGGCGCAGTAGTCGCCCAGGCTTTCCGACGTATACGCACCCAGGAAAATGGCGCCGGCGTGCTTGAGCAGCGGCTCCCATTTGTGCGGGTCGTTGCTGCTCACCTCGAGATGCTCGGGCGCGATGCGGTTGCTGATCTCGCAGGCCTCTTCCATGCTCCGCGTGTGGATCAGCGCGCCGCGGCCGGTGAGGCTCTTGGCAATGATTTCGGCGCGGGGCATCTCGCCGAGCAGGCGGTTGATGCTGGCCTGCACTTGGGCGATGTAGGCGGCATCCGGGCACAGCAGGATGCTTTGCGCCAGCTCATCGTGCTCGGCCTGGCTGAACAAATCCATCGCCACCCAGTCGGGCGGCGTGGTGCCATCGGCCAGCACCAGAATCTCGCTGGGACCGGCAATCATGTCGATGCCCACGGTGCCAAACACGCGGCGCTTGGCGGCGGCCACATAGGCGTTGCCGGGGCCAGTGATCTTGTGCACGGCGGGAATGCTCTGCGTGCCATAGGCCAGCGCGGCCACGGCCTGGGCGCCGCCAATGGTGAAGGCGCGGGAGACGCCAGCCACATAGGCGGCGGCCAGCACCAAGGCGTTCTTCTCACCCTTGGGCGTGGGCACCACCATGATGATTTCGCCCACGCCAGCCACGTGGGCGGGAATGGCGTTCATCAGCACGCTGGACGGATACGCGGCCTTGCCGCCAGGCACATAAATGCCCACGCGGTCCAGCGGTGTGACCTTCTGGCCCAAGAGCGTACCGTCTTCGTCGCGGTAGCTCCAGCTCTCGCCCGAGGCCTTCTTCTGCGCCTCGTGGTAGCGGCGCACGCGGGCGGCGGCGGCTTGTAGCGCTTCCCGCTGCACGGCAGGAATGCTGTCGAACGCGGCCTTGAGTTCGGTCTGCGTGAGCTCCAGCGCCTGCATGGTGGGCGCGCTCAGGCCATCAAAACGCGCGGTGTACTCCAGCACGGCGGCATCACCCCGGGCCTGCACGTCGGCCAGGATGTCGGCCACGCGCTGCTCGATGGCCGCATCGGTGTCGGCCGACCAGTGCAAGCGCGCCTTGAATTGGGCCTCAAACTGGGCATCAGCCGTCGTCAACATTGCGGGAGCAGCTACAAAAGTCATAGCAAATTGAATTAGGTTATTTGCCTACCGCGCCGGCAAAGGCGTTGATGATCTTGCGGATGGGTTCTTGTTTGAGCTTTAGCGCAGCCTGATTGACCACCAGACGCGAGCTGATGTCCATGATGCGCTCCACCTCCACCAGGTGGTTGGCCTTCAGGGTGTTGCCGGTGGACACCAGGTCCACGATGGCGTCGGCCAGGCCCACCAGGGGCGCCAGCTCCATGCTGCCGTAGAGCTTGATCAGGTCTACGTGCACGCCCTTGCTGGCGAAGAACTCACGTGCAATCGCCACGTACTTGGTGGCCACTTTGAGGCGCGAACCCTGCTTGACCGCAGACGCATAGTCAAAGTCGGCACGCACGGCCACGCTGATGCGGCACTTGGCAATTTGCAAATCCAGTGGCTGGTAGAGGCCCTGGCTGCCATGCTCCAGCAAGGTGTCCTTGCCGGTGATACCGAGGTCGGCCCCGCCGTACTGCACATACGTGGGCACATCGGTGGCGCGCACCACCAGCAGGCGCACATGCGGCTGGTTGGTGGCCAGAATCAGCTTGCGCGATTTCTCGGGGTCGTCCAGCACCTCGATGCCCGCCGCCTTGAGCAGGGGCACGGTTTCTTCAAAGATGCGGCCTTTGGACAGGGCCAGGGTAATCATGTCTGTGCTCATTTGATGCGCTCGATGTCTGCGCCAATGCCGCGCAGCTTGGCTTCCATCTGGTCGTAGCCACGGTCCAGGTGGTAGATACGGTCCACCACGGTTTCGCCGTCCGCCACCAGGCCGGCAATCACCAGGCTGGCAGAGGCGCGCAGGTCAGTCGCCATCACGGTGGCGCCAGACAGTTTTTCCACGCCTTCAATCACCGACACCTTGCCGTCGATCTGGATGTGCGCACCCAGGCGTACCAGCTCGTTCACGTGCATGAAGCGGTTCTCGAAGATGGTTTCCGTCACCTTGCTGGGGCCATGCGAGATCGCGTTGAGTGCCATGAACTGGGCCTGCATGTCGGTAGGGAAACCGGGGTACTCGGTGGTGCGGAAGCTCTGCGCCTTCAGGCGGCCTTGCGACTTCACGTGGATGCCGCCCTCAATCGCCTCCACCGTGGCACCGGCATCGCGCAGCTTGTCCACGACGGCATCCAGATGGTCGGCACGGCCGTGCTTCAAAACGACGTCACCGCCGGTGGCCGCCACGGCGCAGAGGAAGGTACCGGTCTCGATCCGGTCCGCCACCACCTGGTGGGTGCAGCCATGCAGCTTCTCCACACCCTGGATACGGATGCGGCTGGTGCCATGGCCTTCAATCTTGGCGCCCATCTTGATGAGCATCTCGGCAAGGTCGGGGATCTCCGGCTCTTGCGCGGCGTTTTCCAGAATCGTTTCGCCCTCGGCCAGCGCGGCGGCCATGAGGAAGTTTTCGGTACCTGTTACCGTCACCATGTCGGTGGCAATGCGCGCGCCCTTCAGGCGTGTCCAGCCCTTGGGCAGCTTGGCGATCATGTAGCCGTGCTCGACCACAATCTCGGCGCCCATGGCCTGCAGGCCCTTGATGTGCTGGTCCACAGGGCGCGAGCCAATGGCACAGCCACCAGGCAGGGACACCGTGGCCTCGCCAAAGCGCGCCAGCAGCGGGCCCAGCGCCAGCACCGAGGCACGCATGGTCTTCACCAGTTCGTAGGGTGCTTCGGGATTGGTCAAGCCAGCAGCATTTGCCAGCACCGAACCGTCATCGCGCTGCTCGATCTGCACGCCCATGTTGCGGATGAGCTTGAGCATGGTGGACACGTCTTGCAGGCGCGGCACGTTCAATAGCGTCACGGGATCTGCAGTGAGCAGCGTGGCACACAGCTCAGGCAATGCGGCGTTCTTGGCACCGGAGATCAGCACCTCGCCTTGGAGTTGGCGGCCACCACGAATCAGGAGTTTGTCCATAAGAAGTCTTTTAAGCAGATTGCGCTGCCCATTCGGCAGGCGTATAGGTTTTCATCGACAAGGCGTGCACTTCATCCGTGTGCATACGGCTTCCCAGCGTGGCATAGACCAGCTGGTGGCGCTGGATCAGGCGCTTGCCCTCGAATGCGCTGGACACGATGGTGGCATACCAGTGGCGGCCATCGCCTTCGAGCGTGCAGTGGTCACAGGCAATGCCCGCGGTAATCAGGGCTTGGAGTTGGTCAGCGGTCATAAAAGTCAGTGGCGGATCTTGTAGCCCGTGCGCAGCAGGTGCACGGCCACGGCACTGGTCACAACCAGCGCAATGCCGACGATGCCCAGGCTCAGCCAGGGGGAAACATCGCTCTGGCCAAAGAAACCGCGGCGGAATCCGTCAATCATGTAGAAGAAGGGGTTAAGGTGGCTCACGCCCTGCCAGAAGGCCGGCAACGAGTGGATGGAATAGAACACGCCGCTGAGAAAGGTCATGGGCATGATGATGAAGTTCTGGAAGGCCGCAAGCTGGTCAAACTTCTCGGCCCACAGGCCCGCAATCAGGCCCAGCGTGCCCAGCAGGGCTGCGCCCATGAAAGCAAACACCAGAATCCAGAGTGGTTCGACAAAATGGATAGGCGTGAAAAACACCGTGACCAGCAACACACCCAGCCCCACCACCAGACCGCGCGCAATGCTGGAGCCCACGTAGGCGAAGAACCAGCTCCAATGCGACAACGGCGTGAGCAACAGGAACACCAGGTTGCCCATGATCTTGCTCTGGATCAGCGAGGACGAGCTGTTGGCAAACGCGTTTTGCAGCACGCTCATCATCACAAGGCCCGGCACCAGGAAGGCGGTGTAGCTGATGGTGTCATATACCTTCACATGGTCGCCCAGCGCATGGCCGAAAATCATCAGGTACAGCAAGGCCGTGAGCACGGGTGCCGCCACCGTCTGAAAGCCTACCTTCCAGAAACGCAGCGTCTCCTTGTACAACAGGGTTTGCCAACCGTTCATGCGCCCACCTCTTCCGTTGCGCCCATCACGTCGAGGAACACATCCTCCAAATCCGCTTTGCGGATCTCCACGTCTTCCACCGTCACGCCCGCCTGGCGCACGGCAGCCAGGTACTGTTCAATCTCCAGTGCGTTGTGCGCGGGCAGTTGCACGATGCGACCCGTGATACGGGCCCGCGCAGCCAGCTCAACCGGCAAGGCATCCCCGGTCTTGAAGCGCAGCACATTGCTGCTGGCAGCCTTCAGCAGGTCGCTGGTGTTATCCAGTGCCACGATGCGGCCGGTCTTGAGCATGGCAATACGGCCGCACAGGGCCTCGGCCTCTTCGAGGTAGTGGGTGGTCAGCAGCACGGTGCTGCCTTGTTTGTTGAGATTGGCGACAAATTGCCACAGCGTCTGACGGAGTTCCACGTCGACGCCAGCCGTAGGTTCATCCAGCACGATGACGGGGGGCTTGTGCACCAGTGCCTGTGCCACCAGCACGCGGCGCTTCATGCCGCCTGACAGTTGGCGCATGTTCGCGTTGGCCTTGTCCGTCAGGCCCAGGCCTTCCAGCAGCTCATCTACCCATGCGTCGTTGTTTTTGACGCCAAAGTAGCCGGACTGGATGCGCAGCATTTCGCGCACATTGAAGAAGGGGTCAAACACCAGCTCTTGGGGCACCACGCCCAGTTTGCGGCGCGCGGCGGCATAGTCGGTCTGCACATCGCTGCCCAGCACCGCCACCCTGCCGCTGCTGGCACGGGTGAGGCCGGCCAGAATGCTGATCATGGTGGTTTTGCCCGCGCCATTGGGACCCAGCAAACCGAAAAACTCTCCCTCCTCGATATCGAGGCTGACGTGGTCCAGTGCTTGGAAAGTGGTGCCTTGGGGCCCTCGGGGGGAGGGGTAGGCTTTGGAGACGGATTGGAATGAGATGGCAGGCATGTGAGCCCGCGATTTTACGCCGAGGGGCTCAGGAGCCAGCCAGCAGGCCGTCAATCCCGTACAAAGTGGCCAGATCACGCAACCGGGCCGGCAGGCCCTGTACGGCAAACTGCTTGCCTACGCGCGCGCACTCGCGGCGCAACTCCAGCAAAACGGCCAATGCCGAGGAGTCAAAGCGCTGCAAGGATGCGCCATTGACCACGATGCGCTCCGGCTCCTGGCCCAGCCCCGAACGCAACTCGGCCAGACAGGTCTGGGCGACGTCTTGCGTCAGGGTAGCGGGCAGGTTCAGCACATCAGCCCTTTTTAGCGTTGGCCTTGTTTTGTTCGACCAGCGCGTCAATCAGACCGTCCAAGCCCTTGGTGTTGATCTGCTGCGCAAACTGGCTGCGGTAGGTTTCCACCAGCCACACCCCCAGCACATTGAGGTTGTAGATCTTCCAGCCCGCGCCCACACCCGGTGTTTTTTCCAGACGGTAGTCCAGCTGGATGGGATCGCCATGACCTTTGACCTCGGTGCGCACGATGACTTCCTTGTCCTCGGGCGCGGCGCGCAAGGGTTTCATGGCGATGGTCTGATCGCTGACCTGAGCCAGGGCACCCGCGTAGGTGCGTACCAGCAGGGTCTTGAATTCGTCTTGCAGGCGCTTTTGCTGCTCAGGGGTGGCCTGACGCCAGCCAGGACCAACGGCCGATGCCGTCATGCGCTGGAAATCCACATTGGGCATGATGCGGCTGTCCACCAGCGCGACCACCTTGCCCATGTCGCCTGCGCGAATGGCCTTGTCACCCTTGATGGTCTCCAGCACATCCGTGGACAGACGTTTGATCAATGCGTCCGGCGCCTCGTCCTCGGCGCGCACCAAAGGCGCCCAAGCCAAACTGCCGGCCACCAAAGACCAGACCATAGCTGTCAATACGCGTCGCTTGTTCCACATGGTTGGGTTCACTCCTGTAGCACGATTATCTACCGCACTGCCCCTTTTGTATCGGCATGGCAGAACAGCCCCTTAAGGCTCGGTGCCATCTTCTTCTGGCGGATTGCCATCGTATTGTTGATTGCGCTGGCGCTGGAAATATGCGTCGCGTGTAAAGCTGTAGCGGTCCAGCGCTGCGCCCTCCACTACGTCGCCCGCTCGCAGGTACTTGGCGCGGGTGTCCACGGCATTCAAGACGGTCAAACCGGTGCGTGTGCCTTCGTCCGGCATTTGCGACACCAGATTGCCTTGCTGGTCCACCGGTATGGCCACCACTTCCCGCAGGGTGTAGGAACCGAGCAGCGGCAGCACCACATAGGGCCCGGGCCGCACACCCCAGCGTCCCAGCGTCACCCCAAAGTTACCCGGATGACGCTCAATGTTGAGATCACTGGCCACATCCATCACACCGCCCAGACCAATGGTGGTGTTCACCATGAAGCGGCCCAGGTTGTCGCCCATGTCACGGCCGCGCAGCTGCAGGCCATTGTTGATGGCGGACCAGAAGTCTTCCAGGTTGCCAAAGAAATTGCCCACGCCCTTGCGCACCAGCTCCGGCACCACGCCGCGGTAGGCTGTGGCCACGGGCTTGAGCACGGCCTTGTCCACCACATCGTTGAACCCGAACACACCACGGTTGAACGACTCGATCGGGTCACGCGGGTCCGGGTTCTTCACCGTGGCACACGCTTGTAACAACACCACGCCGCCCATAACGGACCACAGCGCGAGACGGCGCACGCCATCGCGCAGACCGTTGCAGCGAAGAGAGAGACCCACGGTCATTTGGCTGCCTTCTCCGACGTTGGACCGTCCGCAGCCTTGCTGTACAAGAACTGGCTGATCAGGTTCTCCAGCACCACCGCAGACTGGGTGGTACCAATGCTGTCGCCTGCAGCCAGGTTGGCCGAATCGGCGCCGGCTTCGATACCGATGTACTGTTCACCGAGCAGGCCGCTGGTCAGGATTTTCAGGGAACTGTCTTTGGGGAAGGCAAAGCGTTTGTCCATGGACAACACGACCTTGGCCTGGAAGCTCTTGTCGTCAAAGCTGATCGACTCCACGCGACCGACGACCACGCCCGCACTTTTGACAGCCGCCTTGGGCTTGAGACCGCCAATGTTGTCGAATTTGGCACTAACGGGGTAGCCGCGCTCGAAATTGAGCGACAGCAGATTGGCCGACTGCAGGGCCAAAAACAGCAAAGCCGCCGCGCCCAGCAGCACAAACAGACCCACCCACACATCTTTGCCAGAACGTTGCATTTGCAATCCCCTAAATACTGAACATCATGGCGGTCAGGACAAAGTCCAGACCCAACACGGTCAACGATGCCACCACCACCGTGCGCGTGGTGGCATGGGCCACGCCTTCCGGCGTGGGCTGGGCCTCATAGCCTTGCAGCAGCGCAATAAAGCTCACCGCAAAGCCGAACACCACGCTCTTGAGCACACCGTTGCCCACGTCCAGCCACACATCCACCCCACCCTGCATTTGGCTCCAGAACGAACCGGCGTCGATGCCAATCATCAACACGCCCACGACCCAGCCACCAATGATGCCCACGGCGCTGAAGACTGCAGCCAGCAAGGGCATTGCCATGACGGCTCCCCAAAAGCGCGGCGCCAGGATGCGCTGCACCGGATCTACCGCCATCATTTCCATGGCGCTGAGCTGCTCGCCAGCCTTCATGAGACCGATCTCTGCCGTGAGGGAGGTACCGGCACGGCCCGCGAATAGCAAGGCGGTAATCACCGGCCCCAGCTCGCGCACCAGACTCAACGCCACCAGCAGGCCCAAGGCTTCGGACGAGCCATAGCGCTGCAGCGTGTAGTAGCCCTGCAGGCCCAGCACAAAGCCCACAAAAATCCCGGACACCGCGATGATGGCCAGTGAATAGTTGCCCATGAAATGGATCTGGTCGCGCACCAGACCGGGGCGCCGCACTACCGTACCGACGGACGCCAACAGGCGGCCCAACAGGCGCGCGCCATAGCCCAGATCCGACAACTTGGCGCGGACCGCCAGGCCTACATCGGCGGGGTGGTACCAGCTCATCGCCGTGCTCCCGCAGAAAAATCAGCATCCACGCTGGAAGCCGGGTAGTGGAACCGGACTGGCCCTTCGGGCTCGGCGTTCACAAACTGGTGTACCAGTGGGTCGGTGCTGTGACGCACCTCATCGGGCGTCCCCTGGGCGGCAATCTTTCCGTTGGCCAGGATGATGACCTTGTCGGCGATGTGAAAGGTTTCTTCCAGGTCGTGCGAGACGATCACGCTGGTCAGACCCATGGTGTCGTTGAGCTGGCGAATCAACCGGGCTGCGGTGCCCAGGGAAATCGGGTCCAACCCGGCAAAGGGTTCGTCGTACATCACCAGCTCAGGGTCCAGCGCAATGGCGCGGGCCAGCGCGACACGCCGGGCCATACCACCGGAAATCTCGGAAGGCATGAGGTCGCGCGCACCGCGCAGACCCACGGCGTTGAGCTTCATGAGCACGATGTCGCGCACCAGCGCGGGCGACAGGTTGGTGTGCTCGCGCAGCGGAAAGGCCACGTTGTCGAACACACTGAGGTCGGTAAACAGGGCGCCAAACTGGAACAGCATGCCCATGCGACGCCGGGCAGTGTAGAGCTGTTGCGCATTGGCCAGTCCCATGTCCTGCACGTCCTGCCCCAGTTGCGCGCCATGCAACAACAACTTGCCTTTCTGGGCACGGTGCTGGCCGCCGATCAAACGCAGCACTGTGGTCTTGCCACCGCCCGACGCGCCCATGAGCGCGGTAACCTTGCCACGCGGGATGGACAGGGTCACGCCGTCCAGGATCAGGCGTTCGCCGTAGCCGAAGGACAGGTCCTGCAGTTCAACAAGGGGATCGGAAGGGGTTTCAGCCATAAAAGCAACAAGGCCGGGGAGTCCCCGGCCTTGGAATCATAAGGGATTACCCCAGATCACCGTGGCAAGTCGCTGAAGCCCATCAGGAACTCGTCGACGGAACGCGCGGCCTGGCGGCCTTCGCGGATCGCCCACACCACCAAGGATTGGCCACGGCGCATGTCACCAGCGGCAAACACCTTGGGCACGTTGGTGGCGTAACCGCCAATGAACTCGGTGCTGGCCTTGGCATTGCCGCGCGCGTCCTTGTCCACTCCGAACACATCCAGGATGGTCGCAACCGGGTTCACAAAGCCCATGGCCAGCAACACCAGATCGGCCTTCAGCACTTTTTCGGTGCCGGGAACGTCGACCAGCTTGCCGTCCTTGAATTCGACCTGAACAGTCTTCAGGCCGGTGACCTTGCCCTTTTCACCCATGAATTCCTTGGTGGAAATGGAGAACACGCGCTCGCAACCCTCTTCGTGGCTGGAGCTGGTGCGCAGTTTCAGCGGCCAGTAAGGCCAGGTCAGGGGGCGGTTTTCTTCTTCGGGCGGCTGGGGCATCACCTCAAACTGGGTGACACTGACGGCGCCGTGGCGGTTGCTGGTGCCCACGCAATCGGAACCTGTATCACCACCGCCAATGACGATGACGTGCTTGCCGTCTGCGCGCAACTGGTTCTTCAGTTTATCGCCTGCGTTCACCTTGTTCTGCTGGGGCAGGAACTCCATGGCAAAGTGGATGCCGTCCAGGTCGCGCCCGGGCACGGGCAGGTCACGCGACTGCTCGGAACCGCCGGTCAACAGCACGGCGTCGAAGTCTTTCTTCAACTGATCGGCAGAAATGGTTTCCTTGGCCCAGTTGGTGACCTTGGAGCCTTTGGGCATTTCGCCTACGAGGACGCCGGTGCGGATGGTCACACCCTCGGCCACCAGCTGTTCGGCGCGGCGATCAATGTGAGACTTCTCCATCTTGAAGTCGGGAATGCCATAACGCAGCAGGCCGCCGATGCGGTCATTCTTCTCGAACAGGGTCACGTCGTGGCCAGCACGGGCCAGTTGCTGAGCGGCTGCCATGCCAGCCGGGCCGGAACCCACCACGGCCACCTTCTTGCCGGTCTTGACCTTGGCGGGCTGGGGCTTGACCCAGCCTTCGGACCATGCGCGGTCGATGATGGCGTGCTCGATGGACTTGATGCCCACCGCATCGTCATTCACATTCAGCGTGCAGGCAGCCTCGCAGGGTGCCGGACAAATACGGCCGGTGAACTCCGGGAAGTTGTTGGTGCTGTGCAGCGTGTCGATCGCGGCCTTCCAGTTGCCGGTGTACACCAGGTCGTTGAAGTCCGGAATGATGTTGTTGACCGGGCAGCCGTTGTTGCAAAACGGTGTGCCGCAGTCCATGCAGCGCGCGGCCTGCTTGTTGGCCTGCGCATCGTCCAGGCCCACCACAAATTCCTTGTAGTGTTTCAGGCGCTCGGCGACGGGTTTGTAGCCCTCTTCAAGGCGCTCAAACTCCATGAAACCAGTGACTTTTCCCATGATGATTCCTTCTTACTTGGCGGGAGCCGCTTCTTTTTTGATAGCTGCTGGCGCAGATTTGACGGGGGCCTTGGCCACTTTTCGTGCATGGATCTCGCCCAGAGCACGCTTGTACTCGTTGGGGAAGACCTTGACGAACTTGGTGCGCGACACCTCCCAGTTGTCCAGCAACTCGCGGGCGCGCTTGCTGCCGGTCCAGCGGTTGTGGTCTTCCAGCAGCTTCTTGAGCTGGGCCTCGTCACTCTCGCCACGGTGCCAGATGGCCTTGTCCAAGGTCGCCTCTTGTTCTGATGCGGTCAGCACCTTTTCCAGGCTGACCATGGCCGTGTTGCAACGCTTGGCAAACTGGCCGTCTTCATCAAACACGTAGGCGATGCCACCGCTCATGCCGGCGGCAAAGTTGCGTCCCGTCTTGCCGAGCACGGCGACCGTTCCACCGGTCATGTATTCGCAACCGTGGTCACCCGTACCTTCCACCACCGCAGTGGCGCCGGACAGGCGCACGGCGAAGCGTTCGCCGCCCACGCCGCTGAAGAAGGCTTCACCGGTGGTGGCACCGTACATCACGGTGTTGCCCACGATGGTGTTGCGGATCGCGTCACCGCGGAAGTCGATGCTGGGGCGCACCACCACGCGGCCGCCGGACAGGCCCTTGCCGGTGTAGTCGTTTGCGTCGCCAATCAGGTACAGCGTGATGCCCTTGGCCAGGAACGCACCAAAGGACTGGCCGCCAGTGCCTTCGAGCTGGATGCGGATGGTGTCATCCGGCAAGCCTTCGGGGTGCACCTTGGTCACCGCGCCAGAGAGCATGGCGCCCACGGAACGGTTCACGTTGCGGGCCACTTCCATGAACTGCACGCGTTCACCCTTGTCAATGGCGGCACGGCTCTTGGCGATCAGCACGTTGTCCAGGGCTTTTTCCAGGCCATGGTCTTGCGTCAGCGTCTGGAAGCGTGGCACATCGGCCGGCACTTGGGGCTGGGCAAACAGGCGGCTGAAATCGAGACCCTGGGCCTTCCAGTGCTCAATGCCCTTGCGGGTGTCCAGCAGGTCGGAGCGGCCAATCAGGTCGTCGAACTTGCGGATGCCCAACTGGGCCATGATCTGGCGCACTTCTTCGGCAATGAAGAAGAAGTAGTTCACCACATGCTCTGGCTTGCCGGAGAACTTCGCACGCAACACAGGGTCTTGCGTGGCCACGCCCACGGGGCAGGTGTTCAGGTGGCACTTGCGCATCATGATGCAGCCTTCCACCACCAGCGGTGCGGTGGCGAAGCCAAACTCATCAGCACCCAACAGGGCGCCAATCGCCACATCGCGACCGGTCTTCATTTGGCCGTCGGCCTGCACGCGGATGCGGCTGCGCAAGCGGTTCAGTACCAGGGTCTGCTGGGTTTCCGCCAGGCCGATTTCCCATGGCGAGCCAGCATGCTTGATGGACGACCAGGGTGAAGCACCCGTTCCGCCATCGTGCCCGGCGATCACCACGTGGTCGCTCTTGCACTTGGCAACGCCTGCGGCAATGGTGCCCACACCGATTTCCGACACCAGCTTCACGCTGATGGAACTGTGCGGCGCCACGTTCTTCAGGTCGTGGATCAGCTGGGCCAAGTCCTCGATCGAGTAGATATCGTGGTGGGGCGGGGGCGAAATCAGCCCCACGCCGGGTACGGAGTGGCGCAGCTTGCCGATGTACTCGGACACCTTGCCGCCGGGCAGTTGGCCGCCTTCGCCGGGTTTGGCGCCCTGGGCCATCTTGATCTGGATCTGGTCGGCACTGGACAGGTATTCGGCCGTCACACCAAAGCGGCCGGAGGCCACCTGCTTGATGCGGCTGCGCAGCGAGTCACCGGCCTGCAGGGGCAGGTCCACTTCCACGTTTTCGGCGCCGATCACGCTCTTCAGGCTGTCGCCCAGTTTGATCGGGATGCCCTTGAGTTCGTTGCGGTAGCGGGCCGCGTCTTCCCCGCCCTCACCCGTGTTGCTCTTGCCGCCAATGCGGTTCATCGCAACGGCCAGCGTGGCATGGGCTTCGGTGGAGATCGAGCCCAGCGACATGGCGCCGGTGGCAAAACGCTTGACGATTTCCTTGGCACTCTCCACTTCGTCCACAGGAATGGCCTTGGCAGGATCAATCTTGAACTCGAACAGACCGCGCAGTGTCAGGTGGCGCTTGCTCTGGTCATTGATGATCTGGGCGTATTCCTTGTACGTGTTCCAGTTGTTGGCGCGGGTGGAGTGCTGCAGCTTGGCAATCGCGTCCGGCGTCCACATGTGTTCTTCGCCGCGAACACGCCAGGCGTATTCACCGCCGGTTTCGAGGGCGTTGGCCAGCACAGGGCTGTCGCCAAAGGCCAGCTTGTGCATGCGGATGGACTCTTCGGCGATCTCGAAGACGCCAATGCCTTCCACACGGCTGGGCGTGCGAGTGAAGTACTTGTCGATGGTCTCGGTGTTCAGGCCAATGGCTTCGAACAGCTGGGCACCGCAGTAGCTCATGTAGGTGGACACGCCCATCTTGGACATGATCTTGGACAGGCCCTTGCCGATCGCCTTGATGTAGTTGTAGATGGCCTTGTCGGCGCTCAGGTCACCCGGCAGGTCCTTGTGGATGCTGGCCAACGTTTCCATCGCGAGGTAGGGGTGCACAGCTTCCGCACCGTAACCCGCCAGCACGCCAAAGTGGTGTACTTCGCGGGCGGTACCCGTTTCCACCACCAGGCCGGCCGTCGTGCGCAGACCGGCACCGACCAGGTGCTGGTGAATGGCGGACAGGGCCAGCAGCGCGGGAATCGCCACCTGCGTGGCAGAAATCGCGCGGTCGCTGATGATCAGGATGTTCTTGCCACCCTTGATCGCGTCCACGGCCTCGGCGCACAGCGATGCCAGCTTGGCTTCTACGCCCTCATGGCCCCAGGCCAGCGGGTAGGTAATGTCCAAGGTGTGGCTGCGGAATTTGCCCTGGGTGTGCTGCTCGATGTTGCGCAGCTTGGCCATGTCGGCAAAGTCCAGTATCGGCTGCGCCACTTCCAGGCGCATGGGCGGGTTGACCTGGTTGATGTCCAGCAGGTTGGGCTTGGGGCCGATGAAGGACACCAGCGACATCACGATGGCTTCGCGGATCGGGTCGATAGGGGGGTTGGTCACTTGCGCGAACAACTGCTTGAAGTAGCTGTACAGCGGCTTGTTCTTGTCGCTCAGAACGGCCAAGGGGCTGTCGTTGCCCATGGAGCCGATGGCTTCTTCGCCAGCGCTGGCCATGGGGGCGATCAGGAACTTCAGGTCTTCCTGGGTAAAGCCAAAGGCCTGCTGGCGGTCCAGCAGGGACACTTCGCTCTCGGAGAAGGAGGCAGGCTCACCGCCGCCCTGCACGTCGTCGAGCTTGATGCGCAGGTTCTCGATCCACTGTTTGTAGGGTTTGCTGTTGGCGAGGTTGGCCTTGAGTTCCTCGTCATCGATCATGCGCCCCTGTTCCAGGTCGATCAGGAACATCTTGCCAGGCTGCAAGCGCCATTTGCGCACGATCTTGTTTTCCGGCACAGGCAGCACGCCCGATTCAGAGCCCATGATGACCAGGTCGTCGTCGGTAATGCAATAGCGCGAGGGGCGCAGGCCGTTGCGATCCAGCGTGGCGCCGATCTGGCGGCCGTCGGTGAACACGATGGAAGCGGGGCCGTCCCAGGGTTCCATCATGGCGGCGTGGTATTCGTAGAAGGCCTTGCGGCGCTCGTCCATGGTGGTGTGCTGCTCCCAAGGCTCGGGGATCATCATCATCACGGCCTGGCTGATGGGGTAGCCGGCCATGGTCAGCAGTTCCAGGCAGTTGTCGAAGGTGGCCGTGTCGGACTGGTCGGCAAAGCTGATGGGGTAGAGCTTTTGCAGGTCAGCCGCCAGCACAGGCGAGGACATCACGCCTTCGCGCGCTTTCATCCAGTTGTAGTTGCCTTTGACGGTGTTGATTTCACCGTTGTGCGCCACATAGCGGTAGGGGTGGGCCAGCGGCCACTCGGGGAAGGTGTTGGTGGAGAAGCGCTGGTGCACTAGGCCCAGGGCCGACACGCAGCGCGCGTCTTCCAGATCCTTGAAGTACACACCCACCTGGTCGGCCAGCAGCAGGCCCTTGTAGACCACGGTGCGGCTGGACATGCTGGGAACGTAGTATTCCTTGCTGTGCTTGAGCTGCAGGTTCTGGATGGCAGCGCTGGCGGTCTTGCGGATCACGTACAGCTTGCGCTCCAACGCGTCCTGCACGATGACGTCCTGGCCACGGCCAATGAAGACTTGGCGCTGGATGGGTTCCTTCTCGCGCACGGTGGGCGACATGGGCATGTCGCGGTTGACCGGCACATCGCGCCAGCCCAGCAGCACCTGGCCTTCAGCCTTGATGGCGCGTTCCATTTCCTGCTCGCAGGCCAGGCGGGAGGCATGCTCCTTGGGCAGGAAGATCATGCCCACGCCGTACTCGCCCAAAGGCGGCAAGGTCACGCCTTGGGCCGCCATTTCTTCGCGGTACAGCGCGTCGGGCAGCTGGATCAGAATGCCGGCACCGTCACCCATGAGCGGATCGGCACCCACGGCACCCCGGTGGTCCAGGTTTTCAAGGATCTTCAGGGCGTTCTTGACAATGTCGTGGCTCTTTTCGCCGCGAATATGGGCCACAAAACCCACGCCGCACGCATCGTGCTCATTGGCGGTGGAATACAAACCGTGGTCTTTGAGGTGTTGGATTTCGGCTGCCGTGGTCATGGCGCACTCCTGAAAATTACAGTGGAAGCGAAGAATACTGCAATGCAACAAAAGTGCCAAGCACAATAAATGGGGTCAGATTCCAATTATTTGTTGAATGTTTTTATCGAGAAATAAATAGGGACATATTAAAAACAATAGCATTAAATCCAATGAACTCGGGGGCTATCGCCCGATTTGAGGTTTATTCTTCGACGCTGGAGGGACGACCGGGACTACTTTTACTCAGTCGGCGGGTTGTCTTCTTTTGGAGTTCCGACAAAAAACCCTGCTCGCCCAAGGCCCAACCGCGCAACACGGCATCGGTCAACGCCAGCTGCTGCCCTTGGCTGATCCCGTTTTGCACCAATTGGGCGTAGGCGGCTTCCCGGGCAAAAGGCGTGTTGCCAAGGTTCCAGACCAGAGGATGGGGCGTGATCAGCTTGTCGGCCTGCAGGCCACTGTAATGCGCATGGCTAGACCACGGGTAGTCTCGGGCCTGCACCACCAAGCCTGCGCGCACCGGATTCAGGTCGATATAGGCCATGCAGGCCAGCAGGTAGCGGTCGGTTTCGATCAACGTGGATTTGTAGCGCCCTTCCCACAGTGTGCCGCTGCGCTGGTGGCGGTCATTGAAATACCGCACATAGCTGCGCCCCACGGCCTGCATCATCTTGGGCAGGGCCTCATCGGTGGATGGTGTGGCCAGCAGGTGAAAATGGTTATCCATCAGCACATAGGCATGGACAGACACTCCGAACTTGCGCGCGTTCTCGTACAACAGGGCCTGCAGGCTTTGGAAATCTGCGGCGTCCAGGCAGATGGGCTGGCGGTTATTACCCCGCTGAACAACGTGGTGTGGGTAACCCGCCAGGGTCAAACGAGGAAGCCGTGCCATCGCACGAGTTTGCCTGAAAACAGGCGGCAACCTTTCAAAGACGGGCGTGCGGCAACTGGTACTGGGGTGTGCCCATCAGGTCAATGCCGCAGGACAAGGTGTCCAGCCAGTCCAGCAGCTGGCCAATCGCCTCCCCTTTCAACGGGGCGCCGTGTTGGGGCACGATCAGGGAAATGTCCAGATCCCGCACCATGCGTACCCAAAGCTTCAGAATCTTGTTGCTGACCATGTAGCGACGGTGGAACGCCTCCATGCCAGGGGGCATGGGAGTCAGGCTGGTGATGCACTGCTGCGCCTCCTGGCCGCTGACCGGCGAAACCCCGAGGTCGCCCGAGAACAGTATCTTGCTGACCGGGTCGTAAAACTGGAAGTTGCCTTCAGAATGCAGAAAGTGGGCAGGCAACAGCCACAGGTCGGCCTTGCCATAGCGCAAGCGACCGCCTTCGTCGGGGATGGCGATGATGCGATCCTCGGTTTTGCCGATCTTGCAGAAGTGCGGCGCAAAGCGGGCCCACAGCTTGGAGATCACCAGCTTGGCCTGGGTAGAGGTCATCCAGCGGTCCAACGAGGCGATGATGTCGGGATCGGCATGGGAGGCGAGGATGTAGTCCAGATGCTGGGGCGCGATGTAGCGGCGCATCGTGAGGTTCAGCTCGTTGTATGTCATGTTGCCACCGGGATCGAGAATCACACCGGAGCCGTGGTTGACGATCAGAAACTGGTTGGCCTGCACAGCCTCCGCCTCGTCGGACACCAGATCGGTGAACATCACACAGGAGTGATCAGCATCGCGGTAAAGCTCTATCGGCATCAGAGGGGGCCCCAAAAAAACGAGCGCTCGGTTGCGCTCGCGTTGGCCCTGATTGTGGAACGCCGGGACGCCGGCGGCCTTGATCTACGTCAGCTTACTTAGGGGCCTTGGTCACACGCACCTTGCCGCCAGTAGTCACAATAATCACGGAGTCCCCTGCGGCCAGCTGCTCACTGCCTTTGGCCTGGACGATGGCACGACGCTCGCCGCCCTTGAGCTGGACCAAAATTTCCAACGCGTCTTCCTTGGTGGAGAAACGCTCTATGGCGTTACCTGCTGCTGCACCGGCGACACCGGCCAACACGCCCAGCACCTGGGCTTCGCGCTGCACACCGCTGCCTGCGGAGCCACCAATGGCACCCACCACACCGCCGACCGCGGCGCCGATACCCGACTGGCTGCCGTCCACCACCACATTGCGCACCGACAACACCACGCCGTCTTGCACCTGCGCCATGCGCTGGGCATCACCCCGCTGGACCACATCGGGGCTACTGGTGGCACAGGCACCCAGCACGGCAGCCACAACCACGGTACCGGTCAATTTCATCCAAGTTTGCATAGAACTCTCCAAATCTTTTATTCAAAACGCGATCCACCCACAACGGTTCAGGCGGGCAATGCGTTGTCCTGAGCATTGTCTTCTGGCAATGTAAACCGGGTGTCAAGCAGGGCCAAGAGGCCAAACTCCTCCAGGATGGCGCGCAAACGCTGGGCCGCAGCCCGTTTACGCTGGCCGGTATAGCGGGCCAGAATGAGTTCGTTCTTCATGCTGTGCTCCCACCCGACCAGCTCGGTCACAGTGACCTGGTAACCATGCGCCTCCAGGTACAGACAGCGCAACACATTGGTGATCTGGCTGCCCATCTCGCGCGTGTGCAGCGGGTGGCGCCACAGCTCGGCCAGTGGCGTGCGGGTGAGCGACAGCGCCTTGCTCTGGCTCAGATGCCGCGCCACTTCGGCCTGGCAGCAAGGCACCAGCACAAAGGCGCGCGCCTTCTTTTGCAGGCCAAACGCAATCGCATCATCGGTGGCCGTGTCACAGGCATGCAGGGCCGTTACCACGTCGATCTGGTCAGGCAAGGCTTCGGACTGGGTGGACTCGGCCACGCTGACATTGAGAAACGACATGCGACCAAAGCCCAGCTGCTGGGCCAGCGCGCGTGACTTGTCGACCAGCTCGGTGCGCGTCTCGATGCCATACAGATGGCCGGCAGGCAGGTTCTTGAAAAATAGGTCGTAGAGGATGAAGCCCAGGTAGGACTTGCCAGCGCCATGGTCGGCCAGCGTGAGCGAGCGCCCCTCTGCCGTGGGGAGCTCCAGCATTAGTTTCTCAATGAACTGGTACAGGTGGTAGACCTGCTTGAGCTTGCGGCGCGAATCCTGGTTGAGCTTGCCCTCACGCGTGAGGATGTGGAGCTCCTTGAGCAGCTCCACCGACTGGCCGGGGCGCACCTCATCGGCCAGGGGATGCGCGGCGGCGTTGTGCGCAGCGGCGGCCTTGGGCGGGCGCTTCGCAGGGTTGGGGCGGGAGGTCATGGAATGGCTTTCTCAGTGTGCGCCGGGCGGCGTGCGCAAGCCCAGGGCGGTCCAGCCGGCGTGGCCCAGGTCTTCCAGCGTCTGCATGTTTTTCTCGAAGATCGCTTCGGCCTCGGGGAAGGCTTGTACGGCCCGGTCCAGGCTCTCTTCGCGCAGCAAATGCAGGATAGGGTATGGCGCGCGGTTGGTGTAGTTGGTGATGTCGTCCGGCTCGGTGCCGGCAAACTGGAACAGGGGGTGGAAGCTGGCGATCTGCAGCGTTCCCACCAGTTTCATCCGGCGCAGCAGGGCATCTGCCGCGGCCAGAAAGTCATTGAAGTCCAGAAAATCCGGGTGCAGCGCGGGTGCGATCAGCAGAGTCGTGTCGCGCTGCTCGGGGTCAGCCGCGTGCAGGGCCAGCAGCTCGGCCTCCAGCTGGTCCAGCACGGTTTGCGCGTCACTGCTGCTGCACACCATGTAGTGGATCTGGCCCTTGACATGCACGGCCTTGGCAAACGGGCAGAGGTTCAGGCCAATGACGGCGCGCTCCAGCCACTGCTGCGTGGCGACAATCACGGTTTGCGGTGTTTCCAGATCAGCCATGCCCTACTCCACCAACAAACGCTGCCCAGTCAGGCGCTCGTGCTCACGCAGTGCGAAGCGGTCTGTCATGCCGGCGATGTAGTCGGCAATGGTGCGGTGGAAGGCACTGGCGTCGCCCGCGGCCTGCTGCGCCGCCAGCGCATGGGCTCCGGCGCCGCCTTGCATGTGGGCCGGTGTCTGGCTGTAGGCGTCAAAAAGCTCGCGCACCACCTGCTTGGCCGCGTCCATGGTCTGCATTACCTGGGGATGGCGGTACAGCTGGCGAAACAGAAACGACTTCAGCACCTTGGACTGCGCCCGCATGTCGGGGCTGAAGCGCACCAGTGCTTCGCTGGCGCGCACGTCCTGCACGCTTTGCGGTTTGTGTTCATCGATGGCTGCCTGCGTGGCCGCCATCACGTCATACACCTGATCACTGAGCATGAGGCGGATGGATTCGTACAACAGGCGGCGCGACTGTCCGGCCTCGGTCAATGCCGGGTGCTGGCGCAGCGCCGACTCGCAATAGCCGTTGAACAGTGGCACCTCGCGCATCTGCGCCAAGGTGAGCAGGCCCGAGCGCACGCCATCGTCAATGTCGTGCGCGTTGTAGGCAATCTCATCCGCCACGTTGCACAACTGCGCCTCCAGGCTGGGCTGGGCGTGGTTCAGAAAGCGCCGCCCTACCCCGCCTGCACCGTCGGCAAACGCGGGCTCCTGCGCCTCCAGCAGTTCGGCGTTGGTGCGCGAGCAGTGTTTGAGAATGCCCTCGCGCGATTCAAAGCTCAGGTTCAGACCGTCAAACTGCGGGTAGCGCTCTTCCAGATGGTCCACCACGCGCAGGCTTTGCAGGTTGTGCTCGAATCCGCCAAACGGCGCCATGCAGTCGTGCAGCGCATCCTGCCCCGCGTGGCCAAACGGCGTGTGGCCCAGGTCGTGGGCCAGTGCAACGGTTTCCACCAAATCCTCGCTCAGGCCCAGCGTGCGGGCTATGGAGCGGCCCAGCTGCGCCACCTCCAGCGAATGCGTCAGCCGCGTGCGAAACAGATCGCCCTCGTGGTTGATGAACACCTGGGTTTTATAAACCAGGCGGCGAAACGCGGTGGAGTGCACGATGCGGTCGCGGTCGCGCTGGAACGCGGTGCGCGTGGGCGCCTGGGGTTCCGCAAAACGCCGGCCGCGCGACTGGGCCGGGTCACAGGCGTAGGGCTGAAGGTTCATGACAAAATCAGGCCCTAGCCCCGATAAACATTGCGCCAGCAGCTATCACAACCATAGCAGTCAACCTGCGCAACAGGCGTCAATCACCTCACGCACCAGCGCGTCGGGCGCGCCACGCACCGATGCGCGCGCGGGGCCGTCGATCACCACAAAGCGGATGTCGCCCGCCTCGGACTTCTTGTCCAGGCGCATCAGCTCCAGGTAGCGGCCCGCGTTGTCCTTGGCGTCCAGCTGCGGCCCCACGATGGGTAGGCCCGCCTTCTGGATCAGGCGTGTCAAGCGCTCCACAAAGGCGGCGCCCACCGAGCCCAGCTTGTGCGACAAGTGCGCCGCCATCACCATGCCGCAGCCCACGGCCTCGCCGTGGAGCCATTCGCCATAGCCCAGGCCCGCTTCGATGGCGTGGCCAAAGGTGTGGCCAAAATTCAGGATGGCCCGCAGGCCGGCTTCGCGCTCGTCTTGCCCCACCACCCAGGCCTTGATTTCGCAGCTGCGCCGCACCGCGTGGGCCAGTGCCACAGGGTCGCGGGCCAGCAGGGCATCCAGGTTGGCCTCAATCCAGTCGAGGAAGGCCATGTCGGCAATCGGCCCGTACTTGATGACTTCGGCCAGGCCCGCGCTCAGCTCGCGCGGCGGCAAGGTCTTGAGCGTATCCAGGTCGCACACCACCAGCTGCGGCTGGTAGAACGCGCCAATCATGTTCTTACCCAGGGGGTGGTTGATGCCGGTCTTGCCGCCCACCGAAGAATCCACCTGGGACAGCAGCGTGGTCGGCACCTGCACAAACGGCACACCGCGCATATAGCTGGCCGCGGCAAACCCGGTCATGTCGCCCACCACACCGCCGCCCAGAGCGAACAGGATGGTCTTGCGGTCACAGCCTTCGGACAGCAGCGCGTCAAAAATCTGGTTCAGGGTTTGCCAGGTCTTGAATGCTTCGCCATCCGGCAAGGTGACGAGCTGAACATTGGCATAGCGCGGGTTCAGTGCAGCAAGCAGAGCCTCGGCATAGAGGGGCGCCACCGTGGTGTTGGAGACCACCACCGCATGGCTGGCCTTGGGCAAGGACACATACACATCAGCTGTCCCAAGCAAGCCGGTGCCTACCTGGATGGGGTAGCTGCGCTCAGCAAGGGCAATATCTACGGTGTGAAAATTCGGAGATGTCATACCCCCGAGTTTAGAGGCTCAGAACTCGGGCGATATTTCGGGCACCCGTTAAGGAACCAACCCAACTGCCTCAGCACGCGGGCAAAAGCCCGGAAAGCTCGAGTTGCATCACCACCATATTGACCAGAGTCGCAACGGACGGTCTGCCGGTTTCCAGCGTGAAATGGGCAGTTTCGCGGTACAAAGGGTCGCGAATGGAGAAAAGCTCACGCATCCGCGACAAAGGGTCGGCCACTTGAAGCAACGGACGGCTTACATCGTGGCGCAACCTGCGAAACAACTCTTCCGGCGTGGACTTGAGATACACCACGTGGCATCGCCCATGCAAATGCAAACGATTCCCCTCCCTGAGCACTGCGCCACCGCCCGTGGACAGCACGCAGGATGGATCTTGCGTCAAGGTGTCAATCACTTCTTCCTCGATATCGCGGAAGCGCGCCTCCCCTTCACGATCGAAGAACTCTCGGATGGAGCATCCAAGCCGCGCCTCAATCGCTTGGTCAGAGTCCACAAAAGGAATCCGCAACCGACGCGCCAATTGTCGCCCTACTGTGGTTTTGCCCGAGCCTGGCAAACCCACAAAACTGATGCGCAACTCCGAATTCAAACCATCCATCCAACCCGGATCAACGACCGATGGCTTTGTCTGCCAATGTCTTGGGCGTGATGAACACCAGCATTTCGCGCTTAGTCGACGAGCGTGCACGATTGCGGAACAAAACACCCAGTCCTGGCAAGTCACCAAAGAACGGAACTTTCGTTTCACTTTCCGTTTGGTCTTCGGTAAAGATACCGCCGATCACCACCGTTCCGCCGTTCTCCACCAAGACTTGGGTCTGAATGTGCTTGGTGTCAATCGCAAAACCTGCAGGAGTGGATTGGCCCACCGTGTCTTTGGTGATATCCAGAGCCAAAATGATGTTGCCCTCTGGGGTGATTTGCGGGGTAACTTCCAGCTTCAGGTTTGCCTTGCGGAAAGCAATCGACGTAGCGCCACTTGAGGATGCCACTTGGTATGGCAACTCTGTACCTTGTTCAATCAAGGCTTTGATCTGATCAGCAGTGACCACCCGTGGGCTGGAAACCACTTTCCCTTTGCCATCTGCTTCCAGAGCAGAGATTTCCAAATTCAGAAATCTGTCCGCGGAAGCTCCAAAAATTGACAATGCAATTTGGCCTGGCGTACTTGAACCCAGTGCGCCCGTAGAGGGCAAGTTAACGAAATTTCCGGATGTTGTGGCGGCGGATCCCACTACATAGCTCGATCCAATAGCTACACCGGGTTGGTCCCCTGATGCAGCAGCCGTCCCGCCCCCGCCCAATTTAACACCAAGTGATTTTCCGAAGCTGTCAGAAGCCTCAACGATGCGTGCTTCAATCAAAACTTGTCGTACAGCGATATCAATTTTTGCAATCAGTTGCTGCACCTGTTCCAATTTGCTCGGAATATCCGTAACAAACAACTGATTGGTTCGGTTCTCGTAAATCACACTGCCGCGACTACTCAAAATACGACTGGGCGTAATACCTGCACCTGGTCCCGATCCTGCGGCAACAAGACCTGCCGCAATGTCAGAAGCCTTGCCATAGTTAATCTGGAAAGACTGCGTACGCAGCGGCTCCAAATTCTGGACGGCTACCACGGTTTCCAAGTCCAGTTTTTCTTTGGCGCTGATTTCGTCCTTGGGTGCAACCCAAAGCACGTTGCCACTTTTGCGCATGCCCAAGCCCTTGGCCTGCAAAATAATATCCAATGCCTGATCCCAAGGTACGTCTTGCAAGCGCAAGGTTACTGAACCTGAAACCGAATCAGACGTTACGATATTGAAGTTGGTGAAATCTGCAATTACTTGCAATAAAGAACGAACTTCAATATTTTGAAAATTCAAAGATAGTTTTTGCCCGTTGTATCCAGTGCCCGGCGTCAATTTCTTCGGATCGACTTTGATTTCTTTGACTTCGATAACAAATTGCTCATCACTTTGATAAGCGCTGTGCTCCCACTGACCCTGAGGCTCGATCACCATCCGCACACGGTCACCAGACTGGCTTGATGTCACTGTCTTCACCGGAGTTCCAAAGTCACTCACGTCTAGGCGACGACGCAAGCCCTCAGGCAATGTTGACTTCATAAATTCAACGACCAAGGTCTGCCCTTGCTGCCGAATATCTACACCCACTTGGTTATTGGGTAGGCTGACGACGATCCTGCCAGCACCGTCAGCGGCACGGCGGAAGTCCAAATCCTTGATGGGTGCTGTATCCCGGTTGCGGTTCTCCGCAAACACTGCCACTGGCGCCGCATTGACAGTCACTGCAGTCTCCAATGAAACCAGTAACGATTTACCTTGTATTTCTGCTTTATAGGCTGCTGGCGTCTTGAGATTTAAGACCACACGAGTGCGCTCGCCCGCTTGAACCACGCTCACAGACCGCAAATTGCCTTGATTGATTTCAATAGTGGATCTGCCCATGGCGTTCGCAACACCGGGAAAATCAAGAGCAATGCGAGCCGGCGACTGAATTGCAAACCCGGTGGGCAGGTTCAAAAGGGGCTGCGACAAATCAATGCGCACAACTTCGACCCCGCTCTGGACAGAACCAGTAACCGATTCGATAGAAGTCTGCGCGTACGCAAACCCACAAATCCCCAAAAGCAACGCCGTCCACAAACTTCTGAACATTCGAAATCCCTGCAACAAATTCTGGTTCATCATTTCGACCTCTCTTGCAACTCTAGTGTTGCAGCGCGCTCAATCCATTCACCCGCGGCGTCCTGCACGATTTCACGCAACGTCACCGTGGTCTCGCTGATCTTGGTGACTCGCCCATAGTTCTGCCCCAGATAATTGCCAACCTTTACTTGGTAGAGCAAGTTATCGACTTTGATCAACGCTATCGGCTGGGCATCCTTCACAATACTGCCAACAAGAGCGGCAGAGTCCAAAGGAAAGGCCTCCAATGGCTCCTTACGCCTCGCCAATTCCGGCGCGATAAGCGCTCCATTTGCCACAGTCTGCGCTGAATCTCGTTTCAGAGCCTGAGTCAGCTTTTGATTGCTGAAAGGTTCAATAGAGGCATTGCTTGCATAGGCCTCTGGCACAAACTGCTTTGGCGCTGGTAACGCCGCAACTTTTGGCCTCGTCTGATTCCGCTCATCAACCATCCATTGACGAATCTCATCCTCACTGGAAGAACCACATCCTCCCAGTACAAACAAAACCGCAGCCGAGCCCAGTATGCGAAAAAATATCATTTTTTTGCCCCACTGGCCTTACGCTGCGCGGCCACTTCGTTGGAGTCTAGGTAGCGGAAAGTTTTTGCGGTGGAATCTAAAATCAATATGCCATCTGCACGAGGCGCAATAGCCAAGTTATTTAAAGTAACGATGCGCGATAGATTGGCAATGTCCGACGCAAAAGCACCCATATCATGGTACCGACCTGTAACTTTTATAGTTATTGGTAATTCAGCGTAGTACTCTTTCACCGCAATCTGACCTGGGCGAAATAGATCAAACTGCAAACTACGACCAAGACCGGCCTGATTGATGTCTGACAGCAATGCATCCATTTCAGCCTTGCTAGGAAGCTGTTTTTCAAGCTGTGTCACATACTGCTGAACTTGCTCACGCTGTTTTTTTAATACATCCAAATTGACGGCCTTGGTTAATTTTTTCTTGTAATCTTCTCGCAACTGCGTTTCTTTTTCCCGTTCCTGCTGTAAAACCTCTTCAGAGCCACTAAGCCACGCAAACCACAAAGCCACCACAATAATCGAGCTAGTGAAAAAGAAAAGAACGTACTTGGGTATCGACGGCCACAGCGAAGGGTCTTTGGGATCCAGATCCCGAAACTGGCTCAACAAATTTTCTTGCCATGCAGCGAAATCAATGGACTTGATGGAACTAGTTGCCATGGTTGAAATTTCTATTTTTTAGCATCTGGTTTGGCTGACACTGGAGCATCTGCGCCGGGAGCAGAAGCCGCAGCGAGTACTTTTGCAGCCTCACTCGATCGAACCAACCGAACTTTGATCACAAAATTGGCAACCCGCTTCTGTTCTTTGCCCACTGACACCGATCCAGAGACAATCTCGATCAACTCTGGCTTGGCAAACCACGGTGTGTTGTTGGCCAAATTTCGGAGCAAATCCGACACCCGCTCATTCGATTGAGCAACACCATTCAAAGTTACAGACTGATCCACTTGAGTCATTCTGTTGATATAGACGCCATCAGGCAGTTGATTCACCAACTCTGTCAACAAATGCACTGGCAAGTTGCGATCAGACTGCAAGTCCTCTACCGCTTGCTGGCGAGCTCTCAGCGCAGCGATTTCCGATTCCAGCGTGGCGATATCCTTGATTTGACCTTCCAGTTTTTTAATCTCGGTTTCAAGAATCAAGTTATTTGACTGTTGAGAGGCAATCGCAGCTTGATACCAAAGGAAAATAGACCCAGCAATCACCCCCCCAAAAAGCGCAAAAGCACCCAGTGAAACGTTAAAGGCATCTCGACGTTTTTTCCGCGCCGCTTCGCGATGAGGCAGTAAGTTAATCAAAATCATTGCGAAAACCTCCGCAACGCCAAGCCGCAGGAGGTCAGATAGGAGGGCGCCTCACGCGTCATGCGCTTCAAACGCACTCCATCACCGATTTCCATGCCGTCGAATGGATTGAGCAGGCTACAAGGGAAAGTTGTGTGCTGCGTCACCACCGTAGTCAAACCAGGCAAGGCGGCCGAGCCGCCAGCCAGCATGATGTAGTCCACCTTGTTGTGGGGGGTGCTTGTGAAAAAGAACTGCAAGGCACGTCCCAATTCTTGCACCATAGTGTCAATAAACGGCCTGAGCACTGCAGACTCATAATCTTCCGGCAATTCACCGCTGCGCTTCTTGCTTTCAGCCTCTTCTTGCGAAAAGCCATATTGACGAACGATGAGTTGCGTCAGCTGGGCGCCACCAAAAGCTTGGTCCCGGTCATACAAGACCTCTTCATCGCGCAGGACTTGCATGCTGGTGGTCAAAGCACCAATTTCGAAAAGGGCCACGATGAGACCTGCGCCCTTGCTGGGCAGGTTTTCAATCAAACGGCCCGCCGCCAAACGTGACGCGTACGACTCCACATCCACAATGACGGGCACCAATCCTGCGGCTTCCGCAAGCCCCTGGACATCCTGCACCTTCTCTCGGCGGGAAGCCGCAATCAACACTTCGATATCACCTGCGGAAGCAGCGCTCGGGCCGATCACGCAAAAATCCAAACTCACTTCGTCGAGGGGAAAGGGAATGTATTGGTTGGCCTCTGACTCCACCTGGGCTTCCAGATCTAAATCCGTCATGCCACCAGGCAGAATGATCTTTTTGGTAATCACCGCAGACGGTGGCAATGCCATGGCGACGTTCTTCGTCTTGGTGCCGCTTTTCTTCACCAAACGGCGCACAGCATCAGCGACCTCATCGAACTTTTCGATGTTGCCATCAGAGATCCATCCGCGCTCCAAAGGCTCGATGGCGCAACGTTCCAGCACCAAGTTCCCCGCTTTGTCACGGCCCAGCTCCACCAGTTTGACGCTGGACGAACTAATGTCCAACCCCAACATGGGAGCTGGCTGTCGACTGAATAACGACCCCAATGAGATCAAAACGGTCCCCTGAAACGGCCCGGCAAACGGCCAGACAAACTTAAGAAATCACTTGAATGCTATCAGTAAGATCCTTGTCCCGCAAAGGTTTTTCAGGAATTTGATTTACCGGAACGTTGCCAAAAGCAGACGTTTCCTGCTCCTTTTTACATAGCGGTCGCCGAGAATACGCAAGACCTTAGCTTCCGGCACACTTCGGGCTGCTTGTCACGCACTGCCCTCCTGGCCCCTGTCCTCAAGGGCATTTTTATAATGCCCACGCGAACTTACCGAATGTTTTATGTCCACATCCAGTCCTTCTGAAGAAAAAAGCAGCCCACCCAAAGCACTACGAAAGGCCATGCACTGGTCGGTGCGCATTCTTCTCTGGATAGTGGGCTTGGGCTTTGCGGGCCTGGCCTCGGTGCTGATCTTGGTTGCGTTGGCTCTCTCCATGGCATTTCCCAATCTGCCGGACATTTCCGACTTGTCCGACTACCGCCCCAAACTGCCCTTGCGTGTCTTCTCAGCCGACGGGGACCTGATCGGTGAGTTTGGGGAGGAACGGCGCAACCTGACGCCCATCAAGGAAATTCCCAAAGTCATGACCGATGCCATCTTGGCCGTGGAAGACGCCCGCTTTTACCAGCATGGAGGCGTCGACTATTTGGGCGTCGTTCGAGCCGGTCTGGCCAATGTGGGCCGAGTCAAAAGCCAGGGCGCCTCGACCATCACCATGCAGGTGGCGCGCAACGTGTACCTCTCGTCCGAAAAGACGTTTACCCGAAAGATCTACGAAATCCTGCTGACCTTCAAGCTGGAGCATGCACTGACCAAAGACCAGATTCTGGAAATCTATATGAACCAGATTTTTCTGGGGAACCGGGCCTACGGCTTTGCGGCGGCGTCCGAAACCTACTTTGGCAAGCCACTGAAGGGCATCACCATTGCCGAGGCCGCCATGCTTGCCGGACTGCCCAAAGCGCCGTCAGCTTACAACCCCATCAGCAACCCCAAGCGCGCAAAAATCCGACAGCAATACATCATTGATCGCATGCTGGAGAACGGCTTCATCAACGACCAGGAAGCCGAAGCAGCCAAAAAGCAGGAACTGAAGATCAAGACCGGACCGGCCGCCAACCAAGTGCATGCGGAATACGTAGCCGAAATGGTGCGCCAACTGATGTTCGCCCAATACGGGGAAGAGACATACACCCGCGGCCTGAATGTGCAAACCACGCTACGCACGGAACAGCAAGTCGCGGCCTATAAAGCCCTGCGCCGGGGCATCATGGACTTCGAACGGAGACAGGTCTACCGTGGGCCCGAGAAGTTCATCAACCTCCCCAACAACGCCCAGGAAGCGGAAGACGCCATTGACGAGGCGCTGGACGAACACCCCGACAACGGTGACGTGATGTCCGCCGTAGTGCTCGAAGCCGACACCAAACACATCAAGGCCATCCGGCAGAACGCCGAGCTGGTCGAAATCACTGGCGATGGCCTGAAGCCCGCCCAGTCTGGCCTGTCTGAGAAAGCGCAGCCGAATATCAAGATACGCCGCGGCGCCATCATTCGCGTGGCCAAGACCGTGAAAGGCACATGGGAAATCACCCAGTTGCCGGAAGTCGAGGGCGCCTTTGTCGCGATAGACCCGCGGGATGGTTCCATCAAGGCCTTGGTCGGTGGCTTTGACTTTGCCAAGAACAAGTTCAACCATGTGATCCAGGCATGGCGCCAGCCGGGGTCCAGTTTCAAGCCCTTTATCTATTCCGCTGCGCTGGAAAAAGGCTTTACACCAGCCACCGTGATTAACGATGCGCCCTTGTTCTTTGACGCAGGGGTCACCGGTGGACAACCATGGGAACCCAAGAACTACGACGGCACCTTTGAGGGTCCCATGACCATGCGTCGCGGCTTGGCCAAATCCAAGAACATGATTTCGATCCGCATCCTGCAAAGTATTGGTACCCAATATGCGCAAGACTGGATCACCAAGTTCGGTTTTGATGCAGAAAAGCACCCGCCCTACCTGACCATGGCGCTGGGGGCCGGCAATGTCACCCCCATCCAGATGGCCACGGGCTACTCGGTGTTTGCCAATGGCGGCTATCGCGTCAATCCTTGGCTGGTGTCCAAGGTGAGCGAACAGCGCGGCAAAGTATTGGTGGAGTCCACCCCGCCGGTATTGGAGGACTCAGCGCGTGCGATCGATGCACGCAATGCATTCATGATGTCCAGCTTGCTGCAGGAAGTCACCCGCTCAGGCACTGCAGCCCGTGCACAAGCCACCCTCAAGCGACCGGATCTCTATGGAAAGACCGGTACCACTAATGACTCCATGGACGCTTGGTTTGCCGGCTACCAGCCCACACTCACGGCGGTCACCTGGATTGGCTACGACACGCCGCGCAAACTGGGCGACCGGGAGACTGGCGGCGGGCTGAGCCTGCCGGTCTGGATCAGTTTCATGGAAACAGCGCTCAAAGGCGTACCAGTGATGGAGCCTGTTGCACCTGAGGGCGTGGTGCACTTGGGCAACGAATGGTTTTACGAGGAATACGCCAAGGGCGCTGGTATCTCCAGCCTGGGTCTGGGGGAGAAACCCGAGGAGGCTGCTCCAGACGCTGCACCGGCAGCAGCCGACGAGAAGAAAAAGATCATGGACCTTTTCAAGAACTGATCAGGCACTGAACGCCAATGCCAAACCGCTCTGCGCGCTGGCATTGGAGGTCAACGCCGCAAAGAACTCGCCCTGACCTTTGGTGTCCTGCCATTGCCCGTCTACCCAGCGGTAGTGGTAGCCACCAGACTTGGCAGCCATCCACACCTCGTGCAGCGGCTTTTGCAGATTGATGATGATCTGGCTGCGATTGGCGAAGGTCAACGTGATCATGCCGCCGACCCTCTGGTTGTCCACATCGGCATCGGAATCGTCGTTGATGCGGTCGCAGCACATCTCCACCGCCTTGAGCAAAGTTTCTGCGCGGTCCATGAATTCCGAGTCGGTCATTACAGTTTCTTAATGTTGTTCCAGCGCTTGACCATGCGGTCTTTGCACGCGGAATCGCGCTCTGATTCAAGCGCTGCGATCACCATCCAGTCCTTCGAGTCCTCGCCCAGTTCTTCGGCGAGTGCGCCTGCAATTGCCGGACTTAGATTGCCGCGGGTTTTTGCGGTGTGAATAGCGCTCCTGGATAGTTTTAGCTTGTCCGTCCAGAACGGCGCAGGGTGCTGCTTAAGGGCCGCTTCTAACAAATTCATTGTTGTTTGCATATTGGTATTGCCTACGTGTTGTATTCATGCCTACAAGGTGTATCCATCATAAATTAAAGATTGACTACATGTTGTAGGCATCGTCAAAATTCGCTACAGCTTACAACGTGTAGGCATTTTAAGAGCGGCCATGATCACAACAACAGACTACCCCGGTTCCGGGGCGTCTCTCCAGGTACGGAACTCAGCGACGGGCGAAAAGGCCCTGAGTGGCTTGGCCGCTTCCCCAGTGTCTCCGGCGCTGGGTTCCACCCTCTCCCCATCCTTCGAGCCGATATCGGTTCTCTACAACCGCCACCACATGCATTGCATCCAGTGCATCGCTGGTGGTCGCGGCCTGTTGTACGGCAAACGCTGCCCAGTCGGGCTAGACCTCTGGAATTCCTACCAATCGTCCCATCACTTCGCTGACGCGCCGGAAGGGGCCCCGCTTGCGGGGAAGGCAACCGGCGCGCCAGCGCAAGCGACACCCCCCGATGGTAATCACGGGGGGTACTTCTCCGGAGAGCGCACAAGTGTCTAAGTCCAACCCTCTGGTCCTAGACGGCTCCGAAATCAAGCTTCGCCTGGAAGCGGAGCGCACGGCCCATAAAACCCCTATCCATATCGATTGGCTGCGCTTCACTTGCCTTCTGCGCAACGTCACCCCCGATTTCATAACCCGGCGCGGTCCTGTGCTCCCCGCCAATGAAGTCCTCGGCAAACGTTCGTTCAAATCTTTGATGCCGTATTTGGACTATCGCAAGCCTGCAAAGGCAGCGTTTTCGGCCCCTGCGGTAGAGGACATTCATCGCCTGGTGCGTTCCACGCTAGAAGGCTTTGAGGCTGAGCACCAAGACCCGGCATTCCAATACGCGGCCAGCCAGGCGCTGGACCTCGCTAATGAATGCGCGGAAGCCTTGGGCGCTGACTTCCTGGTCAGCCCTGAAATCAAGGCCGGTAAAGACTTCTACAAGTACCGCTTCATCATCGAACGCCAGGGCCACGGCTGCGGCTGGATTGGCTTCTTGGCCGCATCGAACAGCCCCAGCGCTGAGCGCCAAAACCAAACCATTCACGTCAACCTGGAAGGCCACGCCTGCACCTTTGCAGCCAATGGCTGGACTGAGCGCTTCGCCGATATCGTGGACAAACACGAAGCAAAGATCACCCGCGCCGATCTGGCCTTGGACTTCTTCGATGGCATGGGTATGGACTTCGTGGACCTCAAGGGCCACTACGAGGCGGGTGCCTTTGATGTGCGCGGTGCACGGCCCTCTACCAAGCAAGCGGGCGACTGGTTTAACGGCGCTGAGCGCTCTCTGTACATCGGTTGCCGCAAGTCCGGCAAAGAAACCAACGTCTACGAGAAGGGCGATCAGCTCTTTGGACGGGATGCCAAAAACCCATGGGTCCGGGTCGAGCTGCGCTACGGCAACAAGCTGCGCGTGCTGCCCTCTGACATCCTGCGCCGCCCCGCCGATTTCTTTGCTGGGGCCAGTGATTGGCACCAACTGCAGCTAGAGCGCTCGGACTCCCTGTTTCCTGTTGTCCCCTCTCCTGTCCCCCAGGACAAGAAGCTTCCCATTCAAACGGTAGCCGCTGAGGTTTCCAGAAACCTGCGCTGGGCCATCACTTCCGCCGCACCAACGATTGCCGCCGCCTTCAAGTACCTGACCGAGTCCGAATTCTTGGAGTTGTGCGACTGGCGCACAAAGTCTTTGCCTGGTCGTTTGCGTCGCTTTGGTGCAAGCGATTTGCAGTCTGCATTCGCAAACCTGCGCACTACCAATTCACTGAATCACGGCGCTGGCCACGCCGCTGCATTCGCTTAACCCCCGGCCCTAGGAGTTTCCACAATGAAGATGAAAAGCCAGTCCACCCTGCATGGCATCAAGGCCACTGAGGGCGAAATCGAAGGCAACAAATTCAGCTCGACAACCTTTTACCTGCCTGCTGATGTTGCCTCCAATGCGTCGGTGAAAGCCATGGGCGCGATCACCGTGCCCTACAAGATGGGCGACGCCTCCGAGTACCTCAAGTGGGCACATTTGGAAAAGGCGTTCCCTGTGTCTGGTGTCCCCGTCGAATGCGAATTCGATGTGGTGGCGGGTAAAGACGCCCAGGGCAAAGACGCCGCAAAGATCGTGCTGGTGGGTATCAAGCCCCTGTCTGCGACAGCCCAACGCGCAGCAGCCTAAGCATGCGGCTCCTCGTTCAATCCAAAAGCTCGGGCCGCTTCTTGGTTCCCTCGCAGGACGGCGGGGAGCCTGAATGGACTTTCGATCTGCGCCGCGCTGGCGGTGGTGTCGTGCCCGACGTAGAGCATGCCGTTCAACTGGTCCAGGACTGGACTGATGTGGACGACCTCCCCCAGATCGTGGACCTCGACCGCCTGGGCACCTCCAGCGATTACCCCGTATGAAAACCCTCTCCCGAATCCTCCCCGCTTGGGTCTACGTTGCCCAGGCTTTCATCACGGCTGTCGAGATCCTGCGCCTTGGCTTCCGTGATGCTTTTTACACACTCAAGGAACCAACATGGAAGAAGAATGGGACGGCATTTTCCACTGTGATGCCTGCGAAGGCGACCTCACTGAAGAAGACGTTGACGAAACAACCGGCTGGTATTCCTGCCCGCACTGTGGTCACTCTAATGCAGGCGATGACGGCGGATATGCCTAGGTAGTCGATCAGACCAATGGACTACTTCACATCCCTGGGCATCACCCCAGAAGAAATCGCCTACGTGTACGCGTGGGGCGTTGCATCGGTCCTTTCTCTGTTCGCCATCGGCTACGCCACTGGCGCTGCCATCGGAGTCATTCGAAGAGCCTAGATCGCAACTGGCAGGCCTGCGTGCAGGTCTTCCGGGTGTCGATTTCCGCCACCAATCAACCAACCTTCAAAGGAAAAACCATGAAACTGTTCAATCAAGCTCGCAAGTACGGCGCAAAAATCGCAGTGGCATCCGCCACTCTGGCCGTGGTATCCGCCCACGCTGCAGGCACTGGCCCCATTGACACGCTGTTCGCAGCGATCGACCTGACCACCGTGGCTGCAGCCGTGTTGGCCATTGGTGTGCTGGTCGTCGGTGTGGCCATGTCCTTCAAGGGCATTGACCTGTCCAAGCGCGCTGTTCGCAAGGTCTAACACCCGTGTCAGACGCCGCCGCCGTGATTCTCTTTTGGGGCCTTATCGCCACCCTCGGGGGTCTCGGCGGCATGGCGTTTGTCTTGGGCTTGAGGGCCGCAACATGACACGATTAATATGGATCGCTCTATGGGTCGGGTGCTTGCTGCTGATGGCCATTAGCCGGTGTGCACACGCCCAGGCGTTACCTGTCACCGTTTTTCCATCCACCACGGCCGGGGCACTCACCACATATGCCGGAGGCACCGCAAGCGCTGCTAACGCTGCTTCCATCACTTTCGCCAATCCTGCAAACGGCGCTCTGTACGGTCAGGCTAGCCAATCCCTCGCATTGGGTGGTGGTCGCTCCGCAACCGTCGCTATTCGTTCTGCACCATCAGCGTTAGCTATTGCTGGCGCAGTCGCTCGTTTTGGCGTCCGAGCCAGCGGCGTATTGGCTGTCGGATACGCTCTTTATGACCTATGCAAAGAACTGGGTTACAGCTGCTTCACGGGACCGGATGGCAACCCTGCCATTACCAAAGCTGACCCCAACATCTGTACGGTTGCCCCTTGCTACACGCACCAGATACGCACGGGGCGCGGTGATGGATTTTGGATTGACTCAGGCGTCAAATACACCGCGGAAAGCGCGTGCCGTGCATGGGTCAATTCATGGAACACCACAGGCAACGCAGCACCTGTAACCTACGTCGCATCTGCAAATGGAACTTGCGACGTTACCGGGCCGTCTACAGGCGCGTTCCGCAACACGTACACACCAATCTCTACTTCGCCTCAAACCGCGGTCAATCTGCCGTCATCATTTCAAGAGCTACAAGACGCCATTGCGGCCAAGTCTTCGTGGCCGTCAACATCTGCCATTGGCCGCGCAGTGACAGACGCCATTAAGAACGGTGAAACCGTCCCGCTACCCACACCCAACTCAGTGACTGGTCCTGCATCCGCCCCAGGCCCTTCTAGCACCACGACTACACCCGCGCAAAACGGTAATCCGGCCAGCACGACAACCAAATCTACTACGTATAACTTCACGTATGGCCCTAACACTGTTACCAACAATGTCACCAACACCACAGTTGTAAACAACGGCACCACCAATACGACGACAACAGAGCAAACAGAGCCAGAGGCTGCGCCTTCTGATTCCATCAATCCAGATTTCCCCACGCTGTACACCCGCAAATATCCAAACGGGATGACAGGCGTTTGGACCACGCGCAAGGCTGAGCTGATGGCAACACCATTGCCTAATTTGATTCAGTCACTGGCGCCCACTATCACCGCAGGCGGTGGCTGTCCGCAATACAGCATTCCAATGAACATCGGTCCATGGCACTGGGGAACCTACTCGCTCGGACCGTCCTGCGATGTCTGGAATTTCCTCAAGGTGTGCGTAATCCTTGGTGCGATCTTTCTTGCCCGCGCCGTCATCTTCGGAGGATAAAAAAATGGCTGCAGGTTTTAGCATGCTGCTGGCAAAAATCGCCAGCTTGCTCTCGTGGTTCGGCAATCTCTTTGTGGCCATCTTCGTGTCACTCTGGGACATATTCCGCGACGTCGCTGCATGGGTCTTTGATCAGGTCATGTCTGTGGCCGTCGCCGCCGTTGGTGCCGTCAACGTTAGCGGCCTCACGGGAAGCCTGTCGGGATATGGTTCCATACCTGCCAACGTGATGGAAGTCATGGGCGCTATCGGACTTGGCCAGGCTCTGGGCATCATCAGCGCTGCCCTTGCCATTCGCTTCACCCTGCAGCTCATTCCCTTCACAAGGCTGGGCTCATGATCAACGGTCTACAAGGCATCCCCGGCAGTGGCAAGAGCTACGAGGCCGTGGTCTTCCACATTCTTTCCGCGCTCAAGCGTGGGCGCTTGGTCATCACAAACCTGCCGCTCAATGTCGAGCAGTTCGGGGCCATTGATCCCGACTTTGTGGATCTGATCCAGATCCGCCGCAAGCCTTCCAAGATTCTGGGTTCATGGGATGCAAACCGCGTCGACGAAGAAGGCAACGGCAACGCCTTTGAACTGGTCGAGCAAGACGAAGTGATTGTGGGCAGCGCGCCCACCTTCGGGAATGTGTGGGACTACTACACCACATGGCGTCACCCAAAGGGCTTAGGCCCGCTCTATGTCATCGACGAATGCCACGTCCCCATGCCCAAGCTCGGTACTCGTCCCGAGGTGGTGGAGTGGTTCAAACTGCACCGCCATTTCAACTGCGATGTGTTGTTGGCCACTCAGAATTTCAGGGACACGGATCAGGCCATTGCGGGTCTATTGGCCATGTTGATCAAGGTCAGAAAAGCGGACATTCTCGGCCTTAAAAATCAGTACATTCGCAAGGTGCACGCAGGCTACCGGGGCGCGGTGATTGACGACGAAATACGCGACTACAAACCGCAGTACTTCCCTCTGTACAAAAGTCACACGCAAGGCATGAGCATCGCGGAAACCGCCGCGGATGATGTCCGTCCCATGATTCTGCGATTCAAGCGGCTAAACCGCATGGTGCTGGGTATAGGTCTGGCTGGCTGCATCGGTGTTGCCTACTACGCGGCAACCAAAAAGCCCAAAACGCTTACAACGGTCAAGGTTGAGCAAATCACCCAAGCCGCACCCACCCCCGCCCGCGCTGCCAGTGCCCCTTCTCCTGCGGCCTTGCAGCCTGCCGTAGACCCCTCCGCAATCCCTGAACCCTATGAAACCAAGTCTTTGCACATGACTGGCCGCATTACCATGGGTGACAAGGTGGTCTACACCTTCGCGGTTTCACAAAACGGTCTGCTGGTGGCCAACATCACGGATAAAGAGTTGTCCAGGGCGGGTTACAAGTTCCGTGGAACCACTGACTGCACCGGGGTGCTGACATGGGTGGACAAGTCCCGCGCCCTGTCATGCGACGCGCCTGCCGTGTCTATGGCCATGGCAAGTCCAACTAAGGCAGCACCGCAATAGTGATTGCTACACTCTCGGAAAACCAATGCAAAAAAAGGCACGCTTACGCATCCTCACATTTGAAATCTACTTTCATAGATATGAGTAGAGAATCCACTGGTTTTCACCGCACCTAAAGAATTCAAGTTTCAATAGCTAAAAGAGCGTCCTTGAAACCGGCAAGCAGAGAAAGAGGTAAATGAATAACTTGTTGATGGAAATTGGCATTGCTGCTTCCCCTATATTGGAACGTGGCAGGTAACTGCGCAGGTAGTTGTAACTTAGATCGGATTCCGAAATTAAGTACTGGATAAATCAATTTCATCAATCCTAGTCTCGGCTTATCCTTGACCTCTTTGACTCTTACGAAACCGCAGCCACGCCAAAAAATACCTTATCGTATCGACAAGACCCATAAATGCACCAAACACAGTGAACAGGATGAACGCAAGTGCCTCTTGTTTTTCCGACTCTCCGCTCGACATCAAGCGGCCAAGTAGAACAACCCCAAATCCGGCCAGCGTACCTATCAGCACCCCCACAAAAAGTGGTTTCAAAATGACCCAAATCTGCTTAAACATAGTTGGTTGACTACTGGTTTGCATTGCCGACAATTCCACCGATTAAATTACCGCCAACCGTTCCGCCAATGGCCCAGTTGGTACTCCAGTGCGGAAAGAATGGTCCAGTCACCGCATTGGATGAGTTGAGGAAGTTGTTTGCTCCTTGAGCAGCTCGCCAAGCGTTGTATGCCGATCCCGCACTCGCACCTACAAAACCGTACCGAGCGCCTTTCAGCGCACTATCGACAACACCATTGGAAGTACATTGTCCATTCCATGCATTGCTTGCTGCTTGCTGCGCACCGCTAATTGCGCCACTTCCGATTGTATTTACAGCAATGCTCGTACCAACTCGGAATCCAGCAGCTAATGTTCCCAGCCCACCTGAAGCTGCACCTGCGAGGCCAGACATAACTACGGCCTTGTAATCCAAGCCGCCCCAATTGCCGCCGTTCGCATAAAGCTGTGAGCCAATGTTGGCCCAGACGCCAATCGCCAACCCTGCAGCGCACCAGGGGCACAAACCCTGTGGATCTGAGTAGCTCAGCGTATTCCCACTAACATAGGCATACCGTGACCATCCCCCACCCAGTCCAATGGGATCGGATTGCGTATAGCGACCTTGGTTTGGCTGGTAGCTTCTGAAGTAGTTGTAGCTCAGCTTAGATTCGTCATCCCAGTATTGCCCCGGAAACCGCAGGTTCACCGTGATGGTAGGCGTAGTGGCCTTGAACTGCATGATGGATGCATTGGCGTCGTAGGTCGCCTGCAAGACCCCACTGGGCTTGTTCTCCCCAAACCCCGAGTAGCTCCACTGCCACACCACCTTGTTGGTGTCATCCGTGATTTGCCGTGGCGTGCCCAGATGATCGGTGTGCACCGCGTACAGGCGGCTGTTCTTGTACAGGCCCATGAGCTGTGCGTTTCCGGCCTCTGTTGGCAGCCAGATGTATTCGGTGCTCCCCGGGCTGGTGCTGCTGCCGTTGCCGTACTCACCCAGCAAGTTGTAGCTGCCCAGGCTACCGTCACCATAGACATAGGCTTGACCCAGCATTGCACTGCTTTGGCTGGACTGGGTAAAGAGCCAACTGAAGCTCTGTTGCAGCCAGCTGATGAAGTCGGTGCCCAAGGCCGTTTGGTTGGGGGCAGTCTGCGCCACCTGAGGTTCGCTCTTGAAGACGCGTTGGCCCAGGGCGTTGTGCAGGTAGACGATCTTGCTGGCCTCGTCGGGGTCGCTGACTTTGACCTCCGAGAGGCGGTTGGCTGCGTCGTAGCCGAAGGTGCGCAGGCCGTCACCGGTCAGGTTGCCAGCGGCGTCCAGGCTGTAGCTGATCTGGGCGCTGCTGGTGCCCAGCACAGTGCTGTTGCTGACTTGCTGGGTGGTCTGAGTCTGGGTGAACCCCAGCAGGCGGTTGCTGGTGGTGGCGATGGTGTGGGCCAGCGCGGTGGACTTTTGTCGGTCGGGCTGGTCGAAGTCTGCGCCCAGGTCGGTGCTGCTGGTGATGACGTCAGTACTGCTCAGGCGGTTGCTGTTGACGTCGTAGCTGTATTGGCTGGAGGCACCGGTGCGGGTGAAGCTGGTGAGGCGGTCGCGGGCGTCGTAAGCTGCCGTCCAGGTGAAGGGCTCTCTGGAGGCTTTGGTGCCTTCTACGGCGTTCAGGAGCTGCGTGATACCAGTGATGCGGCTGGCTGCGTCATAGGTATAGGTCGCAAACTCGTTGCTGGTCATGCGGCCGGAGGTGTCAAAACTGCGGCTGGCGCTGTCGGTATTCGACCAGGTCCAGCTCTTGGGCTGATTCAGCGCGGTGTAGGCCAGGCTGCTCACAAACGCCTGCACTGGGGTATTGGTGCCGGGCTGCTGCACGTCCACCTGCACGATGCGCCCCACATTGCTGCCCGTGCCCAGGCGGTAGAACACTTTGAGGCCACTGGGGTAGGTGATCTGGGCCAGGGTGCCTCCGGGGTGGTAGGCGTAGGCGGTGGTGGTGCTGCTGGGGTTGGCCGAGTTGTCGTTGACGGTCTGGGTCTTGCTCAGTACCCGGCTGAGCACGTCGTAGGTGTAGCTGGTGCTGCCGCTGGGGTCGGTGATCTGGCTCAGGTTGCCCGCCGCGGTGTAGGCCAGCGTTTGGGTTTTGCTGTCCGCCAGAGTGATGGTGGTGGGACGGCCCAGGTCGTCGCGGGCGATGGCGGTGGTTTGGCCTTTGGCGTCGGTCTTGCTGGACACGTTGCCTGCAGCGTCGCGGGTGTAGCTTTGGGTTCCGCTGTCCGGGCTGGTTTCCGACAGCACTTCACCCCAAGCGTTGCGCACATAGCTGGTGGTAATGCCTTTGGGGTCTTGCGCGCTGGCCAGCTCACCCAAGGCGGTCCATGCCGTTTGGGCTGTGGCGTTGTCAGGCAATGTGGTGGTCTTGGGGCGACGCAATCCGTCCAAGGTCTGGCTGGTGGTGTGGCTCAGCGGGTCGGTCTGGCTGGTGGCCTGGCCGTTGGCATCAAAGCCAAACTGGGTGCTCTGACCTTGGCCGTTGGCAACAGCACTCACGCGGTTCAGGCTATTGATGGTGCGGCTGGTGGCCCAGGCAATGGTGCCGCCTGAATCTTTGAGCTGCTCCAGCGTGCGGTTACCCATGCCGTCCAGGGTGTAGCTGGTGCGGTTGCCGCGGTCGTCAGTGGCAGCGGTCAGGCGCTGGGCGGCGTCGTATTCGTAACTGACGGCATACCCACTAGGCAGAGTGACGCTGGCGATTTGGCCGGCTGCGGTGTAGGTGTAGCTGGTGGCTTCTCCACCGGCGCTGACCTGGGTGAGGCGCCCGCGCAGGTCGTAGGCGTAGCTGGTGACCAAGCCACCGGGTTCGGTTTGGGTGGCCAGGCGGCCTGCCGTGTCATAGGTGTAGCTGGTAACTTGGCCCAGGGGATTGGTGGCACTGGTGCGCTGGCCTTGGGGGTTGTAGGCAAAGCTCCAGACCTTGCCCAGGGGGTCAGTCTGCGTGGCGACCAGGTTGTTGGCGGTGTAGGTCCAGGCCCAGGTGCGAGTTTGGCCATTGCTGGGGCCACCGGTGGTGTCCGTGGTGGTTTCGCTCAAGGGGTTGCCCACGCCGTCGTAAGTGGTGGCAATGGTGCGTCCAGGCGCGGTTACCAACACGGGCAGACGCAGTGTGGCGTGCCATTGGGTGCTGGTAGTGACCGCTTCGGGGCGGCCTGAGGCCTGGGTAGTGCTGAGGGGCAGGCGGCGGTTGACGTCCCAGGTGTACATGGTTTGCACACCGGTGAAGTCGGTTTCGCTGTCGACCAAGCCACTGGCGTTTTGCACACGGCTGGCGGCGTCACTGCCACCACTTCCGCTGGGTTTGTCGGCACTGGTAACAGTGAGTTTGCCCAGCGTGGTGCCGTAGTTGTAGTTACGGGTGGTGCCCAGTGGGTCAGTGACTTGGGCAGAGGTCCATGCAGTAGTGGCTGGATAGGTGACCTTGTAGTAGTCCGCACCTCCGGCGTAACCGCTCTCAATGGCCCTGCCCTGCGCGTCGTAAACGACGGTGGCCAAGCGAATGCCGCGTTCGTCCATGATGCCGGTCACGCTTTGCGGCCAGCGGCTGTCTTCATAGAGGTAAGTTTTAGAGACACTGCCGGGGTAGCCCACGGTGATCAGACGTGCACTGCTGTCGTAGGCGTAGCTGACCACTTGGCCATCCGGCATGGTGGCGCTGACCAATTGACCAGCAGCGTTGTAGGCAAAGCTGATGCTGCGGCCAAAGGCGTTGGTGACGCTGGCGAGTTGGCCAACACCGTTGCCCGAGGCGATGTAGCTGTAGGTGGTGACCCATCCGTTGCGTTCGGTCTTGGTGAGGAGTTTGCCTACAGCGTTGAATTGCCAGCGGCTGTCATCGTCGGCCTGCTTGAGCAGGTAGCCTGCCACCGGCGTTGCGGTGGGGGTCAGGCTGTCGGCGTTGGCGCTATTGCTGGGTTGCCAAGCTGTTGTGGTGCTGTTCCAGGCAAAGACGCTGGCACTGCCGCTACCAAAGAGAACACGGGCCACCTGGGGCTGTGGGTTGGCTTGGGTGGCGCCTTCGAGTTGCAGGCCGGTGCTGTGGTTGTGCGCCCAGGATTTACCAAGACCAGGGCTGGCTGCGAAGGCTGCAGCTCCCGATACCGACCAGCTGCTGCGGTAGGTGCGCTCTAGGCTCAGAGGTTGCGGGGTGGTATCGCTGAAGTCGCTATGGGTGTAGTACTTCTCGCCAGTGGCAGGAATGATCGGTTTACAGGTTTGAGCTCCGGCTTCAACCGGTTGTCCCGCCGTCTGTTTCGCTTGGATAGGGGGATTCTTGATGCAAGCGTTGTGGGCTGGGTTTTCTGAAGAGTCCGTGTTGCAGATACAGGCGGAGCCGGATAGGGTGGCGTTTGACGGGCAGGAATAGAGAGGTGACGCACGACGGTAATTCAACCCAAAGTTACCCCAGACGCCATACGCCCAATCGAGATGGCACACCAATTGCGGAGTCGTGCCCTGAATAAAGCCCGAAATCGTAGCGGCATAGGTTGGGTAGTCGCGCTTTGTCCACTTGGCCTGCGCGACAATTCTGTCGCAGGTCTCGGTCGCCGTGCCCCAGCCCGTATCGGTATAAACAACTTGTTGGAATTCATAACAAATGGAACCCGCACAGCTACTGGTGTTGGTCTGCGTTGCGGGAAACCATGCATGCGCACCGGTCATTGAGAACAGCAGCAACAGGGCCGCTATCAGGCGGTAAAAAGGAGTCATGCCGCCTCCATTGCGAGGATGCAGGCCACACATTGACGCAGCCGCGACATTCTTGAAACCCATCCCATCGCTCCCAAAGAAAAGGGCCTATGCATAGGCCCGGTAGTTCACTAGCGCAGCCGCATGTGCTACCGCTGCGGCTTTGGGCACGGAGCATAAGGCCCCACATTGGCTAGGGACATCCCCCGTTCGGGTGAATTTGCGTGGGTGTGGTGTTTGGCTGACAGTCAGCGGAAATCCCAGATTGCTCCTGTTTTTTGACAACTGACTATGTTATTTGGGCCTCGCGGGGCCCGCACAGTTCCTAGAGGTCGTCACACCGCCCAAGGTATCCACGTATCCACCGCCAGGCGGTAGCAGTCTCGGCTGTCCCCGTTGGCCGTCAGGAGCTGGAGCCACTTGGGCGCCAGTCCACGACCTGACCATGTCGCGCCATGCATGGGGTGCACGTAATACCCGGCCTTCACCACGTGGCCCTTGTCGCTGCTGGTGAAGTTGATTTTGATCTGGCCAGCCTTCCAGTGCTTCACCAATTGGCGCGCCTTGCGCGCCGCCTCCTTCACCCACCCAGGCACATCCGGCGCGAACTTAAACACGCACTCCATCAAACGCATGATCCGGGGCGAGTTCTTGTAGCCGTTGTGGAACAGCTCACGCTGAAACCGCAATGCGTCGGGATGCTTCAAGTAGTTCGCTGCAATCATGGTGTTCTGCCTTTAAAAGTGCACCGGGTTTCCTAGGCTGGCCCGGTATTCACTGGTTCCTCGATCTGCCGTTTTCTTGGCTGATACGTGCTCCGTACTTTCCTGAGTGATGGCCCGCAAGATGGCGGCACCGGAGGCGGCGGGAATGAATGGGGAAGGTTTGTAAAGCGACTAGCGCGAAGCGCCTCCTGATAGCTTTATGAATACCCCAGGCAGGCCCGACGACGCCGGGGCAGACTTCTGGAGGAATAGCCGTCACTCAGGAATGGACGGTGCTACAGGGCAAAGAGAAAACGGTGGAGCGAGATGCGTTAGGGATCGTTACCCGGATGGGCCATGACCTTGGGCATGGTTGCAAAGCAATAGAGCCTGGTCCCGAAGGGAAACGCCCTGTATTCAATGCCCCTATTGCTCGTAAGAACACTTCACCTATCGCTAAAATTATTGCTACAAAAACAATAGCAAGCGCTACAATATTGATAGCGGCCTAGGTGAATTTAGGGGAAAAATTGAACTACGGTTATGCGCGTGTTTCTACGTCTGAACAAGAAACGAACCTTCAAATTGATGCTTTAAAAGCGGCTGGAATCACAAGAATTTTTCAAGAAAATTGCTCGGGGGTTGGCCCACGTCCACGTCTTCGAGAGGCTATTGAAACTCTCGGTGCCGGTGATGTTTTAGTCGTTTGGAAAATCGATCGAATTGCAAGAAGTCTTGGCGATCTTCTTTCAATTTTGGCCAAGCTAAAACGGGCTGGAGCTGCGATTCGATCACTTACCGAACCCATCGATACATCCAGTCCGATTGGTGTTTTCACCGTTCAAATTCTTGGTGCTGTCGCTGAGCTTGAGCGCTCAATAATTCGTGAGCGCGTTATGGCTGGACAGGCTGCGGCACGTGCTCGCGGAAAGAAATGGGGCGCACCACGGCAGATAGATACAGAGTCCGAGCGGGAGCTCGTGACAATGTATTTATCTGGCGAGTACACAATACCGGAGCTTGCGCAATTTTTTGACGTTGGTTACGGCGTGGCGCGTGGCGCTGTGCTTCGTGTTTGCAATCCTCGCAGCGCCTATCTTTCGAGGGTGCGCGGTCAACCTATCGAGTGTCGCTAAGTACAATTTCACCATGTTGAAAGCAACGCAAATTCTAGTCAGTCGCCTTGCCCTTGCCGCCAGTGTGCTCACTGTGGCTGCATGCGGGCAGACGGGCTCACTGTATTTACCCTCCTCCCAAGCCGCGCGCAGCACCAAGGCCACCTCGGCTCCGGCCTCCGCGCCAGCGGCCACCAGTACAACCACAAACGCCACACCATGAGCCTGCCCTCGCTTCCCGGACACCCGCACATTCATTACGCCAACGGTCAGCTCCAGGTGGAGGGCTGTGCGGTGGCGCCGCTGGCGCAGGAACACGGAACGCCCTTGTTCGTGTACTCCAAGGCCTCCATGCTGGCCGCGTTGGCCGCCTACCAAAAGGGCTTCGCCGGTCGCAATGCGCAGATCTGCTACGCCATGAAGGCCAACTCGACATTGGCCGTGCTGCAACTCTTCGCCAAGGCGGGTTGCGGGTTTGACATCGTGTCCGGAGGCGAACTGGCCCGCGTGCTGGTCGCCGGTGGCGATGCCAGCAAGATCATCTTCTCGGGCGTAGGCAAGACCCGTGCAGAAATGCGCGAGGCCCTGCGCGTGGGCATTGGCTGCTTCAACGTGGAAAGTGAAGCCGAGATCGACGTGCTCAACGAAGTGGCTGTGAGCGTAGGTACCCAGGCACGCATCAGCATCCGCGTGAACCCCAACGTCGACCCCAAGACGCATCCCTACATCTCCACCGGGCTCAAGGGCAACAAGTTTGGCATCGCGCATGAGCGCACGCTGGCCACCTACCAGCGCGCAGCCGCCCTGCCCGGCCTGCAGATCGTGGGCATTGACTGCCACATCGGTTCCCAGATCACCGAAGAGACGCCCTACCTGGACGCCATGGATCGCATGCTGGACCTGGTGGAATCCATCGAGGCCGCAGGCATTCCCATCCATCACATCGACTTTGGTGGCGGCCTGGGTATCAACTACAACGGCGACACCCCGCCCGCCGCCGATGCCCTGTGGGCCAAGCTGCTGGCCAAGCTGGATGCACGCGGCTTTGGCCAGCGCCAACTGATGATCGAGCCCGGCCGCTCACTCGTGGGCAATGCGGGCCTGTGCGTGACCGAGGTGCTCTACATGAAGCCCGGCGAGCAAAAGAACTTCTGCATCGTGGATGCCGCCATGAACGACCTGCCCCGCCCCGCCATGTACCAGGCCTTCCACACCATCGTGCCACTGGACGCCAGCAAGCTGGCTGCGCCGGGAGGCGACGTGTTCGACGTGGTGGGCCCGGTGTGCGAGAGCGGCGACTGGATTGGTCACGACCGGACGCTGAACGTGCAAGCCGGTGACCAGCTGGCCGTGCTGTCGGCTGGTGCCTACTGCATGAGCATGTCCAGCAACTACAACTCGCGCCCCAAGGCCGCCGAGATTCTGGTGGACGGCACACGCAGCCATGTGATCCGCACGCGCGACACCATGGCAGACCAGCTGCGCGGCGAGAACCCGCTGTAACTTGCTACTGATTTAGTAGCTATCAGCGCAGTATTGACGGGGGCTAAGCCCGTTTTTTCTTCATGAACCGCAGCACGCGCCAGCCCAACAGAGACCCCAGAATGGCGGCATAGATCGCCACCTCGGCAAAGTTGTGCTTTCCGGCACGCATCCAGAAGAAATGCAGAATGGCCAGCCCCGCCACGGCATACACCGCCCGGTGCAGGACCTGCCAGCGCTTGGCGCCCATGGCCTTGATCACGCGGTTGAATGAGGTGGCAGCCAACGCTGCCAGCAGCAGCAAAGCCGTGAACCCCACCAGGATAAAAGGTCGCTTGGCAATGTCCGCCGCAATATCAGCCACATCCAGCCCCATGTCAAACCAGCTGTACGACAGCATGTGCAACACCGCGTAGGCAAAGGTCCACAGCCCCAGCATGCGCCGCAGCCGGGCCAGCGAGGGCCAGCTGGCGATGGTGCGCAGCGGCGTCACGGCCAGCACCACACACAGCGCGCGCAGGGTCCAGTCACCTGTCGCACGCACCAGCGCTTCGGCTGGGTTGGCACCAAGCCGGTCGGCAAAGGCCGCATAGACCAGCCAAATCAGAGGTAAAGCGGCCACGGCGAACACCACTGGCTTGGCCGCGCGGTGGGCCAACCAAGAATTCACGGACGCCACGGGTTAGTAGAACTTTTTGAGGTCCATACCAGCGTACAGCTGCCCCACCTGGGCCTCGTAGCCGTTGAACATCAGGGTCTTGCGCTTCTTCGCAAACAGGCCGTCCTCGCCAATGCGCCGCTCGGTCGCCTGGCTCCAGCGCGGGTGGTCCACATTGGGGTTCACGTTGGAGTAGAAGCCGTACTCGTTCGCCGCGGCTTTGTTCCAAGCGGTGCCCGGTTGCTTCTCGGTGAAACGGATTTTGACAATGCTTTTGCCGCTCTTGAACCCGTATTTCCACGGCACCACCAGACGCACCGGCGCACCGCTCTGGTTGGGCAACACTTCGCCATACATGCCAAAGCTCAGCAGCGTCAGTGGGTGCATCGCCTCGTCCAGGCGCAGGCCTTCGGTATAGGGCCAGTCCAGAATGCGGGAGCCCACAAAGGGCATGGTCTTGGGGTCGGCCAGCGTCACAAACTCCACATACTTGGCACTGCCCAGCGGCTCCACCTTCTTGATCAGTTCGGCCAGTGAATAGCCCACCCACGGAATCACCATGGACCAGCCTTCCACGCAGCGCAGGCGGTAGATGCGCTCCTCCATGGGGCTGAGCTTGAGCAGGTCTTCCAGCGCGAATTTGCCCGGTTTCTTCACCAGCCCCTCGATCTCGACCGACCAAGGTGAAGTCTTCAGCGTGTGGGCGTTGACGCCAGGGTCAGCCTTATCGGTGCCGAACTCGTAGTAATTGTTGTAGGTGGTCGCGTCCTTGTAGGCCGTCACCTTCTCCATGGCCAGCGCAGCAGCCACGGTAGACGGCTTGGACGCCAGCGGTGCCAGCTTGCCAGGGCGGTCCCCCCAGGTGCTGCTTTCGGCCAGGGCCTGGCGCGATGCCCAGCTCGCCATGCCGGCGCCGGCCACTCCCATTGCCATCTGCTTGAGCAGCGCCCGGCGACCTTCGTAAGCCCGTTGCGGGGTGATGTCACTGCTGACGGCGTGTTGGAAGCCGTCGTTCCGGGTTTTGATCAGCATGGGGACTCCTTGTGTGGTCGTTGGTCGTCCGACAGTGCTTTTTCTTACAAAGTTCCGTAGCTGTGCAAGCCGCTCAGGAACATATTCACACCAATGAAGGCGAACGTGGTCACCGCCAAGCCACCCAGCGCCCACCAGGCAGCCGGGATGCCACGCAGCCCCTTCATGAGCCGCATGTGCAACCAAGCGGCGTAGTTCAACCAGACGATCAGGGCCCAGGTCTCTTTCGGGTCCCAGCTCCAGTAGCCACCCCAGGCTTCGGCCGCCCACAGGGCGCCCAGCACGGTGGCAATCGTGAAGAACGCAAAGCCCACGGCGATGGACTTGTACATCACATCGTCCAGCACCTCAAAGCTGGGCAACCTGGCCGCCAGGCGCTTGCGACCAAACAGAATGCTGGCCACAATGAGCGCGGAAATTCCGAAGTACACCGCCCAGTAATCGCTCATGCCGCCCACAGCCGATTTGCGGAACACGATGGGTTCAAAGCACAGCACCACCCCCAGCAGCCACAGCGGCGCGAGCTTGTACCAGCGGGTCTCGGTGGCCTGTTGTTTGATCAGGTAGGCAAAGGCCACCATGGCTGCCAGCGCAAAGGTCCCGTAGCCAATGAAGTTGGCCGGCACATGCAGCTTCATCCACCAACTCTTGAGCGCCGGCACCAGCGGCTGAATTTCATGGGCCTGACGCACCACGGTGTACCAGAGCAGAAAGCCCACGGCCGCACTGACCACCAACATCACAAACGCGCCCAGGGCACGGGTTTTGTACTGGGCCTCGAAGTACAGGTAAAAGGTGGCCGTCAGCCAACAAAACAGCACGAACACTTCATACAGGTTGCTGACCGGGATATGCCCAATATCGGCACCCAGCAGGTAGCTCTCGTACCAGCGCACCATGGTGCCGGTCAGAGCCAGCGTTACCGCCGCCCACACCAGGCGCGAGGCCACGCTCTCCACACCATCGGCCCGGCCCTTGGCAAACACGCCAATCCAGTAGAACGCCGTGGCCATGAAGAACAACATGCTCATCCACAGGATGGCCGACTGGCTGGACAGAAAGTATTTGAGCCAAAACACTGTCTCAGCCCGCTCCAGTGCGCCCTGGTAAGACGCAATGCCCAGCAGCGACAGACCAGCCACCGCCAGCATCAACACCTGAAGCGGTCGCCAGAACCAGCCCAACCAGATGGCGGCAGGCATGGCAGCCAGCAAAATGCCTTTCTCGTACACATCCATGCTCTCGTGGTACAGGCCCATGGCAAACACGCCACCGGCCACCACAATAAGTGCGAACAGCCATTCCCCCCAAGCCCGCTGGGAAAAATAGCCCGCGTTGAGGGTCACACTCGCGCCCGGGGCCACCGCCGCGCTGATACCAGAAATCGTATTCATTGAGAGTCCTTCACACCTAACAAACGGGATTTCAAATGCTCGAACTCCCGGTCCCCATCCATCGTCTTGCGGTTGGTGGACAGTGCCATGGTCGCCTGAATGTGTTCAGGCGACTGGGCATCCGGCGCCAACCACACCCACAGCCGCCGCTCCCGCACATAGAGCATGGCAAAAACCCCCAGGATCAGCAAGGCACAGCCCAAATAGACCACGGTCTTGCCGGGGGCTCGCGCCACCTGGAACACACTGGCCTGTACCTGCGTGAAATCCGACAGCAAAAGCGCCACCGGTGCAGGGTACAGCGGTACGTCACTGAGCGCCAGCACGGCCTGCGTCATGAAAGCCTGGCCGCGCGCATCCGGCTCGAAAGCAGGCAGGCCGGCTTTTTCCCGTGCCACCTGCTCCAGTTCAAACAGCGTCCCATTCAGGATACGCACCAATACCTCGCCGGCCTTGTTTCGCTCGGCTTCGGGAACATTGGCCTCAATGAAATCTGCAATGGCCTGCAAGCCCGCCACGGGTTTGGCAGGGTTGCGGCTCTCCACGCCGGCAAACAAGGCCAAGGCCCGTGCAGCAGATGCCGTCAATTGTTGCGCCAACTCAGGGCGCTTGGCATCCACGGCTTTGGCGGCATAGCGTTTCACCGCCTTCTCACGCAGTGCAGCATCTGACAGGGCATTGCTCAGACGCATGAACTCATCGGGCGTGCCCTTCTCATCGGCAGGGATGCGCAGGTAGCGAAACGGTTCGGCCGGGCTTTCGCGCATGCCCAGCAAAAACAGCGGGACACCATCCCCCATGTCTACCGGCAGCATGTAGTTGTTGAACTCGCGCGCCTGGCCGGCCGCATCGCGCAGCTTGTAGCTCACACTGGGGCCCACGTTGCGCAGGTTCTTCTTGTCTTTGGTCTTATTGGCCGCGCCCAGTTGGGCATCCATGGCCGACCGCAAATCTACGCCGCGCACATCCGTACCCGAAGACGCAGGATCACCCGCGAAATTCTCCACGTTGATGACGCGCAGCCCGGTGTATTCCACCGTCATGGCATCTGCGCCAGCGCCCTTGGCAAGTTGCGAGGCGCCACCCACGGTGCCCTCCAGCTCAAAGGGCTGCACCTGGCCAGTCAGGGACACCGCATGCAAGCGCAGACTCGAACCACCATCGTCAAAACTGGATTGGTAAATCTCCACACCCCGGTAGCTCGCAGGATGGTTCACCTCGACGCGCGCGGGGACTGTTTCTCCGGTCTCCTTGTCGTGGATCACGATGTCACTGGCAAACAGTTTGGGCATGCCCGTGGAGTAGTACTCCACGATGAACTTCTTGAGCTCCACCGCAAACGGAAGCTCCTGCAACAAGATGCCATCCGACTGGTTGACGATGGCTGTGCTGGACTGTGTACCTTCTGCTACCAGCAAATTGGCTCGGAATGTAGGGTTGCGTTCGCTGAGCCGATGCTCGGGTGCAACATCGGCAATCATGCCGCCACCCGTATACGGTGTCTTGCCCCCCAGCAGCATTTGGGCGCGAACAATCAAATCCCCATCCAGCAAGCCACCCAGACAAATCAACACAATGGCACTGTGGGCGGCGATATAGCCGACCTTGTTCACCACGCCCGCTTTGGCCGCCAGCATCCAACCTGGGCCACTGGGTGTGTCGCGCCGTTGCAGCTTTACGCGCCAGCCGCCGCTGACCAGCAGCTGCCCCATTCGCTGGGCCGCCGACTCAGCCGCTTCCTGCAATGTGGCCTGAGCACGGTGTCCAAACGCCTTGAGGCTCTGCTCGCGGATGTTTTCCTTGTAGGACTTCAGGTCGCTGATGATCTTGGGCGTATTGCGCATCACGCACAACGACGTGCTCAGCACCAAAAATCCCAGAATCAGCAAAAACCACCACGCGCTGTAGACGTTGTAGAGGCTCACCGCACCAAAAACTTCGGTCCAAAAAGGACCGAACTGGTTCACATAGTTGTTCAAGGGCTCGTGCTGCTTGAGCACGGTACCAATGATGGCGGCAATGCAAATCAGGGCAAACAGAGAAATGGCAAACCGCATGGACGAAAGTAACTCCACCGTGGCACGCCAGGTGCGCGAGCCAGATTGCAATTCAAAACCTTCGGTGGAGACAGTCATAGAGTCGGGAGCAATAACTCAAAAAAAAAGGCAGGCCATCGGTGGATGGTCCCGCCCAGTTAGGGTGAATTCACGCGCTTTGGTTCCGCAGAACCGGTGAACTCTTCCCCGGATTAGCGCAAGCCGGCCACGTAGTCGGCAACGGCCTTGATTTCGCGGTCATTCATCTTGGCCGCCACTTGGGTCATTTGCAGGCTGTTCTTACGCACGCCGTCACGGAACGCCGTCAGTTGGGCTACCGCGTAATCCGCATGCTGACCGCTCAGGCGGGGATATTGGGAAGGAATGCCAGCGCCGTTGGGGCTATGGCAGCCCGCACAGGCAGGCACCTGGCGGTCAGCAATGCCACCGCGGTAAATGCGTTCACCCAGGGACACCAGTTCCTTGTCTTTGGCAAAGCCCTGCTTGGCCTTCTTGGAGGTCACCCAGTAGGCGATGTTTTTCATGTCATCGTCGCTCAGCGCGGAGGCAAAGCCCTTCATGACCGCGTTGTTGCGCTTGTCGGACTTGAACTCTTGCAATTGCTTGATCAGGTACTCAGGGTGTTGTTGCGCCAGCTTGGGGTAAGCGGGCGTCCCAGAGTTGCCATCGGCACCGTGGCAAGCCGCGCATACCGCGCCAAAGCTTGCCTCGCCCTTTGCCAAGTCGGGTTTCACCACTTTGGCGACCTCGTGCTTGGCTTCTTCCGCGAAGGAAGAAACGGAAATGACGGCAACGGCGGCCGCGAAAAACATTTGGGCAATCAACTTCATAGGGATGTTGTGTCTGGTGAGCAAAACAGCGCCATTCTACAGTGCGGCGCTCGTTTCAAATTGAGCTAGCAATCGTGTCTTTAGCTCTGCGCTGTTGTTATCGGCTTCGATGCCAGCGATTGCTGCCCACCGCATTCCGTCTTCTCCCAGTTCAATTGCCATATGCGCCGCGATCGTGGGACTCAGTTTTCCCCGTTTGCGTGCTTGCGCAATTGCACTTGGGTCAAGGTGCATTTCTTCGCACCACCGTGCTGCGCGTTTGAAGGCAAGTGCTCTGTTGAGAAGTTCCATGGTGTTTGACATGACAGCTCCGTAGTGACGTGTTGTCAGTTTATGACGACTCATCAAAATATTTCTTGACGACTCATCATGAAATCGGCTTAATGCATTCCGTGACGAGTCGTCACAAATTAGGGAACACCAGTCGCCATGGTCCAAACGAAAACTGCCACTCCGGCCACGGAGTGCACGCACAACTTACGCTCCCCTCGTTCTGCTGAAAGCCTGCCGCTGGAAAGTTTGGCGACTGGCCACGGATGGGCGGAAGTGTCCGAGGGGAGCACCCCTCAGCGATCCGCACGAAAGTCAGGCAATCCGCCGTCGTGCGGAACCTTTCGCTCTCTTTCCACCGTTCTAGCCCAGGTTTCCACAAGCCCGGACTCTTTGATCCCGTCTCGTATCGCTGCCTTGATCACCAGGTATGTGACCCAAAGCCCAATCATCGACGAAAGCGTACCAACTGCTATCGCAAAGATGGTGGAACGCCAAAACCATTCGCTGAGAGTCCAGTCCACGCTTGTTCCTCCTGTTGTTTATCACGCGATGGTATCGGAGGGCCGAGCATGAACCAGGCCCTCCGCACCAAATCCGAGCCTTACACCCACGCCGATCACTGGCAGCGTGGCATTGCTGCGGCCCGCGAAGGCCGTATGGTGGAGCGCAAGCACGTACAGATCCGCAAGGGTCCCCTCCTTTACTGCGGCCAAATACTGGAAGCCTATACAGTGCCAGACGGCCCTGACTGCTGGACCGTTGAGACTTTTGCCCCGGAAAAGTACCGTTTTACCGTTCCGGTTGCACGTGTCTGGGAGTGCGGCGGGTCAGACTGCATCTGCAAGCCTGTTTTGCAGGGAACTGCGGCGGGCTGCGCAGCGGCCCCCGCAGGTGCCTGCAAAACAGGCAAAAAGGGGTGAGAGTGCAAGTAACACCTCACCAAACGGCCAATATTGGCCAAAACGACCAAAAAACCGGGCAACAAAAGGCCGCACGGTGGCAGGAAATGCACGGCAATATGCTGGGCAAATTCCAGGACTATGAGCGCGATGGCCGCCTATTCCGTTCCGGATCTTCTGACCTCAGTTCCGGCAAAACCACCTGGAACTTTGGTGACCTGGACCGGCGCGACCAGCGCGAAGAACCGTTCTTCGTGGACTGGCTGACGATCCGCCAAAGCCATGAGCATGAGCTGCCCGAAGTGAATTGCGGCGTCGTGTTCGGTGTGGACGCCAACGGCGAAGTGGAATGGCAGACCAAACGCGCCAGCAAGATCGAGGGCAGCTATGAAACCTCTGTCCAGGTGCGATGCGATGGCCACACCGTCATGTTCAGCGGCAACGTGTCCAAATTTGGACGCACTGACAACCTCTGGGGTTTCAGCTTTAACCAATGCCTGAACCGCATTAACAAGATCCTGCAGCGGCTCGGCTTGCCGCCATTTTCTGCAGGGCAAAAGTTCTATCGGCAAGTTAGACACGAAGACGGCCATTGCACTCTGCGCCCCGCGTGGACAGGTGCAACGATCAGCCGTATCGACCTGACTGCCAATTACGAAACGGGCTGCCTCAGTGATGCCCGGGCCTACCTTGCGTGGCTTTCAACACAGCAAGGAAACACGCGCCTAAAAGTCGGCGCGTCGTCAGACGGCGAGACCGTCCATTGGGGCGAAGGATCTCGCCGGATCTTTTCCAAGGTTTACATCAAGTCCACCGAGATGAAAAAACGCGGTGGCCCACAGGAACTAATCGACCACTGCGAGCAGGTCGGCCTGGTGCGTTTTGAAGTGACTTGCAAAGCAACGCAGCTCATAGCGATGGGCTGTAACCACCTCGGGGGTTTCGATATGAAACAAATGGAATTGCTCTTTGAAGAGCGTGCCGCAGTGCTGACACGCGCTGAGCACTCGCACGACGACCTGGAACACGTTCCAAACGCATTACGCCGCACCGCACGCGATTACCTCGCGGGTGACGATATGTCTAAACGCCTTAGCGATCGCACATTTCGCCGCCATCGCACGGGACTGCTGAGCTACGGAATAGACATTTCAGTCCGTCGAAACATCGCCATTTTTCAACCGCGCATTCGGGTAATTGAGTTGAAGCCCGCAAGCGTTCCCACCTGGTATCAGCTCGACGAAAGGTTAGTCGCATGAAAGTTCAAATCGTAGGTCACATGATCAAAGAAGGCGTGTCCACCAAGTCGGGCACACCCAAGCCCTACAGCATCGGAGAAATCCACGTCCTGGTGCCTTTTAGCGCCCGTGACACCAGCAGCCAAGGCTATGCCGGTGGCAAGCACAACGTAGAGCCAATGATCATCAAAAAGGTCGCGCATCTGCCGCTGCCCTTTGAAGCTGAATTGCATACGCAGGACGTTATGTTGTACGGCAAGCAGCAGACCGAAATTATCGACATTGTTCCGCTCAATGCGGCCATGGCCATTAAGAACGCGAACGCTTCAGGTGCCCGAGCCGCTGCGCCCGCCACCGTCTAAATGCGAGTGCTCCAGGTCGTAGCAATGGCGGCGCTGCTGTCCTCCTGCGCCTGGACCACTGCCGCCCATGACCGCGAGGAACGCCTCGCCCAGTTTCACCAATTCTGGTCTTGTGCCGGAGTAAAGGACTGTCAATGACAGACGTTCAATTGCTCATGGTTGTGGTAGCCGTCGCCTCCTGTTTTTTTGCCGGAGTGCTGGGCTACCAAAGGGGGTACGCGCAATGAGTGAAGCCGAATTCGCGGCCTACTTTGCGGGCGCTCTCATCACCTGCTATTTCGTCGGCTTTCAGTGGGGAAAGTACGCACGAATCATCAAGGATCTAGGCAACTCAGCCTGATACGTCCCGGCGTTCTCCGGGTTTCAAAAAGGAGTCTTCATCATGAACAAAAACATTCAACGCGGTCTGATCGCTGCTGGCGTTCTGTTTGCATCCGCAGCCTCGCAAGCTGCTGTGGACGCTGCCGTGTCTACAGCCATCAGTTCCGGTGTGACCAGCATCCTGGAAGTTGTGGCCATCGGTGGCGCCGCAATGTTGACCGTTGCCGGTGGCGGCGTGGTCTGGCAAGTCGCTTCCAAGTTCGTGAAGCGCCTTGGCGGCAAGGCCTAACCAGTCGGCTTTCTGATGGGTGGTGCACCGCCCATTGGTAAACCATCTGGATAGCTATGAATCGCCGCTCAATCCTTACCATCCTCGCTTACGGCTATCTGTTCACGATGGTCGTATTGCTCGCGCTATTTCCCGTAGCGTCCCGCGCCCAGGGCACTGCCACGATGACTACGTACGTCGGAACCGTGTACGGCGGTCAGCCTGCCATGGCGCCTCAAGCTACCGCGCAGGCTGCGTGTAACCTTATCGGCGTCTCGTACAACAATGCCAAGGCGGGCACTAACGTTGTCCCCGTCAGCGTCGTCCTGGTTGGTGTGTCTGCTTGCGACGTTACATACAACGGCGGCGTGTTTGCTGGGCGAAACACCATCACTGCCACGGCCAACGGCACGGCCTCCCTCCCATGCCCTGCGTCGGGCGAAACTAAGACGGTAAATTTCACTCTTGGTTTCACGGAAGATCCGCAGTTCAGCAAGTCGGGTTCGGTCAACACCTATGCCGACAAATTCACGTCACTTTTAACCGCAGGCAGCGCGTGTGTCAGCGGTGGCGGTAGTCAGTGTTCTGTCACCCTCACCAATGACCCTTCGAACCTCGGCAGCGCCTGGATCGCCAGCACCCCCAATGCCCAAGGCCTCTACCGTGTCAGCCAAGACTACAAAGTGTCGTACACCGGCGCCAGCTGCACCCCCAGTTCCAGCGAAAAGATGCTCACAGAGAGCACCGATGCCGCCGCCGCATGCAGTGGCACCTATGGAACAGTTAACGGCAAGGGCGTATGTGTGCCGTCCAGTGCAAGCAGCCGCAACGTGTTGCAGTCGCCAGTCGGTACTCCTACGCGCAGGGTAGGCAACCCCACCGCAGGCAGCTCCGGCGCACTGCCGTTAGCGTCTCGAACACCTGCTAGCGGGACGGGTAACAACGACGGCGGGCCCGCCTCATCGCTTGACGGCTCAAACGCACCGATCGGCTCACCGCTCCCGCTCACGCCAAGCAGTGGAACAACGGGCGGCACCAGCACCACGCCCGCAGCAACCAATGACGACGCGAAGACTTGCGGCCTGGCAGGCAGACCCGCCTGCAAGATCGACGAAACCGGCACGCCGACCACCGGTACCAATGACGGCCAGGCAGCGCTCACAGACGGCGCAAAGTCGCTCAACGACACCTTGGACGGCATCAAGAACGGAAACGGCAAAGACACGAGCTGGGGAGTGGTGCCCACGTGGCTACAGAACGTCGAGACCTGCCATCCCGTCGTGCTGATGACGCTGCCGGAGAGGCTCGGCAGCAAGCAAATCACGTTCGACATCTGCCCGTACATGGACAAGATCTACCTGCTGATGAACATGCTGTGGGTAGTGTGGACCTTCGGCGCAGTGATCAGCATGGTGTTCCGCGTCACCTCGGCCGGAGTGTCCTGATGCACACCGACCAACTCACCCAGGTGGAAGGCATGGAGTTTTTGGAGGGTTCCGAAGGAAACCGGAGAAAACGGAGGGCCTGCAACCCACCCACAATGCCAGACGGCCAAAGCATAGGCACGCGGGAAGGGGTCTATACGCGCCAATACGGCCCACGCGATGCCACGCCAATGCCACTACCTACCCCAAGGGGGAAAAACGTCCTGGAGGCCCCTGCGGGGGCAGGCGCACCACAAACACATGTCGCGGGTACATGCGTACCCCGTCCAACCACCCCCCCTCGCGCCATGAAAAACAACCTGTAGGTTCACCATGCCAATACTCGGAGCACTACTCACCAACCTCTTTGCCGGCGTGGTCGCCTGGCTGGCGCAGTACTTCACGCGCAAGGTAGCGTTTGGAGTGGCTGCGGTAGCAGCCATGTCCGCGCTCACCTTGGGCCTGTACACCGCGATGCGCCTCGCGCTCGCTGGCTTGTCCACCAGCAGCGCAGGCATGCCCGAGTTCTGGGTGCTGTGCCTAGGCCTCGGCGTCCCACCAGCCGCACCGTTCTGCGTGTCCACGTACGTCACGATGTGGACTGCCTGCACCGTGTACACCTGGCAGCGGGATCTGCTGCACCTCATCGTGAAAGCCTAAGCCATGGCCGTCTACATCGTCGTCGGCAAGCTCGGGGGTGGGAAGGGCAAATGGGTCATGGGCAAGATGCGCGAGGCACTTCTCGCGGGTCGCAAGGTCGTCACCAACTTCGATCTGTTCATGGAGCACCTGTTGCCCCTGGCCAACCGTCAAACGCCTATCCGTGTCCCAGACAAGCCCACGGCTCAGGATCTGGCCTCGGCTGGCCACGGCAACCCCGACAAGTACAACACCAAGAAAAACGGCGTCCTGGTCCTGGACGAACTCGGCTCCTGGCTCAACGCCCGCAGCTTCCAGGACAAGGACCGTGCCGCGCTGATCGACTGGCTGATTCACTCGCGCAAATACGGTTACGACTGCTACCTGTGCGTCCAGGATCTGGAAATGATCGACAAACAGGTGCGCAAGTCCTTGGCCCAATATGTGGTCAAGTGCATAGCAGCGGAGAACATCAGAATCCCCATGATCGGCAAATTTCTCGGCGAGTCTGGCCGTCTGCCGCGCTTCCACGTCGCCATGATCAGCATGCCCGACATTCCGAACCTCCAGGTGGACCGCGAATTCTTCCGCAATGACTACCTGCAAAACGGTTACGACACCTTCCAGGTATTCCGCGAGTGGCACCGCGATCCCGCCCAACCCACCTTCCACACCGAGCAATTCGGCGGACCATTCAGCTACCTTTCGGCCTGGCACATCAAAGGCCGCTTCGCAGATCCCACAGTGCGCAAAGGTCTGCTCGCTAACGTGTTTAAACCGCGCATCAAGCCACCACTCAAGCCCAAGCTGCCATTGGTGGAAAAAATGGCCAAACTGCCACCAGACAAAGCCTGGCACTACGCCCGCACCCTCACCATGCAAGGAGCCATCTGATGGGCCTATTCATCCTCTGGGTCGTGTTTGCCGTCCTCGTCTTCAAACTCGCTTCGGGCCTTTGGCCGGACTGACGTTCGCCACAACTACCAGGTAGACCCGAGCCGCTAAACCCTGCTTTTTCGGCGATTGGAAAACCACCAGGTGGGTACTCTGCACCCCCTAAAAACAGGGAGGATATTTTGAGAAAAGTAGGGTATGCGCGGGTGTCCACGGACGCCCAGGACACCGGCTTACAACTCGATGCTTTGCGCGCATCTGGTGTCATTGAGATATTTGAGGATTCAGGCTCCGGCGTCGGCCCGCGCCCACAGTTGCAGCGTGCCATTGCTTCGCTGCGAACAGGTGATTTGCTGGTAGTCTGGAAGCTCGACAGAGCCGCTAGAAGCCTGTCGGATCTCCTCCACATTCTGAGCCGTGTAAAAGCTGCTGGAGCCTCGATAAAGTCGCTGACAGAGCCGATTGATACGTCAAACCCAATCGGGGAATTCACCTTTCAGATCCTGGGCGCCGTAGCCCAGCTTGAACGCTCAATGATTCGTGAACGTGTTGTGGCTGGTCAGGCTGCGGCAAAGGCCAGGGGGAAGAGGTGGGGCACGCGTCCGTCGCTCACTCCGGACAGGGAAGAAGAGCTAGTGGCAGCGTTTGCTCAAGGTGGCTATACGCTGCCGTCCATTGCACGTGCGTTTGGCGTACATGAGTGCGTGGCTAAACGCGTGATTTCCCTTAGGTTCCCTCCGTCGTTGTTTAGTCGGCCAGGTAGGCCCAAAACCAGCGTCTAAGTACAATGCGGCTCTGGGTTTACCTTTCAAATCAATGACCAACACCTCAAACCCACCCGGCAATTCGCCCGCTCCATCGGTCGCCGACGCCCCGACCAAGTCCCCCGCCGTCGTGGCCATGGGTTGGTTGCACACAGCGCGCTTTCTGACCACCGCGCCCCAGTTGCACTTCTTGCCTGAACTGGATGTGCCGGAAATTGCCTTCGTGGGCCGCTCCAATGCGGGCAAGTCCACGTGCATCAACACGCTGACCCAGCAAAAACAGCTGGCTTTCGCCTCCAAAAAACCCGGCCGTACGCAGCACATCAACCTGTTTGCACTCGGCAAGCAGGGGGTCACCGACGCGGTGTTGACCGATTTGCCAGGCTATGGCTACGCCGCGGTTCCCAAGCAGGACAAGATTCGCTGGCAACAGGTCATGGCCAATTACTTGGTCAGCCGCAAGAATCTGCAAGCCATCGTTTTGATGTGTGACCCGCGCCACGGCATGACCGAACTTGATGAAATCCTGCTGGACGTGATCCGCCCCCGCGTGCAGGAAGGCCTGAAGTTCCTGGTCATCCTCACCAAGGCCGACAAGCTCACCCGTTCAGAAGCTGCCAAGGTACTGTCCATCACCAAGCTGCAGGCCGGTGGTGGCGAAGTCAAACTATTCTCAGCCCCCAAACGCATCGGCGTGGAAGATGTGGCGCAGCTGCTATGGCAGTGGGCCCACCCCAAAGCCGCTGCGCCTGAAGCCGCAGATCCTGCCTAGTACGGAGCGGTGTCTCCCGCAGGCCGGTCCTTGAAGCGCTTGTGCACCCAGTAGTACTGGGCGGGCATGGCGCGGATGTAGTCTTCCAGGCGCCGGTTCATCAGTGCGGTGTCCGCTTCCAGGTCATCGCCAGGAAAATCCGCCCACGCTGGAAGGATTTCCACGTCATAGCCCTGGGGTGTCAACCGCGTCACCACCGGGACCACCTTGGCCCGCCCCAGCTTCGCAAAGCGAGACAGCGAAGGCACCGTGGCAGCAGGGACGCCGAAGAACGGCACAAACAGGGATTCGCGCGGATCGAAATTCATGTCCGGCAACAGGTACAGCGGCTCCCCCTTGCGCACGGCCGCCACGATGGGCTTGACTCCGGCCAGCCGCGCTACCAGCTCGGGCTCGCCAAAGCGCTGGCGCCCGCCCAGAATCCAGGCGTCCATGGCGGGGTTGAGCTGCGGTGAGTAAATGGTAGCAAAGCGCCGCGGGATCTGCTGGGTCAGCGCGGTCCACGCCGCGTCCAGCCCCATGAAATGCGGTGCAAACAGCACCACGGGCTCCTCTCCCTTCAGGGCATCCAGGGCACCCGTCAGCCGCACGCGCGACTGCACCACAGCAGGCGGGGCATGCCACAGCCAGCCCCGATCCAGCCAGGCCTGGGCAAACACCACGAACACCTGGCGCACTACGCGCTGCCGCTCAGCCTGACTCCACTGCGGGAAACACAGGGCCAGGTTGGTCTGTACCACGCGCCGACGCGAACCCACCAAAAGGTACAAGGCAATACCCAGCACCAATCCCAAGGCGCGCACGACCGACAAAGGCAAACGCCCCTGGGCCACGATGAGTTTCACAATCCAGTTGCGCATCACCACGTGGCCTCAGACCGTCTCACGCGGAGTTTTGTAGCGCGCATAGCCCCAGAGGTACTGGGCTGGTGCGTGGGCAATCAAGTCCTCCATGGCCGCATTCAGTTGGGCCGCAGCCGTATCAGGATCGGAGGCCAGCGCGACAGCGAGCGGCTGCACATGGACCACATAGCCCTGACCCCACGGCAAGCGTTCGCCCCAAGCCAACAGTACCTGGGCTCCTGTCTGGTGAACCAGCCGGGCCGACAGCGTCATGGTGTAGGCCGGTTTGCCAAAGAATGGCACCCACACGCCTTGCGACTGCGGCGGTACCTGGTCTGGGAGCAGGCCTACGCATTGGCCGGCTTTGAGCGCCTTGAGCATCTGCTTGACCCCTGCCAGCGTCGTCGGCGCTGTGTGCATGCCGGGCCGGGCGCGCGAACGTGTCACCACTTCGCGCAACCAGGACTGGCGCGGCGGGCGAAACAGCACGGTAATGGGTTGCTCGCCCTGGCCGAATTGCCGCGCGTAGGCCTGGGCCGTGATTTCAAAACAACCCAGGTGCGGCGTGAGGAATACCACGCCCCGTCCCTGCTGCAACGCGGCTTCCACATGCTCTCGTCCGTGCCAACGCACGGTTACGGGCCGGCCCAACCACAGCCGCGGGAGTTCGGCCGCCAGCTTCCCAGACTCTCCTACCGCCCGGCGCCAATCGGCACTTGCCAACCCCGCTTGGCGGGCATTGGCCAGAAATCGGCCACGGTAGGTCGCCGACCCCAAAAACGCCAGCCAGCCCACAGCCCAGCCCAGCCCGTGCAGCAGCCACAGCGGAAAGACAGACAGCAATTTGAAAACAAGGTCCATGGAGTGGGATAAAATCGCAGGTGTCGCTGAGTTATGGAACTACTTGCAGGGCGACACCCACAGGGCGAACCGCAAAGGAACGCCATTGTGCCTCGCCAATTCCGGCGAATCTGCTAAAGCGTTCGCTGTAAGCTCCAAGGCCCAAGCAACGCGACTTGATGTTTTTTTGGAGACTTAGCTATGGCGAACGATTTTCTCTTTACTTCCGAGTCTGTTTCTGAAGGTCACCCCGACAAAGTCGCCGACCAGATTTCTGACGCAATCCTCGATGCGATTTTCAAGCAGGACCCCAAGTCCCGTGTGGCTGCCGAGACCCTGACCAACACCGGTCTGGTCGTGTTGGCTGGTGAAATCACCACCAATGCACACGTCGATTACATCCAGGTGGCGCGCGACACCATCAAGCGCATCGGCTACGACAACACCGAGTACGGCATCGACTACAAGGGCTGCGCCGTGCTGGTGGCCTATGACAAGCAATCCAACGACATCGCCCAGGGCGTGGACCATGCGTCCGACGACCACCTGAACACCGGTGCCGGTGACCAGGGCCTAATGTTCGGCTACGCCTGCGACGAAACGCCCGAGCTGATGCCCGCGCCCATTTACTACGCCCACCGCTTGATGGAGCGCCAAGCCCAGCTGCGCAAAGACGGCCGCCTGCCCTTCCTGCGCCCCGACGCCAAGAGCCAGGTGACGATGCGCTATGTGGATGGCAAGCCCCACAGCATCGACACCGTGGTGCTGTCCACCCAGCACAGCCCGGACCAATCGGAAACCCAGCACAAGATGAAGGCCTCGTTCACCGAAGCCATCATCGAAGAAATCATCAAACCCGTGCTGCCCAAGGAATGGCTGCAGAACACCAAATACCTGATCAACCCCACGGGTCGTTTTGTGGTGGGCGGCCCCCAGGGTGACTGCGGCTTGACCGGCCGCAAAATCATTGTGGACACCTACGGCGGCGCCTGCCCCCACGGTGGCGGCGCGTTCTCCGGCAAGGACCCGTCCAAGGTAGACCGTTCCGCGGCCTACGCTGCGCGCTATGTGGCCAAGAACGTGGTGGCTGCGGGCCTGGCCAAGCAGTGTCAGGTGCAAGTGGCCTACGCCATCGGCGTGGCCAAGCCCATGAACATCACGGTCTACACCGAAGGCACCGGCGTCATTGCCGACGACAAGCTGTCGGCCATCGTTGCCGAGGTGTTTGACCTGCGTCCCAAGGGCATCATCCAGATGCTGGACTTGCTGCGCCCCATCTACGAGAAAACAGCTGCTTACGGCCACTTTGGCCGTGAAGAACCCGAGTTCACCTGGGAACGCACCGACAAAACTGCCGCCCTGCGCGCAGCCGCCGGCCTGTAAAGCCGGCCCCAGCCAGCGGCGCACTGCTGTGCCGCTGGCACAATGCCAACCCGATGAAACTCCAAACGCAACGATTCATAGACCGCTGGGTTGGCCAACTGCTGTGCGGCGCGGTGTCTGGCTGGGTGAAGCTCACGGGACTCTGGGGTACGCCCGCCCGCATGGGCCAATCGCCAAAACACATTCTGGTGATCCTGCTCTCCGAAATGGGCAGCATTGTGTTGGCCGGTCCCATGTTTGCGGCCCTGAGCCGCCAGTACCCGGGCGCGGCCATCCATATCTTGCAACTCAAGAAGAACCAGGAGGTTTCCAAGCTGCTGTCGCTCACCGAAGTCGAGCACATGCACACGCTGGATGACAGCTCCGGCGGTTCGCTGATCCGCGACATCCTGGCGGTGAGCCTCAAGATGCGCCAAATCGGCCTGGATGCAGTTATTGATTGCGAGCTTTTCTCGCGCGTGAGCGCTCTGCTGTCCTTCAGCACCGGCGCCCCTGTACGCGTAGGCTTTACGCCCCACACGCAGGAAGGCCTGTACCGCGGCAGCTTCATCAACCACAGCATTCCCTACAACCCCTACCAGCACATCAGCAAGCAGTTTTTGTCACTGGTGGATGCGCTGCAGTCGCCTGAAGGCATGCCGCGCAACCGCGTTGGCCCCATCCGCGAGATTCCGCCAGAGCCAGAGCTCTCGGTGGAATTTACCGTCGACGAACTGGCCACCTACCGCAACAAGGTGGAAACCGACCACCCCGTGACCCGAACCCGCCAACTGGTGCTGGTGTATGCCGGGGGGGGTATCCTGCCTGAGCGGGCCTGGCCTGCCAGCCACTATGCGCGTGTGGTGCAGGGCCTGTGCACGGCGGGCTATGCCGTGGGCCTGATTGGCCTCAAAGACGATGCGGCATTGGCTCGGGACCTGCAAAACCAGGTCCACCACGAAGCCTGCATCGACCTCACCGGCTACACCAAGAGCATCCGTGAGCTGCTCATGCTCATGCATGCCAGCGCCCTGCTCATCACCAATGACGGCGGGCCCAGCCATTTCGCCACCGTCACTCCCATCCAGACCATGGTGTTCTTCGGGCCCGAGACCGGCAAGCTCTACGGCCCCCTGGGCAAACGCACCATCATTCTCGAATCCGGCATTGCCTGCTCACCGTGTCTCACGGCCTACAACCACCGGCTCACCTTTTGCGACGGGGACAACCAGTGCCTCAAGCGCATTGCGCCCGATCCCGTGCTGGACCAGGCCCTGGCCTTTTTGCGCAGCGTTGGTGTCCCGATGCGCAGCGCAGGCGCTGCAGCATGAACACACTGCAGCGACTGGTGCTATGGACACTGGGCTGGATGGAGCGCTACCGCTACATCAAGTTCGGCATTGTGGGCGCCAGCGGCACGGTGGTGAACCTGGTGGTGCTGCACCTAGGACATGAGTTCCTTTTTAGCGCACTGGAAGCGGCCTACAACAAACCCTATTTCTCGCTGGCACTGGCTATTGCCGTGGCCACGCTGAACAACTTCACCTGGAACCGGCTGTGGACCTGGTCGGACCGTGTCAAAACGCTAGAAGCCGAAGAAGCCCAGCCCGTGAGCCTGCGCTTGCTGGGCCTGGAGTTTGGCCAGTACATCACGGCGTCGGCCTTCGGCAGTGGCCTGCAGTACGTGCTGACACTGCTGCTGTCAGGCAGCATGGACTACCGCGTGGCCAACATCATTGCCATCGTCGCGGCCAGCGTGAGCAACTTCCTGGCCAACGACCGCTGGACCTTCAAGCGCAACCCAGACTGAGCGCAGTCAGCGGCACCATGCAGGCCCACGCTTTGTCACACCGCGTCCCGACCTGGCCCTGGCTGGCTCTGGTGGTCTTGGCTGCCGCCCTGTATCTCTTCGGCTTGGGCAGCTTTTATGCACCCACCAATGGCGATGAGATGGTCTACATCCACATCGCCCGCATGACGGCCGAGAGCGGCCACTGGCTGCCGCTGCAGTCCGAGCTCATCGGCACCCGCAACACCAAGCCACCGCTGCTGATCTGGCAGGCTATGGTGGCCGGTGGCTGGGGCCAGCACTGGAGCCTGTTTACGCTGCGCATGCCCAGCATCGTCTACACCTTCGCTACCACCGCGCTGTTGGCCTTCTTTGCCCACCGCATGGCGCCTGCGCCGGGCAAGCTGCGCACCGCCTGCATTGCCGCGGCGCTGTACCTGCTGTACTTTTCAACCTTCCGCTACGGCCGCGTGTACCTCACCTCGGCGCCCGAGACCTTCTGGCTGGCGCTGCCCATGTGGTGGCTGCTGTGGCTGCACCTGCGTACAACCCATCCCACCTCCCCCGCCCAACAACTGGGCGCAGTGGCCTACACGCTGATCGGCATCGCCATGGGCCTGGGCGCGGCCTACAAGTCGTTTGCGCTGGTGGCGCCCACGGCCGCTGCCCTGTGGTGTGCCGTGCTGCTGAGCGAACCCCGGAACTGGCGCAGCACGCTGCGCACCACCGCGGGTGTGACCTGGAGCGCGGTGCTGGGCCTGGGCATCTTTGCGCTGTGGTTTGTGCTGGACCCCAACCCGGCCGAGGTGTGGCAGGAATTTGTGGTGGCCGAGAACGCCGGCAAGATGTCCAGCAGCATGGGCTACTGGCAGGCCGCACTCTACGGCGCTTACCCCATGTGGACGCAGCTGCTAGCCTACCCGGCCAACGGCGGCCTGCTGGCGCTGCCGGTGCTGGGCTTCTGCCTGCAGGCCTTGGCGCGCGGCTGGCGCCCGCGACAGTACGCACAACTCAACCCCGCGCTATGGGTGTTGCTGGCCTGGCTGGTAGTTTGGCTGGTGGTGTTCACCATTCCCAACCAACGCTCGGAGCGCTATGTGATTCCGGCCATGCCGGCGCTGGCCATCGCCATGGCGTTGCTCTGGGACCGGTTGCACCGCGTCTGGTTCGCGGCCACGCTGCTCATCACGGTGCCTGCGCTGGTGATGCTGGGTCGCATTGGCTGGGTCATGGGTAGCCTGGGCATGGCAAGCACCACGGAAGTTGCTATGACTTTGCTAGCTGCTACCGCAGGATTGGCGGGGGCTACGGCCGGATTTATCCGTTTTTCCTGGGTGCGCAACGCCACGCTGCTGGCCTGCCTGGCGGTGTACGGATGCTTCACGCTGATGGTGCAACCGATCTCGGGCGACGACGCGGGGTACAGCGCAGCGGTGCAAAGCCAGATGCGCGGCCAGCGACTGGCCGTGCCCAACGGATTCACCGGCCAGTACGAGCGCTTCCACTTTGTGCTGCCCGGCGCACGCATCACGCCCTATGACGCCGAAGGTCGCAACACCGGCGCGCTCTACCCCGAGATGCCGCCCGCCGAACGACTGGACCGTTTGCTCACGGAGTTTGACGCCGTGGTGTGGCTGCAAGACGAACTGGATGAACAACCCAGCTGCCTGCCCCGCTGCAACCTGGTGGCGCAGCGCTGGCATGTCAAAAGCCGCCACAAGGACGGTGAGGTGACGCTGGACAACCTGTGGCAACCCCAGCAATGGTTGTTCCGCCGGGAGTGGCTGCTAACCCCCGCCACCAGCCATTGATCAGTACTGCAGCGTCGCCACGGCACGCAGTTCTTCGGGCGTAGTGCTGGGCAGGCCAAAGAACTCCAGGTACGCCGGGATCTGCTCGAACAGCATGTCCGAGCCCACCTGCACCCGGCAACCACGAGCCTGTGCGGCGGCCAAGAAGGCCGTGGTTTCCGACTTCATGACCACCTCGCCCACAAAGGTGCGGGGCGACAGGTGTGATACGTCCAGCGGCATGGCATCCCCCGCGTTCATGCCCAGCGGCGTGGCATTCACCACCAGGTCAAAACCCACAGGGTCGGTAGAGCCCGTCGTCACGTCTAACGCCGGGTAGTGCTGGCGCAGCCGATCCGCCAAGCCTTCTGCGGCCTCGGGATTTACGTCGAACAAAGCCAGTGCCGACAGCCCCTCCGCCGCCAGCGAGGCTGCAATGGCCGAGCCCACGCCGCCACTCCCCACCACCAGCGCGCGCGCACCTCGGAGCACCAAGCCCTTGCGCAACACGCCGCGCACAAAGCCGGCACCGTCAAACATATCGCCCTGCAGCTGCCCATCTGCCCCCAAGCGCACCGCGTTGCAGGCCCCCGCAATGGCAGCAGTGGGCGACAGCTCGTCCACCAGCCCCGTGGTGGGCACCTTGTGCGGCATGGTGATCAGCGCACCGCGGATGTTGGAGAGCTTGAACAGGCTGCGTAGAAACCCGGCGTAGTCCGGGCCCTTGCAGCTCATGGGCACCACCACCACATTGGCCCCAGCTTTTTCAAACCAGGGGTTGTAGATCATGGGCGCCTTGAACGCATGGGTGGGAAAACCGATGTGCGCAATCAGCTCGGTGTGGCCGGAAATGATCATCGCGGGACCACCTTGCAGGTCCTCGTGACCTTGGCATCGGTGCGCTGGGCTCCCAAGCCGTGGGGCATCACTGTGTGGATAGTCACGTGTTCAATGACCCAGGATGTCACCAAGGAAAGCCTTGGTGCGTTCATGTTTCGGGTTCTGGAAAAAAGTGGCAGGCGGGCCTTCTTCCAGAATCTTGCCTTCGGCCATGAAGATGACGCGGTCTGCAACGGCGCGGGCAAAACCCATTTCATGCGTCACGCAGATCATGGTCATCCCCTCCTCGGCCAGCGACACCATGGTGTCCAGCACTTCCTTCACCATCTCGGGATCGAGCGCCGACGTGGGCTCGTCAAACAGCATCACTTTGGGCTCCATGCACAGGGCGCGGGCAATGGCGACACGCTGCTGCTGCCCGCCCGAGAGTTGCGCCGGGTACTTGTCGGCCTGGTTGAGGATGCGCACGCGGTCCAGCAGGCGGCGTGCCGTGGCCTCGGCCTTGTCACGCGTCTGCTTCAGCGTGTGGATGGGCGAGAGCATGCAGTTCTCCAGCACCGTCAAATGCGGAAACAGGTTGAACTGCTGAAAGACCATGCCCACTTCGGCACGCACCGCGCTGATGGCCTTGGCGTCACTGTTCAGCGCAATGCCACCCACCAGCACCCGGCCCTTGGAATAGGTCTCCAAATGGTTGATGCAGCGAATGAGGGTGGACTTGCCCGACCCCGAAGGGCCGCACAGAACAATCTTTTCACCGGGCATGACCGACAGGTTCACGTCGGTCAGGGCCTGGTATTGGCCGTACCACTTGTCCACGTGCTCCATCACGATCATGGGCGTAGCTTCGTTGGTGATGGTGCTGTTGGCTTGGCTCATGGCACGGGCGCTTTCTGTTCGGCGGTTGGCTTATTTGGCAACGAAGGGCACACCTTCGATGCTGGCAGGGAAGTTCAACATGGAAGAACCCATCCACTTCTGCTGCACCTTGGCCAGTTCGCCGTTGGCCTTGATCTTGTCGATGAAGGCGTTCAGCGCAACGTTCAGGTCCTTGTCTTCCAGACGCGAGCAGGCGCCGTTGAACAGGGGTTTGAATTCCAGTTTGTTTTCGTAGGTGTTCGGCGTGGCTTCGTTCAGGCGCTTCACGTAGAACACGTTGGCACCCACAGCCTGCACCTGGCCTGACAGCAGCGCCTGGATGGTGGCGGCGTCGTTGTCAAAGCGGCGGATGGTGGTGCCCGCTGGCGCATGGGCGGTGACTTCCGTGTCCTGCACGGCTGCGCGCGGCACGCCGATCACCAGCTTGCCCATGTCCGCGTCGGTCTTGACAACGGTGGTCTTGGCGGCCACCAGGTAGATACCGTTGGCCACATAGGGCTTGCTGTACTGCACCGCCTTGGCACGTTCAGGCAGCATGGCCATGGTGGCAAACAGCACATCCACGCGGCCGGAGGTCAGCGCGGGAATGCGGTTGGCCACTTCCAGGCCCACGAACTCCACTTGGACACCCAGCTCTTTGGCAAACAGCTTGCCCATGTCCGCATCGATACCGTCGGCGTTGCCGGTGGTGGCGTCCACAAAGCCCCAAGGTGCATTGGCCGCCTGGATGCCGACTACCAGCTTGCCCTTGGCCTTGATTTCAGCCGGCGTGACGGCCGATGCCGATTGGGTGAACAAGGCCGATGCGGCGATCAGTGTCGCAGCGGCACCCAGCAGCATCCGGCGATGTTTCAGGGAAGTGGGCGTGGTTGTCATATCAAGTGTCTCCAGTGTTGTACGTTCAGGTTGCAGATGCGGTGAGGTTCAGGTGCGTGCCAGGGCCGATCACCGGGCGGCGGTGGCAAGTTTGCGTTCCAGTCGCGAGCCAAAGAGGGACAGCGGCCAGCACATGGCGAAGTACAAGGCGCCCACAATTCCATAGACCACCAGCGGCTGGAAGGTCTGGTTGGATACGATGCTGCCGCTGCGCGCCAGCTCGGCAAACCCGACGATGGCTGCCAGTGACGTGCCCTTGATGAGCTGCACCAGAAAACCCACCGTGGCCGGCAACGAGATGCGAATGGCCTGCGGCAGCACCACCTTCTTCATGCGGGTGAAGTAGCTGATGCCCAGCGCGTTGGCGGCTTCCGTCTGGCCGCGGGGCACGGCTTCAATGGAGCCGCGCCAGATCTCGCCCAGGAAGGCGCTGGCATGCAGCGTAAAGCCAATGGCCACCGACACCCAGGCATCGAGCTTCAGGCCGATCAGCGCCAACCCGTAATAGGTAACGAACAGCTGCATCAGCAGGGGGGTGCCCTGGAACACGGCGATGTAGGCGCCCGTGGCACGTCGCAGCACCGGGATGTCCGAAGTGCGGGCCAGTGCAATCGCCAAACCAGCGATAGCGCCGAGGACCAGACCGATGAGGGACAGTGCAATGGTCCACTGCGAGCCCTTCAGCAGGAACAGGAATTCCGGGATTGTGATGGAGTGCATTTATTTCACCGGATAGCTGAAGAAGCGTTTTCCAAGCTGGCCAAAGCCCATCAGCATCAGCGTGGAAATGGCCAAGTACAGAACCGTGACAGTCCCATAGACTTCGAAGCTCTTGAACGAATCGGACTCAATGCGCTGCGCCACCGAGGTCAGTTCGTAAGCCGAGATGGCCGAGGCAATACTGGTCGTCAGCGTCAACAGGATGAACTGGCTGACCAGCGACGGGTAAATGGTGCGCAGTGCGGGCTTGAGCACGACCAGCCGGAAGATCTGCAGTTTTTGCAGACCCAGCGCCAAGCCGGCTTCGATCTGCCCCTTGTTGATGGCCTGCACACCGCCGCGGATGATCTCGATGGCGTAGGCACCGCCATTCACGCCCAGGGCGATGATGGCTGTCGGCGTAGGGTCCAGCCGAATCCCGGCCAGCGGCAAGGCAAAGAAGACAAAGTAGATCTGCACCAGAAACGGCGTGTTGCGAATGACCTCCACAAAGGTGGCCACGGCCCAGCGCACGACCGCAATGGGCGAGTCCCGCAGGACCACGCCCACAATGCCAATGGCGGTGGCCAGCAGCATGCCGGCCAGTGCCAATCCCATGGTGCCGGCACATCCCCAGAGCAGGTCTGGCAGTCCGGCAATGACCGGACCAAAGTCAAACTTGTATTCCATGACGCCTTCTGTTGTGTTCAGTCGAGCCGCCTTTTTCTGTATGGCTCCCAAATAATGTACTAACTGGTTAGTTTTATATTCACAGGGATAACCCTATGCCAAGAATCGATTCTGGCTACAACTGTTATGCCGGAAGTGAATTACGCGCGCACGAAGCGCACCACCATCTCGGTGATGCTGTCGCGGCGGGCAGCAGACTGGGCGGTTTGCGCCTTGTCCTTGAAGATCAGCCCGAAGGTATGGCGGTTGGAAACATTGAAAAACGCCAGCGCCGAGATGGAGGCGTGGATGTCCACCGGGTCCAGCCCGGGCCGGAAGATTTTTTGCTGCACACCCCGGTCATAGAGCGAACGGATAGCCTGGATGGCCGGCACATTGAGCTTCTGGATAGAGCGGCTTTGCGCCAGGTAGGCCCCCTGCTCGATGTTCTCGTTCATCACCAGGCGGATGAAATCCTCGTTGCTGGCGTGCTGGTCAAAGGTGAATTCGACCAGCCGGCGCAGTGCGGCTTCGGGCTCCAGGTCTTCCAGGTGCAGCGCCCCCTCGATCTCGCGCATGCGGCGGTACGACTCCTCCAGCACGGCCAGGTACAGGCCTTCCTTGCTGCCGTAGTAGTAGTAAATCATGCGCTTGCTCGTGTGCGTAGCCTCGGCAATCGCGTCGATGCGCGCACCACTCAGGCCCTTGGCCGCAAACTCCTGGGTCGCCACCGCCAGAATGCCGGCCATGGTGCGCGCCGGGTCATTGGTCCGCGAGGGCGCCGTGGCCTTCTTCGCCGCCGCAGTGACCTTGGCCTTGGCCGGGCTGCGCGCCTTGGCAGTCCCCGCAGAATGTACTGACTGGTTCATTCCGCGAGTATAGGAGGCTGCCTGCTTACCCCCAGAGCACCGAGCGCATGGAGATCGATGCGGACTGAAACCCGGTGTTGAAGAAGCGCGGCATTTCACTGGCGCGCGCCGCGCCGGCCGCGTACAACAGGGGCAGGTAATGGTCGTACGAAGGATGGGCCTGCTGGGCCACGGTACCCAGCGACTGGAAGTTGGGCAACGCGTCCAGCTGGCCGCGCTTGATCTGGTTTTGCACCACGGTGTCGAATTCTGTGGCCCAGTCATAGGCCTCGTTGGCGGCGGTTCCTTCGCGGGTGGCGCGCAGGTTGTGCACGATGTTGCCGCTGCCCACAATGAGCACGCCCCGCTCGCGCAGCGCCTGCAGCTGCCGGCCCAGCGCGTAGTGCTCGGCCGGCGCGCGGCTGTAGTCCATGCTGAGCTGCATCACGGGAATATCCGCCTTGGGGAACATGGGCTTGAGCACCGACCACGTGCCGTGGTCCAGGCCCCACTGCTGCGCGTCTACGCCCAGGGGCGCGCCGGTCGCAGGCGACTTGAGTGCGCTGGCCAGGCTGCGTGCGACGGCTGGCGCACCGGGCGCAGGGTACTGCGCCTCCTGCAGCTCGCGCGGGAAGCCACCAAAGTCATGGATGGTGCGGGGTTCTGCCATGCCAGTGAGCTGCCAGCCCGGCGTGAGCCAATGGGCCGAGATACACAGGATGAGCTGCGGCCGAACACCTCGCGCCAGCAACTCCTTGCCCATGGCCTGCCAGCTGCGTCGCCAGGCGTTGTCTTCGATCGCGTTCATCGGGCTGCCATGGCCCACAAACAGCACCGGCATGCGCGGCGAAGGCTTGAGCACCTGCAGCAGCGGCTGGCTGGCGGCGCTGGCCAGTGCAGTGGTGAGGAGGCCGGGAAAAGCGGCCAGGGCGGCCAAGGTGTGTCTGCGGTGCATGGGCTTATGGAGCCACGGATGCGCGCGAAGTTCCCCGTGCCAGTACCCCTTTGGCGCCGACTACTACGTCAATAGTCTCTCTATCCCCCGTCAATATTGGGCAAATGGCTACTAATTTAATAGCGCCGCAACACCACGCGCAGCAGGTATCCGTGCAGCCCCAGCCAGAGCCAGGGGTCCAGCACCGCATCCCACACATTGCCTGTGGGCAGGCGCAGCGCCACAAAGGCCACCATGGCGAGCGGTACCACCCAGGCCACGGGCCTGCGGCCTACCTGGGTGCTGGAGAGCACCAGCCCCAGGCTGACCCAGGCCACCAGCGCCACGGCCAGCGGGCTGAAACCCCAAGCATAGAGCGACGCCGGCAGGGGCAGCAACGCAAAGGCATCGAGCAGCAGCGCCCAACCCATCAGCACCCCCGCAAATGCCAGCGGTGCCAGGCCTCGCGTGGGCTGCGGGGGGCGGCGCGTGGCCCAGGGCGGCGGTGCCTTGCGCAGCTGGCGCACCAGCAGGCGTGTGCACAACAGCGCCAGCACCAGGCTGGGCTGCTGGAACGCCAGCCCCAACCAGAACGCCGGCGACCAGGGGTCGGGCAGCCACATGCTGGCGACGATCATTGCGGCCACGGCCAACAGGACAGCCCGGTGCGGGTTCCACAGCTTCACCAGCACACACCCCAGCCAGGCCGCTACCACACCCCAGCCCAAGTGCAGCCACATTTGGGTTGCGCACAGTGCGGGCAGTGCAGGGGCGTCCGTGGCCACCGCCGTGGCCGCCAGATGCAGCACTCCGCTCCAAAGGCTTTCCGGGCTCATGGCTTGCCTCCGGCAGTGGCCGCAAAGCGTTGCCAGCCCAAACGCTGGCGGTCCACGGTGTAGCTGACCCAGAGGTTGCCGTCCGCCCAGGCCAGTGCGGGGTAAGAAAACTCGTCCTCGACCCCACCTTTCTCCAGCGTTTGCAGCAGGCTCCAGTGGACGCCATCGGCGCTGTGGCTCAGGTCCAGCTGTGCCCTTGAGCCCACTGACGAATTGTGGGCCAGCAGCAATTGTCCCGGCGCCAACGCCAGGCCACCGACCGCAGCATCGGGGTTGTCCAAGGCCAAGTCGGGCAGGTCGCGCCAGTGCCTGCCGCCATCGTCGGTTTGCGCGGCCAGCACCTTGCCTTGCGCACGCTCATCCCGCAGCAGCGCCAGCCACTGCGTGGGCGACTGGGCCAGCAGCGTGGGCTGCAGCGCATAGGGCCGCGGCGAAATACGCACCAGCCCCTTGAAGTTGCCATCTGCATCAAAACGCAGCGCGGCCGGGTATTTGATGCCCAGCTCGAAATGCACGGGCAGCACCATGCCGCCGTCGGCCAGCGGCAGTGGCGCGTTGCGCACCAGGTAGCTGGTGTTCCACAGCCACGACAGCGGTAGCACGCCCACGGGCTCAAAACTCAAGTCCGACAGAGTCTGCGGCGCGCTGCTCTGGCGCAGGTGGAGTACGCGGCTGGCGGCCCAGCCGCCCCAGCCCGTGGCCACCACAAACAGGTGAATGCGGCCCTGGCCATCGCGCCAAGCCACGGGGTTGCCCAGCCGGCGCAGGCCAAATCCGATGTCGTCGCCCACACGGTGGCGGTTCACCACAAAACGCGGAGGCGACCAGGCCTGGGTGGCACGGTCAAACTGCGAGGCCGCAATCTGCACCAGTGGCCCGCTTTCACGCTCGCCAGAGAACCAGAACACGGTCAGTGCGAACGGACTCTCGGGCGGCATAACCAGCAGGCTGCTGGCGTGGGCCGCCGCGGTACCCGGCGGCATGGGGATGGTGCCTTGTGCCACACGGTGCAACTGGGCCGCGCGTGGCCCCGCTCCCGCCGCCACGGGCGACACAGCCTGCGCAGGCATGGGCAACGCAGGCCGCTGCACCAGCTCGGCCGCCAGCACCGCCGCCGCAATGGCCAAGGCACCCAGGCCGCGAAAGAAACGCGAGGAAAGCAACATGCGCCGATCTTAGTGGCAGGGATGTGGACATTCCGCAGGCCGCCGGCAAAAAGCACCGACGGCAGAGACAATAGGAGCACTACCGTCGTCTCTTTCCATTTTGGGGTTCCGCATGTCCACCATCCTCTCGCTCGCACCACTGGGTTTCCCCTGGCAAACGATTGATCCTTTTTTGTTTTGCGTACACCACAACGACGCCTACCCTGCGGGCGACGCCCGCATGGCACCCCAGGCCTCATTGGCCGGACGCAATATTGGCCAGGACTTTGCCGGCAAGGACGGCTGGAGCATGTACCACGGCGACACGGTGCCCGGCTTCCCCTCACATCCACACCGCGGTTTTGAGACCGTGACCATCGTACGCCGCGGGCTCATCGACCATTCCGACTCGCTGGGTGCCACCGCGCGCTTTGGCGGTGGCGATGTGCAGTGGCTGACCGCGGGCAAAGGCATCGTGCACTGCGAGATGTTCCCTCTGGTGCACGCCGACCAGCCCAACCCCACCGAGTTGTTCCAGATCTGGCTAAACCTGCCCGCCAAAAGCAAGATGGTGGAGCCGCACTTCACCATGTTCTGGCACGAGAGCATTCCGCGCACCACCGCCACCGATGCCAATGGCCGCACGACCGAGGTGGTGTGTATTGCTGGCGCTTTAGGCGACCAGCGCGGCCTGCCACCCCCGCCCGACTCCTGGGCCAGCGAGTCCGACAGCGACTTGGCCATCTACACCATCAAGCTCAGCCCCGGCGCCACCTGGACCCTGCCGGGCGCCACCAACGCAGCCACACGTCGCCAGCTGTACTTCTTCCAGGGCGGCGCGCTGACCGTGGCCGGTCAGGCTGTGCCCGTCAAGTCCGTGCTGGAAGTGCGCGCCACCGATGACTGCACCTTGGTGAATGGCGATGTGGAGAGCGAGCTGCTGGTGCTGCAAGGCCGCCCGATTGGCGAGCCCGTGGCACAGTACGGCCCGTTTGTGATGAACACCCAGCAAGAGATTCACCAGGCTTTTGCTGACTACCGCCGCACCGAGTTTGGCGGCTGGCCCTGGGGCGCAAGCGACCCCGTGCACCCGCGCGACAAGGGCCGCTTTGCCAAGCACGCGGACGGCAAAGTGGAAGAACGTTGAGGGGCGCTAGCCCTTCGTCGCGTTCACCCCAAACGCCTCCACCAGCCCCGCCATCGCCGCACCGGCCTGTGTGCCCAGGCCGTGCAGCCCCTGCTTCACGGTTACTTGGTTAACCTCAGATTGGTTCTGGCTGACCTTCCATTTGCCTGTCAGCGCATCGATGGGAATCTCGATGCCCACCACCGCGCCCAGCAGCGTGTCGGTGTAGTCGGTCGGCGCATCGTCCACACGCCAGGGGTGGGACATGCCGGTCTCCTGCTGACCGGTCAGCTCCACCATTTGCGCACGTAGCCAGGCCGCGTCGTCATGGATCTGCAGCGTGCCACGGGCGTGCACCACGGCATAGTTCCACGTGGGCACCACCTTGCCGTGCTCGGCCTTGCTGGCGTACCAGCCGGGGCTGATGTAGTGCTGCGGGCCCTGGAAGATGGCCAGCACGGGTATGGAGAGATCGGTGTCGCGCCAGAGGCGGTTGGCGCGTGCCACGTGGCCTACCAGCGTGGGGCGCACCACACCCTGGGTGCGCAGGTAGAGAGGAATGTGGTTGGCCTCCAGCCCCTGCGTAGTCCAGGTCACCAGCGTGGTCAGCGGGTGGCTGCGCAGCAGCGCGTGCAACACCTCGGGGCGGGTTTCTTCAAATGGGCTGTTGTTGTACATGGGCCTCGCCTATTGCATGGTCAGGTTCAGTTCGGCCTGTGGCTTGGCATCGGCCACGGGGCCACCGGTCTTGATGGCACCCAGGAACAGGCGCTCGGCCGGCACTTTCTGGGTGGCCAGGTAGTCCTTCACGGCCACGCCGCGCTGCAGCGCCAGTTCGCGGATGGTGTCGTCGGTGACGGTGATGTTGGCCAGCAGCAGCGCTTCCATGTCAGGCACTTCGATGTCCTTGGTCAGGCCCACCAGGTTGCGCGGCTTGGTGATGTCGGCCCGGCGGTACACGGCGCGCAGCAGCACCGGCATCTCTTCTGGCGTGTAGCCGGCCACGTTGGCAGCGTCTTCGCCCTGGCCACTGGCACGGCGGCGTTTCTCGGCCAGCAGCAAGCCCTTGAGTTTTTCGCGCTTCACGGCCTCGCGCTCGGCCTCCAGCTGGGCCTGGCCCACCACGGTGAGCTTAAGCGCGGGGCGCTCCACCAGCGCCTTGGCCACCTTGTCCAGGCCAGTGCGTGCGGCATCGTTGAGCACGCCGCTGCCCGGTGCAAACGCCACGGTGCTGAGCTCTGAACTACTGCCACCGCCAAACGCGTTGGCCAGCAAGCTGAAGGGCGAGGTGATGGCTTTCACCACCAGGTTGGTGATGACCTTCCAGATCACCGGGCCGATGCGGAACTGAGGGTCATTGATCGAGCCGCTGATGGGCAGGTCCAGGTCAATCACACCGTTGCGGTCAGCCAGCAAGGCCACCGCCAACTTCACGGGCAGGCTGTTGGGCGCGCCCTCCACCTTGTCGCCAAAGCTCAGTTGGTTCAGCACCAGCTTGTTGCTGGCGGTGAGCTGGCCATTGGGCTGCACGGCGTAATGCACGTCCACGCTGAGCTTGCCGCGTTCGATGCCATAGCCCGCGTATTTCACGGCGTAGGGCGAGAGCGGTGGCAGCTCCAGGTCACGCACCTTGCCGGCAATATCCAGCGCCAACGGCTTCGCCAGAGGGTTGAGCTTGCCGGTGATCTCCAGCGAAGCGGTACCCTCGGCGCGGCCGCGCAGCTCCAGGTCGGCCAGCTGCACAGCGCCATTGCTAGGCTGGCTGGAGAACTGGCTGAGCTTGCCGGTCAGGTCACTCAAGTCGGCCGTGTAGTTGGGCTGGATGAATCGGTCCGAGAACAGCACCTTGCCGTTCACCAGGCTGATGGGGCCCACGGTGATGAGGGCATCAGGCGTGGCGCTGGCCGCCACTGCTGCAGATGCCACCGGTGCGGGCGCAGTGCTGGCGGCGGCATCAGCCTGCGCAGGTGTCTTCATCAGATCCTGCAGGTTCAGCCGCCCTGCGGGGCTGACGATGAGGCGCGCATAAAAGTCGGACAGCGCGGCCTCACGCACGGCCACGCGGGTGGCCGTGCCAGGCGCCATCGCCAGGTCAATGCCGGGCACGTTCAGCGCCTTCCAGCTCAGCAGCTCCTCGGCAATGCCGCCGCTGGGGCCCTGCACAGTGTTGGCACGGAAGTCCTCCAGCTGAGCGTCACCTTTCAGCGTCACCTCGGGGCCCTTGGGCGTACTGGCGAAGCGGAGCTGGCCCTTGAAGCTGGCGTCGGCGCGCAGCACGTCCAGGTTGATCTGGTCGGCAAAGTACGGCACCAGCGCGTGGGCGGGCAGTTCCAGCAGCTCCACACTGCCCTGCACCTGCACCGGGTCCCACGCTGCGGTACCCTGGTAGCGCAGGCTGCCGGCATCAGCCTGTCCAGACTTCACCTGAGCGCTCAGCGTCACCGGTACGGGCTTTTTGCCATCCAGCTGCGCGTCCTTTACCAGTAGGTTCAGGGCCGACACCTCCAATCGCACGGGGCGCGCGTGGGTACGGTCAGACACCACGGCACTGGCGTCCTGCACATGCAGTTCGCCCAGCGCCACCTTCCATGGGGCGCCCGCGGCAGCTGGTTTTTCTGGCGCTGCTGCAGGTGCGGGTGCGGCCGTGGGCTTGAGCCAGCTCTGGAACATCCATTGCCCATCGGCCTCGCGGCGCACGCCAGTGCTGGCGCGTTGCAGCAGCAGCTTGCCGATGCGCGCACTGCGCGCCGTGGGGTCGGCCTGCACATCGGTGAGCTCCAGCAACTTGAACTGCGGCAGGTCCGACGACGAGGGACCATTGCCGCCCCGGCCTGTGCCATCAGCCGCGGCGGACTTGGCGCCCACCAGTGCCGCGTCGCGCACAGCCAGGCGCTGCGCCGTGGCCTTGACCTGGTCACCCTGCCAGCTGGCGCCCAACTGGGCGTCCAGCAAGCCACGCAGCGTGGGCACCAGAAACTGGGCCGTGTAGGGCGTGGCCAGCGCCAGCGGCAGGTCGTTCACGGTGGCCTCGGCGGTGCCCTGCCGCAGCGTGCCGCCCAGCTTGAGGCCCAGGCGGGCCGGCGTGCCCTTGGCAGACACGGTGGCCGAGGCTTCGGCGGTGGCGGGCTTGTCCATGGGCCATTGCAGGCCCTGGGCGGTCAGTGCTACGTCGGCCAGCGCCAGCTTGGCCGCAGGCTGGGTCTGTTGGTCCAGCCAATCCACCGTTCCGCCGGCCAACTCCAGGCGGTCCAACTGCAGAGCCCAAGGGGCCGGTGCAAGCGCTGCCGAGGAGGTTGCGGCTGGCACTTGAGCGTCTTTTTGGCTTGCAGCCCCCGTGGAATCTGCAGTTACAGCTACTTTTTTAGGAGCATTTTGGACCGGCTTGCCGGAAACAAAGTCCAGATTCAGGTGACCGTTGTGCGTGCGGGCCACCTGCAAGTGCGGGTTGGTGATGGTCAGGGCCGAGAGCTTGACCGAGCGCTCCAGCGGCCGCACATCGGCCAGCTCGGTGCGCACGGTGTCTACCGCCAGCAGCGGTGCGCCCGCCGTATCAGCCACTGCCAGGCGGCTCAGGGTCACAGTGCCCGAGAGGCTAACCGCGGTTGCCGGGGTTTGCACAAAACCGACCTTGAGTTCGGCATCCACCACCGCGCCCTGCAGCTGAACCGGCAGGCCGGCCGGCAGGTAGCCCAGGTAGGGTTTCAGGTCCAACTGGCTGATCTTGATCTGCGCCTCGCCCTTGCGGGTCTGGGCAAACGGCGTGCCCTGGGCGGCCGTGTCAAACGCGCTGCCGTTGAGCACAAAGGCCAGGCGCGGCGACACCAGCACGTCGCGCTGCGAATCGAAGTTGCTCAGAAACGGAACGCTGAGCTGCAGGTCGCGCAGCGTGTGCTGGCGTACGGGGCCCTTGAGGCTCTGGTCCGCGTAGTCCACGCTGCCACCGGTCAGCGTCACGTTGTAGACCGCGAAGCGGGGCAAGGGGCCGGGTGGTGTGTCCGACGGCGCGCTCAGGCGCTGCACGATGTCATCCACATCGTAGTGGCCATTGCCCAGGTGGGTGAGCTGCAACGTGGGGCCCTCCACCGTCACCGCGTCCACCACGGGTGCCAAGCGCAGCAGCGACTGCAGCTCGGCATCCACATAGATGCGGGCCACGCTGAACTGCGGGCCGCTGCCGTCCGCCTTGGCCACCGCCAGATCGCGCAGCGTGAGTTCCAGCGACCAGGGTGCAAAGTCCACCGCACCCACCGTCACCGTGCGGCCCAGCAGCGCCGTCAGGCGGCTTTGTGCTTGGCTTTTGAGCAATGGGGGCACCGCCAGCCACGCCAGGCACCAGAACGACACCAGCCCAGCAACGGACCATGCGAGCCGGCGCAACCAAGTGAAGGTACGGGGAGAAAAAGAGGTCATGGCACAACGGTTCCTAAAGGCTTAGACGCGGCACCACCGTGCCCAGCCAGGATGGTAACGGGCCGCCACGACAACCACAGCCATTGACCTGCATCAAGTGCGTTGGCCGTCTACCGTGGGAAGCTTGCACAGCCCACACCGGAGAACCGCCATGCCCCAGACCAGCCTGCAAACCATCAAAGACGAACACGCGGCCTTGCGTGCCATGCTGCAATCCCTGCTGATGATGCTGGACCGCGGACCGGGTGACGAACCCGAGTGTTTTTTCGATGTGCTGCGCGCCATGCTGTTCTACATTGACGAGTTCCCCGAGAAGCTGCACCACCCCAAGGAATCCAACCTGCTGTTCCCCCGCGTCGCGCGGTTGGCCCCGCAAACCATGGAGGTGATCGTGCAGCTGGAAAAGGACCACGCCCACAGCGAAGCCAACGTGCGGGAGCTGCAGCACCTGCTGCTGGCCTGGGAACTGGTGGGGGACAGCCGCCACACGGCCTTTGACACTGCGGTACGCCGCTACGTGGCCGACTACCTGGCCCACATGAAGCTGGAGGAAACCGCCATCCTGCCAGTGGCCCAAACCGTGCTGGCCGAGGCGGATTGGGCCGCGTTGGACGCCGCCTTTGCCATCAACTGCGATCCATTGACCGGCAAGCAGCCGCGCGACCCGGTCTACGACCGCCTGTTCACCCGCATCGTCATGCGCGCCCCCGCCCCCATTGGCGTGGGCGACGCCTGAGCACCGCGCGGCACTAGCGCACCAGCTTGAGCGCCAGCACCTGCTGCGCCACGCAGCGCCCCTGCACCTTGCCCCCCTCAATGCCGCTGCGGAAGTGGATGCCCGCGTACATGCGCGAGATGGCCGCTTCGTCGGCTGCCACGCGGAAGCTGGCAAAGGTGCGCGGCCCCCAACCGCGGTCGTTGTGGGTGTTGTCGGTGAAGGGCTTGTTGGCGCCAAAGGCGGCCTCCAGGATGCCGGCCGCCGCACTCGACTGCACCGAGTGGCCCGAGGGGTATTCGGGAAACGGTGGCGTGTGCATCAGCGTAGGGACCCAGTTGCTGTCGATCACCAGCTGCACATAGGTCACCGGCCGCAACAGGCTCACGGTGTACTTGGTCTTCCAACCCGCAATGAAGGCATCGGCCATGGCCAGATTCAGGCGCACCATGGTTTGGGCCGCCTGGGCCAGGTCCGCCTTTTGCTGCTTGAGCAAGTCGTTGGCAATGTAGACCCAGTGCCCGGCCGGCGTGGGGGTTTTCAGGGGGTCATCCGCCCAGTACAGCGACACTTGGCGCTGCTCTTGCGTGGCCTTGTTGCTGACCTGGTAGACCTCGTTGGCTTCCTTGTAGAAGGCTGAACTTGGGCTCTCAGAATACGGCGGGGGCAGTGGTGCGGCGCAGGCCGTGCTGGCCTTCAGCACAAAGGGGCGTACATCACCCCACCAGGGCAACAGCGCCGGTGCAAACGCCGGGGGCGTGGGCACCCACTGCCCTTCCCCACTGGGCGGCACGTAGTTTTGCTGGCTGCGCCGCAACGGGCCCCAGGCCTCGTGTCCGCCGTCGGTGCGAGCCCAGGTCATGATGGCCATGGCCATGAGCTTGCCAAAGGTTTCCGAGCGGTTGGTGATCTCGGGTGTCACGGTGTTGGGGTCAAAGTCCTGGCTGTACCTGAGCGGCAAGCTGCGCTCCAGCAGGTCAATGCGCGCCTTGTTCTCGGCACTGGCCGTGGGAAACATCATGCGCGTCATCGTCGCCAACGAAGCATTCGCCACGGTGGGCCAGTGCAGCACCTCATCGGGCTGGGCCCAGGGCAGTGACTGCAGCTCATTCAGCTGGCCTGCGAGGCTCTGGTACTGCGGCATGCCGGGCACCACCGACTCGTACAAGGCCAGGCCCATATAGGCAAATGCCCGGGAGGCGACTGGTGGACTGAAACCCGGGGTCTGCTGGGTCAGCAGCAAAGCCAGGCTGAACCATTCAGTGGCCACGCTGGCGCTGTAGGCGCTGGCGGGGCGTGGGGCGGGCGCGGCTTGTTGTGCGTGCAGGGGCAGGCAAGCACATGCCCACACCAGGCACAGGGAGAGCAATCGGGTTTTCATGGGGCTTTCCAGTTCACGAGACCTTGGGGGCTGAGGGTGTAGAAGGCGTCGGCCTTGGCGGGCATCCAGTCGCTCCAGCCACCGTGCGGCCATTGCACGCGCAGTTGCACGGCGCTGGCAGCACCCAGGCCAAAGTGCATCCAGCCCAGGTGGCCGCTGGCGTGGCCACCGCCCACGGTGAGTTCCTGGCGAATCACGCGGGCCGCATCGCCGTCACCCAGCTTCACCTCCACCCAGGCGCCCACCGCATCGCGGTTGCCGTCGGGTTGCTGCAGGCGCAACTGCAGCCAGTGACTGGCCTCGGCAGGCGCGCCGCTGCTGGTTTGGCGCCACACCTGCGCCTTGTCCCAGCGGTTGACCACCAGCACATCCAGCAGGCCGTCGCCATTCAGGTCCACCACCATGCCGCCGCGCCCACGCTTGAAGCTGGCCAGCCCCGCCTGGCTGCCTGCTTCCACAAAGTTGCCATCGGCCTTTTGCAGCAGCAGGTTGTTGGGGTCCAGGGTCGCAAAGTCGGGCATGGTGGACACATTGCCCTTCACGACAAACAGGTCGGTCAGGCCGTCGTTGTTCAGGTCGGCAAACTGTGCATGCCAGGCGGTGCTGGGGTGCACATCACCGCCCACATAGGGCCGGTGCGCGGTGACACCGCGTTTGAAGGCGATGTCGGTGTAGCGTGGCTGGGCCGCGCCAGCCTCCAGCGTCTGCAGCTTGTTGTCGGACATGCTGGTCAAAAACACGTCGGGGTAGCCATCGCCGTTGATGTCGTGGCTGGCAATGCCCATGCCCCAGATCTGCAGCGGTTTCCAGCCCTGGGCGGCGGTGTAGAGCGCGGGGGCCCCGCCAGCGGGCAACTGCCAGAGCTGCTCTTCGCCCCCCTTGTAGTACTCGCGGTCATTGCTCACACGCAGCGCGGCCGTGCCTGAGCGGTTCCAGTCCGAGAACAACATGGACAGCGCGCAGTGGCCCGGTACCAGCGGTGTGGCGGCCTGGTAGCCGCCGCCCTCTTTGGGCCGCAGCAGCAGACCGGGCGTGCAGCTGCCCCACGGAAACTCTGGCTTGCTGCGATCGGTGTAGGTGCCAAAGGCCAGCGTGGGCCAGCGCTGGCCTTGCTCCCAGGTGGCAGAGAATGCGGTGTGCCAGCCATTGCCGGTGTGGATAGACCAGGCGTCATTGGCTTTCTCGAACTTGCACTGGCCCAGGCCTTTAAAGACCTGCACCTCGCCCACGCGCAGCACCACCAGGTCGGTCTGGCCATCGCCGTCAATGTCCAGCGGGTAGGCGCCAATCGCATTGGTCAGCTCCAGGCCGGAGCGCTCTTCCTGCAGCTTCAGTGCACCGCCGCGCGTGCTGCGGTTGCGGTAGAACTTGGCCTTGTTGACCCCCGCCGTGACATACACCTCGGGCAGACCGTCGCCATCGCAATCGAAGGTGGCAACACCGCCGCCCACCATGTACTCGCCCTCCCCTTCAAAGCGGCTTTGCAGGCCGGCGGTGTCGGTCTCTTCCGCGAAACGGGGGATGGGTGGCAGGGGTGCCGGCTCCACGGCATACACCTGCAGCATGAGGTACAGCCCAAGCAGCAACAGGCCCGGTTGGGCACGCGAACGAAGTGGCAGGAATTTCACATAAGGCCTTGTGCAAAAGAAACGTCAGATAGCGAATTTAATAAATTCGACCAAAAAACTAAGTCGGGTTTACACCAATGTCTTTGAAGACCCACACCGGGACAATGATCACCAACCCCGCAGCGGCCAGGCCCGTGCGGCACATAAAAGTTGGAGACACGGACATGAAGTTGAGGACCCAGATCATTGCGTTTGGCCTGGTGGGCACCTGCTTGACAGTGGTGGTGGGCGGCATGGGCCTGCTGTCGGCACGGCGCATGGACACCACGGTGCAAAGCACTGCGGTGGCCTCCAGCGCCATGGAAGCCAAGGAGGCCTTGAGTCGCATGCACATTGCGATCCGCAGCGACGGCCAACTCGCCCTGTTCGGTGCACAACAAAAGAGCCCGGAACGCATCACCGAAGCGGAAAAGAACCTCAAGGACCACATCGACCAACTCAACCAGGCCCTCACCAAACTCAAAGGCCTGGCAGTGGACGAGACCACGCAAAAAGCATTGGCGACCCTGGAGCCCCTGTTGGCCCAGTACATCGAGATGGCCAACCTGACGGTCGACTCCACGAAGATCGACATTGGCATGGCGGAGAACAAGCTGGGTGGGCTGCAGAACACCTATGGCGAAATTGACCAGCCACTGACCGACCTGGCCAAACTCATCGAAGCGCAGGCCCAGGCGGTGGCACAGGACGCACAACAGCGCGTGAAACAGACCACCCTGGCGATTGGACTGGCGGTGGCCGTGGCAGCGCTCACCATGACGCTGGCCGCCCTGCTGCTGGCGCAGCACATGACACGGCCCATGGCCCACGCGGTGAGCGTGGCTGCCCAACTGGCAGACGGCAACCTGACCACCACCATCACGCCCAGCGGCAACCACGAGACCGTGCAGATGCTGGAGTCCATGCAGAGGATGCTGGGCAGTTTTCAGACCATCGTGCGCAATGTGAAACACAACGCGCAAGCCGTGGAAGACGCCAGCACCGAAATCGCCCAGGGCAACAACGACCTCTCCGAGCGCACCGAGCAACAGGCCAATGCGCTGCAGGAAACCACCTCGTCGGTAGAGACGTTGAACGAAGCAGTGCGGCACAACGCCGACTCGGCCCAGCAAGCCAACCAGATGGCCATGAGTGCCGCCAGTGTGGCCCACCAGGGCGGAACGGTGGTCGGCCAGGTGGTGGAGACCATGCGCGGCATCAATGAGTCGTCACGCAAGATTGCGGACATCATCAGCGTCATCGACGGTATTGCCTTCCAGACCAACATCCTGGCCCTCAACGCCGCAGTGGAAGCCGCCCGCGCAGGCGAACAGGGTCGCGGATTTGCAGTCGTGGCCAGCGAAGTGCGCAGCTTGGCCAGCCGCAGTGCCGAGGCAGCCAAGCAAATCAAACACCTGATTTCCACCAGTGTGGAGCGTGTGGAACAAGGCACGCGCCAGGTGGACCAGGCCGGAGCCACCATGGCCGAAGTGGTGCAAGCCATTGGCCGCGTCACCGGCATCATGCAGGAGATGAGCAGCGCCAGCAGCGCACAGTCGTCGGTCGTGGCGCAGGTGCGCGACGCCATTTCCCAGTTAGACCGCGTGACCCAGCAAAACGCCGCACTGGTGGAAGAGATCGCCGCATCGGCCGTGGGCCTGCGCAACCAGGCGGGTGAGATGGTGCTGGCCACCACAGCGTTCCGCCTGGATGACATCGCCACCCCGCCACGGTCCGGTGAGTTGGCCCTGCTGGATTCTCCTGATTCCGTTGTCCACGTTTTGTCGTGACAATTTTGTTTTATGAATGAACTATTTAAGACGTCTTGCACACGTCAAAAGGAATACACCGTGCGTATCAACCGTAGAGTGATGGTGAGTGGCCTGCTGGCCGCAATGGCCGACCTGCCCACAGCCCATGCGCAGCAACAGAAGACCGACGTGGGGCTGTCCATGCCCACCCTGGCCCTGCAGCGCTGGGTGGTCGATGGATTGGCGCTGGTGCGCTCGCTCGACAAGCTGGGGTATTCCTCGGAATTGCAGTTTGCCAACAACGAGGTGCCGACCCAGATTGCGCAGATCGACGGCATGCTGCAAAAGGGCGCCAAGCTGCTGATCGTCGCCCCCATCGACGGCAGCACCTTGGGGCCTATCCTGAAGAAGGCGGCGGAACAGAAAGTCAAGGTCATCTCCTACGACCGCCTGATCCGCAACACCCCCCATATTGACTACTACGCCACCTTTGACAATTTCCAGGTGGGCGTGCAGCAGGGCACGGAGATCGTGAAGCGCCTCAAGCTGGAGGAGGCCAAGGGCCCCTTCCACATCGAGCTGTTCGGCGGTTCACCGGACGACAACAACGCCTTTTTCTTCTACGACGGCGCCCTGTCAGTGCTCAAGCCCTATCTGGACAAGGGGCAGCTGGTCATCGGGTCGGGGCAGACAGGCATGGACACCGTGTCTACCAAGGCCTGGAACGGCGCCACGGCGCGCCTGCGCTTCGAGAAGATCCTGGACAAGTTCTATTCCAAGCAAAGGCTTTACGCGGTGCTGTCGCCCAATGACGGCATTGCCATCGAGCTGTTGGCCGCGCTCAAGAAGGCAGGTTACGGCGCGGGTGGAATCCCCCTGCCCATCGTGAGCGGGCAGGATGCAGACTTGCAATCGGTGCGCTCCATCATTCGCCAGGAGCAGGCCTTCACCATCTTCAAGGACACGCGCGAGCTGGCACAGGTCACGGCCACCATGGCCCAAGCCATCCTGACCAACAAGAAGCCGCAAATCAATGACGAGAAGACCTACAACAACGGCGAAAAAGTGATCCAGTCCTACCTGCTCAAACCTATGGTGGTGGACATCAACAACTGGCGCGAGGCCCTGGTGACATCGGGCTATTACAAGGACTACCTGTTCCGCTAGGTCAGCACGGTGCGGGATCGGCACCGTCACGACTATATTGTTCGATCAACAAACTATGTCGGGTTTTCACTAATAGAATTCGCCCCATTCCTGCAGACAATTAGTTTGTCGCTCTAACTAACAAAGTCCCCAAAAGGCCAGGTAGCAGCGATGACTCTCACGAGCCTCACACAACCCCAAGGCCTCACATTGGCCACTATCCGGAGACAAGAATGAAACTGAAGACAACCCTGACAGCCTTTGCCCTGAGCATGGCAGCCGCTGGCGCATTCGCCCAAGTCGTGGGCGTGAGCTGGTCCAACTTCCAGGAAGAACGCTGGAAGACCGACGAAGCCGCCATCAAGGCCCAGTTGGCCAAAACAGGGGCCAGCTACATCAGCGCCGACGCGGGCGGCTCTCCTGAAAAACAACTGGCTGACATCGACAGCCTGATCGCCAAGGGTGCCAAGGCCCTCATCGTGCTGGCCATGGACAAGGACGCCATCCTGCCCGCCGTGAACAAAGCTGCCCAGCAAAAGATTCCCGTGGTGGCCTATGACCGTCTGATCGAAGCCCCGGGCGTCTTCTACATCACCTTCGACAACGTGGAAGTGGGCCGCATGCAAGCCCGTGCCATTCTGGCCGCCAAGCCAAAGGGCAACTACGTGATGATCAAGGGCTCTCCCACCGACCCCAACGCCGACTTCCTGCGTGGTGGCCAGCAAGAGATCATTGACGCCGCTGTGAAGAAGGGCGACATCAAGATCGTGGGCGAGGAATACACCGACGGCTGGAAGCCCGAAGTGGCGCAGAAGAACATGGAACAGATCATCACCAAGACCGGCGGCAAGATTGACGCCGTGGTGGCTTCCAACGACGGTACGGCCGGTGGTGTGGTCGCTGCGCTTACCGCCAAGGGCATCAAGGGTATCCCCGTGTCCGGCCAGGATGGTGACCACGCTGCGCTGAACCGCGTGGCCCTGGGCAGCCAAACCGTGTCGGTATGGAAAGACGCCCGTGACCTGGGCCGTGATGCTGCTGCTGCTGCCGTGGCACTGGCTAATGGCAAGAAAGTGGCTGGCGCTACCACCTGGAGCGGCGGTGCCAAGAAGGTTCCTCTGGAAGCCCAATTCCTGAAGCCTATCCCTGTAACCGCTGCCAACCTGGACCTGGTGGTCAAGGCTGGTTGGATCAAGAAGGAAGACCTGTGCAAGGGTGTGGATGCTGCCAAGGGACCTGCAGCTTGCAAGTAATTCACACTTCGGTCTGAGTCAGTTGTAGCCCTTGAACCGCGGGCTGGGGTCGGCCCGCGGTTTTTTTATGTCCTGCGGAGAACGCATGTGAATCCCGTTTTGAATTCGCTCAAACAGGCGGCCATTGACTGGCGCCTGGTGATGATGGGCACGGTACTGGCAGCCATTGCCATCGTGTTCAACATCCTGTCCGGCGGACTGTTTCTGTCCCCCGAAAACCTCTACAACATCGCCCAGCAAACTGCCGTGGTCGGCATTGTGGCGACCGTGGTGGTGCTCATCATCGTGGCTCGCCATATCGACCTTTCAGTGGGCTCCGTCATGGGTTTTGTGGGTGTGCTGATTGCCACCCTGATGTACACGGGGGGCTGGCACTGGGTATCGGCCTCGCTGGTCGGTCTGGCTGTGGCCATCGCCGTGTCGCTGTACCAAGGTGCGCTGACCGCCAAGCTGGGCGTGCCCTCCTTCGTCGTTACGCTGGGCGGCCTGATGTCCTTCCGCGGCGCGGCTTTCCTGGTTGCCGATGGCAAAACACAGCCCGTCAACGACGCCTTTTTCCAACGCCTGGGTGGCGGTTTTGACGGCGCCATAGGCGTGAGCGCAAGTTGGCTGCTGGCCGGTGTGATCGTGCTGGCCTTGATGGCACAGATGTGGGCCAAACGCCGCGCCAAGGCTTCCTACGACGTACCCAACAACCCGCTGTGGCTGGACGCAGCCATCGTGCTGGTGCCCGTGGTCATCGTGCTGGCCTTTGTGGCCTCTATGAATGCCTACCAGCTGCCCAGCAAGGACGTTCCGCAAGGCGTTCCAATTCCCGTACTCATCTGGGGCGCTGTGGCCCTCGTGCTGTCCTTCATCGTGCACCGCACACGCTTTGGCCGCTATGTGTTTGCCATGGGCGGCAACCCAGAGGCTGCCGCTCTGGTGGGTATTCCCGTGCGCCGCGTGACGCTGATGCTGTTTGCGCTGATGGGCGTACTGATTACCATCGCCGCCATGGTGTCTATTGCCCGCCTGAACGCCGGCACCAACTCGCTGGGTACCAGCATGGAGTTGTACGTGATTGCCGCTGCCGTGATCGGCGGCACCGCACTGGCCGGTGGCAGCGGTTCGATCCTCGGCTCCGTCCTGGGGGCTCTCATCATGCAAAGCATCGACAGCGGCATGCTGCTGCTCGACGTGTCCATTGGGGTGCGCTACGTGATCATCGGCCAGGTGCTGATTGCTGCGGTGGTGTTTGATGTGATTTACCGCCGCCTGACAGGAGACACCGTATGAGCGCCGTGAATGCAAAGCCCGCGCTGGTCGAGATGCGCAACATCGGCAAGTCCTTTGGCGGTGTGCACGCCGTGGACGACGTGAGCGTCAACCTGTACCCCGGCGAGGTGGTGGCCCTGCTGGGCCACAACGGTGCGGGCAAGTCCACGCTCATGAAGATGCTGGCCGGGGCCTACCCCATCGACAGCGGGGAGGTGCTCATCAATGGCGAGAAAGCAAACATCCGCACACCTGTGGATGCCCAACGCTGCGGCATCGAATCGATTTACCAGACGCTGGCGCTGGCCGACAACCTGGACGCTGTGGCCAACCTGTTTCTCGGGCGCGAACTGCTGACCCGCTGGAACACGCTGGATGACCACCGCATGGACGCCGACGCCCGCAAGGTATTCCATCGCCTCAACAAGAACTTCAAAAACGTGCGTACACCGGTGCGTCGCCTCTCGGGTGGGCAACGTCAGGTAGTGGCGATTTCGCGCGCTATCTACTTCAACGCCAAGATCCTCATCATGGACGAGCCGACCGCCGCATTGGGCCCGGAAGAGACCGCGATGGTAGGCAACCTGGTGCGCCAGCTCAAAGCCGAAGGCGTGGGGATTTTCCTCATCACCCATGACATGCCCGACGTTTTTGGCCTCAGCGACAGGCTGGCGGTGATGAAAAACGGCAAATTGGTGGGAAGTTATCGCACCAGTGACGTGAATGAGGACGAAGTTCTTGGCATGATCATCGCTGGCAAACAACCAGAAGGCAAAGCGCAGACTCACAACCTGTAAGCCCTGCGCCCCTCCCCACCATGAAAACCACCGGCGACCAACAACTTGTCAAACGCATCAACCGCAGCGTCCTGCTGCGGCTATTGCGCAGCCAGAGCGGGCTCTCCCGCGCCCAACTGGCCAACGAGAGTGGACTGACCAAGTCCACGGTCAGCCTGCTGGTGCGGGAACTCATTGACGAAGGCTGGCTGACCGAGAACGACGTGACCACGGCCCAGGGCCTGGGCCGCCCGTCCACCCCGCTGCAGATCGACGGCCGCACCCGCGGCATGATCGGCGTGGAAGTGGCGGTGGAGGCCCTGCGTGTGGTGGGTGTCTCGCTCACCGGCCAGGTGCTCTGCGCGTTAGAGGAGCCGCTTACCGGCACCCAGGTAGAAGACGTATGCCGGCAGGCGGCGCGTCTGGTGGCGCGCACGCGCACGCAACTGAAGCGGCGCGGCGTGCAGCTCTCGGGTGTGGGCGTGGGCCTGCCCGGTGCATTTGACGAAGCCACCGGCATGCTGCGCTTTGCACCCAACCTGGGCTGGCGCAATGTGGACTTCGTGCCCCTGATCACCCAGGCTCTGGCCCAGGCTGGCGTACCCCCGGTGCCCGTGCATGTGCAGAACGAAGCTGACACTGCGGCACTCAGCGAATACGAGTTTTCCGAAGGCGACGCCAAGGACTCCCTCATTTTTGTGACCTGCGGCGTCGGTGTGGGTGCGGGCATTGTGCTCAATGACCGCCTGTTCACCGGCATCCAGGGCATGGCCGGCGAAATCGGCCACAGCATTCTGCAAATCGACGGGCCGCTGTGTTCCTGCGGCCGCAAGGGCTGTGCCGAGACTTTTTTTGGCGCCCGCACACTGGGCAAACTGAAGCAACCCACCCAAGGCGGCCACTACCTGGGGGTGGTACTGCAAAACCTGTGGACCACCTTCAACCCCAGCTTGCTGGTGGTGGGCGGCCCCTCGTGCGAGCAGTATCCCGGCATTGTGGAAGTGGCGAAGGCCACGCTGCAAACCTATGCCGACAGCGCCGGCATGGCAGCGCCCACCGTGCGCACCGCGCGCTTTGGCCTGCTGGCCTCCGCCGTGGGAGCTGCGGCGCTGGTGTTGCACCACGACCTGCGCCCCATGCACACCCGCGCGCCCGTGCCGACGCCCCCAACCGGCGACGCAACTGAAACGACCTCCGTTACCACCACTGAAACTGCATAACCATGTTTATCGGCATTGACATTGGCACCTCCGAAGTGAAGGTGCTGCTTCTGGCCACCGACCACACCGTGGTCGGCTCGGCCGGCACGGCCCTCACCGTGCAGCGCCCGCACCCGGGCCACAGCGAACAGAACCCGCACGACTGGTGGGCTGCCACCCAGTCAGCCCTGGCCCAGCTGCGTACGGCCTACCCCAAGGAATATGCGGCTGCTCAGGCCATTGGCCTGTCAGGCCAGATGCACGGCGCCGTGCTGCTGGACGCGCAGGACCAGGTGCTGCGCCCCGCCATTTTGTGGAACGACACGCGCTGCGCCATCGAGTGCAACGAGATGATGGCCGAGCTGCCCACGCTGACCGACCTGGCCGGCAGCTTGGCTATGCCAGGATTTACCGCACCCAAGCTACGCTGGGTGGCCAAGCATGAGCCCACCATCTTCCAGCAAGTGGCCAAGGTGCTGCTGCCCAAGGACTATGTGCGCCTGAAGCTGACCGGCGAGTACGTGAGCGACATGTCGGACGCCAGCGGCACACTGTGGCTGGATGTGCAAAGACGCACCTGGTCGGACGCATTGCTGGGCCTGACCGGCCTGACGCAGGCCCACATGCCGCGCCTGGTGGAGGGCAGCGAACCCGGCGGCTACCTGAAAGCCGATGTGGCCCAGGCCCTGGGCCTGCCCGCAGGCATCGTGGTGGCCGGTGGCGCCGGAGACAACGCGGCCAGCGCCGTGGGCATGGGCGCGGTGGATGCGGGCCAAGGCTTTTTGTCGCTAGGCACCAGCGGCGTGCTGTTTGTTGTCACGCCCAGCTACCAGCCCAACGCTGCCAGTGCCACACATGCGTTTTGCCACGCCGTCCCTGGTCGCTGGCACCAAATGAGCGTAATGCTCTCGGCCGCAAGTTCACTCCAATGGGTGACCGACCTGCTGGGTGCGCCCAATGCTGGCGTGGTCGCTGGCAAAGCTGCTGAGTTGTCGCTAGCCGACCGCGCAGCCGCTCCCCTGTTTTTGCCCTACCTGGGTGGCGAACGCACGCCGCACAACGACGCCCATGTGCGCGGCAGCTTTCACCAACTGAGCTTTGACACTGACGCCGCCCGCTTGGGCTACGCCGTGATCGAAGGCGTGACCTTTGGCCTCAAGGACGGCCTGGCCGCGCTGAATGCCGCTGGCAGCAGCGTGAAACGCTTGTCCCTGGTAGGCGGCGGCGCACGCAGTGCCTTCTGGGCGCAACAACTGGCCAGTGCGTTGGATGCCGAAGTCGTCACCCATGGCAGCTCCGCCGTGGGCGGCGCCCTGGGTGCCGCACGCCTGGGTTGGCTGGCCACCGGTGCTGCGCAAGCCCCCGTGTGTCTGAGCCCTGAGGTGGAAGCCAGCTACCACCCCAACGCCGCAGAACAAGACCTGCTGGCTGCGCGCTACGCGCACTTCCGCAGCCTGTACCGCCCCACTTGAAATACCAGGTCCCACGGGACCACGACCCTCTATTTAATTCGATCACACAACTAAACAAGGACGCCTCCATGAGCACTTATTTCTCCAACGTCTCCCCCATCGCCTATGAAGGCCCCAACTCCAGCAACCCGCTGTCGTTCAAGTGGTATGACAAAGACCGCATCGTGCTGGGCAAGCGCATGGAAGAACAACTGCGCTTTGCGGTTTGCTACTGGCACAGCTTCTGCTGGAATGGCCTGGACCCGTTTGGTGGCGACACCTTCCAGCGCCCCTGGCAGCACATGGCTGACCCCATGGCAGCGGCCAAGGCCAAGGCCGATGTAGCGTTCGAATTTTTCAGCAAGCTGGGCGCGCCCTACTACTGCTTCCACGACCGCGACATCGCCCCCGAAGGCGCCACCCCACGCGAGAGCGTGAACAACTTTCGCGAGATGGTCGAGGTGCTGGGCAACAAGCAAGCCCAAACCGGCATGAAACTGCTGTGGGGCACGGCCAACCTGTTCAGCCATCGCCGCTTCATGTCGGGCGCGGCCACCAACCCCAATCCCGAAATTTTTGCCCTGGGTGCGCTGCAAGTGAAAGAAGCCATGGACGCCACCCTGAAACTGGGCGGCGCCAACTACGTGCTGTGGGGCGGCCGCGAGGGCTATGAGACCTTGCTGAACACCCGCATCGGCCACGAACTGGACCAGATGGGTCGCTTCCTCAACATGGTGGTGGAGTACAAGCACAAGATTGGCTTCAAGGGCACCATCTTGCTCGAACCCAAGCCTCGCGAACCCTCCAAGCACCAGTACGACTTTGACAGCGCCACGGTGTACGGTTTCCTGTGCCGCTACGGCCTGGAAAAAGAGATCAAGGTCAACATCGAAGCCAACCACGCCACGCTAGCCGGCCACAGTTTCGAGCACGAAATCGCCACCGCGGTGGACCTGGGTATCTTTGGCTCCATCGACATGAACCGCGGCGACATGCAATGCGCTTGGGACACCGACCAGTTCCCCAACAGCATCCCCGAGACAGCGCTGGCCATGTACACCATCATGCAAGGTGGCGGCTTCGTCAACGGCGGCGTGAACTTTGATGCCAAGGTGCGCCGCCAGTCCATCGACCCCGAAGACATGTTCTACGGCCACATTGGCGGCATGGACGTGACCGCCCGCGCACTGCTGATCGCAGAAAAGATGATCACCGAAGGCAAGCTGTCCAAGCTGGTGGACGACCGCTATGCAGGCTGGAAAACCCCGTTTGGCCAAAGCGTGCTGGACGGCAAGATGAGCCTGGACGCCGTAGCTGCTCACGTGGTGGGCCACAACACCGACACGATGCCCGTGTCGGGACGGCAGGAGCATTTGGAGAACCTGCTGAATAGCTATATCTGATCAGCGCCAGACGCAATAAAGACCCCAGGGGCTCGCGCCCACTGGGGTTTTTTATTAAATAAGCCTACAGCCCCCGTGAAATATTAATAGTTAGCTATTAAATACATAGCAACACCAACCGCAAAACCAGATTCTCGCCCTGGACCATCTCACGGTGTGCGTTCAACATGAATACTGTCTGAGTTCAGTCTTTTGAAGAAATAAAAAGCGCCGGGCTCCCAGTGAGGGACAACCCGGCGCTTTGGTTTTTCGGCTTCTGAATTACGCGTCCAGACGCACACCTGTCGTAGTGCCAAACCAGTTGACGTTGGCGGCGCTAACTTCCAGGCCTACCTGGTCCCCGGCTTTCCACTGGCTCTTGGGGGCGGTACGCACGGTCACATCGCCAGCGGCCGTCTTCACCACCACATAGGTGTCGGCACCTGTGGGTTCCACCACCATGACCTCGCCGCGCCAGGAGGCGTCGGACACCAGGTGCACGTGCTCGGGGCGTACGCCCAGTGTGGCATCACCCACAGCGGGAGTGGCCAGTTGCAAAGCGCTTCCGTTGAAGACAAAGCGGCCTTGCGCACCAGGCACTTCCACATGGCCCTTGATCAGGTTCATGGTGGGGGAGCCGATGAAGCTGGCCACATAGGTGTTGGCCGGGCGGCTATAGATATCGTCGGGCGTGCCGATTTGCTGCAGGATGCCGTCCTTCATGACCGCGATGCGGCTGCCCAGCGTCATGGCTTCGATCTGGTCGTGCGTCACGTACACGCTGGTAATACCGCTCACTTGGTGCAGGCGCTTGATTTCGGCGCGCATTTCAACGCGCAGCTTGGCGTCCAGGTTGGAGAGCGGTTCGTCAAACAAGAAGAGTTGGGGGTCGCGTGCCAGGGCGCGGCCCATGGCCACACGCTGACGCTGACCGCCTGACAGCTGCGCGGGGCGGCGGTCCAGCAAGTGTTCGATTTGCAGCATGGCGGCCACTTCGGCGATGCGCTTCTTGCGCTCTTCGAGTGGTACCTTGCGCATTTCCAGCGCGAAGCCGATGTTGTCGGCCACGCTCATGGTGGGGTACAGCGCGTAGCTCTGGAACACCATGGCAATGTCGCGCTGTGCGGGGGCCACGCCCACCACGTTCTTGCCGGCAATGCGCAGTTCACCTTCGGAGGGTTCTTCCAGGCCCGCAATGATGTTGAGTAGCGTGGACTTGCCGCAACCCGAAGGGCCAACCAAGATCAGGAACTCGCCGGGAGCAACGTCAATTTCGATTTTCTTGAGAACTTCGACGGCTTTTTCACCTTTGCCGAAAACTTTGCGGATGCCTGCGATTTGGAGAGAAGCTGCCATTTTTTATCCTTTCACCGCGCCGGCGGTGAGACCTTTCACAAAATATTGACCTGCGAGTACGTAGACCAGCATGGTGGGGAGACCGGCAATCACGGCCGCAGCCATGTCGACGTTGTAGCTCTTGACGCTGCTTGAGGTGTTGGCCATGTTGTTCAGGCCAACGGTGATGGGTTTGCTGTCCGCGCCGCTGAAGGCCACACCGAACAGGAAGTCGTTCCAGATGTTGGTGAACTGCCAGATCAGCGTCACCATCAGGATGGGCGTGGACATGGGCACCACGATGCGGAAAAAGATGCGCCAGAAGCCGGCACCGTCAATGCGCGCGGCGTTGACCAGCTCACGCGGGATGGCCGTGTAGTAGTTGCGGAAAAACAGTGTGGTACCAGCCAAACCTGCAATGCAATGCACCAGGATCAGGCCACCCAGGGAGCTGGACAAGCCCAGGAAACCCAGCACCTGGCTCATGGGCAAGAGCACAACCTGGAAGGGCATGAATACACCAAACAGCATGAAGCCGAACAGCACCTCGCTGCCCTTGAACTTCCACATCGACAGCACGTAGCCATTGATGGCGCCCCAGGCAGTGGAGATCAGCACGGCGGGAACGGCCATGATGATGGAGTTCACAAAGTACGGCTGCAGGCCGCGGCAGTCCACACCGGTACAGGCGGTGGACCAGGCCAGTTTCCAGGACTCGAAGTTCAGGCTGTTGGGCAGGCTCAACAGGTTGCCGGAGCGGATTTGCTCGGCGTCCTTGAACGAGGTGGCCAGCATCACGTAGAGCGGCGCGAGGAAGAAGAAAGCGGCGATCAGCAGAACGCCGTAGATCAGGATGCGGGGGAGATTTTTGGACAACATAAATTTGCGATCGTGAATTAGCGGTCGTGGGGTTTGGAGCGCAATTCGCTGTAGAGGTAGGGCACCACAATGGCGGCCACGGTGGCCAACATCATGGTGGCGCTGGCTGCGCCCAGGCCGATCTGGCCGCGGGTGAAGCTCATGGTGTACATGAAGGTGGCGGGCACATCAGACGCGAAGCCAGGGCCGCCAGAGGTCAGTGCCATCACCAGGTCAAAACTCTTGATGGACAGGTGCGACAGCACCAGCACAGTGGAGAACACCACGGGGCGCAGGATGGGCAAAATGATGCGCCAATAAATGCGGGGCAGCGAGGCCCCATCGATCTGGGCGGCCTTGATGATGCTGTCATCAATGCCGCGCAGGCCGGCCAGCGACAAGGCCATGGCAAAGCCGGCGGACTGCCAGATACCGGCGATCACCACGCAGTAGATGGCGGTTTCAGATTGCACCAGCCAGTCAAAGTGAAAGCTGCTCCAGCCTAGGTCGTGCATGAGCTTTTCCAGGCCCAGGCTGGGATTCAAGATCCATTTCCAGGCGGTGCCCGTCACGATGAACGACAGCGCCATGGGGTACAGATACACCGTGCGCAGCACGCCTTCAAAGCGGATTTTCTGGTCCAGAAAAATCGCCAGGCCCATACCCAGCACCATGGAGCCACCCACGTACAGCACACTGAATATGCCCAGATTCTTCAGCGCAATGAGCCAGCGGTCCATCTCCCACAGGCGCGCGTATTGCTCAAGCCCCACAAATTCTTCGTAATTGGGCAGCATGCGTGAGCCGGTGACCGACAGTACGCCGTTCCAGATCATGAAGCCGTAGATGAACGCAAAGCCGAGCACGAAGCCCGGTGCGATCACCAGCTTGGGGAGTACATTTTCAAAAGTTTTCATACGTTCTATTTCTGCTTGGGAGAGTTCAGCGCTACCAGTTTGCCCACGGTGTCATTGACCGTGGCTTTGTCGTTGTTCCAGAAATCCGTCACCACCGTGCGCATAGCCGCTTGGTTGGCAGACGAAAGCGCCATACCGTGTGCCACCGAGGGAACCAGGGTTCCGGCATTCGAGGTGGCTACAAAGTCTTTGCTCGAAGTCTTGGCGCATTCGTCAAATTTGTCCATGGACATGCCCAACCGCACGGGGATAGAGCCCTTGCGCAGGTTGAATTTCTCCTGGAATTTCTCGCCCATGAGCAGGTAGGCCAGATACCCCTGGGCCTTTTGTGCTTCCCAGCTCTTGAGCTGGAACATGGCAAAGGAGTCCACGTTGAAGGTGTAGGCCTTGTCAGTGCCGGGGGCTGCAGAGCAAGTGAAGTCCTTGCCTGGGACTTGGCCTGCGGCCAGGAACTCGCCCTTGGCCCAGTCGCCCATGAATTGGAAGCCCGCCTTGCCGTTGATGACCAGTTCGGTAGTCACATTCCAGTCGCGGCCCGGCGATTTGTCGTCGGTGTAGCTCTTGATGCGGCGGAACACTTCGAGAGACTTGCGCATCTCATCGCTGGCCAAGGCTGCACGGTCCAGTTTGACCAGTGCTTTGTCGTAGAAGGCTGCGCCGCCCACGCCCAGCACCACGGACTCGAACACCGTGAAGTCCTGCCAATCCTGCCCACCATGGGCCACGGGGATAAAGCCGGCCGCCTTGATCTTGTCGGCAGCGGCAAAGAATTCGTCATAGGTTTTGGGCAGAGACGCCACGCCGGCTTTTTTCAGCACGGCTGAGTTGGCCCACAACCAGTTCACCCGGTGCACGTTCACCGGCACGGCCACGTAGCGGCCTTTGTACTTCATCTGGTCTGCCACCACCTTGGGCAGCACCTCGTCCCACTTCTCAAAGGAGGCCATGGCGTCCAGGTTGGTCAGCACATTGAGCTCGGCCCACTCCTGAATGGCGGGGCCCTTGATGTTGGCCGCCGCGGGGGCATTGCCCGCCAGCACGCGCTGCTTGAGCACAGCCATGGCGTTTTGTCCGCCACCACCGGTCACCGTGAAGTCCTTCCAGGTATGGCCACGGTCAGCCATCATGCCTTTGAGTTCGGCCACCGATTTGGCCTCGCCGCCAGACGTCCAGTAGTGGAGCACCTCCACCTCGCCAGCCCACAGGCTCGCACCAGCACACATGGCCAACCCGGCCATCAGGCAACGCAAAGAGGAATGGATAGACATGATGAGGAACCTTCAGGAACCGGAATTTAAAACAGCCCCACCCCCGGCCGGGGATGGGGCTCTTTGAGACCGCTGACGCTTGCGCGTCAGTAAGACTTACTTGGTCTGAGCAGCCTTGGCGATGTTGGCAATGCCGTCAGCCACCGAGATCTTGTCGTCGTTCCAGAACTGGGACACGGCATCCTTGATCGCGCCTTCAGCAGCTGGCTTGATGGCCATGCCGTGGGCAACGGAAGGAACCAGACCACCGGTCTTGGCGGTGTCGACGAAGTCCTTGGCAGAAGCCTTGGCGCAATCGTCAAACTTGTCCATCTTCATGCCCAAACGCACAGGGATGGATCCCTTGTTCAAGTTGAAAACTTCCTGGAACTCGGTGCCCATGATGGAAGCAGCCAGGTCAGCCTGGGCCTTTTGGGCGCCAGCGTCCTTCAGCTTGAACATGGCAAACGAGTCCACGTTGAAGGTGTAAGCCTTGTCGGTGCCAGGAGCAGCAGCGCAGATGTAGTCCTTGCCGGGAACCTTGCCAGCAGCAGTGAATTCGCCCTTGGCCCAATCACCCATGAACTGGAATGCTGCGTCGCCCTTGATAACCATGGCAGTTGCCAGGTTCCAGTCGCGGCCGGGAGCGGCTGCGTCGGTGTAGCTCTTGACCTTGCGGAAGGTTTCCAGAGACTTCTTCATGGTGTCGCTGGTCAGCGCCTTCTGATCCAGGTGCACCAGAGCGTCCGTGTAGAACTTGGCACCGCCCACACCCAACACCACCGATTCAAAGGTGGTGAAGTCTTGCCAGTTTTGGCCACCGTGTGCCACGGGGATCAGGCCAGCCTTCTTGACAGCGTCAGCAGCCTTGAAAAATTCGTCCCAAGTCTTGGGAGTGGACTTCACGCCGGCTTTGTCCAGCACAGCCTTGTTGGCCCACATCCAGTTCACGCGGTGCACGTTCACGGGAGCAGCGACGTAGTTGCCCTTGTACTTCATCACGTCGGCAACAACCTTGGGCAGCAGAGCGTCCCAGTTTTCGGCTTTGGCAGTTGCGTCCAGGTTGGCCAACACGCCTTCGGTTGCCCATTCCTGAATGCCAGGGCCCTTGATCTGGGCAGCTGCGGGGGGATTGCCGCTCACAACACGGCTCTTCAGCACGGTGGCTGCGTTGTCGCCGCCGCCGCCAGCCACTGCAAAGTCTTTCCAGACGTGGCCCTTGGCTTGCATGATCTTCTTCAGTTCAGCAACCGACTTGGCTTCGCCGCCGGATGTCCAGTAGTGCAGGACTTCCACTTCACCAGCCACAGCGGCCGAACCAGCAACCACGAGTGCCACTGCGGTGGCGAGTTTAGAAAGCTTCAACATCTTGTCTCCAAAAAAGTTTTGTCTTCGCAGCCCGTTGTCTTAGAGAGGGCCAGAAGCAACGTTGCATTCGAACCAGCACCATGCCAGTTCGAATTAATTAATTTTTAATTAATTCTTAACGTTCAACTACTAGGAGTTTCCCTAGGGCGCCTCAAATCAAGGCGCTAGATGTAGTCGCTCAACTGCCGCTTAGCCCACCACCAGAGCCAGGGCCGCGTAGTCCCCCACCTTCTCGCCCAAACCGGCGGGCACGATTTCGACGTTGTTGGTCAGGGCGGGCAGCTTGCCCTTGAGGTAGTTTTGCAGCTTGGGCAGCAGGTAGTCGCGGTTATGCCAGAACACACTGCCGCCCACGCTGATGCGCTGCAGGTCCAGCGTGGCAACCATGTTGAACAGGGTCCGCCCCATCACCTCGCACAAACCGTCCACAATGGCCACAGCCCTCGCATCGCCTGCGCGAGCAGCTACAAAAAGCGTAGCAGCATCGGTGAAACCGTCATGACCGAAACGGCGCGGGATGGCGTTACCCGCCACCAGCCCCTCCACGTCTCCCACAAGTCCACAGCCGCACAGGGCGTCGTCATTGCTGATGACAAAGGTGTGGCCAGCATGGCCGGCATTGCCGTTCTTGCCGCGCAGGATGTGTCCGTCCACACACAGGCCCATGCCGATGCCGGTGCTCCAGGTCACGTAGGCACAGTGATCCAGCCCCTGCAGCGCGCCCCAGCGGCGTTCGGCCTCCAAGGCACCAACACCGTCGTTCTCCACGCGCACATTGGGAAAAGCGGCGTTTAGCGGCGCCTCCAGCAGGGCCGTATTCCAGTCATTGGGCAGGCCCCGTGCCTTGCCGGCCAGCCCACCGCAAATGTTGGGGCCTGCCAGCTCGACCATGCCTTGGTTGATCACGAAGGGGCCGCAAGTAGCCACACCCACGGCAGAAATGTCTGCTACGGGAACACCGGCCAGCGCACAGCTCTCGCCAATCATGCGGATGATTTGCACCGCCAGCGCGTCGTTATTGCCTTCTTTGCAGGTCGGCTCGGACACCTTGCCCCTCACACCGTTGGTGTCGGCCACATTGACGGCAACCTTGGTGCCCCCAATATCCACGCAGGCCACTGGGGCCGCGCCCGCAGGCAGTTTCACAAAGAGTTCTGAAGTGCTTGTTTGCATGGCTGTCTCGCTCAAAAAAATCAGGGGTGACCAAGGCCGAAGGCGGGTCGTCGTGCGGCCGCCGATCACAGTGTTAACCATTCATTACAGCGGGCGGCTGATACTACCTTGCAAGCCCCCTCACCTGTTACAGACCCGTTACCGAAGGCCGCCCCTTCCTCACAGGCGGTGCGTTTTATCGCCCCGGGAAAAGCCCAGTAGCGGTAGATCCACACCGCGGCCCAGGGCGATGACCTTGAAAAACTCGCCCATCTCGTGCTCCACGATCAGCTTCTGCGCCGCCACGCGGTCTGGCAGGGCCGCTTCCTGCATGGACTCGACCAAACCACAGTTGATCAGAAAATGGGCCTGGCTGGTATAGCCCAACACGTCCAGACCTGCATCCTGTGCGGCCACCGCTATACCGGTGAAGTTCACATGCGCGGTGATGTCTTTGAGGCCCACCTCCAACAGCGGCTCGCTGTCGGCCTGATGCGCCCTGTGGCACATCACGGTGCCCATGTGGCGCTGCACATGGTAGTACTCACTCTCAGGAAAACCATAGTCCAGTAACAACGCGACCCCAAGCTCCAGACGGTCCGCCAGGGTCCGAACAAAGGCTTCGCCTTGTGGGTGTATCTCAGTCAGGTAATCATGTTCGCCGTCGATCTCCACCGGTGGTCGCAATGCGGTGGGGCGGTCGCTCCATTGCAAACTCCCCTGCTCCACGACCACGCCGCGCTCATGCCAGGTGCCGCCTTTGCGCACCAGCAGTTGTACCGGCATGGCGTCCAGCACCTCATTGCCCACCACCACGCCGCGCATGGAAGGTGGCAACTCGGTGGCCCACACCACCTTGTCTCCATAGGCCGCCAGAGCGACGCGTTGCCGCTCCTTGAGCGAATCGGACAAATCCACAATGGTGTAACGCTGCGCCTTGTCACCCAGTGCGCCCAGCAGTTGCAGCGCCAGCGCGCCGGTGCCAGCGCCAAACTCCCACACCTCGTCAGTACCCGTGGCCTCCAGCACCTGCGCTACCTGGCGAGCCAGCGCCTGGCCAAACAGAGGCGTCATTTCAGGTGCGGTCACAAAGTCGCTGCCCGCCCCGGTTACGCCCTCGGTGCCTCGCAGGCCCTGCGGCATCTGGCCAAATTTGGACAACCCGTTTGCGTAGTAGCCCAGCCCCGGCGTATAGAGGGCCTGGCCCATAAACGCGTCAAAACCCTGCCAACCGCCGGCTTTTTCAATGGCATCCGCGATAATTCGGGTCAGGCTGGCCGGAATGCTTTCGGCAGTGAACATGAACAACGGTCTCGTGTTTGGTAAAGCCAAGGATTATCTTGCCCCCGCATCCCACCCCGCTCAAGGACTATTTGGTGCTTAAACGCGTACTCATCACTGGCGGCGCCCATCGCCTGGGCGCGCTGCTCTGCGCCCAGTTTGCCCAGGCCGGCTGGGAAGTGTGGTGCCACTACCAACGCAGCGCCGAGGCCGCAGAGGCCTTGTGCGCCAATCTGCGCACCCAGGGCCACGAGGCGCACGCGATCCATGCGGACCTCGCCCAAGAAGACAGCCGCCGCGCGATGGTGGAGCAGATCGCTGCAAAGTCCGGCCCGCTGCACTGCCTGGTGAACAATGCGTCCAGCTTTGAGCCCGACAGCGGCCAGGCCATGGATGTGGACGGTGCGCGTCAACAAATCGAAGTGAATCTGCTGGCACCCCTGTCGCTGTCCAGCCTGATGGCCCAAACCGCGAGCGACGAGCCCTCCGGCGCGCGCAGCATCATCCATGTGCTGGACCAAAAGGTATTCAACCTGAACCCGGACTATTTTTCGTACACCGTCACCAAGCTGGCGCTGGAGCGCGCCGTGGCCTTGCAAGCGCAGGCGTTGGCGCCTGCCATCCGCGTGTGCGGCGTGGCGCCGGGACTGATGTTCTTGAGCGGCCCGCAAACCGAGGACAACTTTGACCAGGCCTCCCGCGTCAACCTGTTGCGCACACCGCTGGATCCCAAACAGGTGGCTAGCACCTGCGTGTTCCTGGCGCAGAACCCTGCCATCAATGGCGTGACCATTGCGGTGGACAACGGCCAGCATCTGGTGCCGCTGGCCCGCGACGTGATGTTCGTAGTGCAGGACGGCAAAGGACAGTCCGCATGAGCACGGGTATTTTCGACACCCTGGCCTTGGAGTGCCGCCGCCTGTTTCTGCGCGACCACGTGGCGCCGGTGCAGATTGGCGCGCATGATTTTGAAAAAGGCGTGACCCAACGCCTGGTGTTCAACGTGGAATTGTTTGTGCCTTTTGCCAGCAGCACGCCCAAGGCGGACAAGCTGGATGAAGTAGTGGACTACGACTTTGTGCGCGAAGTCATTGCCGCACGCGTGGGCCAAGGACACATAGAGCTGCAGGAAACCTTGTGCGATGAACTGACAACCCAGTTGCTCGCCCACCCGCAGGTGCGCGCCGTGCGCCTCTCTACCCAAAAACCGGACGTATACCCCGACTGTGCGGGCGTGGGCGTCGAAGTATTCCGCATGAAAGGCATGAACGCATGAAGGCCAGTACCGGTCACCAAACCCTGACCCTCACGGGCCTGCGCTTTGACGCCAACCTGGGCATTCTGGAATCGGAAAAAACCGCACCTCAGCCCATCCAAGTAGACGCCGAACTGAGCCTGGGTACCCAACCCTTGCTGCCGCATGACGATGACATCAACCATGTGCTGGACTACCGCAAGGTGCGCCAAATCATCATTGCCGAGTGCACGGCTGAGCACGTGAACCTGCTGGAAACGCTGATTGGCAAACTGGCAAACCGCCTGATGCAGCTACCAGGTGTACTGGGCGTGCGCGTAAAAATAGCCAAACTGGAAATTTTTGAAGATTGTGAAGTGGCCATCCGCATGGAAACTGGCCAGTGGTGAGCGCAAACGGCGCAATGGAGAACGATATGAGTGCAGTGTGGGTTGAAGACGAAACCATGGACAAGGCAGAAGCTGCCGAGACAGGGAGCCGCCAAAAAGAACTGAAGATCGAGCGCGAAACGCACAAACTCGAGAAACGCCTGTGCCGCCAGGTGGGCCAGGCCATCATGGACTTCAACATGATCGAGGAAGGCGACCGCGTGATGGTCTGCATGTCCGGCGGCAAGGACAGCTACGGCATGCTCGACATCCTGCTGAAGATGCAGCAGCGTGCGCCCATCGACTTCAAGATCGTGGCCGTCAACCTGGACCAAAAACAGCCTGGATTTCCCGACCATATCCTGCCTGAATACCTGGCCAAGCTGGGCGTGGAGTTCCACATCGAGACGCAGGACACCTACTCCATCGTCAAGAAAAACATCCCCGAAGGCAAGACCATGTGCAGCCTGTGCAGTCGCCTGCGCCGCGGCATTTTGTACAACGTGGCACGCAAGCTCGGCTGCAACAAACTGGCACTGGGTCACCACCGCGATGACATGTTGCAGACCTTCTTCCTGAACATGTTCTTCGGCGGCAAGCTCAAGGGCATGCCGCCCAAGCTGGCCAGCGACAACGGTGAATTCATCGTTATCCGCCCGCTGGCCTACGTAGCCGAAAAAGACCTGATCCGTTGGGCAGCACACCGACAGTTCCCCATCATTCCCTGCACCCTCTGCGGTAGCCAAACTAATCTGCAGCGCGTGCAGATCGGCAACATGCTGCGCGACTGGGAAAAGCAGTACCCCGGCCGCGCGGAGACCATGTTCACCGCCCTGCAGAACGTGGTGCCCTCGCATTTGATGGACCACACCAAATACGACTTCAAGAACATCCAGACCACCGGCGTCGCTGACGAGGATGGCGACAAGGCATTTGATGCCGAGGAATTTCCGGCGCCTGCCTTACCTGGGCTGTCGGGGTTGCCTGGTTTGCAAGTGCTCAGTATGTAGAAGGAACACACATGCGACTGCGCATCGCGCTCTTCCGTTTTGCACTCGTCTGCATGGCCTTGCTGCTGGCCGGCTGCGCCACCTCGCGCATGATCGACAGCGATGTGCAGAGCTTTGTCGGTACTGCGCCTGCAGTTACCGGCGCCAGCTTCCGGTTCGAGCGTCTGCCATCGCAGGCGGCCAGCAGCGTGCAGGACCGCATCGAAGCGATGACCGCCGAGGCGATGGAGCGTGTGGGGCTGCACCGCAGCGACACCGCCCCACGTTACGTGGTGCAGGTAAGCGTGGGCTCTGAAGGCATGCCCAACCCCTATGCGCGTCCGCCGCGCTACGGTCTCGTACTGGGTACCAATGGCCTGTGGTACGAGCGCCCCGTGCTGGACCTAGACCCGCCCTGGATACGCCACCGCGTGCACCTGTTGCTGCGCGACAGCGCCAGTGGCCAGGCTGCCTACGAGACATCCGCCGTGTTTGAAGGCCCTTGGGGCGACACCTTGAACCTGCTGCCCCCCATGCTGGAAGCCGCACTCCAAAACTACCCACAAGCCGGCACTTACAAAGTGGTGGTGGAACTTCCCGCACCGGGCAAAGGTGCACGCTGATGGCAGCCACCCGCATCATTGCCGTGCGCCACGGCGAAACCGCCTGGAATGTGGACACCCGCATCCAGGGTCAGCTGGATATTGGCCTCAATGACCGCGGCCTGTGGCAGGCAGAGCGGGTGGGCTTAGCTCTGGCCGACGAGGCCATCGATCGTGTGTACAGCAGTGACCTGTCCCGCGCACACGCCACGGCCCAGGCAATCGCCAGCCGCGCGGCCCATCCGCAAGCCCGCGAGGTGCATTTGCATCCAGGCCTGCGCGAACGTGGCTTTGGGCGCTTTGAAGGCCAGACCTGGGCTGCCATTGCGGAACAATGGCCCGAAGAATCCCGCCGCTGGAAACAGCGCGATCCGCACTTTGCCCCACCCGGCGGAGAGACGCCGTTGCAGTTGCTGGATCGGGTGTCGCGCACGGTGAATGAGATCGCCGCCCGGCACATGGGCGAGCACATTGTGCTGGTCGCCCACGGGGGGGTGATGGACATGCTGTACCGCCTGGCCACCCGCCAGGAATTGCATGCCCCCCGCACCTGGGAGCTGGGCAATACGGCCATCAACCGCCTGCTGTGGACCCCCGACGCCCTGACGCTGGTCGGCTGGGCCGATACCCGGCATCTGGACGAGAACGCACTGGACGAATCCAGCACCTGAAGGACTAAGGAGGGAGTACAGGCATGGGCCATTACTTGATGCACGCGGCTTCGGTCCCCTGGCAGGATCAGTTGCTCTACGCGGCCTTGATCGTGGCGGCCATCGCCCTGCTGTTTGTCGTGTTCTGGTGGCGCAGACGCGCCGCACGGCCTGCGCACGGAGACTTCGCGGCACTCGTCAAGCAGGCCGATGTAGCGCAAGCATTGGCGGCACAGGACGCCAGCCCGCTGGACGACGCGGCACAGGCCTGGCAAGACACCCACCAAACCGTGAAAAAGCTGCAATCCGGCGTAGAGCGCGCCTTGGCGCTGGTCTTTGCTTTGCTCTCCGGCCTGCTCTTTTTCATCAGCACCATGGCAGTACTGAGCTTTGCCTGGGACTTCCCCAACATCGCCTGGGGCACGTTGCTGTTCTTTGCCGTGCTGGCAGGCGTCAGCGGCTGGTTCACACGGGCACAGTGGCGCGATTTCCGCGCTAAATAGTCAGCCCGCTACGCGGCGCCCCTCTCGAAAACCCGCATTGACAATAACCGATCCATAGGGGGCCTTTCTGCAATATCAAGTCCTTATTATTGCCAATTT